>NZ_NEJJ01000001.1:0-673997 GCF_002113045.1 Pseudomonas sp. B26(2017) | reverse complement strand
GGCAGGGGTGACGGTGGTGTTTCCGCCGGCGCAGCAGCAGGAACTGCGCGGGTTGTTGGGGAATATCCGGGCGGGACTGGGCGGGGTGTCGGCGGGGAGCCTGGTGAAGACGGAAGGGATGGGATTGGTGGTGGTTTTGGTGCAGGTGGTGAATTTGGTGGGGGCTTATCGGGAATTGATGGGGCAGACAAAAAACAGGAAGAACCGGGCGAATTTTATTACTGCACTACTCACAACAGGAGCTGCTGGATTTACAGCTGCGCAAAGTCTAGCGGATACGGCGATGAGGACACGGAGTGCTGAACTGGTTGCAGGGTTACAGCGGCATGCCTTGCTGAATGTGCATGCACAGATGGGGAAGTTGCATATTGGGCTGGGCTTGTTCACCTATGGTCTGGGGCTGGCGTCCTCCGCAATAAGTCTTAAGAAACAGATAGAGAATTGGCAGCAGGCGATTCGCAGCGGCAACCATTTGGCGCAGGGAGCCGCTGAGTTAGCCACTCTTGGTGCTGGAGGAATGACTGCTGCCAATGCTTATGGTTTATCCAACACCTTGCATGCGGGTTACACCGTATTCTCGTCACCAAATCAGGCCGCACGAACAGCCGCTTGGGCCGCTGCGGGCACGCGTCTCTCTACTGTGTTTTTCCGCTTCAATCTAGCCGGGGCCTTGTTCACCATCCTGGAGCTGAGCGGCACCTGGCTGTTCAACCGCTACAACCTCAGCGCTCACGACAAGTGGCTGAAGATCACCCCTTGGAGCCG
The DNA here is from genome assembly GCF_002113045.1 of Pseudomonas sp. B26(2017). Taxonomy (NCBI): domain Bacteria; kingdom Pseudomonadati; phylum Pseudomonadota; class Gammaproteobacteria; order Pseudomonadales; family Pseudomonadaceae; genus Pseudomonas; species Pseudomonas sp. B26(2017). The sequence continues at coordinate 673,232 of NZ_NEJJ01000001.1, read as the reverse complement.
AGATGCCGAAATGCGGGGGGACCACTCGCTGGAGGACTATCAGAGTTACCTGGCCTTTTTGATTCACGCGCCTTACGTCCAGCTGGGACCCAATCCGTATGACTCCTGGCTGAAGAACCTGCTGTTCAAAGCCAGACCCAGCGATATCCATCTCGTGCTGCCCAGGCTGACGTTGAGTGATCTATCTCCACCTCTTGGCGGCAAGTCAACTCACCTGCTGGGCATCGGCGCCCATCGTCTCTCGATGCCGCTTCATAGTCGCGGAGCCCCGCGAGAGCGCAAGGATGTGGTCAGCGAAGAAGTCCTCCGCAGCCTGCGCATCGTCAAGTCTTCAGCGGAAGGCTTGGTGCTCTGCCTACAGTACCCGGTAGATCCCGATTCCGAATTCACCCCGGCGAAAGAAACGCTGGAGCTGGCCATCTGTATTCAAAACCTGAATGACAAAGGTGAATGGACATCCCGCACCCGCGTCATTCATATCGACCCAAGGGGAGAAGGGCATTTTGCAGTGGTTGCTGCACAACTGGTCAAAGAGAAACCACCGATTCTAATGGTTGAAACGCAGTTTCTGGAGCAGGCCGACCATGCTGAATAATCACGTTGAACCTGTAGTTATCTCGCAAATTGAGACACCTCGAAAAGCAGGAGATGTCGAGCCATTTCCGAGCGGTAAGGTCACTTATCTCGCACCGTTGCCATTGCCAACCTCTATACCTGCTTATGGACCTCATGTCGGGGAGATGAATGATGGTTTCCTGGATTTTGGTTTGGGATCACCGCAAGTATTTATGTGGCAAATGACTTTAGGTGGACCATTCAGCGTGACCTGTACGGTTTTATTTCTCTTCCCGCTGATTACAGGATTTCTTGGGGTCATTTTTGGATATGGACAGGAAGCCATATGGGATTCGATGGCCGCAATCTTTGAAGAGGCATGGGAAAACATAATGTTCACAGGCCCTCTCATGCTCCCAATAACCTTGGGAGTCTGGCACCACAACCACAAAAAACGCGCCTCAATCATCCCAACCCGCTTCAACCGCCAACGCCGCGAAGTTTGCTTCATGCCCGAAGGCGCCACCGAACCAGTCTTTGTCCCTTGGGAATCCCTCTCCGCCTGGATCATCGAGGCCCAAGGCGCCACCCAATACGGCATTCACCGCCAGTACGGCATGGGCATCGGCTTCTACCACGGCGAAACCCTCACCAGCCTCGAATTCCAATGCGCCGGCCTGCCGCTTGCCATCAGCCATTGGGAAGCCATTCGCGGCTACATGGAATACGAAATCCACGACCTCAAATCGATCCAGGATCTGCAAGAACTGCAAGGCCCAGACGACCCACCCCACGAAGGCCTGCACACCTTCCGCAATGCCCGCGCACGCATGCACCAGCAGATCCGTGAAGGTTCACGCACTCGGCTGTCCGGGTTTTTCTGGTACCTCTATCACGTCATGACGCTGTGGACGATTCCCAACCGCCTCGTCGAATGGGAAGTGCGCCGTCTCGAAAGGATCGGCAAGCAAGCACTGCCCGAGGCCATGCGCCAATGGTCGGAGCCGCTGCCGGAGGATCAATGGGCCAAGCCGAGTGAAGAGCTGCTACGACTGAGCGAGCAGGTGCGCCAACTGCAAAAGCGTCAGCCGCATCGGCCGATCACCGAGATCTTTGCCGAGGTGCAGCGCACGGGATCTACGGGTAAGCGCCGCGCATGAATTGTTTTCCCAAACAGCGAACGGGGGCCGAATTCACGCCAGCGAAGGAAACTCCGGAATTGGCCGTCAGTATTCAGAACTTGAACGACAAAGGTGAATGGACATCGCGCACCCGTGTCATTCATATCGATCCTAGGGGAGAGGGGCATTTTGCGGTGGTTGCTCCGCAGCTGGTGAACGAGAAACCACCGGTTCTACTGGTTGAAACCCAATTTCTGGAGCAGGCCGATCATGCTGAATAATCACATCGAGCCGGGAGTTATTCCGCAAGTCGAGACACCTCGAAAAGCAGGGGATGTCGAGCCGTTTCCGGGTGGTAAGGTCACCTATCTGTCCCCGTTACCTTTACCAACACCGATTCCACCTTATGGCCCGCATATTGGTGAGTTGAATGATGCTTACATGGATTTTGGGTTGGGATCACCGCAAGTGTTCATGTGGCAAATGACTTTGGGTGGGCCTTTAAGCGTTGCGTTTTCGGCTGCGTTCCTGCTCCCCCTGATTGGCGGATCTATGTTCTTTTTATTTGGTAATGGCTGGGATGATGTCTCTCATGCTATCCAGGGGCTTTTCGATGTAGGGAAAGGGGTTTCGGTTTTTGTAGGGTGTTTGATGCTTGTAATCGGCCTCGGCGTCTGGCACCACAACCACAAAAAACGCGCCTCAATCATCCCGACCCGCTTCAACCGCCAACGCCGCGAAGTCTGCTTCATGCCCGAAGGCGCCACCGAGCCGGTCTTCGTCCCTTGGGAATCCCTCTCCGCCTGGATCATCGAAGCCCAGGGCGCCACCCAATACGGCATCCACCGCCAATACGGCATGGGCATCGGCTTCTACCACGGCGAAACCCTCACCAGCCTCGAATTCCAATGCGCCGGCCTGCCCCTCGCGATCAGCCATTGGGAGGCCATTCGCGGCTACATGGAATACGAAATCCACGACCTCAAATCGATCCAGGATCTGCAAGAACTGCAAGGCCCAGACGACCCACCCCACGAAGGCCTGCACACCTTCCGCAATGCCCGCGCACGCATGCACCAGCAGATCCGTGAAGGTTCACGCACTCGGCTGTCCGGGTTTTTCTGGTACCTCTATCACGTCATGACCTTGTGGACGATTCCCAACCGCCTCGTCGAATGGGAAGTGCGGCGTCCCGAAAGGATCGGCAAGCAAGCGCTGCCCGAGGCCATGCGCCAATGGTCGGAACCGCTGCCGGAGGATCAATGGGCCAAGCCGAGTGAAGAGCTACTGCGACTGAGCGAGCAGGTACGTCAACTGCAAAAGCGCCAGCCGCATCGGCCGATCACCGAGATTTTTGCCGAGGTGCAGCGTATGGCATCGACCAACGGTCGCCGAGCATGAGTGGATGTTATCGATGGCGAGGTTGCCCGGTGGCTTAGCCACCACCGGTCAAGGCGTCCGATCTGTTCAACAGCCGGATGGGGTTTCCCGCCGACCAGGCCTGAATGTCCTCGATCATCTGTGAAAAGAACAACTCATAGTTCTGGCGGCTGACATACCCGACATGGGGCGTGGCCAGCACGTTGTCGAGGGTGCGAAACGGGTGCAGGGCCGGCAGCGGTTCCTGATCGAACACGTCCAGGGCCGCACCGGCGATGCGCTGTTTCTGCAAGGCCTTGATCAGCGCCGCTTCGTCGACAATCGGCCCGCGCGCGGTGTTCACCAGCAGCGCGGTCGGCTTCATCCAGCCCAGTGCCTGGGCATCGACGAGACCCCGGCTGCGGTCGCTGAGCACCAGGTGCACCGACAGCACGTCAGCCTGTTCGAACAGCTGTTGCTTGCTGACATAGGTGACGCCGGCCTGTTCGGCGCGCTCGGCGGTGAGGTTTTCGCTCCAGGCGATGACGCGCATGCCGAACACCTGACCGAACTGCGCCACCCGCTGGCCGATGCTGCCGAGCCCGAGAATGCCGAGGGTCTTGCCGTGCAGGTCGCCACCCAGCCCTTGCTGCCACTGGCCGGCGCGCAAGGCGTTGGCTTCGTTCACCAGATTGCGGGTGGCGGCCATGATCAGCGCCCAGGTCAGTTCCGGCGCCGCGTGCTTATAGCTGTCGGTGCCGCAGACCTTGATCCCGAGCCGGGCGGCGGCCGGCATGTCCAGCGCCGCGTTGCGCATGCCGCCGGTGACCAGCAGCTTCAGGTTCGGCAAGCGCTTGAGCAGGTCCTCATCGAAGCGCGTGCGTTCACGCATCACGCAGATCACTTCGTATGGGCCCAGACGCTCGGCCAGTGTGGCGTTGTCCGCCGGGTAGTCATGGACAAAGGTCACTTTGCCGAGACTGTCGAGCACCGACCAGTCGACTACGCCCCGCGCGACGTCCTGCCAGTCATCGATCACCGCAATCTGCACCGCCATCAGCGTTACCTCTTCAACGAACGGGATTGGTTTTGTCCAGCCAGCCCAGCAGTGCCTGGTGGAACTTCGCCGGCTCTTCCATCTGCGGGGCGTGGCCCATGCCGGGGAACTCCACCAGCGTGGACTGAGGAATCAGTTTGGCAACCTGCTTGCCCAGCACCTCGTAGTGACCGATTTTGGCCTTCACTTCCGGCGGCGCGATGTCCTTGCCGATGGCGGTTGTGTCGGAAGTGCCGATCAGCAGCAGGGTCGGCATCTTCAGGTCCTTGAACTCGTAGTACACCGGCTGGGTGAAGATCATGTCGTAGATCAGCGCCGAGTTCCATGCGACCTGAGTCTTGCCCGGGCCGTTACTCAGCCCGGCGAGCATGTCGACCCAGCGGTCGAATTCGGGTTTCCAGCGCCCGTCGTAATAGGTCGTGCGTTCATAGTCACGAATGCCCTGGGCGGTGACTTTCAATTCGCGCTGATACCACTGATCGACGCTGCGATAGGGAACGCCGAGGGCTTTCCAGTCTTCCAGGCCGATCGGATTGACCAGCGCCAGTTGCTCGACCTGATCCGGGTATTGCAGCGCATAACGGGTGGCAAGCATGCCGCCGGTGGAGTGGCCGAGCAGGGTGGCTTTCTGGATGCCCAGGGCCTTGAGCAGTTGCTGGGTATTGGCCGCCAGTTGCTGGAAGGTGTACTGGTAGTGATCGGGTTTGCTGGAGGTGCAGAAACCGATCTGATCCGGGGCAACCACCCGGTAGCCGGCTTCGCTCAAGGCCTGGATCGAACTGTCCCAGGTCGCGCCGCAGAAATTCTTGCCGTGCATCAGGACCACGGTGCGCCCGTTGGCCTTGCCGTGGGCGGCGACGTCCATGTAACCCATCTGCAGTGACTTGCCCTGAGACTGAAAGGCAAAGTGTTTGAGGGTGTAGGGATAATCGAAACCTTGCAGTTCCAGGCCGTATTGCGGGCCTTCGGCGTGAGCAAGCAGGGGCAGGGCGGCGGTCAGCAACAGGCCGGGCAGCCAGCGGGTCAGCGACACAGACATAGGACAACTCCATAAGAAATCGGCCGATGCTGGAACGGCCGGATTAGGGCGACGTTAAACACAGGCAATGTCCGGGCCCGATCGTTCAACCGAGCCAGCCCAGGGTGAGCATCGCCAGCACCCCGTAGCGGGCGCCTTTGGCGATAGTGACGATTAACAGGAATCGTCCAAGAGGTTCGCGCATGACCCCGGCGATCAACGTCAGCGGATCGCCGATGACCGGCAACCAACTGAACAGCAGCGACCAGTGACCATAGCGCTGATAGTGAACCCGGGCGCGCTCCATATGTTTGCGGCTGACAGGAAACCAGCGCCGGTCCTGAAACCGTTCCAGCCCGCGCCCCAGCCACCAGTTCACCAACGAACCGAGGACGTTGCCCAGCGTCGCCACCGCCAGCAGGCCCCAAAGCCAGTAACGATCGCTGACCAGCAACCCGACCAGCACGGCTTCCGATTGCAGCGGCAACAGGGTTGCTGCACCAAACGCGGCCAGGAACAGCCCGAGATAACCCGCCGTCATCAACGGGCCGGGTAATCCGCCACCACCACATCGGCGCCGTCTTTCTTCAGACCGATCACTTGATACGCATCGCTCATGCCGTCCATTTCCATGCCGGGGGAGCCCATCGGCATACCCGGTGCAGCAACGCCAAGCAGGTCGTCGCGCTTGCTCAGGGCCAGCACCTGTTCCGCCGGAACATGGCCTTCGACGAATTTGCCGTTGATGATCGCCGTGTGGCAGGACGCCAGACGCGGCGGTACGCCGTGTTGTTGCTTGAAGCTGCTCATGTCGGATTCGACGTGGTCTTCGACCTTGAAGCCATTGGCTTCAAGGTGGCTGATCCACTTCTTGCAGCAGCCGCAGTTGGCGTCGCGGTGGACTTCGATCGGGATGAGGTCGGCGGCTTGCGCCAGGGAGGAGATAAACAATGCGCTCAGGGCGGCCAGACGCAGATGGTTTCGCATGGAGGGCTCTCGGCTCAAAGGAGAAACGGTCAAAAAAGGAAGGCATTTTGACCGGTTTTTCCTGCCGGGCATCAACGGAGTGTTTCCAAGTGATACGAGGCAGGCCTGCCAATATGATCGTAGATCAAAGCTGACAGGCCGCTGAGCACAAGATGACAAAACTGTCAGCGCACCTTGAAACGCCCCATGATCGCGCTTACCCGGCTGTTGGCTTCCAGCAGCTGGCGGGTGTTGAGTTCGCTGGCCTGGCCGCTTTCTACCAGTTCATCAACCATGTGGCGGATCTGCACCATGCTGCGGTTGATCTCTTCGGTGACCGCACTTTGCTGTTCGGCGGCGGTGGCGATCTGAGTGCTGAGGCTGTTGATGTGGCTGACTGCACCGGCCATTTCGTCCAGCCCGCTGTTGACCCGGGTGGTGGCATCGGCGGCCGACTGGCAGCTGGCCTGGGTGTTTTCCATGGCGCTGACCGACGAGCTCACGCCTTGGGTCAGGCGGGTCAACATCTCGTTGATTTCCGAGGTACTGGCCTGCGTGCGGGCGGCGAGGGCACGGACTTCGTCCGCCACCACCGCAAAACCGCGACCCTGTTCACCAGCCCGTGCCGCTTCGATCGCAGCGTTGAGCGCCAGCAGGTTGGTCTGGCCGGCGATGGCGCCAATCACACCAAGGATTTCGGTGATGCGCTGGGCGTCCTGCTGCATGCTTTCTACCTTGTGGGTGGCGCTGGCCACCTCGTCGATCAACGCAACCACGCTGCCGGACGCTTCACCGACCACGATGCGCGAACGGTCGGCGTTTTCGTTGGCGCGCTGGGTGAAGGCGGCGGTTTCGGCGGCATTTTGCGCGACACTTTCGGCGGTCGAGCTCATTTCGTTGATCGCGGTAACCGTCTGATCGGTTTCCGAAGCGTGACGCAGCAGAATCTGGCTGGTGTGCGCCGAGGTGCGTTGCAGGTTGTCGAGGCTCGAAGCCATGGCGCCGGTAGCCTGGGTGACTTCGCCGATCATGTTTTGCAGGTAGGCGATGAAGGTGTTGACCGAATGCCCGATGGCGCCGAGTTCGTCTTCAGCGCGGATGGTGATGCGCCGGGTCAGGTCGGCATCGCCGCTGGACAGCGAATCGATATTGGCTTTCAGCGCTTTCATGCGCGAAACCAGTTGGCGGATCGCGTAGACCTGCAACAGCACCAGCAGAATCACCAGCGGAATCTGCAACAGGCTCAGACTGCTGAGCACGTCGTCACGCTGGGCGGTAAGCATTTTGGTGGGCAGCGCGGTGGCGAGGAACCACGGGGTGCCTTCGATCGGACGCATGAAGAACGTGCTGGCTTCACCGTGGTTGTCGAATTCGACGCGCTGCGCCTGCTCGCGGTTTTGCAATCCGGCCTTGACCTGGCTGGCGAAGGTGGAGCCGCCGGCCAGTTCGCTGATGTTTTTCAGCACGATCGGCCCGCTGATGCGCGAACTGTTGCTGATGATCTTGCCGTCGGCCTCGACAATCAGCATTTCGGCGTTGAGGTCTTTTTCCTTGCGCGCCACCAGATCGTTGAAGAAGCCCAGGGTCACGTCGATGGTCGAGACGCCCCAGGCGCTGCCGTTTTTCTGAATGGCCATGGCGCAGTTGGTGCGTGGTTCGGCGCTGGCGTCATCTTTATAGGCAGCAGCCCAGGCACACTGGCCGCGCGGGGTCTGCATGCCGCCCTTGTACCAGCTCTGGTCGTAATAGTTGGGGGCCGCGTCGCTGTTCCAGAAGGTGTTCACCGCCAGTTTGCCGGAGGCATCACGGTGCCAGAACGTACTGAACTTGTTGCGTCCGGCCTCACGCTGACCGGGCAACGGCCAGATGCCGCCGCCGAATACTTTCAGTTCACCGTATTGATCCACCAGCCCGGGCAACACGGTGTCGATGGCTGCGCTGTCGAGCAACGGAATGGTCTGGGTGATGCTGCGCTGTTGCGCCTGGACCTTGTTCAATTCGCCCTGGATCTGCTCGGCCACTTCCGCAATGCGGTTGAGCACGACTTGTTCTTCGGTATGGCGCAGCTTGGGCGCGACCAGTTGGCTGATGCCAACCACCGTCAGAACTGACAACAGCAGAATGAACAGAACCAGAAACAGCGTGTAGCGAGCCTGAATGGTACGGAATGCGGGCATGGAAACCGGTCCTTGAGCAGGGATTCTTATTGTGGGCAGGGAAAAAAACAGCGCGGGTTTCCTAACGTATCGTCGGGTCCTCGGGAAGCTTTAGGTACTTTCGTCCTAAAAAAAGCGGTCCCGACCAAAGGAACGTATCGGGCCTGATACACAAGAACTAACCGGGCCGAACATTAGAGCAATAAACCCACTTTAATCACCTTGTCATGATCGCTCTAATCCCGTATTTCCGGGCGGTTTACGGTTTGTATCGTGAATGTACAAAAATTGTAAAAAAGTGCAGAAAGGAGTTGGTGCCACTAGTTTGCCGGCCGATACTCCGGGCAACTCAAAAGTGGTTCAACAAGGAACTTTTCATGTTTTCTTCGCAAGGAGCTTGCGCATGACTATCGGATATACCGGTGCCTGGCAACCCAAGGCGGGTCTGCTGGTTCGAGATACAGCAAGCTCGAGCAAACCGGTTTCTCAAAGCGTGAAGGTCAAGCAGATGCTGGCCCTGGTCGGCAACGATCCCACCGTGATCAATACGGCGGAGATGGACAAGCAGGGTCTGCACAAGAACATCAAGGGTTTCGATCCGACCAATGTTTCGGCCAAGCAACTGGGCAGCCTGAGCGCAATGCTGCGTAGCCGCGGACTGATTTCCGAAATCACGTCCATGACCTTGCTCAATGCAGGCGACAAGTTCGATCGCTTCGGCATCCAGAAAGACCCGGACGCCAAGTTCAATGCGCTGGAGTATTTCGCCACGCAACTCGATACCATCCAGAACAACAATCTCAAGGGCAACAAGTACGCGAATACGTTGATCCCCGAGTACAAGAAAGCCATTTATGTACTGCAGAGCCTGCAGACTTACGGTCAGGGCGGGGAGCGCAAGCCTCCTACTGATCAAGGTGTAAAAGCCAAGGCCTGAAAGACAGGGCCCACTCCGGTAACGGGGTGGGCCCTTTCGTTTATATGCGGCGTTTATGGGCGGCTGCCACTTCTGCGATGACAGGCCGGCGGTGCGATCTGCCGCTGCATATCGTCATGCAATCGCTGCATTTGCGGGCAATGCAAGGACAGGGATTTGGGCTGGAATCCCCGATGAAACAACGCCAGCCATCCTGCTCCTCTGTCATCGGGCGCCAGTCCGCTGAACACGAAGCCTATCGTCGACAGCCGGTGCCAGGCCTTGTCGAAACCCTGCGCCAGCCTGAGTCTGATCGATATCAGCCAATGGTCGGGCAGTTGCTGCAATTCTTTGAGCAAACTGTCGTCCACTTCTTTGAAAACCCCGTCGAATCGCCCCCAGCGCTGCTCCAGCTGCGCCGGCGCGCCGATCCACGGCGACACGTTCAACCGCGTTCCGAACACGTCGCACAGCTGTTGCATGAACTCACGGCATTCATCCGGCCAGGTCAATGCCGGCAGCGGGCGCTGATAACCATCGACGGGGGCGTAACCCAATACCAGCGATTCCGTCACGGCGTCGCCAAAGGGCGAAGGCGCATGATCGGGCAATAAGCCGGTGTTGTGAAACCCAAGACCGGCGGCCATTTTCTGCGTGTAGGGGTGATGGGTCATTTGCTTGATCGTGACGCCCTGATAACCCAACGCTTGCGCATGGATCAGCAAGTGCCGGCCCAGTTCAGTGGCGACGTTCTGCCCACGGATCTGCGGATCCACCACGCTCAGCGCCAGCTCGGCGATGGACGATTCCTTGTCGAGAATCAGCGTGGAGTGGCCCGCCACCCGATTGTCGGACACCGCCACCAACGAATGCCAGCGGCCGTCGGCGTGGTTCTGGCTGATCAACCGGGGCAGGTAAACATGCGGCTGAGCGTAATGGTCGCCATAGATCTTCCTGAACAGACGACTGACTGCCGCAGCGTCGCTGGTGCGATAACTTCGCAGGGTGATGGAGTCCATCAGCAACGCTCCTGGTTATGGCCGTTGTAGACACGACGGTCCAGCACACGCTGACGTTTGCCGGAGCGTGGATGACGTTCCAGTTCCTGCGTCGTGCAGCAGCGAATCCGCAGCGCAAGCTGGTGATCGGCGCTCAGTTGCTCGATCAACGGATAGTCTTCGAGCAAGGCGCGATGCAGCGTCTGGTCGGCTTCAGCGATTGCCGGTGACAGAGCGTCCGGTGCCCAGTGCAGACGCAGAATATCCGTCGCACCCTCCTGCTCGATCACCAGTTGCCATTCGTCGCTGCCGGTGATGCGCCACACTGTCTCGCCGATCGATTGCGGCAGCAGGGTCAGGATACCCACGCGCACCCGCTGGCTGTCGGCGCAGCGGCCCATCAATGCGAATTTGCGCCGGGGCGTGCCGGACGGTTCGCACCAGCATGCACGGTCACCGACCGGGTAGCGGATCAACGGCATCAACCGGCGTGTGAGGTTGGTCATCACCAGTCGTCCGGACCGGCCGCATTCTTCGATCACTTCGCCGCTGTTCTCGTCGAGGATTTCCAGCAGTGCGTGACCTTCAGGAACCCGATGTTCACCCAGGGCACAGTCGCGATGACTGGCACCGATGAAGCCGGCGTCGACGCTGGCGTAGCCGATGGACGCCACTCGGGCATTGGGAAACACTCGCTCAAGCCGTCGCAACTGGGCGTCAAACAGGCTTTCACCGGCGTAAAGCAGGGCGGTGATGTGCTCGAGAGTCCGGCCCTGTTGTTCGAGCCAGGCTGCGAAGGTCAGCAGATGGGCGGGCAGGCCCGCCAGCACGTTGATCCGGTGCCGGGTAATTGCATCGGTCAGCAGGATCGAGTCGACATGGCCGGTAAAGGGAAACTCGACAACCTCGGTTTGCACATGCGCCAGGGCATCGTGGGTAAAGATGAAACTGGCATACAGGTCACCGACAAAAAACAGGTTGGCGACCCGGTCCCCGGCGTTCAGTTGCGCACCGAGGCTGCGACCGAAGTCTGTTACCAGCGTCCGCCATTCCTCGCGCCGGAACAGTGAAAACTTGCCGGCGCTGGTGGTGCCTCCGGTCTTGAACACCAGCGCGTCAGTCAGCGGCGCTGTCAGGGCAGGCCAATGGTCGAGGTCATGACTGCCTTTCCAGTATTCCCCTGGGTCAATCACCGGCAGTTGTTCCAGTGATGTGACCGGCCGGGAAAGTTCGGCGAAGTGACGCGCATAAAAGCCGGAATACTGTCGAGCAAAGGTGACCAGCTCTTGCCATTCAAACCGTGTGTTCATGTTCGGTTCCTTGCGTGTCTGTGCAGGGACCAACGCCCCGATTGTCGATCAGCAACGGCGTCTTGCCGCTGTGTTTGTTGCGGGTGAACCGGTCGCTGCCGCAAACCTCTACCTCGACGGTCAGCAGCCCGGTCTGGATGAGCGTGGCCAGCGTCGGGTAATCCAGCAGGCGACGCTGAACATCATCGGATAGCCTCGGGCTGCGAAAACGCATGCGCTCCAGTCCGTCCGGGGCGTGCTCGAGGATCAGCTGGAACTCGGTCTCCAGGTGCTCTGCCAGTTGCGACAGACAGATGAAGTCGGTGCCGATGCGGATCAACTTGCCGTGACGTTGCAGCAGCTCGAAGCGCGGTGTAGGCAGCCCGCAGTCACACATGCCGGGGAGCCAGCGACCGCTGTCACCGACGTCGTAGCGCTGAACGTCCTGGCCTTCGCGCTCAATGGAGGTAAACACCAGGCGCCCGGTTTCATTACCGGTCACCGCACGATCCGACTCGAAATCGACGATCTCCAGGTGCTGGATATCGCTCATCAGATGGAACACCCCATCGCCGGTGGCCGGGCAGGCATGGCCGAGCGGTCCGGCGTCGACGCTGCCGTAAATGGCCGAGCGGATCAGCCTGACGCCGCAGCTGCGCATCAGGGCGAGGCTTTGTTCACCGGGATGTTCGCCGCCGAGGAAGACTTTTTCGATCCCGCCATAGGTACGCAGTCGTGCCTGCTCGTTGAGGAACAGACGGTGCAGGGTGCTGGGCATGCCGACCAGTACGGTGACGCGCTGATCGATGATGACCTGCGCGATCTCGCGGTAATCGTCATCGGCCGGAGCCCCCATCGGCAGGTGCGTGGCACCCAGCAGTTCCAGCACTTTGGAGAAACTGAAGAAACCGCCATACAGCCCCCCACTGAAGAACAGGTTCATTACCCGGTCGCAACTCGGGTCGAGACCCGCCGCGAACAACCCGTCAGCGCTGGCGCGCATCTGTCGATCAAAGTCGCGGTAGCTGTAACCGGCCAGCGCCGGGGTTCCGCTGCTGCCACCCGAGCGGAAATACAAACGGGCCGCTGGATGGATAGGGCGTCTGACGAAGGTCTCCTTGCTCATGATCGGCAGATTGGCCACGCCGGGTGGCGCCGGCAGCGGATCGAGCGTGGCGCAGGTCGTCAGTGCCGTCGTCGACAGGCTGACCGACACGCGCCGGCTCAAGCGTTGCAGGGCATACACGCCGTCGTGGGGCTCGCCTTCGTAACCATCGTGAATCGCCTGCACCGGGGTAATCCGTGTGACGCCGGCGGCAATCAGCGTCCGGGCCAGTCCGGCCATTTCGTGATCGGCACACATCAGTCCGGCGCTTTGCAATACGTTTCGCCAAGGCAGTAGCGCCTCGGTCACCCGCGGACGTGGCACAGGCTTGAGCAGCAGACTGCGAAACAGCGGCGAGGGGCCCAGTTGCCGGTCGTGGTTCCAGATGACGCGCCAGTCCGGCGCCTGCCAGACCTGTCCGCTGGCCCCGCCAAAGCTCTGAGCCAGTCGCGCCATCGCGGTTCGGGTGGTGATTTGCGAAGCCTCCTGAATTGAAGGTTGCAAGGCCGGCCAGTGTCGGGATCGACGTTCGAATGCCTCGGCCATGCCATTGCCGATCGAGCGCAAGACGTTCTCGTCGTCACTGTCCACCAGCAGCCATTGCGGACTGGAACAAGCCTGCTGGTCGAGGCGGCAGACTTCATCGGCCACGGCGTCCAGCGCTTGTGGCGAGACCGCTGCCGGTGTCAGGTAGATGAAACTGATGCGGTGGCCCCAGTCGATCCAGCGACATCCAGGCGCGAGTTGCTGGCGGATGGCTTGCAGCGCGGACTCGCCGCCCCACACCGACACTCCGTTGGCCTGTTGGCACAATTCACCGATCCGCGCCGTGCTGGCCGGAACGACTGCAACATGCCCGGCGATTTGGCCGGTGGCATCGCACTGCGCCAATCCATGCAGCAATTGCGCGGTCATTCCCTGATCGCTGCTGCTGGGCCGCAACCAGTTGACGTTGCCGGCCAGCAGTCCCTCGATCACCGCGCAGAACGCCAGCAACGGCGAGTTGCCGGGAGTGATGTGGACCACCAGGCCCAGCGGACTCCAGCGTTCAAAGCGCGGCTGGCGATAATCGAGGCGACGCAGGCTGGCCGGTTGTGCGCCGAGTTCGCGCTCAAGCTTGCAGCGCAGCGCAGCGGGTTGGCAGAACCCGATCAGTAACTGACGTTGTTCAGCGTCGAGCGGAAAGGGCAGATCCGGGTCTTGCAGGCGTCTGGCAAAGGTAGACGCCGTGTCAAGGACCGTCGCCGTGTCCAGCGGCGTGACCAGCCGTTGTGGCAAGTCCGGATAAAGCTTTTCCAATGCGAGGTCGAAGGTGTAGTCGTCGTGAAGTTGTCCGTTGATCAGGTACATATCAGTGCTTCCCCAGCAGTTCAGACGCGGCCATGGCGCAGCTTCGGCCGGCGGTGGTGGCCGCCCGGCCATGCAGTTCGAACCAGTCCACTGGCAGCCCGCAGCCGCAACTGTCGCCGGGATGCAGGGTGGCGAGGTCACTCATGACCACCGCGTGCGCCGGGCTCGACGAAATGTAAGGCGAGACAAAACTCAGCAAGCCTTGACGGCCATACGGCAGCAGCGAGAAGTCGGCGGGATCACGTACCAAGACCTTCGAATAGACCGGTACGTGGAAGTGGTGGTCAGCGCACTCGAGGTACGGCACTGCATGCTCGACCGCGCCGTAACCGTCACGGCAGCGGGACACCTCGATGCCCAATTGGCGGTGGATCCGCTCGTACAGTTGCCGGCGGGGAATCTCTTGCGCCGCCTGGGTTTTCCAGCCGCCGCCAAACAGCGCCAGCGAACCTTCTGCCAGTTGCAGATCGGCCACCCCGGTGGCCTGCATGCGTTGCAGGGTCTGCCAGAGAAATGCGGGGAAACCGAAGATTCGTACCGGCAAGCCTTCCTCGGCGAAGGACTGCAGGGCGGCGATTACGCCAAAGCTGTCGAATTCATGGCCGTTGCCCGTACGGCGCAGTGCATAGGCCACGCGGTTGACGGGGGCGAAGCGGCACAGGAACTGATCGGTGAAGGACGTTCCCAGGCTGATGCGTCCTTCGGGTTCATAGCTCAGCAGCAGGTAGTTGCACGGCGTGTCCGGGGTGTCCCAGGCATAGTGCCGGAAGATTCGTTCGACCATGTTCTGGGCCGCGCTCAGGCTGCGTTCGTCATAACGCATGCGGCTTTTCTCGCCGCTTGTGCCGGAGGAGGTGAGCTCCCGAGCGTCCGCTGCGGTGGAGCTGAGCAAAGCCTGGCGCTTGAAGTAACTGGCGAAAACCGGCGGGAGTCGCGACCAGTCATCGAGGTGATCCAGATCGCCCACGGTCAGGCCATTGGCGTTCAGCCAGTGTTCGTAGCCGGGTGTGTGCTGGCAGTGAAACCGGCTGATCTCGGCCATGGCCTGGCTGAACAGTCCGTCCGGCACGGAATCCGGGCAATAGGGTTGCGTCAACGCGCAGAGCGCGTCGCTGTGGGGGAGGTGGTTCATCAGGCGTCCTTTTCTTTATGTTGAAGAGGCGGAGTCTGTCGGGGCATGTGGCAGAAACCGGTACAGCAGAGGCAGGCTGAGCAAACCGCCCAGCGCCGCCAGAATGGCGAAGGATTCCAGACGGTTGCCGCCGCCGGTGGCAGCAATCAGCGAGCCACCGACACCCATCACGGCAATCGAAATCATGCCGATCGCAGCGGAGACCAGTCCTTTGCTGTCATCGCTGGAAAACAGAGCCAGCCGGTACAGCGCGGCGTTGCTCATGCCAAGCCCGACGGCATACAGCGCAAGACCGGTCATCAATCCGGCAAGGGAAAGGCCGGTCAGTGCGGTGGCTATCAAGGTCAGCAACCCCAGGCAGAACGGCCAGAGCGCCAGACGAATCAATTGCGGCAGATCCCGCGAACTGAGCAGTCTGTCGAGGATCAGATTGCCGACGATCACCGCCGAGAACACCGGAATTTGCCACAGCGCATATTCGCGGGTCGTCAGGCCCAGCAACTGAACCAGCAACAGCGGCGCGAGACCGATCCAGGCAATCAGCGGCAGGCTCATCAGACCCAGGGCAAGGCAGATGCCGACGAACCGGTGATTGCGCAGCAGCGCCACGTAACGGGTCCTGATCTGGCGGAAGGAGAAGGGGATCGGCGCTTGTTGACCGCCATCGTGGCGGACAACGCCGATCGTCTCCGGCATGCAGGCATACAGTCCGATCCAGGTCAGTGTCGCGATCAGGCCCAGGCCGAGAAACAGCTCGCGCCAGCTCAGCCACTCCAGCAGCAGACTGCCGAGCAGCGGACCGAGCAGGGGCGAAAGCAGGGCGACGTTGCCCAGCAGTGCCATCAGTCGCACGGCATCGGCCTCGCAGAAGACTTCCTGAAGGGCGGGATAACTGACCGCCACGACAAATCCCAGGCCCATGCCTTGCAACAGTCGCAGGGCGTTGAACACTTCGATGCCGGGCGTGGCGACGGCCGCCGCACAGGTCATGCCGAACAGCGCACAACCGGCGAGCAACAGCGGGCGCCGGCCAAATCGGTCGGACAAAGGCCCGATCAGCCATTGCAGGCAGACGCCGCCGATCAGATAGAGATTGAACGCATTGGGAATGTGAGCCGCATCGGCTTCCAGATCCCGGGTGACGGTCAGCATGGCTGGCATGACCATGTCGCTGGCCATGTAGGTCAGCCATTCGAACAGCGTGATGGCGAGACAGAAGCCGAGCGCCTGGAGTGGCGGGAGGGGAATGAGAGTTCGTTGCATGCGCTTTCACGATCGTCGAGAGGTAGCGCAAGAGTAGGGAGGAGCGGGGAATGTCCCTAAGCCATTGGTGTGACGGTATATGACGAGGTTGTGCGTAATGTTACGGAGGGCAGCATTCCTACTTGAGGAGGCGAAGACTCCTATACCGGTAATCGCCGATCCATAAAAAACGCCCACATTCCTGCGGGCAATTCTCCTGACGCTTAAATCCGTTGTTGCATTTGAACGGATGGACGCTGGCATCCTTTCCGCGAGATTGACTTAACGATGGTAGTAATAGCCCGGGCCAGGCGCGTAGTGGCGATGATCGCCATGCCCGCCGCCGTGGGGAAAGATGATGCAGCCGCTCAGGGCGAGCAGTGCAAGGACAGGAATCAGCCAGGTGATTCGACGCAGCATTTCAAAGATCCTCATGGTTGACGCCGCTTGAAGCCAAAGCTCTTCATCGGCTGTAACATGAGACCCCGTTAACGGCGGCGCATCCCCGTCAAAAGGTATGCGCATGGCATCAACGCCGATACAAACCCGATACATTCCAACGGTTCAGGAACCTGTAATGACCCATAAGCAACGCTTGATATATTCGATTCTGATCGCTGTCGCCGTACTGCTGATCATGCTCGGCCTGTCCTGGCTGCAAAACGCCGGCAAGCTCAGCGAGCAAACGTTCCAGTACATCGCCATCGGTGTGGCGGTAGTGGTCGTGGTGATCAACGGCGTGATGCGCCGCAAGGTCAAGCCCTGACGGCGTCTGCCGCGTGCATCAATCGCTGTTGAGCACGGCGGCAGCCTGGGGATGGAGGCTGTAGCTCTTGTCGTCGTTGAACGTGATCACGCCTTCGGCGCACAGGCGCTTGAGTACTTCGCGCACGCTGAGAAAGGACAACGGAATGTCCAGATCCAGCAGTTGGCTATGCACGCCACGCACCCCCAGGCGACGGTCGTCCTCGGCGGCGACCAGCAAGGTGTCGATGACTTTGAGGCGAATCAGGCTGGTGCGCAGGCCGAAGCTTTTAAGCAGCAAACGGATGCGTTCATTGCCGTGACGCTCGACCCGTTGCCCGAATACGTCGGCGTGCGAACCCATGGGCGCTCCTTTGGGGGGCTGGCTACCTTCCGATGGTAGTGGCGGGTTGTACATGCGATTACTCCTTTCAGAGCCTGATCAGGAAAGGTTTCTTGTGCTCTCTCTAAACAAGACGTTTCAGCTCGACAAATCATGAAGCGAAAAATGTAGAAATTTTGTCGTCGTTTCGTCTTTTCCCCGTGATCACGGCGCCAAACGGGTGTGTGACCGACTAAATTTTTTTCCGCGGCTTCGTTTTCTGAACAGGCTCATTGCGCGTGACGCGTGGGTGATTTCAGAGCGAGCCGGGCCCGACGTGTTCACGGTGGCGGGTGGTTCGCTCTTCGGCATTTCGATCAGGAGCGAGCGTGACTATTTCCAGGCAATTCACCGGACTGACCCTTGCCGGCCTGTTTCTCGGGCTGAGTCTGTCGGCGCAGGCGTTCAGCCCTTCCGCTTCCGGGCAGGCCGGCGCCGATATCCGTCGCACAGGTTATGGCGTACCGCACATCCGCGCGGAAAACGAACGCGGACTCGGTTTCGGCATCGGTTATGCCTATGCGCAGGACAACCTGTGCCTGCTGGCCAACGAGATCGTGACGGTCAACGGTGAGCGGTCACGGTACTTCGGGCCGGAGCAACTGACGGTCGAGGAGCGCGAGAACCGCGTCAGCGATCTGTTTTTCCAATGGCTCAACACGCCCCAGGCAGTGAATGCCTTCTGGCAGGCGCAGCCGGTCGAAGTGCGTGATCTGGTGGAAGGATATGCCGCCGGCTACAACCGTTATCTGGCCGAGCGCCGCCAGCAGGGGCTGCCGCAACAGTGCCAGGGTGAATGGGTGCGCGATATCGCCGCCGAAGACCTCGTGAAGCTGACCCGGCGTCTGCTGGTCGAGGGCGGTGTCGGGCAGTTCGCCGAAGCTTTGGCGGGTGCAACACCGCCGCAATCCACAGCGCAGATCGAAAACGATGCACGGGCTTACCAACTGGCGGACTCGCGGTTGCAACGCTTCGCCCTGGACCGCGGCAGCAACGCCGTGGCGGTGGGCAGCGAGCGCTCGTTCAATGGTCGCGGGATGCTGCTGGCCAACCCGCATTTCCCGTGGGTCGGCGGCATGCGTTTTTATCAGATGCACCTGACCATCCCCGGCAAACTGGATGTGATGGGCGCGGCGCTGCCGGGCTTGCCGATGATCAACATCGGCTTCAACCAGCACCTGGCGTGGACCCATACCGTCGACTCGTCCAAGCACTTCACCCTGTATCGCCTGCAACTCGATCCGAAGGATCCGACCCGTTACCTGCTCGACGGCCAGTCCCTGCCGATGAACAAGCAGACCGTCACGGTGCAGGTCAAGCAGGCAGACGGCCAGGTCGTGCCGGTCTCGCGGGATGTGTACAGTTCGCAGTTCGGGCCGATCGTACAGTGGCCCGGCAAACTCGACTGGGACAATCAGTTCGCCTACAGCCTGCGCGATGCCAACCTCGAAAATGACCGGGTGCTGAAGCAGTGGTACGCCATGAACCGCGCCGGCAATCTCAAGGATCTGCAGGATTCGGTGCACACGATCCAGGGCATCCCGTGGGTCAATACGCTGGCCGTTGATGACAAGGGCCAGACGCTGTACATGAACCTGTCGGTGGTGCCGAACGTCAGTGCCGACAAACTGGCCAAGTGCAGCGACCCGCGCATCGGCCTGCAAATGATCGTGCTCGACGGCTCCAACAGCGCCTGCGCCTGGGACATCGACCCGCAAGCCGCGCAAAAGGGCATTTACGCCTCCAGCCAGTTGCCGCAGCTGTTGCGCAAGGACTTCGTCCAGCACTCCAACGACTCGGCCTGGCTGGCCAACCCGGCGCAACCGCTGACCGGTTTCTCGCCGCTGATCAGTCAGGACGGGCAGCCTCTGGGCCTGCGCTCGCGCTTTGCGCTGGATCGTCTGGCGACGCTGGACAAGAAAGGCCCGCTGTCGGTGCAGGACCTGCAACACATGGTGATGGACGATCAGGTGTTCCTGGCAACTCAGGTGATGCCGGATCTGTTCAAGTTCTGTGCCTCGCAGTCTGAGGCGGCGTTGAAATCGGTGTGCAGCAGTCTGAAAGCGTGGGACGGGCGGGCGAATCTGGACTCGGGCATCGGCCTGGTGCATTTCCAGAGCATCATGCAAGCGATGCAGGAATCGCCGCAGGCCTGGCGCGTGGCGTTCGATCCGAAGGACGCGCAGCACACACCGCGCGGACTGGCCGTTGAAAATCCCGACGTGGCCAAGGCGTTGCGCGAGGCCATGCTGGCGTCGGCCGAGTCGGCGACAAAAATGGGTCTGACCGAGAAAACCCGTTGGGGCGACGTGCAGGTGGTCAGCAGTGGTGGCCAGCAAACCCCGATTCACGGTGGCCCGGGCACGCTGGGCATCTACAACGCCATCCAGAGCGTGCCCCGTGAAGACGGCAAGCTGGAAGTGGTCAGTGGCACCAGTTATCTGCAAGTTGTGACGTTCGATGACAAGGGGCCGCATGCCCAGGGCCTGCTCGCGTTCTCGCTGTCCAGCGATCCGGCATCGAAATACGCCCGTGACCAGACCGAGGCGTTCTCGAAGAAACAGTGGAGCGTGTTGCCGTTCACCGAACAGCAGATCAAGGCCGATCCGCAGTATCAGGTACAGACCGTACGCGATGATCTGGAAAAAGCAGGGAAAGTCGCGGCGCAGTAATCAGCCGTCCGAGGGACTGACACCGTAAAAGCAGAAGGCCGCTCCCTCACGGGAACGGCCTTCAGTTTTTTCGCGGTTGTTGCGGCATCGGATTGATCACCGGGTTGCCTTCCTTGTTGCGGGTCAGGAACACCGGCAACACCTTTGGCATCGAGCTGGCGAAACTGTTCAGCTCCTTGATGTTGTAAATGCCGCCCACCCGGATCGCGCCGGTTGCGCTGTCGGCGAGCATCAAGGGTTTGTCCAGGTAGCGGTTGATCATCGGCAGCGCTTCGTTCAGCGACAGGTTGTCGAGAATCAGTTTGCCGCTGCGCCAGGCCAGAGAAGTGTCATTGGCATAGGTCTGGCTGATTTGCGGCGTGAAGTCGCCGTGCCTGTAGCGGGCCTGCATGGAAGGGCCGAGGCGCAAGCCATCGCCCGACAGTTGAGTATTGCTGGTGACCAGTACGGAACCCTCGATCAGGTTCACCTTCACCTGATCTTCGTACATCCAGACGTTGAAACGGGTGCCGGTGACGCGGATCTTGCCTTCTGCGGCCCTGACGACGAACGGATGGCTCAGGTCATGGCTGACTTCGAAGAAGGCTTCACCCTTTTTCAGGGTGACGCGACGCTCGTCCTTGTAATTGCTGTAGGTCAGCTCGGTGTTGAGGTTCAGCTCGACCTGACTGCCGTCAGCCAGCGTGACATGGCGCACATTATCGGTGGCAGCAAAGTGTTGATAGCTGTCGGGCAGCCAACCCAGATTCCATCCGGCCCAGGCCGCCAGCGGCAGCGCCAGAGCGCAAACGGCGGCGGCTACTGCGTATTGGCGCCACGTCCGGGCCGGCGCAGTCTTCGGTACAACCACCGCAGGCTCGGGGCGCGGCAAATGCTCGGCGACATCCCAGATCTCCAGCATCGCCTCATACTCGAATGCGTGAAGCGGATGTGCATCGCGCCACTGTTCGAACGCCTGCCGCTCTTCAGCGGTGCAGTCGACGGCGTGCAGACGCATGCACCAATGCGCGGCGGCATCGGTGATGGCATCGTATTCGGCTTCCGAGAGGGTGTTCTGGGTCATTGACTCTTCCTGATTTCGCGCATTCTAACCTTGAGGGGAAGGCGCCGAGAACAACCGTCATGGCATTTACCCATCAAACGTTGAACTTTTTTCCGCTCAGGCGCCCCAAAAACCAGGACGTCCCATGAACCCTATCCATGAATGGAGTGAAAAAATGATCAAAAGAACCTTGGCCGCCTTCGTCGCAACCGCCAGTCTCCTGAGTGCAGGCGCGGCGCTGGCCGACCGTCCGGGCGCTGGATGGATCACTATCGAAAAGGCTATCGAAATCGTTAAAACCAAGGCCGGTTATGTCGAGGTCTACGAGATCGAGGCCGACAACAACGGCTATTGGAAAGGGGAAGGGCGCAAGGCGGACGGCGTGGTGTACGAGTTCCGTATCGATGGCGCGTCGGGCAATGTCTTGCGTGATCAGAAAGACTGATCCTGAGGCCGTTGCCGGAATGCGCAGGTGATGAGCCTGCGCATTTTTTTTGGATCAAGGGGACGGCACAACCTCCAGCTGCCGGCCGACTTCGCAGATCAGCTGCGCTATCGAATCGGCGTTGTGCAAGATGACACCGACGCGGGCATCTGAAGACTGTCGATCCAGGAACGCATCGCGCGCCTCGCTCATGGTGGCGCTGCCTGTCTGCCTGAAAATCTCCGCCGCCGTGGTCTGTTTCTCCGCAATTCTGTCCAGGTCGATCCAGGCCGCTTGATTCGGGCTCCACTCTGCAAACAGTTGTGCACGGGGCGTGGCCAGTGACAGCGCGGTTCTTCGTTCGTCCTGCAGATGATTGAGCAATCTTTCACCGTCGGGGGTAGCGGAAGATATCAGGTCACAGAAAGGCTCACGCGCCCTGACCGTCGCGATGTCCCACGCATTGCTCAGTTGATGGGCCAACTCATGTATCAGGGTTGCGGCTTGTGCATGGCCGTCAATATCAAAACCAGATGCAGTGACGGGCACGTAGTCCCCCAGATCCTGATTGAAAAAATGCTGGGTGAAATGGACTTTGTTCTTCAGGTCGCCATCGAGGACAAACGCAATCACGTCGTGAAACCATCTGGTTGAGCCGACGATGAAGCGGTCAGTGTTGAGCAGGTCGTCTGCCGGATCTACCAGAGCCTTGCAGATGGGCAGGATCGCGGCGTTTATCCTGGACAGGATCTGCGTCGTGACGCGTGGGACATCAAAGAACTCCATGAGAAACCGGTTGACCCGCCCACCGGGCACGACGTTGATGTCCAGAATGGCCAGATTGTGCAGGCAGTTGAATGCGTAATCCCGCGCCACCGCCACTGCATGTCCCAGTATCCGGGCTTTTTCAGGGTATCTTCGACTGATCTCTTCCATGCCGTGCGCTTCGATGTTGAGCATCATGCGGCGCAGGTGCGTGTACTGTTTGTGCACGATCATTCTGGAATAGGCCTTGCCGTAGTGAACGGTCTGACCCTCGGTGATCCGGACTGTCCGTGAGTCGGTCTTGCGCAGCAATGGGCCGCGAACGTCATCCTTTGCCAATTGCCAGTCCGCTCCGTTTTTGACGACCCGGTACACCTTGCCGTCCACTGCGGCATAGCTACGGTTGTTGGATGTCTTCTGGTACACGCCCTGAGTCGCGCTGTAGGTCAGATCCTTGAGTGCGACGTCCATTGCTTCGAAAGGCTGCAGGAGGGTGCGTTGAGGTGACGTCGTTTCGATTTCCGACAGATTCGGAACCACAGGTTTTTCGATCTTCTGCGTGCCGGAGGCGATCGTCTGCTGACCGACATCGGCGCCAACCGCCTGTTCAGCGGACGTTTCGGACAGCATCCCGACGGTCACCATATGTT
Organism: Pseudomonas sp. B26(2017); assembly: GCF_002113045.1. Lineage (NCBI taxonomy): Bacteria > Pseudomonadati > Pseudomonadota > Gammaproteobacteria > Pseudomonadales > Pseudomonadaceae > Pseudomonas > Pseudomonas sp. B26(2017). Next base: position 650,289 of record NZ_NEJJ01000001.1, on the reverse strand, counting down.
CGGCGCCATCGATAAACGACTTCAGCGCCTTCTTCCAGTGATGATTCTGCAAGGCCTCGGCCGAATCCTTGAAGGCATCGTAGGCTTGCCAGAGAAAGCGTCCGCAGGCGAGTTTGCCCGGCAGCACGTCCGCGACCTGTCGGATGCCGTCGCTGAACAGGGCTTTGGCGTTTTCCCAGTCAGACTGCCCGTCGCTGTCGTTCTGCGAGTCGAGCATCTGTTTCAACAGATCGAGATTGTCCTGATACAGACGTTCCAGCAGGTTGCCGGCAATCGGGTGGTAGTCCAGCGTCATTTCGCTGATCTGTCCCAGGGTGCTGGCAAACAGACTGCGGAAAATCGCTCGCTGAGGTTGCGGCAGGCGACGAAGCAGCAGGTTTTGCAGCAAACCCGGCATGTTCAGCGCGCTGATCAGACTTTCTTCATCGGGAAATTCGTGAAAGGCCTGCTCGGTGTAGGGGCTGTAAAGCAGCCGAGGCCCCTTGTGCCCGGTGCCGGGGGCCAACACATACAGTCCGCATGCTTCGACTGCGGCGGCGCCGACTGTCTTTATCAGCGACAGCGGGCACACCATGGCCTGTGCACCGGACACGGCAGCACGGGCGATGGCATCTGGCATGTCCAGGGCCTGGCGGATGTAACTGAATGCCGTTTCTGACAAATGCTGCTGCAGTTTCAGCGCGTGAGCATGCTGCAACAACTGCCAGGGTAATTGACGGAAGAAAGTCTGCTGCCGCGCGAGGCCGGCAGTCGTATTCGTCGCCAGTGCCTGCCTGACCTTTTCGCTGTAGGTGGTAGGAATCTCGAGCGATAGCAGCAGTTGCGTCACTGCACTTTGATCGAGCCCCTTGGGCAACGCGTTGGCGGTTGTCGATGCCACCTTGAAACCGGTGCCTTGGGCGATATTGATGTGATTGAGGGCAAACTCGAGAAGATTGCGGGCCGGTCCGGCCAGGGCCAGATTGGGCGTTATCCGGATGTGGCGAGGGTTGAGCCCGGTATCCGGGAATCGTCCTTCGAGCAATGACGTCAACGTCTTTTCGACATGGCTGACCAGAGTCGGCACACCGCTCAGGTAATCCTTGTCGTCGACGACGCTCTGGCGCCACTGCTCCAGGAGTTCGACGTGCAGTTTCTGTTCGGCGAGCGACGCCATGCCGAGCCAGGCAGGATAAGTTTGCCGGGAGACGATTGCCCGGGCATGAGCCGTTGCGAGCTTCAGGTTGGTGTGAAAAGTCGACTCACCCAGCGTTGTCAGCGCCTTGTCGCGCTTTGCCGGATCCTTCACGCGGGTGCGCACCTGCTCGCAGCGCCCGAGAAAATGCTCGGTCGCCGATTGCATGCGGTTATGCAGCACGTTGTGTTCGATGAACTGAAAAGGCCCCAGGGTATAACGCTGATGCAGCTGAAACTGTGCAGGCAGAATATTTTCCAGCAGCGACAGGCGTTGCACCTTGTGCAGCAAGCGTTGCTCGAGCTTTTGCCGGGCAATTGCAACGGAGTCGAATACTTCAAGCCCGAGTGCAGGTGTCCACAACACTGCACGACCGGAGTGCTGGACGTCGAGACCGCCACGCTCGGTCATCAGCAGGCAGTGGGCGAGTGGCAGCAGCTTCTGCTGGTCGCCAGACCGTAGGGTGAGCCCATAGGCGTCGGGGCGAAAACCCTGCAGCGCCTGGCGTTGCGCGCGGGTCGGCTGGTCTGGATTGCACACGGCATCGACGATCGCCCGTACCGAGGCTGGCAGTGTGCCGTTCAATGCTCGCAGCCGGGCTTCGCCAGTTACCCCGATAGACCAGGCATGCGCCAGGGTTGCCTTCAGGTTTTCGAGAAACGACCGCTGAGCCTCCTGAGTGGCCATGGGTTGGGTCTTGAGTGTCTGGCGAAGCGGCGCTTCAACGCTGCTGAACGTCTTGATCGCGGCGCGCGCCTTTTCCGCCAGAACCATGGACGGCTGTTGATTGCCCGAAAGTACCGGGTGCGTGCTCCAGCGTCCTGCGCTGTCGAGCTCGAGCAAACGCGCATGAATCATCGAGCGGATGTCCAGGCTCTTGTCGAACAGGGCGTGCAGATTCACCGCGCCATCGCTGTGGCGAAACACTTGCAGGGCGTATTCGATGTTTTGCCGCTGCTTGGTGATGATCCATTCGAAGAGGATCTTGAAGACTTCTCCGACGATCCGCTCTCCCGATACCTGCGGCTGGTCGAAACCGAGAAACCGGTTGCGCTCTTCCAGGCTGAGCAGGCCGTAAAGCTCGTCTTCATGGCCCTTGGCAATGAACTTGCTCTGCAACGTCTGTTTCAGGTCGTTGTAATCGGCGAGCACTTGCAGACCCTGCACCGGGGTGTAAAGAAAGGCCTGGCTGGCGCTGATCATCAGCGACCCCGCCAGTTCGACGTAATTGGCTTCGTGCTCCCAAAGACGCACGGTTTCGGTGACGGGGCGCTGCGGGCCTTGTGCATCGTGCGACATCAACTGATGCAGTGCGCTGAACTGAGTTGCGTCGAGAATGCCGTTTTCGCGTTTGATCATCCATTCGCTGAGCGCCTGGTCCTCCAGAACGTTGGCGAAGAATGCGCGTCGCGTCGAACCGTCGGCAGAAGCCGCGTCCCAATAGTGTTCCAGTTGCCGGAAAAGCAGCGCCGGCAACTTTCCGGACGCGCTGGTGACAGCCTCTTCCCATTGCGCCTGATCGCCTGTGGCGGCCGATCTGTCGGGGTGGGAGAACTCTCGCAACGCAGTGGTCGGCCATTGTTGATGCCGGTAATGCAACAGCACTGCATCGCTCAGGCTCATGGAGTCGAGCCAGTGTCTTGTCAGCGCGGTGTCATCGTCCTGGGTGTAGAAACCGACGCGGGTACGGTTTTGCTGCAAGCTGCCGAAATGCGGTTTGAGCAATTCATCAAGGATGTTTTCCAGCAGGTGACTGAGCGTCGGCAGCTTTTCCAGCTCCGCCCGCATGGCCTGTGCATTCAGAATCTGCGCCTGCTGGATGGCCGTGGTGTTTTCATCAAATACATCGCCATCGATGATGCTGAAGGTCACCGTGATGTTGTCGGCATCGAACAGCCGCTTGCGTTGCGGCAAAGACAGGAACGCAAACAGACTGGCCTGGTCATCGGCATTGTTCAGGCGCCGCTCGAGCTGTTGTCTCAATTCGACGCGGTCACGGTATTTTTTCAGGCCGTCGAATACGGTGTAGAGGATCAGGGCGTTATCGACGGGCGTCTCGCCAAGAACGAACGCACCCGGCAACGGCAGAGGTATTTCACTGCCAACATTGAGCAGGATGCGCTCGGCGCGCATCGGCGGGGTCTGCTGGCTGCGCAAACTGCTGGAGGAGAGCCTGGCATGGGCGAGCCATTTGAATTCGGATTCGGACAGACCGTGGGCCTTGCCCAGTTCGGTCCATCGTCCGGGGGCGTCGAAGACTTCGGGGAACAACAACGGCTGAATGAGGGCTGACATGATTGAGTCTCGATGAGGGGCGCATGCTGGCGGGCGCCGGTGGGTCGAGACGCAAGGCTAGGGCGGGTGAAGGCGACGAGGGTGGTAGATAAATATTGCGGGGTTGACAGGCAACCGGCCAGCCGTGGTTAATCCTCAGGCGGGTTGTTTGTTCGCTGTTGTTCCCTCCAATAATTACTCTGGAGCTTCAGATGTCTGCGCCACACGATCATGCGGTCTCGTCCACGGTTTCGCTGGACGAGCTGACTCAATTGCTGGAAACGATTTTCACCCGTCACGGCACCTCGGCCGAAGTCGCCAGAACGCTGGCCGCCAATTGCGCCAACGCCGAGCGGGACGGTGCTCACAGTCACGGCGTATTCCGGATTCCCGGATATGTCTCTACGCTCAACAGCGGCTGGGTCAACGGCAAGGCTGTGCCAAAGGTCGAGGATGTGGCTTCAGGTTTCGTCAGCGTCGATGCCGGCAACGGTTTTGCTCAACCTGCGCTGGCGGCGGCCCGTGCATTGCTGGTTGAAAAGGCCCGCAGTGCCGGGATCGCCCTATTGGCGATCCGCAATTCCCATCACTTTGCCGCGCTGTGGCCGGACGTCGAGCCTTTTGCCGACGAGGGCCTGGTGGCGCTGAGCGTGGTCAACAGCATGACCTGCGTGGTACCCCACGGCGCCGACCGGCCACTGTTCGGCACCAACCCGATTGCCTTTGCCGCTCCACGGGCCGACGGCGCGCCGATCGTCTTCGATCTGGCCACCAGCGCCATCGCCCATGGCGACGTGCAGATCGCCGCGCGCAAGGGCGAGAAACTGCCCGCGGGCACGGGCGTCGACAGCCTCGGTCAGCCGACCTGCGACCCGAAAGCGATTCTGGAAGGCGGCGCATTGCTGCCGTTCGGCGGGCACAAGGGCTCGGCGCTGTCGATGATGGTGGAGTTGCTCGCCGCCGCGCTGACCGGCGGCAATTTCTCGTTCGAATTCGACTGGAAGAACCATCCGGGCGCCAAGACGCCATGGACTGGCCAACTGCTGATCGTGATCGACCCGAGCAAGACCTCCGGGCAAAGCTTCGCCGAACGCAGTCAGGAACTCGTGCGGCAGATGCACGGGGTAGGGCTCAAGCGCTTGCCGGGAGATCGGCGGCATTTGCAGCGGGCCAAGTCATTGGCCAAAGGAATCGAGCTGGATCAGCAGACCCTGTCACAGTTGCGAGAACTGGCCGGCGAATGAGTGTTTGCCGGACATGAAAAAGGCGAGCCACCGAGGGCTCGCCTTTTTTGATCGCGCTCAGCGGCGACCGAGCAGCAATCCGACCACCAGACCGAAACCGGCGGAAATCGCCACGGTCTGCCACGGGTGCCCGCCGATGTAGCTCTCGGTGGCGTCTACCGCGGGTTTGGTGCGGTCACGCACGTTGGTGACCGAATCCAGGGCCAGCTGCAACTTCTGGGCGATTTGACCGCGCAGGGTCTCCGCTTCTTCGCCGACCAGCGAGGCACTGCTCTTGAGCAGTTTTTCCGACTCTTCGATCAGCGCCTGAAGTTCGCTGAAGGCCTGGTCCTTGATTTGGTCTTCGGCGGCTTGAACGGCGGTTTTCCGGGCCATTGGGTGACTCCTTGCAGGTGAATGGACAGTGAACAATGGAGTGTGGCGTGTCTTGAAAAGTTGCAGCGATTTTCCATTCGGAGCAAAAACCTGCGTCAGAGGTTTCCGCCCAGCGTGTAAGATGTCGCCATTTCATGCAGCAGGTAATTCCCGATGAGTTTCAATCTGGCCGACAAATCCCTCGCAGAGCGCGCTGCGCTGGAAGACGAGAAATCCCGACTGTTCGAACTCTGGCAGAACAATCTGGGCAAAGCCAAGGGCGAAGCCGCGCGGTTGTTCGGCGAGCGCTCCAAGCGCAAGGGCAAATGGGCTGAATTCGTGCGCGCAGAACTGGACGGCATGTCGCCGCCAGAGTTCGCCAACATGGTGCGCAGTGAAGTCAATCGCCTGATGGCGGCCAACAAGTAATCACTCGGCCCCGAAACTGGTGGCAATCGCTTCACGTACCGTCAGCACCACCGGATCGATCTGGGTGCTGGTGCGCCAGCCCAGTTCGATCGGATAACGCGGCAACGCCAATGGGCAGGGCAGCAACGCCAGCCCGCTCAGCGAGGCAATGGCCTGCGCCGCGTGAGTGGGAATGGTCGCCACGGCATCGCTGCCCTTGAGCAGGTGCGGCAACGCCGCGAAGTGCGTGGTCGAGGCGCAGACCCGGCGACTGCGGCCCAGCGCCGCCAGCCCTTCATCGGTGATCCCGATAAAACCGCCCGACGACACCAGAAGGTGCTCGCGGGTGACGAATTCCTCCAGATCGATCTGCTGCTGGCCCGGCGTCAGACTCGCCGGATCCACCAGACACGCGTAACCCCCTTCGCCCAGCACCTGACGACTGAGCAGCCGCTCGGCAAACCCGCCGGCGGTGATCGCCAGATCGATGCTGCGCTCCATCAGCGCCCGGGCGACGATCTGGCTGTGGGTCTGGCGGAAGATCAGCCGCAGTTTCGGTGCGCGGCGGGCGATTTCCTCGATCAGACGACGGCCGTAAGCGATTTCGAAATCGTCGGAGAGGCCCACGGTGACCGAGCGTCCGTCGTAGTGATTGGCGGTCGGATCGACCATTGCCAGGCTTTGCCGGCATTTGTTCAGGGCATCGCTGACGACTGGTTTCAGCTGATTGGCCTTGAGGGTCGGCGCCAGACCCCGGCCAGTGCGCACGAACAACTGATCGCCATACACCTCACGCAACCGCCGCAACGCTGCGCTGACCGCTGACTGGGTCACGCCCAGACGCAACGCTGCGCGGCTGGCGCTGGACTCTTCATGTAGCGCTTCGAAAACTTTCAGCAGGTTGAGGTCGACGGTCGCGATATTCATATGGTTCATATCAATCAGCAGTGGATCGGTCTTTATTCATGATCCCGTGGCGCTGGAGAATGAGCAACACCTGAACTTCACGGAGTGACCGCCATGCCCAAATCAATCGTTGCCGCCCTGCAAATCGGCGCCTTGCCCGGTGGCAAGGCTGAAACCCTGGAACAGATCCTGAGCTGGGAAACCGCAATCATCGAATCCGGCGCCGCGCTGGTGGTGATGCCCGAAGCGTTGCTTGGCGGTTACCCGAAAGGCGAGGGCTTCGGCACCCAGCTGGGTTATCGCTTGCCGGAAGGCCGCGAAGCCTTCGCCCGTTATTTCGCCAACGCCATTGATGTGCCGGGCGGGGAAACCGAAGCGCTGGCCGGGCTGTCGGCGCGCACCGGGGCCAACCTGGTGATCGGCGTGATCGAACGGGCCGGCAGCACCTTGCATTGCACTGCGCTGTATTTCGACCCGCAGGCCGGTCTGGTGGCCAAGCACCGCAAACTGATGCCGACCGGCACCGAACGGCTGATCTGGGGCAAGGGCGACGGTTCGACGCTGCCGGTGCTCGATACACAGGTCGGCAAGCTCGGTGCGGTGATTTGCTGGGAAAACATGATGCCGCTGCTGCGCACGGCGATGTACGCCAAGGGCATCGAGGTCTGGTGTGCGCCGACTGTGGACGAGCGCGAGATGTGGCAGGTCAGCATGCGCCACATTGCCCATGAAGGGCGCTGCTTTGTGGTCAGCGCTTGTCAGGTGCAGGCCTCGCCGAATGAACTGGGCGTAGAAATCGCCAACTGGCCGGGGGATCGACCGCTGATCGCCGGAGGCAGCGTGATCGTCGGGCCGATGGGCGACGTATTGGCCGGGCCGTTACGCGGCGAGGCCGGCTTGCTCACCGCCGAGATCGATACCGATGAACTGGTGCGGGCCCGCTATGACTACGACGTGGTCGGCCACTATGCACGACCGGATGTGTTCGAGCTGAGCGTGGATGAGCGCGCCAAGCCAGGCGTGCGTTTCACGGTTTGACGGCGCCGCCATTCTTCGCGGGTGATTTCCCAGATTTCCCGTGGGAAGCGGCCGCTGACGAAGTCATCCTCGTCGGTGCGGATCAAGCGCATGCCGGTGCGCTCCGAGAGCTTGCGCGAACCAAGGTTCGGCGCGGCTTTCGGCACGCGCATCAACGGTTGATCGAGGGTTTCGAACCAGTAGCGGGTCACGGCTTCGCTGGCTTCGGTCATCAAACCCTGGCCCTGCCAGGCCGGGGCGAGCCAGAACCCGCGATGGTTATCCGGCTCGTCCATCAGGCTGATGTTGCCGATCAATTGCTCAGGTGCCGACTTGAGACGAAGCGTCCAGTGCCACTCTTTGCCCGCCGCAATGGCAGGCAGCGCAATGTCGCGCAGATAGGTGAGGGCGCCGTCGTCCGGATACGGCCAGGGCACGAAGACGTTCAGATAACGCACCACTTCCCAATGGGGAAATTGCTGCTGGATGGCCTCGGCATCCGCGAGTTCAAGCGGGCGCAGAATCAGCCGTTCGGTGTACAGCGTGGGCGTATCTTGCATAAACCAGCGACTTCCATGTTGTTGACGGTGAGCGCTGCAGGCTACCGCATCTTTACCAGGTTGCGGCACTGGCTCGCGGCAGGCTGAGCTTGCCGCTGTCGACAAAACGCATGGTGCCGAAAACGCCGCCCGCCAGTTTGCCGCGCAGCACGTAAGGCAGGTTGTCGAGGGATTGCGTCTGGCTCAGGCCCAGGGTCTGGCGCAATACCGAGAACGCCGAAATGCTCACCGGGACGCTGACAATGGTTTCGGAAAACCGTGGAATCGAACCGCTCTGATCGCTCACACCCGACGCCAGGGAATGCCCGTTCACGTCAAGATCCAGCGCGATGCCGTTGTAGTCGATGGCGGTTTCATTGGGATTCTGCACCCGCAGCTTGATCGCGAAGCGCACTTCCAGATCCTGGCTCGGCAGCGGTTCGAGGCCGACCACGTTGATGTTCACCGGGTCGCGGTTGGGGAACAGCGCACAGGCGCTGAGGGAGAGCAGAAGCAGGGACAGGATGACGGCATGGATACGGCGCATTGATGCTCTCTCATTGAAAAAGGGCTGAACCGCTGCCGGTATCAGCCCTTTTTCATCGAGCGGACAAGGTCAACGGTTCAAGTGTGCGACAGCGGCCTTTGATGCGGGTTCAGCTTTGGCCGGCAGGTCGGGGTTTTCCATGACCTGAAGGATAGAGGCTTCCGGGTCGAAGTCATCTTCTTCCAGTTCGATGAATTCTTCCGGCAGGAAGATGTTCAGCACGATCGCACACAGCGCGCCAACGGTGATCGGCGATTCGAAGATGTTGCGCAGCGCCTGCGGCAGTTCACGCAGCACTTCCGGCACGGCGGCAATGCCAAGGCCCATGCCGACGGAAATTGCCACAATCAGCATGTTGCGCCGATGCAGGCCGGCTTCGGCGAGGATCTTGATCCCGGCCACGGCCACGGTGCCGAACATCACCAGTTCGGCGCCGCCGAGCACCGGTTTCGGCATCAGTTGCAGCACCGCGCCGATCATCGGGAACAGCCCCAGCACCACCAACAGCCCGGCGATGAAGAACGCCACGTAACGGCTGGCAACGCCGGTGAGCTGAATCACCCCGTTGTTCTGGGCGAAGGTCACCATCGGCATGCTGTTGAACACCGCGGCCATGGCCGAGTTGAGGCCGTCGGCCAGCAGCCCGGACTTGATCCGGCGGATGTACAGCGGGCCTTTGACCGGTTGCCGGGAAATCATCGAGTTGGCAGTCAGGTCACCGGCGGCTTCCAGCGGCGACACCAGGAAAATCACCGCCACCGGCACGAACGCCACCCAGTCGAAGTTGAAACCGTACTTGAACGGCACCGGCACGCTGACCACTGGTACTTCCGGCAGGTTGGCAAAATCCACGGCGCCCATCAGCCACGCCACCACGTAGCCGAGGGTCAGACCGATGACGATCGCACCCAGGCGCAGGAATGGCACGTCGACCCTGTTCAACACCACGATGGTGGCAAGTACCAGCGCCGCCAGGAACACATGGCTGCCCGCGCCCAGATCCGCTGCGCCGAAGCCGCCGGCAATGTCGGTCATCGCCACTTTGATCAGCGACAGGCCCATCAGGGTGATGATGGTGCCGGTCACCACCGGGGTGATCAGCATGCGCAGCTTGCCGATGAACTGGCTCAGCACCACTTCGATGAAGGCAGCGAAGAAGCACACGCCGAAGATCGTCGACAGGATCTCATCGGTGCCGCCACCCCGGGCCTTGACCATGAAACCGGCGCTGAGAATCACGCTGATAAAGGAAAAACTCGTGCCTTGCAGGCACAACAGCCCCGAACCGACCGGGCCGAAGCGTTTGGCCTGAACGAAGGTGCCGAGACCCGAGACAAACAGCGCCATGCTGATCAGGTACGGAATTTCGCTTTGCAGACCGAGGGCGCCGCCCATGATCAGGGTCGGGGTGATGATGCCGACGAAGCTGGCCAGCACATGTTGCAGGGCGGCAAACACCGTTGCGGTGAAGTGCGGACGGTCGTTGAGGCCGTAGATCAGATCGTTGTTGCGCGGGACTTTTTCAGAGACGGTCATGGTGGTTTGCGTGCCGCAATGCGGGGCCGGGTCGGAAAATGGGTGCGCAGGATGCCGCAAGCGAGGGGCGAGGGCAACGCATGATCGTTCCCACGCTCTGCGTGGGAATGCAGCCGGGGACGCTCCGCGTTCCAAAAAATGATCAGGTTCGACCAAAGGCTGACAGCAGGTCTTCTTCAAAAGCCTTCTGTGCATCGCCGGGCACCTGCGCCCGATGCCGGGCCAGATGGAACGCCACGTCAAAGCTCAACTCGCCTTCGCGCACCGGGCGCAACAGGCCTTTATCCTGCCATTGGCGGGCGTAATGGTTCGGCAGATAACCGACGTGTTTGCCGGACAGAATGAAGGCGAGGGTGCCTTCGACCTGTTCCGAACGCGCCGAACAGACCTTGCCCTGAAACGGCTCGTCACTGCGTAGAAACCGGTAGGGGTGATCGACCCGGTCGCAGGCCTGCAAAACCGCGTCATCGGGCGCCTCGTCGGTAAACAGCGGATGGCCGGGCGCGCAATACAAATGCTGGGTTTCGCTGAATAGCTCGCGGTAGTCGAACGCGCTCTGCACCTGGGAGAAGTAACCGATGGCCAGGTCCAGCCGCTGTTGCAGCAACAGACGCTCCATTTCGCCGGGCATGGCGCTGATCAGCTCGATGCGCACCGATTCGTCCCGCTCGCGAAAGCGCCGGATCGCCTCGGCCACCCGTTGCAGCACCGAGTGATCGACCGCCTCCGAGAGGCCCAGCCGCACTTCACCGATCAGGCGCCCGGCGACGCCGTTGGATTGATGGCGGAAGGTTTCGATCGAGTCGAACAGGCTGCGAGCGGCAATCAGCAGTTGCTCGCCTTTGGGAGTGAGGCTGAAACCGCCCTTGCCCCGGTTGCACACCCGATAGCCAAGGCGCGTCTCTAGTTTGGCCATTTGCTGGCTGATGCTCGACTGGCTCAGGCCCAGCTCACCCTGCGCGGCGCTGAAACCGTTGGATTCGACCACTCCCAGAAACAGCCGCAGAAGCTGAAGATCGACATCGTGGAGCTGGCCGAGCATCACATTACTCCTGGATAAAGTCAGGTTAACAAACTTGATATTTCTCGAATGTATCCGACGGCGCATCCTGCCACCACTTCCTTCGGTCAGGTGTTCGTCATGGCTCCCGTCTTCAAGCTGTGTTTGCCCGCTTTGTTGCTAACCGTCTCCATCGCCGTCCAGGCGGAAGAGGAAACGCTCAATCTTTACAGTTGGGCCGATTACGTGGCGCCGCAAACCCTGCAGCGCTTCGAAAAGGAAACCGGCATTCACGTGCGCTACGACACTTTCGATACCTCCGAGGTGCTCGAGACCAAACTGCTGACTGGCGGCAGCGGTTATGACGTGGTGGTGCCTTCGTCCAGCGTACTGGCCCGTGGTCTCGCGGCGGGAGCGCTCAAGGAAATCCCCCATGAAGGGCTCAAGGGTTACGCCAATCTCGATCCGGATCTGCTGGAAAAACTGGCGGCGGTCGATCCCGGCAACCGCTACGGCGTGCCTTACACCTGGGGCACGCTGGGGCTGGGCATGAACGTCGAGGCGGTCAAACAGCGGCTGCCGGACGCGCCGCTCAACAGCCTTGATCTGCTGTTCAAACCCGAATACGCCAGCAAACTCAAGGACTGCGGGGTCGCGATTCTCGACTCGCCGCAGGAGGTGATCGGCCTCGCGCTGCACTACCTCGGTAAAGATCCCTACAGCACCGACAAGACCGATCTGGCCGCCGCCGAAGCCTTGTTGCAGAAGTTGCAGCCTTCTGTTCTGTACGTCGCCACTGGCCGGCAGATCAACGATCTGGCCAACGGTAGCGTCTGCCTGGCGCTGACCTACAACGGTGACGCGAGCATGGCCGCCGATCAGGCCCGCAAGGCCAACAAGCCGTTTGAGGTGGCTTACCGGATTCCCAGGGAAGGCACGCTGGTGTGGCAGGACAACCTCGCGATCCCCAAAGACGCGCCGCACCCCGAAGCTGCGCGCACCTTCATCGAGTTCATGTTGCGCCCCGAATCCGTGGCGGCGCTGACCAATACGCTGTTCTTCGCCACCGCCAACCAGGCCGCCACGCCGTTGGTGGATGAAGCGGTGCGCAATGATCCGGACATTTACCCGAAACCCGAAGTGCGCGAGCGGCTGTACGCCGATCGCAGCATGAGCCTCAAGGACATGCGCCAGCGCACACGGCTGTGGACCACTTTCCGCAGCCGCCAATAACACCGTTCATAAAAACAGGAGCACACCGATGGACGTGCCAATGCAAAACGATCAGGCCCTGACCCGTGACAGCCTTTTCGGCACCGCAGCCGAAAGCACCTACGCCGGTATCACCAGTTTCATGCGCCGGCGCTACAGCCGCGACCTGCGCGGCGTTGACGTGGCGGTCAGCGGTGTGCCGTTCGACACCGCCACCAGCAATCGCCCCGGCGCACGGTTCGGGCCGCGCGGGATTCGTGCAGCGTCCACCGGGATTGCCTGGGAACGGCACTGGCCATGGGCGTTCGATCCGTTCGATCATCTGGCGGTGATCGATTACGGCGATTGCGACTTCGATTACGGCTCGCCGCACAGCATCCCGGAAAGCATTGAAGCCCACGCCGAACACATTCTGAGCTCCGGCAGCGCCATGCTCACCTTTGGCGGCGATCACTTCATCAGCTATCCGTTGCTCAAGGCCCACGCGCGCAAGCACGGCGCGCTGTCGCTGATCCACTTCGATGCCCACAGCGACACCTGGCCTGACGAGGGCGGCAAACGGGTCGATCACGGCACCATGTTCTGGCACGCAGCGCGGGAAGGGCTGGTGGATCCGGCGCGTTCGGTGCAGATCGGTTTGCGTACCACCAACGACGATCATCAGGGCTTTCAGGTGCTGGACGCGCGGCAGGTGCATCGTCGGGGCTGCGAGGCGATTGTCGAGGCCATTCGCGCGCGGGTCGGAGATAACCCGGTGTACCTGACGTTCGACATCGATTGCCTGGATCCGGCCTTTGCGCCGGGCACCGGTACGCCGGTCTGCGGCGGCCTGAGCACGGTGCAGGCGCTGGAGATTCTGGGCGGCCTGCGCGGGATCAATCTGGTGGGCATGGACGTGGTGGAAGTGGCCCCGGCCTATGATCATGCGGACGTGACGTCGCTGGCGGCGGCAACCCTGGCCATGGAGATGCTTTGCCTGTATGCGGCCAGGCACAAAGTCGACGCGTGATCCCCTTTGAGCCTGGTGAAAGCTCCTGACAATTTCTGACACCAGGCTCTGCTAAGCTCCGGCAAATTTTTGCCCGGAGCCTCACACCGTGTCGCGAACCACTCGATTGTTGACCCTGCTGCAAGTGCTGCGCGGCAAGAAACGTCCGGTGACCGCCGCGACGCTGGCGTCCGAGCTGGAAATCTCTGAACGCACCCTCTATCGCGACATCGCCGAACTGACCGCACTGGGTGCGCCGATCCACGGCGAGGCGGGCATCGGTTACGTGTTGCGCAGCGGTCTGTTTCTGCCACCGCTGATGCTCAACGCCGACGAGACCGAAGCCATCGTGCTGGGCCTGCGTTATGTCGATCAGCGTGGTGACGAGGTACTGAGCAAGGCAGCGGCGGATGCACTGGCGAAAATCGCGGCAGTGCTGGACCCGCAGGCTCAGGAAGCGCTGCGCAATCCGACCGTCATGCCCGGGCCACCGGGTTACGGTTTTCCGCAAAACGCAGTGCCCTTGAACGTTTTCCGCCACGCGATTCGCGATCAGGCCAAGTTGCACATCGATTACGCCGATGCGCAGCAGGTCCAGAGCCAGCGCTTGATCTGGCCGCTGGCGCTGGGCTTTCTCAACGAGGTGCGAATCATCGTCGCGTGGTGTGAGTTGCGCGGCGCCTATCGCACCTTTCGCACCGACCGGATCGCTGCCGCCAGCCTGCAGGGCGAGCGCTATCCGGGGCGTCGCAGCGACCTGTTGCGCACCTGGCAGCGGCAGATGCAACTGGACGAAAACGGCCGCTTCACTCCTGACAAGAATTGACGCAGGGCTGTTCTAGGATGGCGACAGAACCCGAAAAAAGGAGCTGTAATCATGTTCCATCCCACCTCGATACTCGCCCCGGCCATCGTTGAATACATCAACGCCGCCAATGCTCGCGATACGTCCCGGGTCGGCAGTTTTTTTGCCGAGGATGCCCATGTGTTCGACGAAGGCCATCATCAGGTCGGCCCGCAGGCCATTGCCGACTGGATGCAAGACACCGCCCGGCGCTATCAGCCACGGGTCGAAGTGCTCGGTGTCCAGCAGCGCACCGGCAAAGTGCTGGTGCAAGGGCTGATTTCCGGGACCTTTCCCGGCAGCCCGCTGGAGCTGCGCTACACCTTTCGCCTGAACGAGCAGGGCAAAATCGCAAGGCTGGATATTTCCGCGTAGCCATCGTGGCATACTGCCGCGCATGACTTTCGACTCTCCCCTGAGCGCCTGGCAATACGCCGTCGACCATAAGGGTTTCATCCAGGATGAAGCCCAGGAACACGCGGTCTGGGCCTTGCAAAAATGCCATGAAGCCCTGCACGCCGATGCCCGTTCGGTCACCGGCGTTTACCTGTGGGGCCCGGTCGGGCGCGGCAAGACCTGGCTGATGGACCAGTTCTACCAAAGCCTGCGGGTGCCGGCGCGGCGGCAGCACTTTCATCACTTCATGGGCTGGGTCCATCAGCGTTCGTTTCAGTTGACCGGGATCGCCGATCCATTGCGGGCCCTGGCCCGTGAGCTGGCGGCCGAGGTGCGGGTGCTGTGTTTCGATGAGCTGTTCGTCAATGACATCGGTGACGCGATCATTCTCGGGCGGCTGTTTCAGGTGATGTTCGATGAAGGCGTGGTGGTGGTCTGCACCTCCAACCTGCCGCCGGATCAGCTGTATGCCGACGGCTTCAACCGCAACCGCTTTTTGCCGGCGATCACCGCGATCAAGCAGCACATGCAAGTGGTCGCGGTGAATGGTGCCGAAGATCACCGATTGCATCCCGGCGCCATCGAGCAGCGCTACTGGGTCGCCACTTCGGGGCAGGAGAGCGCGCTGAGCCAAGTCTTCGACGCCCTGGCCGCCGGGCACACCGTCAGTACCGAACCGGTGCCGGTCGGTTACCGCGCCCTGAACGTGGTGCAGGCCAGCGATTCGGTGCTGTGGTGCCGTTACGCCGAGCTGTGCGAGCAACCGTTCGCCGCCATGGATTTCATCGCGCTGTGCGATACCTACCGGGCTATCCTGTTGAGCGAGGTGCCTAACCTCAGCGCGAAAAAACGCGAAGGGCGGATCGCCCGTGGCACTGAGGACGGCGCGGAACGGGTGGTGGCCGGCGATCGCCAATTGCCGCAGCTGTCGGTGCATGACGACGGCGTGCGCCGCTTTATCGCGCTGGTCGACGAGTGCTACGACCGCAAGGTGCCGCTGTACATCGAGGCCGAAGTGCCGATGGACGCGCTGTACACCGAGGGTTATCTGGAATTCCCGTTCCGCCGGACCCTCAGCCGCTTGCAGGAGATGCAGCTGCAACGCTTCGCCGAGACCTGAAAACAAGGAGGGCGCGACATGACTCAGCCACTGTCCCACCATTTGCTGACCATGGCTTATCAGAATGCCTGGGCCAACCATCGACTGGCCAAGGCCTGGAGCCAGCTCGACGACGCCGAGCTGGCAGCGCCACGGGTGAGTTTCTTCCCGAGCATCCGCCTGACCCTCAACCACATCCTCACCTGCGACTGGTTCTACGTCGACGCGCTGGAGCGCGAGTTGCGCGCAGATGAGCCACATCCCGATTGTTACGTGTTCTTCAACACTGACGAGCCCTTCACCGAGGCGCAGGCCTTGCGCCGTGAACAGGCACATGTCGACCGCCGCTTGATCGCCTACTGCGAGCAACAGCGCGATGCCGATCTGGGGCGTCTCGTCACCATCGCTCGCGACACGCCGCAACACGACAGCCGCCTGCGGATGATTTCCCACCTGTTCGAGCATCAGATCCACCACCGTGGGCAGGTCCACGCGATGCTCAGCGGTACGTCGGTAAGACCGCCGCAACTGGACGAGTTTTTCTGTACCGGCGAGTCAAGTTTGCGAGCCGAGGATTTCGCCGAACTGGGCTGGACCGAAGAACTCATCTGGGGTCACTGAAAACGCCGGGTTGTGGCCGGGGCCTTGCGCAAAACGCCTATGTCAAATTCGGCTTCGCGCCGGGCATGTTCGACCCTGATCACGGGCGCATGCTGTTCTGGATCAAGGACCTTCAGGCATAAAAAAGGGCGCCCGGAATGGGCGCCCAAACTGTCGTCTGCGAGGCCAGAGCGGAGCCATCGCAGGTCCATCGGTAAAGTGTTCGCTCAAGGGCGATAGGACTCGGTGACCTGGGCGGTCTGGTCGTCCGGAACCCGAAGCTCGTTGGTCTTCGTGTCAGCCTGCTGGCTTTGTGCGGAGTGAACCGGGAAATTGGCCCAGTAATGTCTCATGCGCTCGGCGCCGCCTTCGGCGAATGCGCTGGCGGATGCGAGGGTGAGTAGAGCAGCAAGGATTGCAGTGGTGGTTTTCATGGTGCCTCCTTCGAAAAATGTCGGAGCCGTTCATCCATGAATCAGGTCCTCGGGCGCAGTGTCGGCCGAGGGCATTAACAAGCGGTTAACGCTTGTTCAGTCCAGGTTTTACAGGGTGTTTCCATTGCGTATCGGACGAACGCTGCACGCGTGAATGACGCGTGCAGGTTGCAAGGGGAGGGCGTCAGAGTTTCCAGTCGAGGCTCAGCGTCACGGTGCGAGGATCGCCCCAGAACACGCCGTTGTAGAAGCCGACGTTGTCGTAATACTTCTTGTCGAACAGGTTGTCGACGTTGAGGGATGCCGACAGGTGTTTGTCGAACTCGTAGCGCGACATCAGCTTGACCACGGTGTACGCCTCCTGACGAATGCGCGCCGGTTCAGTGATGATCCGGCCGTTCGCGCCGCGCCCGATCGGCCGTTTGGAATTGCCGTACACATCGCTCTGCCAGTTCACGGCACCGCCTACGGTCAGGGCGTTCCAGTTACCCGGCAGGCGATAGGTCGTGGACAGGCGGAACAGGTTCAGCGGCTGATTGGTGTTGCTGCGCTGCTTTTCGCCGTTGAGCGAGTGGGTGTAGGTGTAACCGGCGGTCATGTTCCAGCCGTCGAGGACTTCACCGGAGACTTCGGCTTCGAAGCCATTGACCTTGTTGCCCTTGCCGCCTGATTTGTAGAACTGCTCGCCGGTGTCCGGATCGGGCAGCGCGGACTCATCGAGCTCGGCGACGTTGTCCTGCTTGCTCCAGAACACGGCGGTGGAGACGTTCAGGCGTTCCTCCAGCAAGCTGCCTTTGAGCCCCACTTCATAGTTGCTGCCAACCACCGGATCGATGTAATTGCGGCTGGCGTCACGCACGCCCTGTGGTTTGAAAATGTCTGTGTAGCTGACGTACGCGGTGTACTCCGGCGTCAGGTCATACAGCAGGCCGGCGTACGGCGTCCACATGTCGTTGTGTCGCTGGCTGCTGGCATCGACGCCAGTCAGTTGCAGGTTCTGATCGTAGGCGTAGGTCTTGCTCGAGGCCTCCCAGCTGCCGTAGCGACTGCCCAACACCGCGTGCAATTCATCGGTCAGGCTCAGGCGCGTCGCAAGGTAGCCTGCCTTTTGCCGAGTGCTGTCCTTGAAGCTCGGCAGGCTGGTAGTGGTGTCGGGGAATTTGTTGATGCCGCCCATGTATTTCCAGTCGCGCACGCTTTCGTAATCGGATGCGCGCGGGCCATCAACGTTGTACGGGTCGTTCGAGCGGCGCTCGGCTTCGCCGTAGCCGAACATCAATTCGTGTTCACGGCCAAACAGCGAGTAAGGGCCGGCCAGGTTGAGGTCGTAGGCGCGCATGCTCTGGTCGCCGATCATGTGGCCGATGGTCGCGGTCATGCCGCTGCGGTCGGGTTCCGGGTAACCGGAGCCGGCATAGTAGACCTTGCCGTCACCGTCGCTCTTGCGGTGGGTATAGGCCGCCTTCAGATGCCAACCGGCCGCCAGTTGCTGATCGAGGGTGGCGAACGCGGTCTTGTCGCGCAATGGCCAGGAGCTCCATGAGGTCGCCATGTTGGTCGAGCGACCGAGGCCGGCCTTGCTGCCATCGGCATTCCAGTACGGCGTCGTACCCCACGAGGTGCCTTGCACCTGCTTGTCCTGATAGTCGTAACCGACGGCCAGCACGGTCGAATCGGTCAGGTCCGCTTCGAGGATGCCGTAGCCGACTTCCCGTTGCAGGGCGTACTTGTCGCGAAACGAACCGCTGTCGCGATAGGCCAGCACACTGCGACCGCGCAGGCGTCCGTCAAACGCCAGAGGGCCGCCGACATCGACGTAACTGTAGTAATCGTCATAGCTGCCGCCACTGACGCCGGCCTGAGCCTGCCATTGTGCGGTGGGACGTTTGCGCACCATGTTGATGGTGGCAGACGGGTCGCCTGCGCCGGTCGTCAGGCCGGTCGCGCCGCGAACCACTTCGATACGGTCGTAGATGATGGTGTCGGCATCGCTCTTCATGTAGCTGAAGGTATTGAGCATGCCGTCGATCTGGAAATTGTTGATCGAATAGCCGCGGGACGAATAGCTGACCCGATCCGAATCGTTGTGCTGCACCACGATGCCGGTGGTCTGGCTCATGGCTTCGGACAATGTCCCGAGCTTGAAATCATCCATCTGCTGGCGGGTGACCACGGACACCGATTGCGGGGTTTCCTTGATCGACAGGTTCAGCTTGGTCGCGGTGCTCATCGCGCCGGTGGTGTAGGAGCCAGTGTTTTCGGTGTTGCTGCCCAGGCCTTGGGCGGTGACGCTGGTGGAGGCCAGTTCGAGTGTCGTGCCGGCGGGCTCCGGCGCCTGACCGGCGGCGGTTTCAGCCAGCAGGTCCGGGCTCAGTGCCACACTGCACAGACCGAGGGTGAGGGTCATGGAACGGGTGATGGGCGCGAGCATCGCAGCCGACTCCTTGTCTTCGAGGGAAAAATTCCGTTTGCTCAAAGACGAAGGTGAGCGGTGCGATTTAGTGTCAAACGAGAAATATTGTTATTTGAAGATGTTTCATCTGTATGAAGAAAGGGCCGTTTCCGGCCCTTTCTTGATTATTGCTTTACCACCTCTGCCACATTGGCGATGGGTTTTTTCGGCTTCATCAGGCTGAAGTCGATCAGGGCTCGCTGTTCGCGTTCGTAAGGGTTGCCGATCAACAGCGGACGCGGCTTGAAGCTGTCGCTGACCAGGCTCTTGCTGCGATCCAGTTCATCGAAACTCAAACCGGCCAGATCCGCCCAGGTGTGGATCAGGTGCGAGCTGCTGTACGGCCGGCTCAGATCCCCGGCAAAGTTCCAGTCGTGGTTTTCGCGCCATTTTGGCGACGCCCAGGCCATGAACGGAATGGTGTACATCGGCGCCGTCGGCTTGTTTTCGTTGCGGCCCAGGGTGCCGTGGCCCACCGAGTCGAACACGTCTTCACCGTGGTCGGAGAGGTACAGCAGGAAGCCGTTCGGATCGGATTTGGCGTAGTCCTTGATCAGGCTCGAAACCACGAAATCGTTGTACAGCACCGCGTTGTCGTAGCTGTTGTAAGTCGGCACCTGATCGTCCCGCACGCCGGCCGGAACGCCGTTGCGATCCTGGAACTTGTCGAAGCTCGGCGGATAACGGTACTGGTAGCTCATGTGCGTACCGAGCAAGTGCACGACGATCAGCTTGCGCGGTGCTGCATCGGCCAGGGCCTTGTTGAACGGCTCGATCACGTCGCCATCGTACTGGGCGGCGTTCTGGTTGCGGTTGTTGTTCAGGTACACCTGCTCGTCGGCCTGTTCGGAGAAGGTCGTGAGCATGGTGTTGCGCTTGGTCATGGTCTGCTGGTTGGTGATCCAGAAGGTTTTGTAGCCGGCCTGTTTCATCATGCTGACCAGCGACGGCGTGGACAGGTACAGATCCGGATTTTCTTCGTCGGCGAAGGTCAGCACCTGTTGCAGCGCCTCGATGGTGTAAGGGCGCGGGGTGATGACATTGTCGAAGATCGACAGCTGATCCTTGAGCTTGTCCAGCTCTGGCGTGGTTTTACGCGGGTAACCGTAGAGGCTCATGCGCTGGCGGTTGGTGGATTCGCCGATCACCAGCACCAGGGTTGCCGGCTGGTTGGCGCCCGAGTCCTTGAGGTTATGCAGCGGCGGGATTTTGCTCGCGCTGTGCAACATGCTCTGCATTTCGCCCAAGGTGTCGAGATAACGGTGATACGCCACTGCCATTTGCCAAGGCACTGCCGGCTCGATACGGGTTTCGAATTTCTCGAATCCGCCGGCGAAGCTGCCGGTGCGCATCGTCTGCTTGACCAGCGGATAACCGATCACGGCTACCAGGATCGCCATGGCGGCCACGAACGCCCGGCCACGGGGCAGGTACACCGGACGCAGTCGGGTCCACAGGAAGTACGCGAACGCGGTGTGTGCGAGGAACGCCGGAATCATCCACCAGGCAAAGTACTGGGTCATGTACTCGCCGGCTTCGGACACGTTCGACTCGAACATGATGAAAATCACGCTCTGCGAGAATTCCTGCTGGTAGATGAAGAAGTAGCCCAGGCTGGCCATCGAACAGGCCCACAGCACGACGCCAATCAGCGCGGCGAGCAGACGGGTGCGCTTGGGGAACAGGAGCATCGGCGCGAGCCATACGGCGCTCATCACGAAGGCCTGGCGGAACCCGGTGAACCCTGAGGTGCCCGTCAGCTGGATCAGCAGTTGGGTGATACCGGAGAAGTACCAGAAAAACACGAACAGCCAGATCAAACCGGCCCAGTCGAAACCTGTCGCAGTCGTATTGCTGCGTTTGAACACCGCCATTCAGCACTCCAGCTCTGTCGTTACATCCAACGCCGGGCGCCACATGAAAACGGCGCATGAAACCGACGAACGGAGGCCATGCGCAGACACGCACGGCCAGAATGCGCGCGAGTATCAACAAGGGTCTGTGAAAACTTTGTTAATTGCCGAAATCGGTGGGGGGAGCAGTATGTCGGGAACAGCTGAGGCCGTTCCCGAATCGGGCAGGGGAGATCAGGCGTGCGGCGAGCGTTGTACGCGTGGCAGGGGCTGTGGCTCGGCGCCCTGGGTCAGCAGGCGCAATTGCGCGAGTTCCTGCTTGAGCTGGTCGCGTTCATCTTTCAACTGACGCAATTCATCGCGACGGATGGTGACGTACAGGGTTTGTGGCGGCATTGCTGTGTGTACTGTGCCCATTGCTCACCTCGCAAATGGCGTGTCTCAACTGCAGATCAGCCCCCGGTCTGGAGCCTTGATCTGCTATCGGCGCCGATTTTGATTTCTTTTGCTCGTGAATGGAACTTTTTTATTTTTCATGGTCGTTGTGTCTTCGGCACGTTTCCCGACGTTATCACTCTGGATCGGGCACAATGCCCGGAAACTTCACACCGACGCTCTGGACTAAGCTCCATGAGTCACGTTGGGCTATAACCTTTGACACACTTTTATTTGTAGTAAGGAGCATCAGCACATGCAACTCGGGATTATTGGACTGGGCCGCATGGGCGGCAATATTGCGCGACGTCTGATGCTCAACGGTCACACCACCGTTGTTTACGACCGCAATACCGCCTTTGTCGACACCCTGGCCGCCGAGGGCTCTACCGGCGTCGCCGATCTGCCTGCACTGGTCGCAGGCCTGGCCAAGCCGCGTGCGGTGTGGGTCATGCTGCCGGCGGGCGCACCGACTGAAGACACCATCGAAACCTTGAGCAATCTGCTCGAAGCGGGCGACACCATTATCGATGGCGGCAACACCAACTATAAGGACGACATCCGTCGGGCCAAGACTCTGGCCGAGAAGGGCCTGCACTACATCGACGTCGGCACCTCCGGCGGCGTCTGGGGCCTGGAACGCGGTTACTGCATGATGATTGGCGGCGATGCCGAGACTGTTAAGCGTCTGGACCCGCTGTTCGCCGCGCTGGCGCCGGGCATGGGCGATATTCCGCGCACCAAGGACCGCAAGTCCGATGACCACCGTGCCGAGCACGGCTACATTCACGCCGGTCCTGCCGGTGCCGGTCACTTCGTGAAGATGATCCATAACGGGATCGAGTACGGCATGATGGCGGCCTTCGCCGAAGGTTTCGACATCCTCAAGACCAAGTCCAGCGAGCTTCTGCCGGAGGATCAGCGTTTCGACCTGAACGTGGCCGACATCGCCGAAGTCTGGCGTCGTGGCAGTGTGGTGTCGTCCTGGTTGCTCGACCTGACCGCGGATGCCCTGGCGGTCGACCCGAAACTCGACGGTTTCTCCGGCTCAGTGGCCGACAGCGGCGAAGGCCAATGGACCATCGAAGCGGCAATGGAACAAAAGGTGCCGGTACCGGTGCTGTCCAACTCGCTGTTCTCGCGCTACCGCTCCCGCGGCCAGGGCACTTTCGGCGACAAGATCCTCTCGGCCCAGCGCTTCGGCTTCGGCGGCCACGTGGAGACTCCGAAGAAATGACCCATACGATCCGCAGAAAATCCAAGGCAGAACCCGCACCACCGACCACGCTGTTTTTGTTCGGTGCCCACGGCGACCTGGTCAAGCGCTTGCTGATGCCGGCGCTGTACAACCTCAGTCGCGACGGCTTGCTTGACGAAAATCTGCGGATCGTCGGCGTTGACCACAACGCCATCACCGATGAAGCCTTCGCGCAAAAGCTTGAAGACTTCATCCGTACCGAAGTGGCAGCCAAGGTCGGCAAGGGCGATCAGATCCTTGATCCAGCCTTGTGGGCCAAGCTCGCCAAAGGCATCAGCTACGTCCAGGGTGACTTCCTGGACGACAGCACCTATTCAGCCCTGGCGGCGAAAATCGCCGACAGCGGCACCGGCAATGCGGTGTTCTACCTGGCCACCGCGCCACGTTTTTTCAGCGAAGTGGTGCGCCGTCTC
Organism: Pseudomonas sp. B26(2017); assembly: GCF_002113045.1. Taxonomy (NCBI): domain Bacteria; kingdom Pseudomonadati; phylum Pseudomonadota; class Gammaproteobacteria; order Pseudomonadales; family Pseudomonadaceae; genus Pseudomonas; species Pseudomonas sp. B26(2017). Next base: position 627,306 of record NZ_NEJJ01000001.1, on the reverse strand, counting down.
GGCAGCGCCGGGTTGCTCGAGGAAAACCCGGAAGCGTTCAGAAGGGTGGTGATCGAAAAACCGTTCGGCTCCGACCTGCAAACCGCCGAGGCGTTGAACGCCTGCCTGCTCAAGGTCATGTCGGAAAAGCAGATCTACCGGATCGATCACTATCTGGGCAAGGAAACCGTGCAGAACATTCTGGTCAGCCGGTTCTCCAACAGCCTGTTCGAAGCGTTCTGGAACAATCACTACATCGACCACGTACAGATCACCGCCGCCGAAACCGTCGGCGTTGAAACCCGTGGCAGTTTTTACGAACACACCGGCGCCCTGCGGGACATGGTGCCCAATCACCTGTTCCAGTTGCTGGCCATGGTGGCGATGGAGCCGCCGGCCGCGTTCGGCGCCGATGCGGTGCGGGGCGAGAAGGCCAAGGTAGTCGGTGCGATCCGGCCCTGGACCACCGAGCAAGCACGGGAAAACTCGGTGCGCGGTCAGTACGGCGCCGGTGAAGTCGCGGGCAAACCGGTGGCCGGTTATCGCGATGAAAAAAACGTCTCCCCTGAAAGCACCACTGAAACCTACGTGGCGCTCAAGGTGATGATCGACAACTGGCGTTGGGTCGGCGTGCCGTTCTACCTGCGCACCGGCAAGCGCATGAGCGTGCGCGATACCGAGATCGTCATCTGCTTCAAACCGGCGCCGTATGCGCAGTTCCGGGATACCGAAGTCGACGAATTGCAGCCGACTTACCTGCGTATCCAGATCCAGCCCAACGAAGGCATGTGGTTCGACCTGCTGGCCAAGCGGCCGGGGCCGGCGCTGAACATGGCCAACATCGAGCTGGGGTTCGCCTACAAGGACTTCTTTGAAATGCAGCCGTCCACCGGCTACGAAACCCTGATCTACGACTGTCTGACCGGTGACCAGACGCTGTTCCAGCGCGCTGACAACATCGAGAACGGCTGGCGCGCGGTGCAGCCGTTCCTCGACGCCTGGCAGCAGGACGCCAGTGTGCAGGGTTATGCCGCCGGCGAAGACGGGCCGAAAGCCGCCGATGATCTGCTGATTCGCGATGGTCGCGTCTGGCATGGTCTGGGATGAGCGAACCGATCCGTTTTCTGTTGAGCGACATGGACGGCACGCTGTTGCTGCCCGATCACAGCCTGAGTCAGCGCACGATTGATGCGGTCCGTTCGCTGCGCGAGGCGGGCGTGCTGTTCAGCCTCGCCACCGGGCGTCCGCCCAAAGCCATGCTGCAACAGATCGAGGCCTTGGGCGTGGACCTGCCGACAGCAGCGTTCAACGGCGGCACGATCGTCAATCCGGACGGCAGCATTCTGGTGGCTCATTTCCTGCCCGCGACGGCAGCGTTGACCGCACTGGCATTGTTCGCCGATCAACCGGATGTCGAAATCTGGGTGTTCAGCGGCGGCGACTGGTTGCTCAAGGATCCTCACGGGCCGATGGTCCCGCGTGAGCAGCACGGGCTCGGATATCCGCCAGTGGTGGTGGAGAGTTTCGAGCCGTATCTGCAGCGTATCGACAAGATCGTGGCAACCAGCAGCGATACGGAACTGCTGATCGAGCTGGAGGCGCGGTTGCTGCCGAAAGTCGAGGGCATGGCACAGGTGTCGCGCTCGCAACCGGTATATCTGGACGTGACGGCGCTGGAGGCCAACAAGGGCTCGGCGCTGGTGACGCTGGCTGAACATCTGGGCGTATCAATGGCGCAGACGGTGGCAATTGGCGACGGCGGCAATGATCCGGCGATGTTCCATGTCGCCGGTTTGGCGATTGCCATGGGGCAGGCCGAGGACGCGGTGAAGCGTCAGGCCGATGTGGTCACCGGGCCGAACACCGAGGACGGGGTGGCGCAGGCGATCGAGAAATACATTTTGCCGCGTTGATCGATGCATAAAAAACGGGAGCCCGATGGCTCCCGTTGTTGTTTTTACAGCCAGTAGCTCACGGCATACCAGCCCAGCAATCCCATCACGATGGTGTAGGGCAATGCCATCCACACCATTCGCCCGTAGGACAACCGCACCAGCGGCGCAATCGCAGACGTCAGCAGAAACAGGAACGCCGCCTGGCCATTGGGTGTGGCCACGCTCGGCAGGTTGGTGCCGGTGTTGATCGCAATCGCCAGTGTCTCGAAATGCTCGCGACTCATGTGTCCGGACAGGAACGCCTGTTTCACCTCGGTGATGTAGATCGTGGCGACGAACACGTTGTCACTGATGGCCGATAACAGGCCGTTGGCGATGAACAGCATCCCCGGCTGCTGATCGGCCGGCAATGTCAGTACCCACTGAATCAACGGCGCGAACAGTTGTTGATCGTGAATCACCGCCACCACGGCGAAGAACACCACAAGCAGCGAAGTGAACGGCATCGCATCCTTGAAGGCATTGCCCAGACGATGCTCGTCGGTAATGCCGCTGAAGGCCGTGATCAGCACAATCACCATCAGGCCGATCAAGCCGACTTCGGCGATATGGAACGCCAGCCCGGCAATCAGGATCAGCGCAGCGCAGCCTTGCACCAGCAGGGCGGCACGTTGGCGCGGGGTGCGTTCGGCATTGTCTTCGGCGGCGTAGTTGGCCAGCACCGCACGTACGTTGTCCGGCAGCAACGTGCCGTAGCCGAACCAGCGCAGTTTTTCCAGCAGCAGGCAGGTCACCAGTCCCGCAACCAGAACCGGCAGCGACACGGGGGCGACCTTCACGAAAAACTCGGCGAAGTGCCAGCCCATTTCGTGGCCGATCAGAAGATTCTGCGGCTCGCCGACCAGGGTGCAGACGCCGCCCAGTGCGGTGCCGACAGCGCCGTGCATCAACAGGCTGCGCAGGAACGCGCGAAACTGTTCCAGGTCATCATGATGCAACTGGGGCAGATGGCGGTCATCGCTGAATTCGCTGTCCTGGCGCGGGTCGTTGCCGGAGGCCACTCGGTGGTAAACCGAATAGAAGCCCACAGCGGCACTGATGATCACCGCGGTCACGGTCAACGCGTCAAGAAACGCCGAAAGAAACGCCGATAAAAAGCAGAACATCAGGGCCAGCAGCGCCTTCGAACGCACGCCGAGCAACAGGCGCGAGAACAGGAACAGCAGCAGGTCTTTCATGAAGTAGATGCCGGCGACCATGAACATAAGCAGCAGAATTACCGGGAAATTGTGCTGCAACTCTTCGTACAGCGCCTGGGGCGTGGTCATTTTCAGCAGCAGCGCTTCGATCAGCAGCAAGCCACCTGGCATCAGCGGGTAGCACTTGAGCGCCATGGCCAGAGTGAAAATGAACTCGATCACCAGCAACCAGCCGGCCGCGACCGGGCCGACGGTCCACAGCACCAGTGCGTTGAGAATCAGAAACCCGACGATGCACGCCTTGTACCAGCGGGGCGAATGCCCGAGAAAGTTGTGCGCGAACGCCTGAGCCATCGAACCGGACATCGGTTGCTCCTTGTTTTAAGAAGCACGCAAGTTGCCGTAAGCGATGGGCAAGATCAAGTGTGAGAAGGTTCGCATCAGTGATTCAGATAACGCGCGACCAGTGCGCGGTAGTTGCCATCCAGTGAATAGCCGCCTACCAGAATGCCGCCGTCAGGCTGTATCGCCAGCGAGGTGGCGGTATCGAGGCTGCGCCCCAGTCGTGTGCGCAACCAGCCATTACCTGATCCGAAACCTCGATCAAGGCTGCCGTTCGCCAGATAGCGGGCGACGATGAAGTCGGCTTCGACCCCGCCGATCGTTGCGCCGACCGCGATGATGCGCCCGTCCGGCATCACCTGCGCGGCACTCCATTGGCAGCCGCTGAAGGCGATTTCCAGCAGGTGCGGCTGACCACCGTTGCAATGTAGGTCGGGGCGGCCGTTGCCATGGACGGACAGCGCCATGCATCGAATCGGATCGCGGCTGCTGCCAAAACAATGCAAATGCTCCGCCGATTCGATGACCTGGGTGACCAGCGCGCTGTGCCCCTGGGCTTTGAAGGCCATGAAACCGTCCACCGCAAAACGCTCATCGAGCCGCCCGTCCGGCAGATAGCGGGTGAGCAGGCCTTCCTGAGGAAAGTCGATGGAGCCGGCCACCACGATTCTGCCGTCTTCTTGCAACAGCAGAGCGCCGAGCCAGGTATTGAGCAGCAAGTGGCGAACCATGACGAAACCGCGCCCGTTGAACGACGGATCAAGGTTGCCATCGGGTTTGAGGCGGATCAGCATGCCGACGTGATCGGCGAGCTCGAAGTGATGGTTGGCGATCAGCAGGATATGCCCGTCGGGCTGCACTGCAAAATCGCAGGCTTCGGCGCCTGGAACGCCTGGCGGCAACCAGGCATCGCGGGTGCCCATGGACAGGTCGCCGGGCAGGCGGACAATTTGCTGGCCATTGTCACCGAAGTCCGGGTCAGGCCGACCTTGGGTATCGAACAGGGCCAGGGCAGGCAGAGTGCGATGCTCTGATTCGTAGTGCAGGCCCGCCAGCAGAATTCGTCCGTCGGGCAAGACCTGAACCTTGCTGCCGGTGGCCTCGAAGCCGGCGGCGAACTGGCCGATCACGCTGCCTTGAAAACCAAAGCCCAGATCCGCCGAGCCGTCTTCGAGCAGGCGCGCCAGGCCGAAACGACTGCCTTGTGCAGTAGCTACCTTGGCGGCGACCAGAATTCGGCCTTGCGCATCGAGCGCCACACTCTGAGTCAGGCTGGACATACTTCCGACGAAGTAAACCTGCGCCACACCGTTGCTGGAAAAGTTCTTGTCGAGTTGTCCGGCGTTATTCGCTAGCGTCGGCAGCGCGATGGCTGTCTGGGTTGACATGCATGCTTCTCCTTGCGAGTCGACCGGTTTCCGGGAAGCGGAACGGGTAACTGCATGAGCGAAACATTCAATCCCTGAACACTCGCTAGTACAACTGTAAGAACTAACAGGTGGAGGGTCGCACTGTGCCAGAACAGTGTCTTTTTGAACCAGTCGCAAGCCTGCCAAGTATCGAGGCGCGAAAGTATTAAGGAAAGTTGTACAAAAAGACTGAAGTTGGAAAAGGATCCGCAACTAACAGAAGAGGGCGGATGACTTGAACGTCATCCGCATTGCCCGCCAATATCAGTGTGGCATCGACCAGGATTGCAGCGCATAGCCTTCTTCGCTCAGTTCAGCGCGGGCCTGTTGCAGCAGGTGTTCAAGTTGCGCCGGATCGGAGTAGGCGCTGCTCGGGATCTGGGTGCGACCGATGTGGGAATTGGTCCGGTCGATAACGGTCAGGCTCAGTTCGCCATTGCCGTCTTGTGGGGCCCAGGCGACGCATTGAAAAGGTTCAAATGCGCGGTTGGCAATCAAAAGAGCTTCGTTGATACGGAGCGGGGCGGTCATGGGATCTTCTCTCTATTAGTGCCCAATCAAGTGATCGGCCGTCAGTTGGGCTTACCGTACGGCGAGTTACTTGTACTGATGCACGCAACCCGCTGGCGGGTCACACAGAATCTGAAGAAATTTCGACTTTCTTTCATACACTCAATCTTCAGACAGGTTTTGAAAGCCTGGCGAAAGATTTAAGTCGATAGCTAACTAATAAACTGGCTTCTTATAACTGGTTCACTTGTACATCTATAAGCAATCGATACAAGACGCCGTCAAATTCTTGCTAATGTAACAGTCAGGCCTGCCAAATGACTGTTTTTACGATCATTTCCTGAAATTTGGCGCCAAGGAACAGTCATGAACGAAGCGCCTGCCTTAAGACGTTTGTTGGTCGTCGACCCCTGCGACGATTGTCACCGATTGTTGCCGGGTTTACGTGCCGTGGGCTGGGACGTCGACAGTTGCAGCCTGGAAAATGCCGCCGACCGAAGCTGCGACGTCGGCTTGTTGCGGTTGCAGCCTTTTCACCTGGAACGTCCCGAAGCCGTCAAGGAGCTGATCAGCCGCAGCGGCACCGAATGGATCGCCGTGCTGAATCAGGAAGTGTTGCGCTTGCAGAACGTCGGCGATTTCGTCTGCGAGTGGTTTTTCGATTTCCACACCTTGCCGTTCGACGTGTCACGGGTGCAAGTTACCCTCGGTCGGGCTTTCGGCATGGCGCGTCTGCGCGGTCAGGGCACGATTCACGTCGACCAGCCCGAACATGAGCTGCTGGGCGACAGCAAACCGATTCGCGAGCTGCGCAAACTGTTGAGCAAACTGGCGCCCACCGAGTCGCCAGTGCTGATTCGCGGCGAAAGCGGTACCGGTAAAGAACTCGTCGCCCGCACGCTGCACCGGCAGTCGCAACGCCACAGCAAACCCTTCGTGGCGATCAACTGCGGTGCGATTCCCGAGCACTTGATCCAGTCCGAACTGTTCGGCCATGAGAAAGGCGCTTTCACCGGCGCCCATCAGCGCAAGATCGGCCGGATCGAAGCGGCTAACGGCGGCACGTTGTTTCTCGATGAAATCGGTGATCTGCCGCTGGAGCTGCAAGCCAATCTGCTGCGTTTCCTTCAGGAAAAACACATTGAACGGGTCGGTGGCAGTCAACCGATCCCGGTGGATGTGCGGGTATTGGCGGCGACCCACGTCGACCTCGAAGCCGCGATCGAGAAAAAACGTTTCCGCGAGGACTTGTACTACCGGCTCAATGTGCTGCAAGTCGTCACCGCACCGTTACGCGAGCGTCACGGCGACCTGTCGATGCTGGCCAACCATTTCTCCCACTTCTACAGTCACGAAACCGGCCGTCGTCCGCGCAGTTTCAGCGAAGACGCGCTGATCGCCATGGGCAAGCACGACTGGCCGGGTAATGTCCGTGAGCTGGCCAACCGCGTGCGTCGGGGTCTGGTGCTGGCCGAAGGGCGACAGATCGAGGCCCGAGACCTGGGGCTGATCAGCCAGCAGTCGATCGCGGCACCGATGGGTACGCTTGAAGATTACAAGATCCGCGCTGAACGCCAGGCGCTGTGCGATGTATTGAACCGGCACAGCGACAATCTCAGCGTTGCCGCCAAAGTGCTGGGGGTTTCCCGGCCGACTTTCTACCGTTTGCTGCACAAGCATCAGATCCGCTAGGGCGCGGCGCTTCCTGAGCCCGGGAAGCTGAAAAGGCCCGCTGCGATGCAAATCGCAGCGGGCCTTTTCATGTGTGGTGATTAGAAGTAGTACGGGAATTTCAGGCTGAAGGAGAAGTCCGGGGCATCGTCCGTCATGCCGATGGACAGGTTGGGCACGATGGTCAGGTTGTCGGTGGCCGCGATGGTCATGCCGACGTTGAAGTAACCGGCGTTGGCGTCGCTGGACACCACCGATTCCCAATCGCCGCCATCCTGTTTCAGCTTGCTCTTGCGTTGCACCAAGTCCGAGACGGAGAACGACATACTCATCTTCTCGTTCAGTGCGAAGGCAACACCTGCGCCAATCTGGAAGCTGTCGCCGATGCGTACCTTACCCGGGGTTTTCTGGTTGACGGTCGAACTGATGTCGTCGAACGATTCCTCGAAGTTATGGGTGTAGGACAGGCTGCCGAACAACACGGCCGGGTCAAACGTCTTGACCAGCGAGATGCCCGGGGTGATCGACCAGACGCCGTTGCCGGTAGGCAGGGTGTCAGGCACGAACAGGTTCGAGTTGGCATCGGTCTGGCGCAGCTTGATCCCGAACGGATCCTTGCCCGTTGGCGCCTTGACCCGCAAGGAAACCACGGCATCCGGGGTGTTGACCGATTCGTCCAGGAACTTGTAGGCGATGCCGAAGTTGACGTCGCCGATGGTCGGGTCGCGGCTTACGTCCTGTTCGGTGGTGACATTGGAGGCGCCTCCGTTGCCGCCGCCTGACTGATAGGTCGATTCACGGTAGACCACCGGCACGTTCAGGTCGAACTGCCAGCGGTTGTCAAAGTTGTAGCGTCCCGTCAGGTCGAGAGTCCAGGTATCGGCCTTGATCCGGTCGAGGTTGATGTTGCCCAGAAAGATCGAGTCCAGGGCGAGGAAGCCGTTGAGGATCAGTTGGCGGGTGTCGTAGCGTGAATAGGTCACGCCGGTTTCAAAGCTGAACTTGCCGCCGCCAAAGAAGCCGCTGGCTTCGTCGTACAGGTTGGACACACTCTGTGCCGGTTGCGAATCATCGGCCAGCGACTGGCCATAAGATGCGCCACTTCCCCCGGCGGCGCCCCCCGATGCTGCTGCAGCCCCGGTGCCGGCGGCGACCCGGTTGCCTTTCATGTCCGAAGGCGATTTGGCCAGGCGTTTTGGGGGAGGGGACGCGGGTTGGTCTTCGACCTGGCGGACCCGTTGTTCGAGCACCGCCAGGGCTTTCTGTTGTACTTCGTATCGTTGCTTAAGCTCCAAAAGTTCCTGTTTCAGGGCTTCCACATCTGCGTCGGGTGCTGCTTGCAGCATCGCCGCAGGTAGAAGAGTACTCAAACATACAGCGGCACGCAGTGATACTGATCGATACATGAATAAGCCGTCCCTTTAAGCCCAATGATCGAGACTCAGCGTAGTTCAATATCCGATATTGCGTAGTGCCCTGAGTTGAGTCAGGTTGCAGTCCAGTGCGCCGGCACTCATGCCGTTATTGTTAAGGACAACGTTGAGTTGAGTCAGGTTGTTGACTACGTTTGCGCTACCCAGCAAACGGGTGTTTTGCAGCAGTCCGCCCTGGGCGACCTGTTGCAAGGCTGTACCCTGATTGCCGGAGGCCTGAATGGCCATTTGAACACCGCCGCCTGTGGCCGACACCGCGACGCTGCCGGCGCCGTTGCTGCCGGAAATGGTCTGGCCGGCCATCAAGGCCTGGCCCTGGGCAGGCATCAGTGCCGGTGCCTGACTGGCTTCTTTGACGTTGATCGCAACGTTGTTGTAGGCGGAGTTGCCGTCGCCGGCGGCGCGCACACTCTGCGTCACGCCCTGGCTGGAGTTGAGTCCCGCACCACCCACGATCGAGCCCGTCCCCAGTTCCGGGGTACTGCCATTGCCGTGTTCCTTGATGGTCGAGACGTAGAATTCGGGTTTTACCGAAGCTGCCTGCAATTGCATCGTGGCCGAGGCCCCGATCAGATCTCCACTGGCGTTGCGCCAGGTACTGCTCATGACGACACCGAAGCTGATGATCCGGCCCGGCATGACGTAGCGACCGCGTAGCTCAGCGAGCTCCTGGTCCTTGATTTCAATGGGTTTGAATCCTGCATTGGCATAGCCTGATGCGCTCGCTGCCAGGCAGGCGGCGGCCAGCCAGTATGAGGTTTTCATCTGCTGCTCCCGGGACATCCAGCCCCACTCTTGTAATCGGCGATTAAAAGAAGTCGCTCTGTATGAACCCGAAGTCCATCAATTCAGCATCTTTGACCGGGTTGAAAGCATCCAGCTTGTTTTTGGCCGTCAACGGTACCGGAGGGCTGCGCAAGGCATTGGCCTTGTCATATCCGGGGCCGACGATGGCAAAGACGATGCCGTTCCAACCTTTGACAAAGTCATCATGGGAGTAGCGTTTGTGTCCCAGGACCGGGTCTGCGATGTAAACCCAATCCTTGTCCGCCCGCTGCATCACCACGAAATGCTTGTAGCCGCGAATTTCCATCAGTACCACCACCGGGATCGTGACAGCGTCGAGTTTTTCCCGGGGAATCTTGTAGCCTCTGGCGCGCATGCCGATGCTTTCTATGTAGCGCTTCATGTCCAGCATGGAGAAACCCTGAGTACGGACAAGGTCCTGGTCTGCATTGACCAGCATGCCTTTGATGATGTGCTCCTCATCGACGTCGAGCCAATAAGCCTGGCGCAATACCGTAGCCAGTGCGGCGGCGCCGCAGCTGAAGTCGGTTTTCTGTTCGACGATGTCGGCAAACTTGCGCTCACGAATGCTTTGCACGTTTTTGTAGACAAGCGTGCCGCCCGGCAGGGCAGCAACGGGCATCTGGGCAGCCTGGGTCAGGCCACAGAAGCAAAGCACAGCGAGGAGGGCAGTCTTACGCATGATCGATACGCCTTTGCGGACTGAGGAAAAGCCCCGTTTCCGGGGCTTTCGTTTCGATCGCGATTACATGCAGGCTTTGCAACCTGCGGCGATGGACAGCGAGTTGCTTTGTTGGTTGCCAACACCTGCCGATACGTTGGCTCCGCCGTTGCCGGAGAAGTTGTTCATCGAACCGGTCATGGTTGCGGTGTTGGTTACAGGGTTTTTCCAGCCATCTTTGGTCAGCACTTGTTGAGTGGTGACGCCAGCCAGACCGAAGACACCCACGGCTTCGAATTTGGCTTTTTGATCGTCATCACGACCACCGCCGCGGTTGTTGTTGCCATAGCCGCCGTGACCGCCACCGCCGTGGTGATCATCGTCTTCGATGGTTGCAGTACCTTTGGCGGCGAAGACGCCAGCGGCTGCGAAGGTGCCGGTGAGGGTGTCTTTTTTGTAGGTTTGCACGCCTTTGTTTTCTACGACCAGGCCAGTGGAAGACTGGTTGGCAGCAGCAGCGGCAGTGGCTACACGGCCACCCGATACGGCGATTGCCAGGTTGTTTTTCTGTTGGTTGAAGTTGCCGGAAGTCACGTTGATGCCGATGTTCCCGGATCCGTTGTTGCCAGCGTTGTTAAGTGTAGCGGTGTTGAGGGTCGACGAGTTTTTCACATAGTTGTTGTTGTTGACTTGAGTTGCACTCGAGGCAGCAACAGCAGTACCGAAGATGAAGCTTTCGTCGGCGGTGGCCAGGGCTGCGGCATTGTCTTGTTGGTTGCCGTCGCCGGCTGCAACGTTGGCGCCCATGTTGCCGTTGGAGCCGTTCAGCGAGTTGTCAGCCTTCGCATCGTTTTTAGTGCCCTGGTTTTTTACCACGTTGCCATCGCTGTTTTGTGCATCAAGCACAGCAGCACCGGCACCGGCGGTGATTTGCAGAAGTTGTTCCAGGGTTGGGCCTTTTGGATCATGGTTGCCATGACCATTGCCGTGCCCGTTACCATGACCGTGATTATCATCACGACCGCCTGCCTGTGCTGCGATTGCCATCACTGCTGCGAGTGCGAAAACCAGTGGTTTGAGGGCCATTGTAGGTTTCATGGTGTTTCTCCGTCGTGCTTATTAGTTGGTTAAGTGTTGGTACTTTCTAATTGCACTGCTTCTTGTTTGGGTCAGTCAGCGACCCGGATGCTCAGGGTGTTAGCCATTCGGTTCCCCACCCCGGCACTCTGGTTCACCTGGATTACCCCCCGGCTGCCGGTGAAGGCCTGATCACTTGTCGTGACCTGGCGACTGCCGGGTGAGGTGCCAGTTGCTCCTGAGCTCGGTAACAACGCCACGTTCTGTTGGGAAAGGGCGCTATCGTCAACGCTCTGCGGGGCAGCACTGATGCTGACGCGCGTAACGTTGGCCATTTGGTTGTTGGCCCCGGCGCCCTGGTTCACGCCCAGGATTCCGTTGCCGTTACTGAAAGAGGTGCCGCCGATGTTGGCGCTCGCGTTGATCGAGCGGTCGGCGGGGGTGTCGATTTTCTGTTTCACGCTGGTGGTCGCGTGGGATTCGGTGCCAATGGCGATCGCCTTGACGTTGGCCTGTTGCATTTGGTCGCCGGCGGCCTGGTTGACGTTGAAGTTGCCCCGGTACTGAACGCCGGAGTCTTGAATGTTCGCGTTGTTCACAGCACTGGGGTCGGCCATCACGCTGGAGCAGCCGAGCAGGGCGATAACGAGCAGGGAACGATTCATCTCATTGGCCTCCAGCCATGCGGGTCAACGGGGCAAGGCCGGTGCTCATGGCACGGTTGACGGTATTGGAGATCGAGCTGCCGGAACCGCCGCCATGCCCGGCACTCATGCCGGGCATCCCGTTGGGATTGGTCAGGGTGTTCATGCCAGGCAGATTCGAATTGGGGGTATTGATGTTGCCGCGGATCGACGATCCGCTGGCTACACTGGCAAATTCACCGTCGCTGAGTTCGGTGTTGCTCAGCGTTTGATTGATACGGGCCGATGGGTTGGCATTGACGGTGGTCGGGTAGGGATCTTTGCCGCCGCTGCGGCCGATCGGGATCGGCTGGACGTCACGGTTGAGCACGATCACGCCATTGCCGTCGGCCTGAACGTTGAAACTGAGAAAAGCGCTGGCGGCTGATCCGATCAGCAGAAGGCAGGTAAAGGCTTTTTTGATGTTCCCCACGGCGGCAATTCCTTCTTCAGTGGGCTGAGCCTGTTCAGCGTTGTGAAGGAGAGAGCGAAAGCTGTGCCGCTTTTTAGATGTCTTTTGATTTCAAAGGGTTGTGTGGATTGGACGCAGGGTTGATACACAATCTGTTTCATCGCTGAAACAAGTCACTGGCTTCGCAACCCCTTAAAGTCATTGCAAAGCTCTGGAACAAGGGTTTGCGCGCAGGTGTTTCATCTGCGTAACAAGTCGCATGACAAAGGGATGAAGGGCGCTGAGACGGGCACTTTGCACCCGCAGGAGTGTTTCAGGAACGGACACTTTTGCCCCAAAACAGGGGGAAGGAACGGGGCATTCGCCCCGAAACCTGGGTCAGTCCGCGAGCAGTGAGCGCACCGCGTCGAAGGCTTGCTGCTGGCGTTCGGCCCAGTTGCCCTGAATGATCTGCAAAGGTTGATGATGGGTTTGCAGCCAGATCCGGGTGGCCTCATAGAACGCGAGCCGTTCATTCAAGTCGGGCTGGCAGCGCTGACCATCGTCCGTCCACTCGATCTGCTCGGGGGAGAGCAGCAAGTGCAGGTCGTAGTGACGCGCCAGCAACTCGGTTTGCAGCCAGGGCGGGCAGTCGCCGAACAGGGTCTGGCTCCACAGGATGTTGCTCAACAGATGCGTATCCAGAATCAGCAATCGCGGCTGCTGCGCCCGTGCCGCGTCTTCCCATTGCAACTGGCCGCGAGCAATTTCCGGGATGTCGGCGAGGCAGGTATCGCGAGGGTTCTGCTCGATGAACCAGCGCACATATTCGTCCACCCGCAAACCGCCGAACTGCTGTTGGATGCCGGCCGCCAGCCAGCTCTTGCCCGTGGACTCGGGGCCGGTCAGGACAATCACTTTCATCGTTGCAACGCCGGATCGGCACGCCATTCGCGCCAGCCTTGCACCGCAATTACGGTGAACAGGGCATACAGCGCCGCCGTGAGGTACAGCCCTTTATAGAGAAACAGCGCGACGAAGATCACATCCAGCACGAACCACAAAGCCCAGCATTGCAGACGCTTGTGGGCCATCCAGAATTGCGCGACCAGGCTGAAACCGGTCAGCGCCGCGTCGAGCCACGGTTGTGCCGCGTCCGTCCAGTGAGCCATGGCCGCGCCCAGCAGCAGACTGCCCGCTGCGCCAATGGCCAGCCCTTGCGCAATCGAGCGGGTGTCGAGCCGGCTGACCTCGCGTCCGTCATGCATCGTCCCGGCCCGCGTCCATTGCCACCAGCCATAGAGTTGCAGCCCGGCATACACCACCTGCAGCAGCATGTCCGAATACAGCTTTACCTCGAAGAATACCCAGGTGTAGAGCAACACCATGACCAGTCCGATCGGCCAGCACCACGGATTCTGTTTGACCGTGAGCCACACGGCGATTACACCGAGAGCGGCGGCAAACAGTTCGAGCCCGGACATGCAGGATCCTTGGGGGGAATAAAAGAGGGAGCGGATTGTACCGAAAAACAGGTGGGAAACGAGTTCCCACCTGAAAGGGCGTCAGACGCGAAACTGACGCAGCAAGCCGTTCAACTGTTCGCTGAGCTCGCCCAGGCGAACGCTCGCCACACTCGACTGCTCTGCCGCCAGCGCGGTGCTGTGGGACAGCCCCGCGGCCTGGGTGACGTTCTGATTGATGTCTTCGACCACATGCGCCTGCTGCAGCGTTGCGCTGGCAATCGAGGCGTTCAGGCCGTTGAGGTTGCGCAGGGCCTGACCGATGGCATTCAGGCTGGCACTGGCCAGGCCGGCCTGCTCGATGGTCAGTTGCGAAGCCTTGCTGCTGTCGCCGATCACCTTCACCGCGGCTTCGGAATGATTTTGCAGGCGTTCGATCATCGTCTGGATTTCCGCCGTGGACTTCTGCGTGCGTTGCGCCAGCAAACGCACTTCGTCAGCCACCACTGCAAATCCGCGACCCTGTTCGCCGGCGCGTGCTGCTTCAATCGCGGCGTTGAGAGCGAGCAGGTTGGTCTGCTCGGCAATCGAGCGGATCACCTCCAGCACGCTGCCAATCTGCGTGCTCTCGGTCGCCAGCGTGCGGATCACTTCGACGGCCTGATCGATGGTGCCGGACAGCTTGTCAATCTGCTGCAGGCTGCTGTCGATGTTGACCTGGCCTTGTTGGGCCTGGGCTTCTGCGTCACGCATTTCGCTGGCGGCGTGCTCGGCGTTCTTCGCCACGTCCTGCACACCGTAGGTCACTTCGTTGACGGCGGTGGCCACCAGCTCCATCTGCTGCGACTGTTGCTGGCTGCGTTGCCGGGCCTGTGCCGCATCGTTGCCCAGCTCACTGGACGATTGGCCCAATGCGCTGGCGGATACCTGCAAGTCACCGATCACCCGGCGCAGCTTGGCGGTGAAAGCATTGAAGTGATGGGCCAGTTGAGTGACCTCGTCCTGACCCTGGGTGTCGAGGCTGCGAGTCAGATCGCTTTCGCCGCTGGCAATGTTGGCCATGGCGTTCACGGTTTCCTGTAACGGACGGACGATGCTGCGGGCAATCAGAATCACCAGAAGTGCCATGATCGCCGCAATGACCAGTCCGACTACTGACGCCTTGAGCACCTGGCCCTGGAACTCGGCCTGCACGTCGTCGACGTACACGCCCGAACCGATCACCCAACCCCACGGCTCGAACAGTTTCACGTAAGAGGTTTTGACCACCGGTTCACTGGCACCCGGCTTGGGCCAACGATAGTCGACCATGCCGGCGCCTTTGGCCTTGGCGATGGCGACCATTTCGTTGAACACCGCAAAACCGTCCGGGTCGCGGATCGCCGAGAGGTTCTGGCCTTCAAGCTTGGGATTGGTCGGGTGCATGACCATCACGGGCGTAAGGTCATTGATCCAGAAGTAATCGTTCTGGTCATAGCGCAGGCCACGAATGGCAGTCAGCGCCTGTTTCTGCGCCACATCGCGCGTCAGGGTGCCTGCCGCTTCGAGGCCCTGGTAGTACGTCAGCAAACCGCTGGCGGTCTGCACCACATGTTGGGTTTTCTGGGCCTTGGCGTGATACAGGTCATCATGGATCTGCTTGAGCATCAAAACGCCCAACGTCAGCAGCATGACGACTGCCACGATCAAGATGAGCCACAAGCGTCGGCTGATCGACACACTGCGCAAGCTGTTCATAACGCTGTCACTCCGGATTCTTTTTCTTGTAATAAACCACCGCCAGCATCCAACCACGTTTCGGTGACCGGGCATACGCGACCCAAGTCGTATAACGCGGCAGCGCTATTACGGCTTGTCTGTTAGGATTTCGGCGCCGCGCGTAAAAACCTGAATCCAAATTGATTTTTCACGGAATTTTGACTGTTTCGTGTGGATCCTGTGCGTGCGGAATCGGTACAGCTTTGACCAGCTACGCTGAACGCAGTGAACGTAAAAAATACTATCGGGGCATGCCGTCTGGCATCGCTCTTTGGGGGATTGATGGATCTTTGGACGGCCTTGCAGGCATTGATACTTGGAGTTGTAGAGGGGCTGACGGAGTTTTTGCCCATATCCAGTACCGGACACCAGATCATTGTTGCCGAATTGCTCGATTTCGGAGGCGAGCGGGCCATGGCGTTCAACATCATCATCCAGCTCGGCGCGATTCTCGCGGTGGTCTGGGAATTCCGGCGCAAGATCCTCGACGTGGTCATCGGTTTGCCGACTCAGCCAAGTGCTCGGCGCTTCACCGCCAATCTGCTGATTGCCTTCCTGCCCGCCGTGGTGCTGGGCGTGATCTTCGCCGACCTGATTCACCATTACCTGTTCAACCCGATCACCGTGGCCGCCGCGCTGGTGGTGGGCGGGATCGTGATGTTGTGGGCCGAGCAGCGTCAGCATGAAGTGCACGCCGAAACGGTCGACGAGATTCGCTGGACGGATGCACTCAAGATTGGCTTCGCCCAGTGTCTGGCGATGATCCCCGGTACTTCGCGTTCCGGCTCGACCATCATCGGCGGCCTGTTGTTCGGGCTGTCGCGCAAGGCGGCCACCGAGTTCTCGTTCTTCCTGGCGATGCCGACCATGGTCGGTGCGGCGGTGTATTCGGGCTACAAGTACCGCGACCTGTTCGTACCGGCAGACTTCCCGGTGTTTGCCATCGGTTTCGTCACGGCGTTCATCTTCGCCATGATCGCGGTGCGCGGCCTGCTCAAGTTCATCGGCAGCCACAGTTACGCGGCCTTCGCCTGGTATCGGATCGCCTTCGGTCTGGTGATTCTGGCGACCTGGCAATTTGGATGGATCGACTGGTCGGCCGCCCAGCCATGAGTGATTCCCGCGCACGCCGCCCGGATCGCGGGTCTTCCGGTGGCAATATCCAGCATTTGAAACTGAAACTGGTGGTGCTGCTGATCGTCTGCGCGTTGCCGTTGTCCGGCGCGCTGTCGATGTGGCTGCGCGGGATTTCCCTGGTACCGCTGACGGCTTACGGGCTGGTCAGCGTGCTGGCGTTTTTCCTGTACTGGGCGGACAAGCGCAAGGCCCGCGCCGACGCCTGGCGTACGCCGGAAAACATCCTCCATGCGGTGGAACTGGCCGGCGGTTGGCCGGGTGCGCTGATCGCTCAACAGGTCTTCCGGCACAAGACGCGCAAGGTGTCGTTTCAGATCCTGTTCTGGGTGATCGTGGCGTTGCATCAGGTGTTCTGGATCGATCAGTTGTTCCTCGGTTCGAACCTCCTGGCGCTGTTCTAGAGCACCAGCCCGACCTGAGCGCGCTTGGGCAGCTTGCTCACCACCAGTTGATGGGAGCGCTGCAACAGCCCTCGCAGTTCCTCGGCGCCCAGCGGGTAGGGCGGGTGCATGATGATCCATTGCGCCCGGGCCAGATACGGCGCCGGATGAATCCCCGGCCGGTCGCAATGACCGAGAAACAGATCCTTGTCGACCTTGAATGCCAGCGAATCACCGCGCAGGCCCTGCAGGGCAAACATCTTGTTGCCGGCAATCGAAAACACCCGCACGCCACCCCATTTGTAGTCTTCCCGCGCGCCGGGCAAGGCCAGACAAAATTCTGCAACGTCCGTTTCGCTCATCTTTCCTTGTTTCATAACAGCCGTTCTCCACAGGCGTTGAACGATTCGACCAGATGATCGATCCACGCGCGCACCGCCGGCATCACCCCGCGCCGATGCGGATACACCGCTTGCAACCAGCCGCCGGGCAATGACCAGCCCGGCAGCAATTGCACCAGCGTGCCGTTATCCAGCTCCGCTTCGCAATACATCATCGGCAGCAGGGTGAAACCCTGTCCGGCCAGCACGCACGCCTTGCGCACGATGAAATCGTCGATGCCCAGCCGGGCTTCCAGTGCCAGGTCGCAACTCTTGCCGTGCTGATCGAGCAGACGCACATGCACCATGCGATCCGCCTCCAGGGCGCCCAGCACCGGCAGGCTTTTCAGGTCCTGCGGATGATTGATTTCCACTCCCTGTATAAAGGAAGGGCTCGCCACCACCACCATTTGTGCCTGACGCAGTCGGCGGGTCACCAGCATCGGTTCTTCATCGCCGTGTTCGCGCACACGCAGGGCCACGTCAATGCCTTCGGTGATGAGGTCGACCCGGCGATTGAGCAGGGTCACTTCCAGTTGCACCTGGGGATATTTGCCAAGGAAATTGCTGATCACCACCGGCAGCATTTCATGGGCCAGCCCGGTCGGACTCGAAACCCGCAGGCGACCGCGAGGCTCGCTGGACATGCTGGCCACCGTTTCATCGGCCATTTCCGCTTCCAGCAGCATCGCCTGACAGTGACGCAGATATCGCTCGCCGACCGCCGTCAGCTTCAGTTGGCGAGTGGTGCGTTGCAGCAGACGCGCGCCGAGGCGCTCTTCCAGCTCGGCGATGCGCCGCGAGAGGCGTGACTTGGGGATGCCGAGCAAGCGGCCAGCGGCGGCGAATCCGCCGGCCTCCACCACTTTGGCGAAATAGTAGAGATCGTTGAGGTCTTGCATGGGGGAAATCCGACTGTTCTATCAGTGGGACAAACTATCGCATTGTTGCCGTCTAATCAGCTATTGGTTTCATCGGTAGGATTGCCACCATTCCGTCGCCGCCGGCGATTCATTCCAGGAGATTCCACATGAAACTGCTGCACATCGATTCGAGCATTCTGGGCGACAACTCCGCTTCCCGTCAGCTGAGCAGCCAAGTGACTCAAGCCTGGCAAGCCGCCGAGCCAAGTGCTGTCGTGACCTACCGCGACCTGGCCGCCGACGCTATCAGCCACTTCTCGTCGACCACCCTGGTTGCTGCCGGCACCACCGCTGAACTGCGCAACGCCGGACAACAGCACGAAGCCGAACTGAGCGCCACCACCCTGGCCGAGTTCATCGCCGCCGACGCCATCGTCGTGGCTGCACCGATGTACAACTTCACCGTGCCGACCCAACTCAAAGCCTGGATCGACCGCATCGCCGTTGCCGGCCAGACTTTCCGTTACACCGAAGCCGGCCCTGAAGGTCTGTGCGGCGGCAAGAAAGTGGTGATCGTGTCCACCGCTGGCGGTATCCACGCCGGTCAGGCTTCGGGCGTGGCCCACGAAGACTACCTGAAACTGGTATTCGGCTTCCTCGGCATCACCGACATCGAAGTCGTGCGTGCCGAAGGCCTGGCCTACGGCGAAGAAGTGCGTAACAACGCGATGACTGCCGCTCAAGCGAAGATCAGCGAGCAACTGTTCGCCGCCGCGTAAGGCTTGCGTAAAGAACAGCTCCTGTTCAGGCAAACCCTCAAAAACTCTGTATTCTGGTTCCGCAAGGGCCAGATACAGAGTTTTTGTTTCTGACTGTTACATAATCTGGCCCGGGTTATGCAGTCCGATGATCAACGTCTGAGTGCAACGCCGCGCCGGATCACCGAACCTCGGAATCTCGGGCGTCGAACTCCACGGATCTTTCGATTGAGTAACAACAGGGTGGGGCATCCCATGATGCGTCTTTGTGCAGCGTTACTGATTTGCCTGCTCGGCAGCCTGAATTCAGTGCACGCTGCGCCCGGGCAGCACCCGCGCTGGAGCGTCGGGTATCACGAGATGACGTTCCTCGATCCGCTCGACCTGCAACCGATGCGCGCCATCGCGTTCTATCCCTCCAGCGACCGCGAACATCTGAGTCTGCTTGAAGGCTATTCGGTCGAGGCCGGCGAAGACACCAAAGTCGCCATCGGCCGTTTCCCGATGCTGATGTTGTCTCATGGCAACACCGGCACGCCGCTGGCGCTGCACGACCTGGCCACGTCACTGGCCCGCAAGGGTTTTGTGGTGGTGGCGGTGATTCACCCCGGCGACAACTCCAAGGATCACAGCCGCCTCGGCACACTCAGCAACCTTTATGGTCGGCCGATCCAGATTTCCGAAGCCATTACCGCCACGCTGGGCGACCGCATGCTCGCGCCGTATGTCAACGCCGAACAGGTTGGCGTGATCGGCTATTCGGCGGGCGGCGAAACGGCGTTGATTCTGTCCGGTGCACAGCCTGATCTGGATCGTCTGCGCCGTTACTGCCAGGAGCGCCCGGACGACCGCGACGCCTGCAACACTCAAGGTGAGTTGATTGTCGACCGCGATGATCTGCAACCGGTGGCCGATCCGCGCGTGCATGCATTGCTGCTGATGGCGCCGCTGAGTCTCAAGTTTGGTCGTCACACTCTGGCCGATGTGCATGTGCCAGTGCTGCTGTACAGCGGGGACGGTGACAAACTGGTGGCCTTCGACAAAAACGCCGCGGCCCTGGCGCGCAAGCTGCCGACTGCGCCGGATTTCAAACTGTTGGCCGGGGCGGGGCACTTCGTGTTCATGGCGCCGTGCACCGAAGAGCAGATCCTCGCCATGCCGGCGTTGTGCACCGATGCCGATGGTGTGGACCGCGAAGACATCCACCGCAACCTGATTTCCGAGGCCGGGCGGTTCTTCTCCCATGCCTTGGGCAGGCCGACCCGCGCGGGAATGCAGACGGCGGATCAGTGAGCGCTCACGCCATGGCCCGGCGCTTGAGCAGCAAGGTCAATCCCAGTCCGGTCACGGACAGCACGGCCGCACTGAAGAAAATCCACGAATAGCCCAGATTCAGCGCCACCGCGCCCATCAACGGCCCGGCAATCGCCAGCGCCAGATCGAAAAACACGGCATAAGCACTCAGCCCTGCGCCGCGACTGGAGTTGGGCACTTGCTTGATTGCTTCGACGCCCAGCGCCGGGTACACCAGCGACAGGCCGAAACCGGCCAGACCGGCACCGATCAAGGCATACGCAGTCGAAGGCGCCAGCCACAGCATGACCAGGCCGACGGTTTCGATGGTCATGCAGGCAATCGCCGAGGTGAATCCGCCGAAACGCCCGATGGCTGAAATGAACAGCAGGCGCGACAGAATGAAACACACACCGAACACAGTCAGGCAGTACGCCGCGCCGGTCCAGCCGCGATTGAGGTAATACAGAGTAATGAAAGTGGTCAGCGTGCCGTACCCGATCGACGCCAGGCTCAGACTGGCACCGAACGGCGCAATCCGCCCGAATACCGCCCAGAACGGCAGTCTTTCACCGCGCACCACCGGCACCGACGGCTTGTTGCGGATCAACAGCAAGGCGCCGGCCGCGAGCAACGACAAGGCGATGCCGAGGCTCTCGAAACCATAGTCGGCGACCATCACTACGCCCAGCGGCGCGCCGATGGCAATCGCACCGTAAGAGGCGATGCCGTTCCACGAAATGGAGCGCGCGGTGTGTTCGGCACCGACCTGGCCCATACACCAACTGATGGTGCCAACGCCGATCAGGCCCTGGGCGATCCCCAGCAGCAGACGACCGACGATCAGGATCGACAGGCTCAACAGCGGCAAGCTCTGCAACAGCGTCGAAACCAGCGTCAGCACACCGCTGAGCACAATCCCCGACAAGCCATACACAATCGCCCGCTTGGTGCCGACGGTGTCCGACATGCGCCCGGCCATCGGCCGGCTGAGCAGGGTGGCCAGGTATTGCGAACCGATTACCAGCCCCGCAATGACTGCACTGAAACCCAGTTGTTCGTGGACATAACCGGGCAGCACCGCAATCGGTAAACCGATGCAGAGGAAGGCGATAAAGGTATAGAAAACGATAGAGACGATCTGCAGGGTGATCGCCATGGAGCTTTGCGGAGGCTTTTGCTGCGCAGACATGAGGGCTCGTTCGCGGGCGGCGGTGGGAGAGTTCGCATCATGGCTTGGCGCTGAAATAAAAGAAAGCAGGCTAACGATCGTTTCCACGCACCACGCACCACGCACTAACGTCCTCACGTTGATCGTTCCCACGCTCCGCGTGGGAATGCAGCCCGGGACGCTCCGCGTCCCTTCCAGAGCTGGAACGCGGAGCGTCCCTTGAGGCATTCCCACGCAGAGCATGGGAACGATCAGGAATGAGCAAAAAAAGCCCTGTCACAAGGACAGGGCTTTCTGTTTACCGCTCGATTCGACTCAGAACACCACGCCTTGGCTGCGCAGGTAATCGTCGTAGGTGCCGCTGAAGTCGGTCACGCCGTTCGGGCTCAGCTCGATGATGCGCGTGGCCAGGGACGATACGAACTCACGGTCGTGGCTGACGAAGATCAGCGTGCCCGGGTAGTTTTCCAGCGCCAGGTTCAGCGCCTCGATCGATTCCATGTCCAGGTGGTTGGTCGGTTCGTCCATCACCAGAACGTTCGGCTTTTGCAGGATCAGCTTGCCGAACAGCATGCGACCTTGCTCACCACCGGAGATCACCTTCACCGACTTGAGGATCTCGTCGTTGGAGAACAGCATGCGGCCCAAGGTGCCACGGATCATTTGTTCGCCCTGAGTCCACTGACCCATCCAGTCGAACAGGCTCACATCGTCTTCGAAGTCGTGGGCGTGGTCCTGAGCGTAGTAACCCAGTTCCGCGCTTTCGGTCCACTTCACGGAACCAGTGTCCGGGGTCAGTTCGCCCATCAGGGTGCGCAGCAGGGTGGTCTTGCCGATGCCGTTCGGGCCGATGATCGCTACGCGCTCGCCGGCTTCAACGGTGAAGCTGAAGTTCTTGAACAGGGTCTTGCCGTCGAAGCCCTTGGACATCTGCTCGATGGTCACGGCCTGACGGTGCAGCTTTTTGGTCTGTTCGAAGCGGATGAACGGACTCACGCGGCTCGATGGCTTGACCTCGGCCAGCTGGATCTTGTCGATCTGCTTGGCACGGGAAGTGGCCTGTTTGGCTTTCGAGGCGTTGGCCGAGAAGCGGCTGACGAACGTTTGCAGTTCGGCGATCTGGGCTTTCTTCTTGGCGTTGTCCGACAGCAGTTGCTCGCGGGACTGGGTCGCCGCCGTCATGTACTCGTCGTAGTTGCCCGGGAACAGGCGCAGCTCGCCGTAGTCCAGGTCGGCCATGTGGGTGCAGACGCTGTTCAGGAAGTGACGGTCGTGGGAAATGATGATCATGGTGCTGTTACGCGCCGTCAAAATCGTTTCCAGCCAGCGGATGGTGTTGATGTCCAGGTGGTTGGTCGGTTCGTCGAGCAACAGCACTTCCGGATCGGAGAACAGTGCCTGGGCCAACAGAACGCGGAGTTTCCAGCCTGGCGCCACTTCGGTCATCGGGCCGAAATGCTGTTCCAGCGGAATGCCCAGACCCAGCAGCAGTTCACCGGCACGGGATTCGGCGGTGTAGCCGTCCATCTCGGCGAACTCGGTTTCCAGCTCGGCCACGGCCATGCCGTCTTCTTCGCTCATTTCCGGCAGCGAGTAGATGCGGTCGCGCTCGGCCTTGACCTTCCACAGCTCTTCGTGACCCATGATCACGGTGTCGATCACAGTAAATTCTTCGTAGGCGAACTGATCCTGACGCAGCTTACCCAGGCGCACGTTCGGCTCGAGCATTACCTGGCCGGCAGACGGCTCAAGATCGCCACCGAGGATTTTCATGAAGGTCGACTTGCCGCAACCGTTGGCGCCGATCAGGCCATAACGGTTGCCGTTGTTGAATTTGACCGAAACGTTTTCAAACAGCGGCTTGGCGCCGAACTGCATGGTGATATTAGCTGTAGAAATCAAAGGGCTTACCAGTAAAGGGTTTCAGAGGTTGTCTTTTGAGCTTGGGACCAATTTCGGACCAATTTGCAATTTTTCAAGCTCCTGCCAGTCGCTCGACGAGTTGATCCAACGTGCATAAGTCGATAGAAGCATCTGCACACTGTGGCCAAGCTGCTGGGCGATGAATGCGGGGTTAATTCCAGACATTAGGCATATTGTTGCATACGTGTGGCGGCAGTTGTATGGCGGTCGATGTCGCAACCCCAGCTCAGTGATCACCGGTATCCACTGCTTATGCAGATCCGAGGTCTGTCGGATGAACTCTGAGTTTTTGCTGGGCGGGAAAACGTAGGGCATGTTTTTGATTCGGCTCTGGCCCGCCAGGCGGCGCTCGGCGTATTTCTTCGCAAACTCGATTGCATGAATCGCCCGCGAGTTCAGCAGAACAAACCGGTCACGCCCGGTTTTCGTCCGTTCCTCGATCACGCCCAGCGCAACCGTGCGACGGACGTGAACCGTCTTTTTCTCCAGGTCGACGGCTTCCCAGCGCAGCGCCGCCGCTTCTGAAAGACGTAGCCCGGTGAAAAACACAAACTCAAAGAACGCCGCGTAGATCGTGCTGGGCCAATGCGGATGGTCGTACAGCTTCGCGATAATGGCGTTCGCTTCATCGAGCGTGAACGGATCGACCTCCTTTTTCGATCTGCTCGGGAGCTGTAGCGATTCCGCCGGATTGCGCGCTATAAGCCCGTCTTGGACTGCCGACCGGAGAATGGTCGACAGTTTGACCATTGCGTTTCGCTTCACCGCCGGCGAAGTCCATTCAATGGATGTCAGCATCCGGCGGAGTAGGGTCGTTGTGATCAGATCAATCCGCACCAGGGCGAGGTGTGGAATCACGTACATATTCAACACGCTTTTGTAATTGAGCCGGGTTCCTGCCGCGATTTCCCGGCTGTCGAGCCAGAGCTGGGCATATTCGCCGAAACACGGAATGCTCCCGGCGGCCATGCCGGAGTTCGGGAACAGCTCCGCGTATTTGTCCAGATCCAGCAGATTCAGCTTAATCAGGCTGATTACCTTATCGCGAAGCTTGGATGCAGCTTGGATGCCCTTTTGTGTCGTGGGATAGGGAAGCGTTTCGCTGCGCCGCCCGCCTTCCCAGGTGAAACGGAATCGGAGGGTGCCGTGGTGAATGTCGATCCCTGGGGGTAGATCCATTGGTTTTCCAGCCATTCGTCATATCTCCTTTTGCTGTAGATGATCCGCCCGCCGTGCTTCATCCAGACGCCTTCGGGGATCTGGCCCCGGCCGCGTCGTGCTTCCAAGGCTCGCGCCGTGGTGCCGAGAATCTGAGCCATAAGTGACTCGCTAACTTTGTCGATGTCGTGCGCTTCGGATGGGGTCATATGTCCTCGATAACGCCCGGTGGGCGGGGGTATTGGTCTAGGTTGCTGACGGGATAGTTGATGGCTGAAAGCGCGCCGCCTTGGCGTGGCCTACGCACACGCGCTCGGGAACGCTGTCGTCATCGAGATACGCATGACACATAAACCCTTTCCGGTCGTGTGCCATGAACTCGGCGTCGCTGGTGGTTATGGGGGACTGGTTGGCGATTGATCCGAGGCGATAGGCGCAGCCGTGGCACGCGCCCGCCGGGTCGCATTTCTGCGCCAGCATCACGCCCTGGCACGCGCCGAAGATCGTCGGCAGGTTCACGCTTGAGAACCTGTCCGGGTGTACGTGGCATTCGGTAATCAGAACGGTATCGCTCATTTCCGCGCAGTTTGCGGCGACAGAGTTCGCCATGCCCACGAACTGAGCGAGCAGTTCCACCAATCGACCAGGGCCGTCTCGCTCGAGCGCTGCCTGGATCGCCGTTCGGCGAAAGTCGAGGTCAAACTGGCAAAGCCCGGCGATGAACAGCGCGTCATCGGGCGTCATGCTGTAATCGGTGTTGTCTGTCACGGGGGAACCTCCTTGGTTTCAGGTGAATTCGGCGGGGACTTCAATCGCTGGGCCGTGCATTGCGAATACAAGGGCGCGGTATACGGCGATGGTTCGCGATTCGCCGGCCTGGCGGTTGAATGGATTTCCGGTCATGTCGGCCAGCCAGTGCGGGCCGTTGGCGCGTTCGCACCAGATGCCGTACTTACTAACCAGGTGGTCGGCGCGGGGCTGGTCGCCCTCGATCATGTTGACCGCCCATGCCAGCGCGAGGCCGGCGAGTTCGGGGGTTTGGACGATGGCCGTTCGGCTCATTGCTGCACCTGGTCGGTTGCGGCGCTGGCGCCTGCCGGTGGCAGCGCCTTGACGTGGACGCGCCCGCCTAAGTAGTGCCAATCGATTCGCCAGCCTGTGAGGACAGATAGCCCCCGACAGAGCTGTTCCGCTGCATCCCTGGGCATGTCGCCGATGACCGCGACGCTGCTGCCGCGCTGGTAAACATCCGGGTCGCATGGCGGTATCTGGCGCAGTTGTTCGACTTCCTGAATCAGCCCCAGCACAGCCTCGGGGTGAGCTGCTGCGTAATAACGGGCAACGACCGGCGCCGCCTCGGGCTGGCCATATTCCGCCGTATCTACGGTGAGAATCGGATACTGGTTATCGTCTTCATCGAGCCGACCGACCTGCCAGTCTGCCGGCTCGCCTTCTGCCGGCCAGCATGACGACATGTTGTCCCAGCCTTTCATTGCCAAGGCCGAAGCCTTGAGTTCGGTGTAGTCACCGCTCATTCGGGGCTTTCCTCATTCGATACCAGCAGTTGATCGGCGCCAGCAGTCGCCAGCCCAGGATTGAGTTCGACGCGCTGGCCAGCGAGCAGCCCCGCCAGTTGCGCGTTCAGGTCTAACTCGACCTCTTGCACCTTCCGCGCCTTCCCGATTTCCTGGCCTGCCAGGTATTGCTCAATGAGTGCTTTGTCTTGAGCTTCGACCGCCACCAGGTCGCGGCCTGTCGAATGTTGCTCGATACCTGGTTCATCCTCTCCGCGCGGTATCAGTTCGTGAACCTTGCCCTCGACCGCCGAAACCCACGCGAGCGCGAAATGGTTGCCGGCGGTTTCAGGCGAATACGAGCTACGGCGCTTCCCTGAGCGCACCAGGGCGACGTATTCGCGCCGCGCCAGCGTGAGTTTTGCCAGCAGCGCCTCATAGGCGTACATGGCGATCTGCGGCGCCGGAGTGACGCCGACGTACAGCGCTCGCTCAACGGCTCGTTTCCTGGTGGTGCACCAGTGGCGATACGTGAGTGGGCGAACGCCGAAAGCCTTGCCTACGACAGTGCTTAAATACCGATCCCATCGAGGCCGGCGTCTCACGCGGCACTTTTCCGACTGCACTTCCCCTACGTCGCTCAACCGCACGTCAAGTTCGGAAAGGCGATATTCGCGCATCAACGCCTGTGCCTGGCGCATGGCCGTTGCGGCTTCTGTTTCGTTCGAACTTTGCGACAGGGCCAGACAGCGCTTGATCTTGCGGATTACCCGTTCCAGCTTTGCGTCGATCATGCGACCACCACCCCGCGATAGCCTTCGGCGTGCCGCGCTACGTCAATGAGCCGATACAGCGTGTCGACCTTCTTCTGGCGCTGCTCAAGAATCGCCCACCGTTTTTGGTGCTCGGTGTATCGGTCGTTGAAGCCTCGGATTTGCTCAAGGAGCTTGAGCTTTTCCTGGCGTTTGGGTTCCTGGTTGTACTGCTGCCAGAGCCGTGACCGGTGATCAAAATCAAACCCTTTCAAAATCTCCAGCTCTTGCGCCGTGTCGGATTCAAGCTTGAGGGATTGTCGCTGCCAGCGGATGTACAGAACCTGGCTGCGCTTGGGCTTGGAAAACGTGTGTTGCCGTATCCACTCGACCAGCTCGCCCTTTGTCATTTCCTCAAGGATGTCAGAGGCCTGGTTGCTCATTCCGGCACCTTTTCAGGCTTCTGCAAGCCTTCCTGAATGCGGTTGTAAATTTCCTCACGGTGAACCTCTACCTCTTTCGGGGCATTGATGCCGATGCGCACCTGGTTCCCGCTGACGGCCAGCACCGTCACGGTGATGTCGTCGTTAATGCGGATGGTTTCGGAGACGCGGCGAGTCAAAATCAACATTGGTCAATTCCTTATGTTTCGGGAGTAGGGCAGCGCCCGGAGAATTCCAGGAGCCGGGGCAGAGCAGGGAAGGTTGCCGGCGCCGACAGTTGGTGATCGGCGCCGGTGATGATCAGCGAGGGTCGAACGCGCCCAGGCGCAGGGTTGCTTTGTCCTGCACCTGGTCGAGTAGAACGCCTTTGAACTCCTGGGCGATTTCTTCACGTTGTGCGGCTTCGCCAACCCAGCGCAGGGTCAGTGCCGGGGCGCTGCCACTGGTGATGATCGACAGTCGCAGGGTGAATTCCCGGACTGACAGGCCTTCATAGGGCGACGTGGTGAACACCAGGTTGGCGGGCAACGTTTCTTTGCTGGTGGCCTCGATTTGATCCATCGCGCTGCGACTGGTCGATACCTCAGTCACGGCGTGGTCGCTTTCGGAAAGCGATTTGATCGTGATGTTTCGAATCGATGCCACAACCTTGGCAATCGGCAGTGCGTTGCCGGCGGCGTCGAAGCCGGTAAGGTTGTGGTTCCAGTCCTCGATCCAGTCGGAAAGGTCGCGCTGGGCCATGCGACGGCCTGAAATCTCCTGCACCGCGTTGAACGCTACAGTCGCCTTGAGGCGCAGCGCTGCTTTGTCATCGGCGTGGCCTGGAACTTCCGGGGTGCCGAGGTTGAAATACACGACAGACGACATTGCATCCTGGTCGATGAAACCGAGGCCTTCCCCGCGCTCCTGGACGTAGGCGCCGAAGTCGACCAGCGAAGTGGTGGAGAACGTGCCACGGAACCGGGAGCGGCCAGCCTGGTACGTCTCCAGGTTCGTCAGTTTCGTGGATTCTGGAACCAGGACAACCGGCGTGTGGGTCGGCAGAGTGGCGCCGGCGGCGGACAGCGCGGCATCGATGACAAGTTGTAGCGCTTCTTTCGAAAGGGACATCAGTGTTTTCCTGTGATTGCGTTAAGTGCGTTGCGGGATCGGTGCCTGGTCACGGCTGAAAAGCTGCTCAACCTTTTCCGGGAACAGGGTTAGCTTGCCGCCGCTGCCGACGTGCATCGGGGTATCGAGGCTGGTGTTCTCGCTGCGGTCGCCGCGCTTGGTCGGCACCTTGTACGCCAGCTTGTGCTTGACCTTGACCTGGTGCGTTTCGCCGATTTGGCTGATATCGAGCGTGATCGTGATTTTCCCGGCCTTGCCGTTGTCGACCACGCCGGCGGCGACTTCGGAAAGGGCGTGGCCGATCTGGCTCGCGAACAGCCCGGCATTGAGTTCTTCGAAGAATTCAGCGGGATTCGTTGGGTTTGGCATCTATTCGTCTCCGGTGCGTGCTGGCGCCAAGTGGGGTCGGGCCGGCGATTTCTTTTCAGGGCTGGATCTTTTGCTGGCGCCAAACGCCTGCGGCTTCAAACACCGCCGACGCTTGCGATTCTTCAATCTCAACGAGCGCCGGCACGGCCAGCCAGCCCATTGCGACGTGATGATTGGGGTTACTGCCGTCGCGCAATTCGTCGTAAAAATGTTCGATTACGTCATTCAGCGAATCGGTGCGGTACATGCCAACCGGTTGGATTTCTTTCGACTTCATGTACCTGTCGCCCAGCTCATTGATGCCGAAGGCGGCGATATAGATCGTCCACCGGTGCGGGATATCGCAAAGGGCGTTGGCGATGGTCACGTTTCGGATTTGCCGGCACTTGCGCCAGTCGATCATCACCTGGCGCCCTGACGGGTCTATTGCGACCACGGCGGCGTTGTGGCTGGCGATCATTGAATAGGCGACTCGATCAAGTCGCCGCTGGAGATTGTGGGCCTTGCGTTTACTCATGAGTTGCGACCGGCCATCGCGAGAACTTCCGCCTGGCTGATCCCGAGCCGCGCCGCAATTCGCTTGACCGTAACGCCTTTCTCGACGAGCTGGCGCGCGCGCGCCTCGATGCTGAGAAATGTTGGCTTTAGGGAAAAGTCGCGGTGCGGCGCTGGTGGTTTGTAGCTGTAGCCTTCAATCGGGGTGACTACGCCGCCCTTTGCAAAGAACGCGGCTTTCGCGGCGTCCAAGTCGATTTGGCCGCGCTTCATTTCGAGGCCTTCATAGCGATGACAACGAGAACAACAGCGAGCAGCGAAACCCAGCGCGTTGCACGCTCGCCAATGGCCTTGGCCGTGAACGCTGAGCCGGGTTGGCGAGGGAATACGCGCTCCAGCTTTTCAGCGTACTGCACTGCCTCAATGTGGGTTTTGTTGTTGCCGATCAGGCGATTGTGATCGGCTGAGATTACCGACCACCCGCCGCCTGGGCTTGGCTGGACGAAAAACCGCGACTTGCTGCGAAATTCCTCGGTCGCCAATACGACCTTTTCACGCAAATACTGTCGGTTCTCTTGGGCTGCGCGGATCTTCTCAAGCATGGTCGAAACTCCTTATCAGGCGTCGATGTCGTGTAGTTGGGTAAACCTCATTGGTCAGGCGTCAGGCGGTGGCCAGCAACGCCAGATGGGGGAGGGTGTAACCCGCCTGGCGCCTGCCAATGAAGTCTTAGAGGGGAGGTGAAGAAAGCCCCGCATTGCGCGGGGCTTGATGGCTCGAAAGCGGAGCCGGTGTTACCAGAAACCGAACCAAATGCCGGTTCCGTGAACGATGGCCACCGGGAAGAACAGCGCCCCGGCGATCAGGAATCCCCAGCTCGCCGACTTGAAGCAAACGGCGACGTGCGTAATCCACGCCAGCACGCACCAGACAATCAGCAAAAAGGGAATCCAGCTCCCCGAATCAGAACCTTGCTTACTCATTCGTTATCATCCTCGGGCAGTTCCGGCGACCCGTCTTGTTCGTCCAGTTCGGAAACGTGCTTGTCATAGTCCGAGAGCAGTTCCCGGAGCTTTCCGGGATTGGCTTCGGCGTTGGCCTGAGCGCGCAACAGATCCTCAATACTGGATTTCTCGGTGTTGTTCATTGGGTCGCCTCCTGCGGCGTTACTGAGTTGTTATGACCTGGGCTTTCGGCACCCACCCCGATGGGGTTTCAACCAGGCAGCCCACAAACAAGGCGTATTTGACGTGCCTGTCGATCTGGTAGCCGTAATAGGCGCAGCCCGCACGCTTGCCGGCGCTGCTGATCACGACGACCGCGAGCAGGGCCGCCGAGCCGAACAGCACCAGCTTTGTTCGGAGCTTCAACCTTCGATCCCGAAGTCAGCCAGGCGCAGGCCCAGCAAACGGCCAACTTCCGAAAGCACCTTGAGTTCGCCGGCTTCGATTTCGCCGTCTGCTTCGGCGATGGTGATCATGTTTACAAACACTTCCTCCGCATCGAGCGGGTTGCTCTTGATGTCTTCAATCTCGCGCATGATGTTCATGCGCCCGACGCGGAAACCAGCGTTCAGTTGCTCAGTGAAGCGCCCCAGCGTTGCGGTGATTTCAGAGCCGAAGTGATCCAGGTTTTTGTTCGAACGAATGAGCTGATCGATCTTGTCCAGCTCGGTTTTCTCGATTTCGCCATCCGCCGCGGCGACCAGGATGCAGCCACCTACGATTGCTTCCATAAGGTCGCGGTTCTCAACCTTTTTCAGCTCGGCTTTCGCCTTGCCGAACTTCTTGCCAAACAACTTGCCAAGCATTTTGTTGCCCTCTGTGATGGTTCCCCGTCTGGCCCTGTTTGCAGGGCCAGCCAGCGAAACCGACTCAGATAACGGCTGTCATTTCCGAAGTGCCGCCTTCGCGTTGCGTGGTGATCATCAGGCCGGCAATCGCAAACCCGCCGCCCTGGATAACTCGAGCGCAATGCTGGAATTTCGGGTAGGAATTGCCGTCTCCGTCTGGAGTCAGCGAAGTGCAGACCAGGTCTGTCGCGTCTTCGCCTTCCGGCCCGCCGTCACCGTGGCCAATCGCAAAGCTCGAAAGCATCGCGATCCCTTCCGTCTGGCAAATCTCGATGATTTGCAACATGAGCGGGCTGATTTTGCTGTCGTAAATCTGTTCTTTGTTCACGGGTTTTCCTTGTGGTTTGTCGACTTCCCAGCAGCCACTTTTTCGAATGGCTGCGAGTGAAATCTGTGCGGACGGTTTAGCTTTCTCACCACCGGTTTCCCGGTACGTCGCTTGGGTCACGTCGAAGTTTTAAAGAGCGCCGGCTTTCGCCTGAATCGCCGGGCGGTGCCTGACGACGGGGCAGATTTAAGCAAGCTAAACAGTGACGGTCAAGCTTGCTGAAGAAAATATTTTTAGCTTGCTCAATTTGCTGAATGGCCATCGCTCGCGCTATGCCTCGGTCTGTAAAGGGCGCGGGATTCTAGGAGGGGATCTGGGCATAAAAAAAATTCATAGCGCTTATCAGGCATAAGCAAAATGAATGGGATAGCGCTGTCCGATCTGTACTATTGCGTCCAGTCGGGTCTGGTCAGAACAAACCCGAACCAGTAGGAGATTCCGTGAAAAGCTCGTTTTTTAAAGCCGGCTTTGTAGCAGCGCTGGCGCTGAGTGCCCAGGGCTGCGCAAGCATCATAAGCACCAGCAAGCCCGTTGTAGGCGTTTACGCAAATTCACCCGATACCACGTATTCCATCACCGATGTCGCTGGCAAACTTATTGTGACCGGACAGACTCCCGCTCAAGTTCCTTTGAATGCCGGGCGTGGTTATTTCAAGCGGCAGAGTTACATCGTGAAGTTTCATCACGACGGCTATTCCGATGACGTTCGCAATGTCGATGCATCCGTTAATGGCTGGTATTGGGCCAACTTATTATTCGGTGGGCTAGTTGGCCTATTCGTTGTCGACCCTCTAACGGGGGCCATGTATACGTTGCCCGACGAAGTGAACGGTAACCTTGTTCAACTAGCACACGCGCCGCCCAGCTCGACATCAACAGTCACCAACTAACAGAAGCCCGCCATGCGCGGGCTTTTTCACGTCCGTAGCTTTTCCTCGGGCATTAGAAAGCCCGCGCTAGGCGGGCTTCTGGGGCAGTGCTTGCAAGCTATCTATCTAAGCAAGTGCCGATGACGGCCACTTTGCGTCGATTACTTTTCCGACAATAATCCATTTGTCGTCAAGTTCGATAGTCGGGAACGAAGGGTTTAACGCTTTCAAAAAGGTTCGGCCCGAGTCTCTTATTAATTGTTTAAATGTCGGTTCGTTGGAATCTACCAACTTGGCCAGGACGTAATTACCATCTTTAACGTCTTGATCAGGAGCTACTAGAATAATCATACCTTCTGCGAAAGACATTCCTCCCATTGCGGTCATCGATGGCCCATTGACTCTTAACCAAAAGCCTTTTGGGCCTGCCAACGCATCCGAAGGATGCACCCGAAGTTCTTCGACATTACCTAACTCTATAGCGTCCACGGGCATTCCAGCCTGAACCCAGCTTATTTCCGGGTATTCGTGATATCGGAGTGGCCCATTCACTGGCTCAACGTTTGATCCCCGATCCCTTGGGACGGATTCCATATCGCCTGTTCCATTTGCAAGCCACTCGGCGCTAACGCCTGTCGCCTGGGCGAGCGCAAACAGATTTTCCGGGCGAAGGCTTTTGCTATCGCCGGTTACCCATTGCGTTACCGCTGATGGAGAGACGCCGCACTCGCGCGCGATGTCCTTTTTCAGCTTCCTGCTGTGCTTGATCGCCGTAGCGATTCGGTCTGGTCTGGTCATAAGCAAATATTAAGCGAACTGAAATTTAGCATGGTCTAGACGTTTTGACCATGTTGGCGCGCGCCGTTTAGTATGCTTAAATTCGTTCTTCCCGTAGGAGCTGTGCATATGAAAACCTCTGATGTTATCGAGCAATTCGGCTCGAAAATCAGGCTAGCCGAGAAGCTGGGAATTTCTCCCAGCGCTGTTACGCAGTGGGGAGAAATCGTCCCCGAGTCTCGGCGCTACCAGATTCAAGTGTTGACCCGAGGCAAGTTGAAAGCTGTGCCCGTCAACTCGAAACCCGACCGTGTGTTGGGCAAATGATCACCCCGGAATCAATTTTCAACCACAAAAAACATGCGTGAGATTTTCTGAATGTTCGAATTTTTGAAAGCCCTTCACAACGCGGTTCTGGACAACAACGCCAAGGTGGTTTCCGAGCAAATGCGGCTTTCCCATACCGGCTTGCTGGGGCGTGCGAACCCTGATCACGACGGCTCCAGCCTGAAAGCGGAACACGTCTACGAAATCTTGCAGTACACCCAAGACATGCGCCCGCTTGCGGTGCTGGCTGCTGCATTCGGGTTCGATCTGGTTCCGCGTGAAGAGGCCAAGCCTCAAGCCCTAACCATGTCGCTCCTGACCGTGAGCAAGGAAGTTGCGGAGCTGACCGTGGCCGTACATGCCGCGCTTGAGGATGGCTTTGTGAGCGCGACCGAGAAAAAGACGATTGCCCAGGAAATCGAGCATGTCCGCGAAGGCCTGCGCGTAATGGCCGTGTCCGTTAAATCGGCCTGAGCGCACTTTTTTCAAGGCGAAAAAAAACCGCCGGCGAGGGCGGTTTTCGTACAGCAGACAACTTAAAGCGATCCAATTATGCCCTTCAAGACATCGGGGATTCAACCCCAAGAGCATTCCAGGCACGGAGCCAGCACCACCGATCAAGCCCGGAAAGTCGATATGCAGATAACTCTCAAAAACAGCCGGGCGCCCGAATTCCGTAAGGGGCGCCCATGAGCATCATTCGTGCGCCCCGGCCAGACTCGGGGTTTTACACCTTGAACAAGAAAATCAGCGAGGATGCGCGCCTTTCGTGGGCAGCGCGTGGCGTTCTGGTTTTCCTGCTGGGCAAGCCAGATCACTGGGAAGTTTCAGTACGCCATCTGATGAACCAGACCGAAAACGCAATCGGCAAGCGAACCGGGCGTGATGGTATCCGTGGGATTCTGAAAGAGCTTGAGCAGGCCGGGTATTTGGTGATGGATCAGGCCCGGAGCAATGCAGGCGAGTTCAACGGAACCGCCTACACCGTTTGCGAAAAACCGATATCACCGGAGACGGAAAAGCCGGCGCCGGTTGAGGAACCACCGGAGACGGATTTACCGGCGCCGGATTTGCCGGCGCCGCCAAATCCGCACCTAATAAAGAATGAGTTAAAGCAATATCCTGAAAAAGCAGCAAATACTGAATTTGCACCCCAGGCTATCGCCGGTGAGGTGCTGCCGGTTGTCGTGCCGCGCTGCCCGATTCCGGCGGACATGCCAGGCCCGAAAGATCAGACCTGCAAAACGTTCAAGACCTGGGCGAACTATGCGTTCGCGTATCGCGCCCGCCACAAGGCTTGGCCGATTTGGAACGCCAAGGTTGCCGGCCAGTTCGGCCAATTGATCAGCCGCCTGGGCGCCGACGACGCTCCCCAGGTCGCGGCCTACTTCCTGAAAATCAACGATGCTCGGATTGTCCAGCGGTATCACGCTGTCGGCGACCTGCTGGCCGGCGCTGAGGCGTACCACACCCAATGGGCGACAAACCGGCAGATGACCGGCGCTGCCGCCCGACAGGTCGAGCAGACGCAAACGAACCTTAGCGGCGCCCAAGCGGTTTACGAGCTGATCATGGCCGAGGGGCAGGGGAGCGCATTCGATGCTGACCACTGAGCAAAAGGCCCGGATGGGCGCGACGATCTTCGCGACCGCCGAGGCTATGGGCCAGACGATCAGCGTCGCCGGCGCCAAGATGATTGCCGACGATCTGGCCAGTTACGACGAACCTGTAATCGTCGCCGCGCTCCAGGCCTGTCGCCGTGAGCAAACCGGGCGGATATCGCTCGGACTGATCCTCAAGCATGTTCACGCCGCTGATGGTCGCCCCGGCAAGGATGAAGCGTGGTCTATCGCGCTGGCGGCTGATGACGAATACGCAACCGTTGTGCTGACGACTGAAATCCGCCAGGCAATGATCGCATCGGCGCCTGTACTCGCCGCCGGTGACAAGATCGGCGCCCGCATGGCGTTCCTGAGCGCGTATGAGCGGCTTGTGAGCGTAGCCCGCGCAGAGGATCGCCCGGCAAAGTGGGAGGTTTCGCTGGGCTTCGATCAGGCCGGGCGAGCTGTCGCAATCGATGCGGCTGTGCGCGCAAAGCTGATCACCCACGACGTGGGGGCCAAGTATCTGGCCGACCTGCGTATTGCACCGGTTACCACTGATGGCCAAGCCATTGCCGGGTTGTTGACCGGGCAGGTTCACAACGCAAGCGCCGATGTTCGGGCGCGTCTCGATGGCATTCGCCAGCAGCTCCAGAAGAACAGCGACCGCAACCGCCGCAAGAAAGGCCAGCGCGACCGCGTGGATA
This sequence comes from Pseudomonas sp. B26(2017), assembly GCF_002113045.1. NCBI lineage: Bacteria > Pseudomonadati > Pseudomonadota > Gammaproteobacteria > Pseudomonadales > Pseudomonadaceae > Pseudomonas > Pseudomonas sp. B26(2017). Next base: position 591,821 of record NZ_NEJJ01000001.1, on the reverse strand, counting down.
CCTACCTGAGCAAGCGCCGGCTACGTCTGGCCCTTGCCGCCCTGACATCCGAGGCAACCGAATGCCAATGAGTGAAACCCGGCTGATGAAACTCCTTGAGGGCCAGTCGTCAATCGCCAACAAGATTTTTCAGTTCGTGCCAATCCAGGAAGCATGGGACGCGCAAGACATTCACCGCGCCGCGCTGGCTTCGGAAGCCACGACGGTATCGATTCACGCAATACGCCGTGCGCTGGGCGAGCTGTCCGACGCCGGCGCCATACGAGAACCCGCCGCTGGCCTTTTCCAGCGCGATGCAGTCATCCCCAAGGCCAGAAAGGAGCCAGCAATGCCCACGCCCGCCAAACAACTGAAACCCGGCATGGATCAGGCCACCACCGGCACGCTGGACGTTCTCGCGAGCCTTTCCGCCGAAGTGGTCACGCTGTCGAACGATTTCGGCGCCCGCCTGAAAGGCCTTGCCCAGCGCATCGATGACGTCGCGTTGACTGTCGAGGCCGAGCGCGAGGCAAATTCCGAGGCCGCAACGAAGTTGCTCCAACTGCAAACGCTGCTGAAAGGGCTGTAGGGGTGGAAGTGAAAGATCAGAAGTTTTCGATTGTCCGCCCGGTGCTGGCCGATTTCCGCTACGCCGTCTACTGCGGATCGACGCTGCTGGATCTGCAGAGCGAGCCGGAGTCCGCCGTAGCTCTGTTTGCTGATCGTGATTGCGCGATTCGCTATTGCGCGCGCATGTGGCCGGCGACATTCGCCGTGGTTGATCTGGAGCAGTTGCCAGCATGAGTCCCTGGGAAACGCTCGCCTGGTATGAGGGCGCATTGTTCGGCGGGCTGCTGCTGGAGATTGCAATGCGCAAGCTGTATCGGGCGTATCAGGCTCGACGCTCCCGGCGGTGCCGGGGTTGAAGGCCGCAACCCTCAAGGGGTTTGGAGCAAGGAAGCCGAGAGCAAAACGTGTCGACCGTGAAGGGCTGGAGCAAGCCGACCTGATCGAAGAATTCGACGCTCGATATCCCCGCTATGCGCGGTTGCTGTACCACGTTCCCAACGGTGGCCACCGCCACAAGGCCACCGCCGGGAAGCTGAAAGCCCAGGGCGTTCGCGCCGGCGTTCCTGACCTGGTGCTGGCCGTTGCCCGTGGTGGTTACTTCGGGCTGTACATCGAGTTCAAGGCGCAGCCGCCATACGACGCCGATGTCAGCCCGGCCCAATATGCGTATATCCAAGCCCTCAACGCCGAGGGCTATCTGGCCGTGGTTTGTCGCGGCTCGTTCGACGCGATGGAAGCAATCCGGGCTTACCTGATTCAACCCCCGACACTAAGGGCCGTTCCATGAGTTCCACCGCTGTAATCAAGCTTTCCGACGCCGAGTTGCGTCGACAGGCTGCCCAGGACGGCATTCGAACTGTTCGTGATCCTCGACACCCAGGCTTGCGCCTGCGGTTCTGGCAAAGTCGCCAGGCCGGCACCTGGTATCTGGTGCGCGGTGATGACTGGCTGCAATTGGCTCGCTGGCCTGACGTTGGCGTTTCGGTGATGCTGGCTGAGCTGCCGGAGGTGCGTCGGCGCCTTCTGCGCAATCCCGTTGGCCAGGTGCGCGCGGGCGAGCTGGCCACCGTTGGCGCCGTGCTGGATTGGTACGCGGAACGCCTGGAGCGTGACCGCAATTTGTCGGCCAAACGAAAGGGCAGCGCGCGCTCTGCAATCTCGCGGCAATTGCGCCCGCTGCTGGGCGAGCTGTCCGTTCCGATGCTGACTCGCTCGACGGTCGACCGCGAATTGATCTGGCCGCTACAGGAGCGCTATTCCGTTTCGTATGTGCGCCAGATTCTGGTTCTGCTGCTGACTGTATTTCGCCGCGCTGAAAAAGTCGGGGTGATCAGCGCCAATCCCGTGGCCGGTTTGAGCTTCGGTGATTTCTCAAACGCCAAGATCCCTCCGAAGGCTGCGCGGCTGCGGGGCGTACAACTGCCCGATCTGGTGGCCGATCTGGCGAGCGCCTTCGACAAGTCGCCGGCTGACGCAATGCTGGCCCTGATGATGCTTTGCCACGGCACGCGCATTGGCGAAACCCGCCAAGCTCAATGGCGCGATATCAGCCTGGGCGAGCGCGAGTGGTTCATTCCTGCCGACCGCACGAAGACCCGCACTGAGCATCGGCTGCCGCTGACCGCTCAAGTGTGCGGCCTGCTGACGCGCTACAAGGCCCGTCAGGGCGCGAAAGGCTATGAAGGGGTGTATCTGTTCCCAGGAAAGCGCGGAATGTGCCTCAGCGAAGCCCAGGGCAGCCGAGCGTTCACGCGGTTGGGTAAGGGCGAGTGGACAAGTCACGACCTGCGCAAAGTCGCCCGCTCTGCATGGGTGGATTTGGGTGTGGACGGATTCATTGGCGAGATGCTGCTGAACCACTCCCTGGGCAAAGTCGCCAGTTCATACATTCACACGCGAGCGAGTGGCCAGCTATTGCTCGCCCTGGAGACGTGGCACGAACACCTAGACCGTATCGGATTCAAGGCAATTCACGCCGAGATAACACCGGGATCTGTGAATGCCGCCGAGGTGCTACAGACCAATAACTACGCGGGTTTCGACGCAAAAATGGGTTCCGTATCTGGAGAGGTTTCGAAATGACCAATCGCAACGATAGCGCCATGGCGATGGCCTACGCCCTGCAACGTCGCGGCAAGTCAGAAATGCCGCAAATCGCCCAGGCAGCCCAGGCAGCGGTCGACAAGGTTCTGGCTGGCCAGGCATCAATCCCCCAGGCCTTGATCGGCGCGCTGGTTGATTGCCAGGTGCGGATAATCGTCGACGAGTTCCTGGGCCGGGGTGCGCGATGAAAAAGATTCACGGGCCGGACTTGAAAAAGGCCGTCATCGATCTGGCGAAGTGCCCGGCTTGCCGTGGGAGCGGGGTCGTCAAACCGATGTTCTACGAGCTTGATTGCGAGGGCTGCCATGCATCCGGTTGGGTTGCTGCCGATGGCTTCAAGCCGCTGACGCTCCAGGAGTTGGTCACCCAACTGAATTTCAAACTCAAGGCTGCTGAGCGCCAGCTTGCCGACGCGCGCCGCGCTGTTCCTGTGGGAGCGAGCGCCGACTACGAACGAAATAACCGCCGTGGGCCTGGCGGCACCAATTACACCGGGGACTGATCATGAAAAAGCGAACGTATGCAGGAAAGGCACTCGGCGATACCGAGTACATGCTGGAGCAGTGGGGGTGGTGGCGGATGGATGGAATGGGCGTTCCCAGCTACGTCTCGCAGCTCGACGCGATGATTCAGCGCAACACGCCCAGCGCCAGCCCGGCAAAACAGTATGTGATCACTGACGACCTGGCCCTGGCCGTGGATAGCGCCGTGGCTCGCCTGGTGTGCCGTGATCGCCAGATGGGCGAATTTATCTGGCTGTATTTCGGCGCGAAATGGCCGGCTCTGCGAATCAGCCGGGAATTCAGCATGGGCGAAGCCAAGGCCCGGGAGCTGATCAAGGCCGGCGTAGCTTGGATCGATTGCGCCCTGGAGCGAATTCGCGAGGCGGCATAACGAGCGAGTGCGTTTCAGTCCTGTCGTGCTGATGGGTCGGCTGCTGTCTCGTTATGCTGGCTACGCCTGGAAGTATCTACACGTACAATCCGAATAATTCAGCCAATGGACAAGCCTGATGGACGACAAGCAAAAAGAAATCAAACAATTGAAAAGGATGGTCACTGCGGCCCAACAAGAAATCGAAATGGCGATTATGTTCCATGAGACATGGCGACCTGCGGCGTATGATTCTGACCTGCATGAGCGTGTGGGCACCTCATATGCCGCACACTCCTTTCAGATTATTCGATTGGCTCTGCGTCGCGAATCTTTATTGGCGTTGACGCGGTTATGGGATAGCAACAAAGCGGCTGTGAGAATGAGCCTGATCTTGCATCGGTTGCGAGATAAGGCGTTCTTTGAGGCGCTGGTTCAGGTGACGGCTAGGAGGATGGGGCTTCGCTCTATGTTTGCGCCCGATGCCGTAAAGCGGTCGATGGAGCCAAAACGGGATCAGGTAATAAAGTTGATCGGCAAATATTCAGAGGGCGGCACGCATTCTGGCGTGTTAGATAATCTGATTATCTTGCGACACCAACGGCTAGCCCACCGACAGTGCCCAAACGAGCCGGTTTCGGCGGCGGAGTCTGGCGAAGTTGCGCAGGAGTTCGAATGCTCCCCTATGTGGCCTACAGATGTCGAAATTGAAGAGTTCTATCAAGACAATCTCGAAATCATGCGCATATTGATGAGTCTGGTTAATGGCCTTGCCTACGACTTGTCCGAAGCCACAAAGGTCTATAAGCATCACGCGAAATATTTTTGGGCATCTGCACGGGGCGAGCGTACAGAGGGTCATCCCAATTACCGACCGCCTCGCGTGAAATAAAGGAAATCGCTTTCCGCGCGGATAAAGTGGTGGTTTCATGGCAGCGTGTCACAGCAGCAATCGTGGACACCTACTGATTATCAAGCCTCGGATCATTCCGGGGCTTTTTTGTTTTTGTTGGAAACCGGAGTCAGGCCGGCCCTTATGGGGAGTCCTGGACGCGGAATAGCTGGTGAGTCCCGCGCGAGAATAGAACCCCAGCAGTCGACGATTTCGGTTTTCGGGCTTTTTGCGAAAGGCGTCGGCGGGCGGTGTGGGAAGACACACAACTATTTCCAAGGCTCGCCCAGGTGGCGGGCCTTTTTTTGTATTGGCGCCGGAATCTGCAATGAATCACGTTATCCCGATCCAGTACCAGGGCGTGGTCGTTCGATTCAACGCTGACGGCTGGATTAGCGCGACGGAAATCGCCAAGCGCGAGAGGAAGCGGCTCGACAAGTGGCTGGCCACTCGCGAAACGCAGGATTACATCCAGGCGCTGGGCCGGCATTTAAATACCACCAAAAAGGGGGATTTAATTCGCACGGTTCGGGGCCGCAACGGCGGCACCTGGCTACACCCGAAACTGGCCGTCGCCTTCGCCCGCTGGTTGTCGGCTGATTTCGCTGTATGGGCTGACCTTCGAATTGATGACCTGGTGCGCGGTGAGCTGACCGAAAAGCGCCAGTTTGATATCGCCTGTCTCCAGTACGACGAAGGCAAAACCGCCGCCAGCACCAGCGGTCGAGAGCTGGCCCGCTGGAGAAAGCGAAAGCCTGTCCTTGAACAGCGCGTTGCTTATTGGCGTGAACAATTGCAGATGACGCTCGGTATCGATACCGACTCACACCTGGTCGAGAAACGAAATGGATAAAGACCCCGGCTTGTGGGCTGCACTTCTTTCGTGGGTTGTCACCCACCAAACCCAACTTTATGCGGCTGGTACGTCCATGCTGATGGCTATTTTTCGCGTTGTGCGTGGCGGTGGCACTCGCCGCCAGATGTTCCTTGAGGGCGCAATGTGCGGCCTTATCACCCTGGCCCTGGTGCCGTTGCTTCAGTGGCTGGGCTTGCCTCAGTCCATGGCGACGTTCGCCGGCGGCGCGGTTGGCTTTATGGGCGTGGACAAGATCCGCGAATATTCCGACACCATCCTGTCTCGCAAGGCGGGTGGTTAATGTCCTGTTCTGGTTGCGCTGCCCGGCGTGCCTGGATGATCAAATGGGGAAAGATTGCATATGAGCGCGCGCGTGGAGTCCTTGCTACATCAGGTTCTGACCGAGCTGAGAATTCACACCGTTCTCCAGGAGCGGATCGTGGCCAACCAACTGGCGCTAATCGAAGGCCTGGCGAGTGAAGACGCCGCCGATGAACCGGTGCCAATGGCCGCGTACCTGGATGGCAAGCAGTGCCAGTAAGGACGCAGCGCCCATGCCGTGCCCAGGGCTGCCGGCAACTGCACCGCAACGGCAACGGCCATTGTGATGCACACGCCGAGCTTGCCGCCGAGAAGTCCAAGGCCTGGGCAACTCGCAAGGGTTCTGGCCGTGGTGGTAGGCCATGGCGCCGGTTGCGCGATCAGATCCTCAAGCGCGATGGTTATCTCTGCAAGTGCGACAACTGCGTCGCCCTCGGTCGAATCCTTGAGGCTGACGAAGTTGACCACATTGTGGCGCTCGCCCAGGGCGGAACCGACCTGCCTTCCAACCTTCGGGCCATCAACAAGCATTGTCACAAGGCAAAGACGTTGATCGAGTCGCGAATGCGCAAAAAATGATCAAAATGGCCCCTTAATGAGACGGAATCGCATTCAGGGGTAGGGGCGGGTCGAAAGTCCAGGGCTTTTGCCTCGGACACCGCGCCCTCAGTCGTTTTTTTGCGACCGCGAAATAAAAAGTTCAGGAGTCCCCGCCATGGCTGGTGCAAAACGGGCTGCTGGTGGTGGCAGAAAGCCGAAGCCTACGGCCCTAAAAGAGCTTGCCGGGAACCCTGGCAAGCGCCCGCTCAACAAGTCCGAACCGAAATTCTCAACCGTCACCGATATTGATCCGCCGGAGTGGTTCACCGATCGCGCCGCGACCATGTGGCGAATGATGGTTCCCGAGCTGCTGCGGGAATCGGTGCTTGCGCTGACCGACCTGCACAACGTCGAAGCATTTTGCTGCGCGTACGACAACTGGCGATCCGCCCAGGAACAGGTCACTCAGTTTGGCCCGGTGGTGGAGTCGTCGCAGGGTAGCCCGATGAAAAATCCGGCCCTGACAGCAGCAAACGAAGCCATGCGCCAGATGGTTACCTTCGGCTCGATGCTCGGACTTGATCCGGCCAGCCGAACGCGAATCATCGGAGGCAACAAACAGAAATCTACCAACGAGTTTGCCGCTCTACTGAGTTCGTAATGCCGAAGCCTAAACGCCACCCCAATGTTGATAGGGCGGTGGCTTGGGCGAAGTCCGTTCTCAAGGGCAAGGTTCCGGCGTGCAAGTACATTCATCAGGCGATTCAACGCCATTTCGATGATGTCGCGGCCAGCAAATCGAAGGAATACCCGTACAAGTTCGACCCGGCCAAGGCCGAGAAGAAACTGAAATTGATGCAGCTATTGCCCCACGCAAAGGGGGAATGGGCTTTCAAGCGCCAGCGAATCACGCTGGAGCCGTGGCAGGCTTTCGGCCTGGCTTGCACCTTCGGTTGGGTGCGCAAGAAAAGTGGTTTCCGCCGGTTCCGGGAAAGCTATTGGGAAGTGCCTCGTAAGAACGGCAAGTCCGTTATTGCCGCCGGCGTCGGTATCAGCATGTTTGTTGCCGATGACGAGTTCGGCGCCGAGGTTTATTCCGGTGCAACGACCGAGAAACAGGCGTGGGAAGTGTTCCGGCCCGCCAAACAAATGGTGGAGCGAACGCCGCTACTGGTCGAAGCCGCCGGCATCGAGGTCAACGCCTCAAACCTGAATATCCCGTCTAACGGGAGTCGGTTTGAACCCATTATCGGGAATCCTGGTGACGGTGCTTCGCCGTCTTGCTCGATTGTGGACGAGTACCACGAACACCAGTCCGCCGCGCTTTACGACACCATGTTGACCGGCATGGGCGCCCGCCGACAGCCGCTGATGTTCATCATTACCACGGCGGGGGACAACATCGAGGGGCCGTGCTACGCCAAGCGCAAGGAAGCAACGGAAATGCTCGCCGGCATCGTGCCGGATGACGAGCTTTTTGCCTGGATCTGGACGCTAGACGAGGGCGACGACTGGACAGACCCCAAGAATCTGGCGAAGGCCAACCCCTGCATGGGCGTATCGGTGTTCTCGGAATACCTGGAAAGCCAGCTTGCACGGGCGCTGCGTTCGCCGCGTTTCACCAACAGATTCAAAACGAAGCATTTGAATCTGTGGGTGAGCGCGAAGGCCAGTTTCTTCAACATCGAGAAATGGAAGGCTTGCGAAGATACGTCGCTCACGCTGGAACAGTTCAAGGGTGACGAATGCGTTGCCGCGTTCGACTTGGCGCGAAAGCTCGACATGAACTCCAGGGCGCGCCTTTTCTGGCGGGTGATCGACGGCAAGACGCACTATTTCTGCGTTGGGCCGACGTTTTGGGTTCCCGAGGATACGGCATTTGACCCGGACAATCAGCGGATGTCTGAGCGGTTCCAGGGCTGGATCAACTCCGGCCACCTGACCACCACGCCGGGTGCGGAAATCGATTATCGGGAAATCCTAGAGGACACCATCGAGGCGAACGAGTACGCGCCGATTCGTGAGTGCCCAATCGACCCGCACGGCGCTACGGGCCTGAGTCATGACCTCGATGACGAAGGGTTGAACCCGGTCACCATCACTCAGAATTACACGAACATGTCTGACCCGATGAAAGAGCTTGAGGCCGCGATTGAGTCCGGGCGTTTTCATCACGACGGCAACCCGATCATGACCTGGTGTATCTCAAACGTGGTCGGCAAAAACTTGCCAGGCAACGACGACGTGGTGAGGCCGATCAAGCAGGGCGAGGACAACAAAATCGACGGCGCCGTCGCGCTGATCATGGCTGTGGGTGCTGTGCAGCGGCTGACCATCCAGGGTGATGGCGGTTTCGAACAATTTTTCTCCAACCCCATCGTGGTTGGCTGACGGGGTTTTTATGAATATTGGCCTGATGGTTTTTCTGGCGCTCGCCGCCGGCGGTTTGCTCCTGGGCGTTGCGGGCATCTATGTCCTGACCGGCCTGGGCTATGCGCTGCTCGCCGCCGGCGTTGCGTGCTTGTTCGCCGCCGGCTTTATCCGCAAGGGGCTGACCGGTGAGTAAATCGTTCAAAAACGTGCTTGGCCGGGCAATGGTGAAATCTGCCGAGCCGGGCCTGGTGAAATCGTCGCTGTCTGGTTGGGTAGGGCGCCGCATCGGCCTGGGCGACTCCAGTTTCTGGAACACCTACTACGGCGCCGATTCCGCCGCCGGAAAGGTCGTGAGCCAGCACACGGCGTTGCAACTGTCGACGGTTTGGGCGTGCGTGCGGTTGATCGCCGAGACGCTGGCCACGTTGCCGGTCGCCCTGTACGAGAACCGCAACGGTGCGCCAGTCGTTGCCAGTTCCCACCCGGTGCATTTCGTCATCAGTCAGCAGCCAAATGCCGACCAGACGCCCGTTGAGTTTTGGGAGAACGTCGGCGCAAGTCTTCTGCTCCAGGGCAATTCCTACTGTGACCCCCAATGGAGTCGCAGCGACCTGACAAGCCTGGATTTCCTGCTGCCGCAAAACATGGGGCCACCGCGTCGGCTGACCACGGGCGCGATTGAATACCGGTACACGGACGAGTACGGGAAGCCACACACGTACACCGACAGCACCATGATGCACACGCGCGGTTTCGGCACCGACCCGCTGTGCGGAATGTCGCCCCTGGCGATGGGCCGCAATGTCCTGGGCGCTGCGATGGCTGCTGATGAATCGGCGGCGAAGATGTTCGCCAACGGTATGAAGCTCGGCGGCGTGCTTTCCACTGATCAGATCCTGAATCCAAAGCAGCGAACTGAAATCAGGGATGACATGACCACGCAGTTTGCTGGAGCGACCAACGCCGGCAAAACCATGCTGCTGGAAGCGGGCATGAAGTACCAGCAAGTGTCGATGACGCCAGAAGACGCGCAAATGCTCCAGACGCGCGGTTTCAACGTTGAGGAAATTTGCCGTTGGTTCCGCGTGCCGCCCTGGATGGTGGGCCACACGGCGAACTCTACGAGCTGGGGAACCGGCATGGAACAGCAAATGATCGGGTTCCTAACGTTCACGCTGCTGCCATGGATCAAGCGAATTGAAATGAGCGCAAACCGGCGCCTACTGCGCGCCGATGAACGCCGCCGGTTCTACGTGAAGTTCAACCCCGAAGGCCTGCTACGCGCCGACAGCGCCTCCCGCGCAGCGTTTTACAGCTCGATGACTCAGAACGGGATCTACACCCGCGACGATTGCCGAGTGAAAGAGGATCTGCCGCCGATGGGGGGTAACGCCGGAAAACTCACGGTGCAATCCAACATGCTCCCGATTGATCGACTCGGCGTCGATCCGGGCGCGGCCAACCAGGCTAAATCGGCGCTGCTCGATTGGCTCAATGATCAGCCGAAAGGGGACACGAAATGAACCGCAAAGGGGCGGGCGGGGCGGTCAAGTATCGCTCATTCGATTACGAAATTAAGGCTGTCGGAGACGACGGCCTTTTTTCTGGCTACGGCTCTGTATTTGGGGTTGTGGACAGTTACAACGAAGTGGTGGCGCCTGGCGCGTTTGTCGAGTCGATCCAGGCGACCAAAGCCCTGGGCCGGACGTTCCCGGTGCTATGGCAACACAAGACCGACGAACCAATTGGTTCGTGGGACATCGAGACGCTGGCCGAGGATGAACACGGGCTATTTGGTTCCGGTGGGCTGTGGCTCGCCGATGCGCCTTACGCCCGGATCGCCTACCGAGGGATGCAAACCCGATCTATCACCGGGCTTTCCATTGGCTACTACGTTCGCGAATCGACATTCGACGAAAAAACGCGCATTCGCACGCTGACAAAGCTGGATCTGGTCGAAATCTCGATTGTGACCACGCCGGCGAACGATGAAGCGCGCACCGACACCATCAAGTCGAAGCTGGCCCACGGTGGCCTCCCTTCGCTGCCTGAATTCGAATTGCTCTTGCGTGAGGCAGGATTTTCGAAATCGCAATCTGCGGTTATTGCCACCCGTGGGTTGTCGCATCTGCTTCGGAGTGAGTCCGCAAGCGACCTGGCTGAAATCGAAATTGTGGAAGCGCTGAAATCGCGCCCGCCGCTATCTCTCCCATCGTTTTAAGGATTCACCCATGCACAACGCAATGAGCAACAACGCGCGCGCCGAAGGTCGCCAGTTCCAGCGCAAAGAACACGCCGCCGACAAAATCGAGCTGAAAGCGGTAAATGACCTGCTCGACGAGCGCGACAAGGAAATCAAGGCCTTCGCGGCCAAGGCTGCCGAAGAAATCAAGGAACACGGCACCATCCTTGCGGACACCAAGTCGGTGCTGGATGGCCTGGTGAAAAACGGCCTGAGCCTGCAAGACCGTCTCCAGGACATCGAGCAAAAAATGGCGCGTCGCTTCGCTGCGAACGACCCGCTGGATTCGAAGTCGCTCGGCGAGCAACTGACCGACTCTGAAGACTTCAACAGCCTGCAAACCCGTGGCCGTGGCATTGCACGACTGCGCGCCAAGGCTGTTACCGACATCACCAGCGGTTCCGACAGCGCCGGCTCGATCATCCAGGCTACCCGCGTTCCTGGCATCGTCGCCGGCCCTGATCGCCCGTTCGTTGTTCGAGATCTGATCATGCCGGGCCGCACCGGTTCGAACGCTGTCGAGTACGTCCAGGAAACCGGTTTCCAGAACATGGCAGCCGTCCAGGCGACCGAGGGCGCGACCAAGGCTCAGTCGGATATCAAGTTCGGCCTGAAAAACACCAACGTGGTGACCATCGCCCACTGGTTCCGAGCCTCGAAACAGGTTCTGTCTGACATCCCGCTGCTGCAAAGCTACATCAACGGTCGCGCAATCTACGGCCTCAAGTACAAGGAAGAGGAGCAACTGCTGGCGGGCGACGGCACCGACGGCAATCTGCTGGGCCTGATCCCTCAAGCGACCGCGTTTAACGAATCGCTGCGCAAGTCGGGTGACACCAAAATCGACACCCTGCGCCGCGCCATTCTCCAGGTGCGTGTCGCTGAATACCGCGCTTCGGCTATCGCGCTGAACCCAATTGATTGGGCCGATATCGAGCTGACCAAGGACGCGAACGGCTCTTACATTTGGGTCAACGTCCAGGAAGGCGGCGTGCAGCGCATGTGGAAGCTGCCGGTTGTTGATTCCAACGCCGTTCCAGAGGGCGAATTCCTGGTTGGCGCAATGGACGTTGCCGCCCAGGTATTCGACCGCGAGGACGCGGCGGTCGAAGTGTCGACCGAAGACGGCGACAACTTCCGCACCAACATGGTCACCATTCGCGCCGAGGAACGTCTGGCGCTGGCGGTGTACCGCCCTGAGTCGTTCGTTCACGGCGAATTCGACTCGGCGTCGGCCTAATCACACGGGGAACGCCTGGGAAACCAGGCGTTGCGACTGATGCCAGATATCGAAGTGACGACTATCAAGGGTTTCAACAATCAGGGCCAGTACGCGAAGCGCGGTAGCAATATCACCGTCGACGAGCTGCGCGCCCGCGATCTGCTTCGCAATGGACTGATCGAGGATTACGGCGGCAAGGCTGCTGCCAAGCCAGAAAACAAGGCTGCATCCCCGCCGGCGAACAAGGCGGCAGGACGCACCCGCGCTCGGGGGTGACCTATGAGCTTGATTGACATCGATCTGGCCATGAAACACTTGCTCGCCGAGCCTGACGACCAGGACTTGATCCAGTCGCAACTCGACGGCGCTGAGCTGTCTGCAATGGCCTACTTGAACCGGAATTTCTACGCCGACCAGGAAGCGCTCGATACGGCCAAGGCTGCCGTTCCCGAGCAACTGGCGACTGCCCGCACCAGTTACACGGCGGCGGTTGAGGCTGCGAACCAGGTTGAGAATCAGGAAGACCGCAAGCGGCTTCTGTCGTATGCCTGCCAGGATCTGGCAATGGCCCAGGAACGGGCCGACGCCGCCGCGTATGGAATCGTGTTGAACGCGGATATCACTACAGCCTGCCTGCTCAAGCTAGGGCGGTTGTTCGCTGATCGCGAAGACGATGAAGAAATGCCGGTAGCGGCAAAGGTTTGGCTCGACCCGTACCGCGTTCGGATGGGTGTTTGATGCGGGCCGGTACGCTGAGACAGCGGATCGATATCCAGGAGGAACAGCTAACTCAGAACCAGCAGACAGGCGAAATGGAAAAGGCTTGGGTGACGGTGTGGGAGCGGGTGCCGGCGAGCTTCGCGCCGCTGTCCGCGCGCGACCTGCTGGCCGCGCAAGCCGGCCAGTCGGAAGCAACCGCCCGCGTGGTGATTCGTTACCGCGCCGGCGTGTTGCCGACGATGCGGATTATCCATCGGGGCAACGTCTGCGCCATCGCTGGCCAGCCGCTGCCCGACCAGGATTCCGGCCTGGAGTATCTGACCATTCTGGTTTCGCAGGGGGTGAAATATGGCTGACGGTGTGGAATTCAGCATTACCGGCCTCGATTCGCTCCTGGGGAAGTTGGGCGAGGTGAAACAGGATGTCCGGTATCGCGGCGGACGTGCCGCGCTACGCCGAGCCACTCAAGTGGTGGTGAAAAAAGCCCAGGAAGGCGCCGAAGCGCTCGACGACAAGGAAACAGGTCGTTCGATTGCTTCGAACATCGCGTTGCGCTGGAACGGTCGGCTGTTCAAGTCCACCGGCAACCTCGGGTTCCGTGTGGGCGTGCTGAAAGGCGCTGTTCTGGCAAATGGCGGCGACCTGGCGTCTGGTTCGGCGACGCCTCACTGGCGGTTGCTGGAGTTCGGCACCGAGAAGATGGCGGCAAAGCCGTTCATGCGTCCGGCGATTGAAAGCAGTATCGGCGAGGTAACGAACACCTTCGCCGTCCAGTATGAAAAGAACATTGACCGAGCGATCAACCGCGCCAGGAAAGCAACCCTTAGCGCGGCGCTGGACGCCGCAATAGGGGGTGGGTGATGGATGCACCCATTTTCACCGTTTGCGCGGCTGATACGGCAGTTCTGGAGCTGCTGGGGGCATCGCCGACCAGGCTCTATCCATTCGGGGAAGCGCCGGAAGGCGTGGCCAAGCCGTATGCGGTCTGGCAACTGGTGGGCGGATCGCCGGAGAACTACCTGGCGCAGCGCCCTGACGTGGACGGTTTTTCGCTCCAGGTCGACGTTTACGCCTGCTCTCCATCGGACGCCCGCGAAGTGCGCGACGCGCTACGAGACGCCATCGAGTCGCACGCCTACATCACCCGCTGGGGAGCTGAGGGGCGCGACCAGGAAACCGGGAATTACCGCCTCAGTTTCGACGTGGACTGGTGGAGCTACAGGTAGCCCAGCAATGAAAAAACAAACCCGCTTCGGCGGGTTTTTTATTGGATAAGAGGAAATTTTATGGCGATTCTGAGCCAGGGCACGCAGGTATACGCCCTTGTCCCAACTGTCGACGACCCCACCAAAATGGAAGTTCTGGAAATTGAATGTGCAACCGCATTCAGTCCAGGCGGCAACCCTGCCGACCAGATCGAAACTACCTGTCTGAGCGCGGCGATCCGCACCTACCTGCGCGGTCTGCGCACTCCGGGCCAGGCTTCGCTCACTCTCAACGCTGACCCGCGTAACGCCTCCCACGTTCGACTCCATCAGTTGTCCGAGGATGACGATATCGAAAATATCTCCTGGGCAGTGGGCTGGTCTGACGGTCGCGACATCCCGCCAACTGTCAACACCGCCGGCGATGACTTCGAACTTCCGAAAACGCGCACCTGGTTCATTTTTGACGGCTACGTGTCTGATTTCCCGTTCGACTTCACCGCAAACGCTGTGGTTACCACTGCGGCCACTATTCAGCGCTCGGGCGGTTCCGCGTGGGTCATCAAGGACACGTCGGACGCTGACGACAGCGGGAGCGCATAACGGATGAAACTGAACCTCAAGACGTTGCAACAGGCCGGCGCCTTCACCGGGCGCCCGGTTGAAAAGCAAATCAAATGGCAACAGGGCGAGACGACGCTGGAGGCGACCGTTTACGTTCGCCCGCTGGGCTATCAGTCGGCTGTCAGCGACGTTCTGTCGGTCATCGGCAAGCAAGACAGCATTGCCGGTCGGATCGCTGCCGCGATCTGCGACGAAGAGGGTAGCCCGGTGTTCACCGTGCTGGATATCACCCACGGGCCGATTGATACGGCAGAGCTGGCGAAAGATCCAGACAGCACCAAACGGCTGGGCGCCCTGGATGGCAACCTTACCGTTGCATTGCTCGGCGCCATCCATGAGGTGAACAACATGGGAAAGACGTCGAACTCTCAGACCTCGACGAGTTCTGGCACGAACTTGTCCTTGCCGGAATCGGTGGCCCCACGGTCGCGCTCGCGCAAGAAAACCTAAGTCTGCGTGAGTTCCACGCCTGGCAGAAGTATCGGGCGCGGCGCGGGTCGTTGAATGTAGGGATGCGAGTCGAGCGGGGTTTCGCCCTGCTCGCGACGATCCTAGCCAACCAGGCGCGCGATCCGAAAACCAGGCCGACGCCGTTCACCATGTTGGATTTCATGCCGCATGAGGAAGACCGACCTATTTCCTTGGAAGAGGCTCGGAAGTCTTGGGCATAACCCGCTTCGGCGGGTTTTTTTGTGGGTGTTGCAATGGCATCAAGATCGCTAGGGACGCTGACACTTGATGTCATCGCCCAGGTTGGTGGTTTCGTCGCGGGTCTGGACAAGGCTGAGCGAGGTTCTTCGCAGTGGCGAAAATCGGTTGAGAAGGACGCAAAAGCCGTAGGTGTGAGCCTGGCGTCGGCGGCAACTGCCGCCGTGGGCCTGGGCACCGCTTCGCTGGTGATGCTGAAACACGTAGCCGAGAACACGGCTGAAACCAACAACTGGGCGAAGTCCCTGAATATCGCAACTTCGACGCTCCAGGCGTGGGAGTATGCAGCGCAAAGCGCCGGTATTTCCGGCGACAACATGGCCGATATCTTCAAGGATCTTGGAGACAAAATCGGTGACGCAGTAATCACCGGTGGCGGTGAAGCTGTCGACGTGCTGAATAAGCTGGGCCTCAAGGCTGAAGACCTGGCCAAGATGGCGCCCGACAAGCAGTTGCTTGCCATCGCCGACGCGCTGGGAAAGGTTGGAACTCAATCCGAGAAAATCAACATTCTCGAGAGTTTGGGTAACGACCTTTCCAAGCTGCTGCCGCTCCTGGACAACGGCGCGGCGGGCCTGAAGAACATGCTTCAACAGGCGAAGGACTTCGGAATCTCAATGAGTCCGAAGCAAATCGACGATCTGGTGAAGGCAAACACCCTGATCAAGAGCCTGGGCGCCCAGGTCGACGGTCTGAAAAATCAGTTTGTGGCGGGGCTGGCGAATGTCGATCTGTCGCCGCTGCAAAACTCGCTCGACGTGCTGCGCGATGTCGTTACAGATCCGGCTTTTCAGCAAGGGATGGCCGACCTTGCAAGCGGCGTTGTTCAACTGGTTGCCGCTGCTTCGAAGGGGATCGCGCAGCTTCCCAGCGATCTGAAAAGCCTGGTCAACCAGTACAAAACCTTGAAGGCCGAATTTTTCGGATCTGCCAAGGATCAGCACCTGGCCGGCGTTGCGACTGAGCAGCAAACGAACGACAACCTTGCCGCATATTTGAAGGCCGGTAGCGGGCTGAACAAGCTTGTCACGAACCCGACGCTGGCTGTCGGCGATCTGTTCGGCCAAGACCTGAACGCCGCAAAAAAAGCGTCTGACGAGCGCCTGGCTAGCTACAACGCCTATACCAAGTTGATGGGCTGGACGGAGGAAAAGACAAAGGATGTCTCCGCCGCGACCGCTGAGCTTGCCAACCAGCAAAAAACGCTGACCGGGACGACGACGGGCGCCAGTGGCTCGGTAACCAAGCTGCTGGATTCCTACGACAAGCTCAACAAGTTGCAATCCGACCGGGCGACGCTGGTCGATGCGCAGAAAACCGATTCTGCGAATGCTGCGCGCTATCAGCGCTCGATTGACGCAATCGACAAACAGATTGCCGCGCTGAATGGATCGGCCAAGGCGACCGCCGCTGTCGAGGCCGCACAAAAGAAACTGCAAGGTCAGTTCGCGGACACCGAGAAAGATTATCAGCGCCAGATTGCGCTCATAAATACCGACGCGAGCAAGAGCAAGGATGCGACCGAAGTCCAGTCGCTACAGTTCGACATCGTGTCGGGAAAGCTCAAGGGCTTGAATTCCCAGCAGCAAGATCGGCTTATGCAGCTCGCCACCGAGCTGGATCGTCTGAAACAGCTCAAGAAGGCCAACGAGGACAACTCCAAGGCTGCTGCGTATGCCGCTGGACTCAAAGGCGAGAACGACACGACGCAGGCCGGATTCAACATCGCTTTAGCTGGCGCCGGTGATGGGGACAAACAAAAGCAGCGCCTGCAAGAGCTTTTGCAAATCCGCCAGGATTACAACCAGAAGCTGGCCGACCTGGAATCGCAATACAACTCCGGGGATATCAGTAAGGATCTTTTCGACAAGGAAACGGGCGACCTGCAATCGGCGCTCGATGACCGTTACAGCGCCCAGCTCGACTATTACGACAAGCTGGACGAAGCGCAGTCGGATTGGTTGAGCGGCGCCAAGGATGCTTGGCAGAACTACGCCGATACGGCGCAGAACTACCAGCAACAGGCCGCTGATTTCGTCAGTGGGACGCTTGACGATCTGACCACCGACACCGGAAACGCTTTTTCGCAAATCATCCAGGGCCAAGAGAGCGCCGGCGACGCCGTGACCGATCTTGCATCGAGCATGGCGCAATCGATCATCGGCGCGCTTACCAAGATGGCTGCGCAATGGCTTGTTTACCAGGGCGTGCAATTGATCGTCGGCAAGACTACGCAGTCTTCGGCGGCGCTGGCCATGGTCGCCAACGCGCAAGCGACATCGTTCCAGGCGCAGATCGCTGCGTTTGCTTCGACCGCTGCTATCCCGCTCATTGGCCCAGCGGCGGCGCCAGCCGCTGCGGCTGCTGCTGCGGTTGCGACGGCGCCGATGGTTGCGGGTGTGGCGTCTGCGGCGCTGTCCGGCATGGCTCACGACGGTATCGATGCAGTGCCTGAAACGGGAACCTGGTTGCTCCAGAAGGGCGAGCGGGTCACCACGGCGGGCACAAGCGCAAAACTGGATAGGACGCTTGACCAGGTGCAATCGAGTGCCGCTGGCGGGCGGGGCGGCAACGTCACGTTCAACGCGCCGGTGACTGTCCAAGCGCAGCCCGGAATGTCGGACGAAGACGCGCGCACCCAAGGCAAGACCATCAGTGACGCAATCAAACAGCAAATGGGGCAATTCCTGGATCGTGAAATGGCCCAGGGCGGGCGCCTGTGGAGACGGTGACTATGGACACTTTTACCTGGTGCGTTCGGGTCGGTTCTTCGGGAACGATCACGCAGCGCACCTGGAGCAATGATTTCGGAGACGGATACAGCCAGGCCGGCGGCATCGGGATAAACACCAAATCCGAATCCTGGGATATCAGCGCGGTCGGTCGGCTCAAGACGGCGACGACCGCCGGTGACCAGCTCCAGGAAATTCGCGATTTCCTGGATGCCCAGGAGGGCTACAAGTCATTTCTGTGGACGCCGCCCGGCGGCGATCAGGGTTATTACCGCGCCCCGGACGGCTACAAGATCGATACCCAGGGCGTCGGCATCTACACGCTGACCGCGACGTTCAACCAGGTGTTCAACCCCTGACACAAGGCTGGAGCCTGCATGATTTACACGAACGACATTCAGAAGCTGGAGCCGGGAAACCTGATCCGGCTCTACGAGCTGGACGCCACTCGCCTGGGCGCAACGATCTGGCGATTCCACGGCCACGCCCAGGAAGGCGACATTATCTGGCAGGGGAATCTGTACACCGCGATTCAGCTTGAGGCGAAAGGCTTCGACATTCGCGGCGATGGCCGGCCCGCCACGCCAACCATGCAATTTGCGAACGAGCTGGACGGCATCCGGGGCGCAATCTCCGCGATCTGCCTGCAATACAAGGATCTTGCCGGCGCGCGGGTGACGGTGATTGAGACGTTCAAGCATTTTTTGGACGCCGCCAATTTCGCCGAGGGCAACCCCAACGCCGCCGACCAGTCACGGGTCGGGCTGTGGAACATCGAGCAGAAGACATCCGAAAACCTGTCGGCGGTTTCGTTCGAGCTTTCCAGTCCGATAGACCTTGGCGGGCGCCAGCTCCCGTCCCAGCAGATCACGAAGCTATGCCGCTGGGCGATTCGCGGCCAGTACCGGGGCGAGGCCTGCGCCTACACCGGAACCAGCTATTTCACCAAGAAAAACGAAGCGACCGACAACCCCGCGCTTGACCGGTGTGGGGGCTGGTGGAGCAGTTGCAAACTGCGCGGAAACACTCGCCGTTTCGGCGGTTCGGTCGGCGCCAGCCTGATAGCGAGTTCGAAATAATGAAGATCAGCAAGCAACTGACAGCCGCGATCCAAGACCACGCCCAGCGCGAGTATCCCGCCGAGGCTTGCGGGCTGCTGGTCAAGACCAGCACCGGGCGGGAGTACGTCCCATGCGGGAACGCCGCCGGCGACAAGCTGCGGAATTTCCTTATCGACAAATACGACTTTGCCGACGCGGAGGATCGCGGCGAACTGCTGGCGGTGATCCATTCGCACCCTGACCGCTCGCCAAAGCCCAGCATGACCGACCGCGTGAGCTGTGAGCTTCACGAATTGCCGTGGGGGATCGTGGCCTGGCCAGGTGGCGAAATGGAGTGGTTCAAGCCCTCGGGCTACCAGGCGCCGCTCCTGGGCCGCGAGTTCGCCCATGGTCTGCTCGACTGCTGGTCGGCCTGCCGTGACTGGTACGCACGCGAGGCCGGGTTAGACCTGCCGAACTTCGAACGCTCGGAACTGTGGTGGGAAGATCCCGCCGGCGCGAGCCTGTACGAAGAAAGCTATGCCGGCGCCGGGTTCGTGCGGGTCAACGAGCCAAAGCGTGGGGACATGCTTGTATTCCAGGTTCCGACACCTGGTCGCCCGTGCCATTTCCCGAATCACGCCGCCATCTACCTTGGCAGCGATCCAGAGCTGAAAAGCGAACAGGCTCCAGCCCTGGGCGCCGCCGGCCCGTTCATCTATCACCACATGCCAGGGCGCGCCGCCAGTCGAGATATCTACGGGTTTTCGATGGCCAGCCGCTTGAAACTGATTCTGCGACACAAGGAATACAGACCATGAACCCAAGACAGCCGGTGATGCGCCGGGTGGTGCTTTATGGCGTGATGCGAAAGCACTTCGGGCGCGAGTACATGCTGAGCGTGTACAGCGTCCGGGATGCCGTTCGCGCGCTTTGCTCGATGGTTCCAGGATTTGAAAAGTTTCTTCGCCAGGGCGAAAAGCGGGGCCTGGTTTTCAGCGTGTTTTGTGGGCGCCGGAACGCTGACCCGCAAGAGTTCGATATGCAGGGCGCTGACGACAGCGATATTCGAATTGTGCCGCTGATCCAGGGCAGCAAGCAGGCGGGGCTATTCCAGGTCGTTCTCGGCGTCGTGCTGATCGTTGCCGGCGTCTTCACGGGCGGCACGTCCACGGCCCTGGGCGCGGCGCTGCTGGCCGGTGGTGCGGCGGTCGGGCTTGGGGGCGTTGTGCAGATGCTTTCACCCACGACCGGAATGCCTGACTCAGCCAACAACGACGACGGCAACAACCCCAGCTATGGGTTCGGCGGTGCGGTTACGACCGTTGCCCAGGGGAACCCCTATCCAATCCTGTACGGCGAACGGGAAATCGGCGGCGCCGTTGAATCAGGCGCCATCTACACGCAAGACCAGGCTTAACGACCCGCTACGGCGGGTTTTTTTATGGGGTATGCATGAGCGTTTTAGCACTTCCAAGCCAGATCGCCGGCGGTAAGGGCGGGTCGTCCAGCACCAAACAACCGACCGTCGCGGAAAACAGCACTCCATCGCTGGCGACGGCCCGGATTGTCTACATCTGGAGCTGGGGGCCAATCGTCGGCCCGGTCAACGGCAACCAGTCGGTGATGTTGGAAGGAACGCCACTGGTGAACGCGGACGGCACCGAGAACTATCCGGGCGTCAAATGGCAGTTCCGCAACGGTGAGCTTGACCAGTCGCGGCTCGACGGGATTGCCGAATCGACCAATGAAATCGATGTCAATCAAACATTGCTCACAACGGCGCCGTGGATTTACACCGTCACGAACCCCGTTCTGGACGCGGTTCGGGTTCGCTTCGGCTGGCCGACGCTCCAGTCGCAAGACTCCAGCGGCAATATCAACGGCGTTCGGATCGAATACGCGATTGATGTCGCCACCGATGGCGGCGCATATGTCCAGGTGCTGTCCTCATTCGTTGATCGAAAGAACGTCACCAACTACGAGCGAAGCCACCGTATCGACTTGCCGGCGGGCAGCCGCTGGACGATCCGGGCGCGCCGCCTGACTGCCGAAGCGAACAGTTCGCTGGTCGCCGATAGCATGGTGGTCGAGGCCGTGGCCGAGATTGTCGACAGCGACCAGGAATACCCGCTTACCGCCGTTGGCTGCGTGGAGTACGACGCCCAGCAATTCGGCGGGGACATTGCAAAAATCGCTGTGCGGATGCGCGGACGGATTATCAGCGTCCCGGCCAACTATGACCCGGACACCAGGACTTACTCGACAGTCGGCACCGGCACCACGAACGGGGTATGGGACGGCACGTTCAAGCAGGCGTACACCAATAACCCGGCGTGGATCTTCTATGACCTGGTGCTAAACCCGTATTACGGACTCGGCGACCGGATCGATGCGACGATGATCGATCGCTGGAACCTGTACCGCATTGGCCAATACTGCGACCAGATGGTTTCGGACGGCAACGGCGGGCAGGAACCGCGATACGCCTGCAATATCTACCTGCAAAAACAGGCCGATGGCTACGCGGTTCTCCAGGATCTGGCGTCGGTGTTTCATGGGATGTCCACCTGGGACGGCTCGCAAATCACCGTCACCGCCGACATGCCCGGCGACCCGGTGTACACCTACAACCCTTCGCAGATTCTGAACTACGGGGAAATCAATTACGCCGGCACGAGGGCGCGCGACCGGCACAACCTGGCAATGGTGACCTGGGACAACCCGGCGCAGGCCTACGACACCGACAAGGAGCCGGTGTTTGATGACGAAGCGCTGGCGGAAACCGGCGCAATCAACCAGCTCGATGTTCCTGCCTATGGCTGCACGTCTCGGGGCCAGGCGCAGCGAGCGGGGCAATACGCGCTGATCACCGAGCAGACGCAGACACGCGGCGCGACGTTCCGCGTCGGCCTCGATGGCGGCATCCCGAAGCCCGGCGAAATCATTGCCGTGGCCGACCCGATGCTGGTCGGGCGCATCAACGGCGGGCGTGTGAGCGCGGTTGCGGGGAAGGTCATCACGCTTGACCGGGAAATCACTATCCCGACGACGGCAAGCCTTTGGGTGAACCTCCCCAGCGGCACCACCGAATCGCGGGTGATCACCGCTGTGGACGGTCGCAAGGTCACCGTTCAATCGGAATTCAGCGAAACGCCGGAGGCGCAGGCGGGGTGGGTGCTGGAGTTCGACGACCTGAACACGCTGCAATTCCTGGTGCGCAACATCACCCGCCCGGAGTGGCACCAGTACGAACTGGAAGTGATCCAGCACGAACCGAGCAAGTTCGACACCATCGATTATGGCGCGGTGCTGGATGACCGCCCGATCAGCGCATTGCCGATTGGCATCCAGGACGCGCCGTCAGAGGTGCTGATTAGCGAATACGTGGTGATTGAGCAGGGTATCGCCGTAACGGTGATGACCATCGCCTGGACTGCGGCGCCAGGCGCTGTCGCGTATGACATCGAGTGGCGCTGGGGTTCGCGTGAGTGGGTGCAAGTCCCGCGCACTGGCGAGCTGTCCGTGGACGTGCGAGGCATTTACGCCGGCGATTACATCGCCCGCGTTCGGGCAGTCAACGCGCTGAAAACGTCGTCGCTCCCTACGTCGTCGGCGCTCACAACGTTGAACGGCAAGGTTGGCGCGCCGCCGGTGGTGGCCTACCTGCGCACCACCAGCGAGATTTTCGCAATCCGCGTTGAGTGGGGAATGCCCGAGGGCGCCGAGGATACCGCGTACACCGAGTTGCAAATGGCGTCCGAAAGCACCGGGCAAGATCCGCTGAGCCTGGGCCTGTTCGGTTACCCGACAAATCTGTACGTCCATTCGGGTATGGCTGCCGGGGTGGTGCGGTATTTCCGCGCGCGCCTGGTGGACAAGACCGGGAACGTGGGGGAATGGTCGGAATGGGTGTACGGCGTTTCGAGCGCCGATGCGAACGCGATCCTGGATTACATCACCGGGCAAATTACGGAAACGCAGCTCGGGCAGGATCTGCTTTCGGAAATCGAGAAAATCAGCGGCGACGGCGCCGGCTCTGTGAATGAGCGGTTGACCGAGGGAGACAAGGCGCTCCAGTCGCAGCTCGATACACTCCAGTCGCAGCTATCCGACCTTGCCGGGGCGCCCAATTGGGATTCCGAGCAGGCCTATTTGTCCGGCTCGCTGGTGAAGGATGACGGGAAGCTTTACCGGGCAACGCAGGACGTGCCGGCGGGCACGCCACTTACTGACACCAGTTACTGGGAGTCGCTGGGCGACTATGCGTCCCTCGGGGATCTGGTCACCGCGCTGGCGGTGCGAGTGGATTCGGTAGAAACGAGCGTCCAGGAGATTGACGGCGAGATTCAAGCGATGGCCACCAGGATGGTGGGCGTAGAAGCCCAGGTGTTCCCGCTGATGGCGGGCGACACCGACTGGCAGGCTGGCGACTCCGGGGTAGACGCTACGGCCTACACCATCTACAGCGCGTTTTCTGATGCTGACTCGGCAATCAGCAAGCGAATCGACGTGGTAGAGGCGCAGGTCGGCGACGACCTCAACGCCCGGTTTGAGCAGGAAATCGAGGCGCGGGTTACTTCTGATGAAGCCCTGGCCAGCCAGATTACGACGGTATCCGCTCTTTTCGACGACGCAAGCGCGGCGCTCCAGCAGGAAATCACCGCGCGGGCGACCGCCGACCAGGCATTCACCGAGTCGGTGACCACGCTGCAAAGCCAGCTTGGGGACACCACAGCGCTTGTTTCGGACACGTCTCAAGCGGTTGTCGACCTGGAGGGCAACGTTAGCGCCAGCCGGGTTATCAAGGTCGGCGTAGACAGTAACGGCCAGTATTACGCCGCCGGCATGGGCATCGGGGTCGAAAACACGGAAAACGGAATCCAGTCGCTGGTCACATTCTTGGCTGACCGATTTGCCGTCATGAGCCAGGTCAATGGCACGCCTCAAACGATGTTCGCCATCGAGAACGGCCAGACCGTGATTCGAAGCGCGTTTATCAGCCAGGCGCAGATTCAGCAGTTGATCGTGTCCGGTGAGCTGAGAAGCCCGAACTATGTCGCGGGGACGCAAGGGATACTAATCAACTTTGTAAGTGGAACATTTGAGTTGAATAGCGCGCTCGGCGGCGGGGCGCACCAATCGATCAATAACTACGGCGGCAAAGTTTTCGACGAGAACGGCGTTAAACGTTATCAGTGGGGCAACTTGGACGTATGAGTAGTTATGGGATAAGGATTTGGGGCGCTGATGGAACGCTTCAACTCGATGAAAACTCTTTTACAATCCGCGTTGTTCTTTCAACTTTGGTTACATTTTCAACCGCTGCAAAAACAACGCAGGATTTTTCTGTACCTGGGGTGAATACAAGCAACGGAACTGCAATTGTTATTCCGAATGGAACTTACACCAGCAATGAAAGGCAGTTTGAAACGGAAATGCTAGACGGCGTTGTCCGCGTCTACAACTACACGCGAACTTATGATGCGAGCAGTTCAACTGCCGGAACAATGCGGCTTATTGTAATGAGGTGGTCATAATGACGTATGGCGTTCAATTTACGAACGGCAGCGGCGTCGTAACCCTCGATTCTGAGTATTCCAGATTGGTGGTTATTAGCTCCGGGAGATACGCGCCTACAGGTGATAGCGGAATGGGTTCTACAACCTATTTCGCTCGCCCTGTTACCTCCCAGGAGCCTCCGTTAGTTTTCGTTCGGCCTGATACGGTGAACGCCGTCGCCGGCCTATGCCTGATGTCCCTAATCGGTTCTGCTGGTAATTGGACAGGGTTTTATGTCCGTGCCTACAGCGATAATACGGCGCAGCCAAACGGTCGATATTTCGTCGCCGCTTTCGGCGCCCAGGCTGCGGCGGATTACGGTATGAGGATTTGGAACGGATCGGGTGCGCTTCTTTTTGACTCGGGCACGCCCAACGCAACATTCACCAGGGCTTTCCAAAACTGGACTTATGAGCGTTATGACACGACCGATCAGGGGTTGTATAGAATTTATTATTCAGTGCCGTTCGACTTTCCAGAAAATGAATTCATGCTAATTAATACCTTCGGTATGGATATGAATTCGGGTAGCGGTATTGCTCGCCAACTTTATTGCTGGTGGGATTTTCCAAACCAGAAGTTATACGCCTTAACAGTTGCATTGAATAACCCGTTTGCATTTTATCTACCGGCTGTTTTCGCTAAGCAAGCGGTATAGTTTCCAAATCTAGAAGGCATTTATGACCCAACAAACTATTAATTTGGGCACTGCTCCTGGCGGTTCCGATGGCGACGACGCACGCTCGGCGTTCCGAAAAGTAAATGACAACTTCACAGAGCTGTACGGTGGCAATGTCGCGCAGCCGACGAATGCGAAGCTGACCGCCATTGCGTCGTCAGTTTGGGAGGCTAACCAGTTGCTGGTCACGACCGGCGACAGCGAGCTGGAAATGGTAACGCTGTCTGATGCCGGGCGCGCACTTCTTGGGGCGTCGACCGACACCATTCCGTCTGCTGTGCGCGGCACGGCGCTGACCGGGCTCAGCGTTGCCGATGGAACAGTTACCGCGTCCGATTCTGTTCTTAGCGCGGTTGGTAAGTTGCAAGGGCATACGGAATCACTAGACAGCTCCGTTGAGTCGCTGGAAAGTGAGTTCGGGTCGCTTGGTAGCGCTGCAAGTGCGACGTTAACAACGTCGCAAATAGACCCGACAGTCGGACATGTTTTAAAGGTCGGTGACTACGGGATTGGTGGAGCCGTGCCGTACTTTATTGGGGATATTGACGATGTAACCAAAGTTCCTTTTGGCCGTGTCGCTGTTAACTATGTGAACAACACAGGCACGTTTCCATCGAGTGAGAGATATGGGTATCTAGAGACTATCGGTATTCCGGGTGGGGGTTCAGGCTCGCCAGTTCACCAGCGATGGATTGCGTTCGACGGCACCGTTGGGACTAAGCCCGAATACATTCGTTCGAAATACGCGACAAACGCATGGGGGAACTGGCGACTGGTTTATGACCAGAACACTGCATTTGCTACCGCATCTTACAACTCAACGCTAGGCATTGTTACAGGCGGGATTGTGGAGGCGGGCCTTAATGCTAATGGCCATTATATTAAGTTTGGAAATGGCGCTCTGATATGCACGGCGACCATCAACGTTAACAGCTCGGGTTCGTATTCTTACGGTTATGTCTTTGGTAGTGATGCATACGGCGTTGAGTGGCCAATGGCGTTTTCGGCAAACTATACTATCGCCGTAACCATGGGGGCTGTTCCAGGAGCAGGGTCTACGTCACAATGGCCGTGCACTTTCAATTCGCCAAGCGCTACTAATACCGGTGCACATAGATTGCTATCGGCGTTAAACACGGCGGTCGCTGGTGCTGTTCAACTTATTGCTGTAGGAAGGTGGTATTAATGAAAATCAATCTTTCACCCATTCGAATGGATGTTGATCCGATTTTAGTTATTAAATCTGGCAATACGGTCACGGTTAACAACGTGCTTTACGACTTCAGCCGTATGCAGGATGGTGACATCTTGCCGGTGGGCGCTATTGAGGGTAATGCCTTCGGCGCTTACACAAAAGTCACAATGACCGGCGAAGAACTAGAATTCACACTTCTATTTCCCATCCCGGCAAATTTTAGCCCTGAACAGGCATTCCCTGAGCCGCTGCTGGATGTCCCGGATGGCGTAGTGGCACTACCGCAACCATTGCCAGTACAAAAAGAGGGCGAAGAATGACAGATGTAACCGTTGCAAAAATCGACTGGTCGCAACTGATCACCAAAGAAATGACGGAAGCCGCCGCCGCTGCCCAGGAGCTGGCAGCCGCCAAGGCTGAGCTTTCGTCGCTGAATGCCGTAGCCACCAAGCAAATCGCGCGGATTCAAGATCGCGTCGACACGTTGGGCTATGGCGTTGAGGCTGGCGTGGCGACAGAGGATGACGAGGCCGAGCTGGCCAGTCTGACGGCCAGTCTTAAAGACTGGAAGGCTTACAAGTTCGCCCTGGGCAAAGTGTCTACGCAATCGACCTGGCCAGCCGCGCCGGTGTGGCCGGACGCTCCAGACATCCCCGAAATCGCCGGTGACGCAACCGGGGAAAAGGTCGACACCGCCTGACAGATTTGAACATCCATAACCCGCTTCGGCGGGTTTTTTTGTGCCTGGAGAAAACATGACACAAGCAATTACGCGGGGAGTACGCAATAACAACCCCGGCAACGTCGACCACAACAGCGCCAACCAATGGGTGGGTGAGCTGCCTGTAGATATCGAGGTTGAGTCGCGCTTTTGCCGATTCGACACGCCGGAAAACGGCATTCGATGCCTGGGCAAAATCCTGATTACCTATCACCAGCGGCGCGGTCTGAAAACCATTCGCCAGATCCTGACCAGGTACGCCCCAGGGATTGAGAACGACACCGGCTCATATATCCGGGCGGTCGCCAAGGAGGCCGGGTTAGATGCTGACCAGGAGCTGGCCAGCGTGAAAGAGCAGCGGATCATGACCGCCTTGGTGCGCGCGATCATCCGTCACGAAAACGCCAATTACGAATATTCGCCGGTGATCTTGGCCGAGGGCGTTCGGCGGGCGCTGGCATGAGCGCGCTGATTGAGCGTTACCGAGCGGCGTTGCTGGTGCTGGCCTGCCTGTTGGTGGTCGGCCTGCTGGTTGGCGTTGGGGTTTGGGTGTACAGCGCCGGCGAAGGCGCGTCGGATCGACGCTGGAGCGCGAAATGGTCTGACCTGCAAGCGCAGCAAGCCCAGGCGCAGGCGGACGACGAGCGCCAGCAGCGGCAAGAAGAACAACGGCGCCAGGTCGCCGTCAATGAGGTGGGGGAGAATGCGAGAGTTCAAGGCGCGGCTGTGGCCGCTGATGTGTCTGGCGCTGACGCTGCTGGTGACCGGGTGCGCACAGCAGCCGATCAGCTTGCCCGTGTCGGTGCCGCCTGCGGTGATCCCGGAATTGCCAGCCGAGGCGAGGCAGCCGCCCGCGCCGCCGGACTGCTCTCCGACATGCTCAAGCGGGCTGACGAAAGATCGGGAATCCTGGCTGCGGCTTACGACCGCGCCAGGGTAGCCGGCCTGGCGTGCGAGGCGGCATATGACCAGGTGCGCGGCGCAGAAACGAAAAAGCCCGGCGCAATGGCCGGGCTTGAAGGGGGGAAGGTTGCTCAGTAGCGATCCGGGAAATCGCGCCTCATTTCGTTCATTTCCGCCAGCGACAGATGCCCGGTGAAGATCAAATAGACCAGGTATCCAATCAGGACGACAACGGCGGCGCCGCCAACGGTGGCAATGACTGCCTGAATCCCCGCCGGGAACTTGCTCAAATTGCACGCGACGATAAAAAAGAGCGCGAATCCGGCGCTGTATTCCCATGGCATCGAGTAGGCAAGGAAGCCGAGCAGGGCGATTGCTGCGCACACGCCGGCAACCGGGCCGGCGCCTTTCGGCAGCTTTTTGGCGTACCAGGGACTTGCGAATATGAGAACCCAGAGTACAGCGAGTTGCCAGGTTTTCATCCGTTACAGCTCCCGTGGATTGACGCCGATTTTTTGAAGAGCATCCGCAAATGATTTATCGATTACAGCCTCTCCGGTTGTGGATGCCGCCTGGTTGATGCCCACGGTTCGATACTTGATGATGTGGCCACTAAGCATTTGCTTGATGATCGTTTTCGCCTTTTCGCCACCGGTGACGGTGTAAGGGCTCATCATTTGCGTGGTGGATAGCATCGCCTGTTCTTGGGCGCTTTTGATAATCGCGGCCTGATCCGGCGGGAGATTTGGCGGAACAAAGTTCGGGGCTGGCGGCACCATTGCAATGGGCGTTTCCTGCGGGGTAATCGTCCATGCCTCATTTTGGTCGATGCGGAGTTGTACGGTTCCCACTGGAATTTTGAAGCGTCCGCCCGACATCACGCCAACATACAGTTGGTTGCCTTCCTTGCGCACTACCGGGTAAAGGTGCATTCCCCTGGTGAAAATGCTGGTGTTCGATCTGAATTCGCCAGTGGTTACGAAGGAGGTCGTTCCATCGGTGAATTCGTCGGTGGTTTGCGCGGCTTTCCAGATTGCGCCGGGTTCGAAACCTGCACCTGGTTCAATACCTGCACAGCCGGAAAGGAGCAGGCCGGTAGACACTGCCAGCAAGGCGAGAGTTTTTTTCATCTTAAATTCTCTGTTTGTCGGTAACAGTCAATTGGCAGGCGGCGGACGATACCAGCCGACCGACAAACGGTCGAGCGCGACCACCCGGAGCGAACGCCTGGAAATGTGTTCTGAAGGGGGTGTTATGCAAGATCGGCATA
The DNA here is from genome assembly GCF_002113045.1 of Pseudomonas sp. B26(2017). Classification (NCBI taxonomy): domain Bacteria; kingdom Pseudomonadati; phylum Pseudomonadota; class Gammaproteobacteria; order Pseudomonadales; family Pseudomonadaceae; genus Pseudomonas; species Pseudomonas sp. B26(2017). Next base: position 562,491 of record NZ_NEJJ01000001.1, on the reverse strand, counting down.
GGCCAGAAAATTGGCCCTGGAACCAGCCGGCGTACCAATGTGTGCGTTTTGGTGGGGGGTTATGTGGGGTTTCGCCCAATGATTACTACGCTACAGCCCGCTCAAACACCCATCGCATAGCGCATGGTGATGTTAGCTGTAGAAATCAAAGGTTTTTCCTGCGAAGCATTCTGAAAAGCGAGGTGCGGCCGGAGCGCTTGGCCCGAGTCGAAGTGCGCTGAGGCGGGGCAATTCCCGTCATCAACCAAGGGGGCGCGTAAAGTTTGGCGGCGATTGTACTGGTCTGGCTCTTTAAACGATAGGGCAGTGACACCCGGAGTGCCGATTGGTGCAATCGCGGGACAGTTTTTCACAGATGAAGGTTCACTATTGGTTACAAACTGTGGCTAAAATGCCATCCATTCACCCGGCGCCCTTCCAGCGCGCGGGCTCAGGGATGTGCCACCGGGACGCTGTTTTGTATTCAGACACTGCGAAAGGCCTGTTGCCAACGCCTGAAAGGCGCGCAGTTTGTTCACTTCTGACGTGTGACGATTTCCGTGAAACTCATCATTGCCGCTGTATATGTCATTTCCATTGCATACGTTCACCTGCGGGGGCGCGTGCGCCACAAACTAGGTCGTCAACTGAGCGATCACTCTTCGTTCCTGGCACCGATCAACTGCTTCCTTTATCTGTTCTCGAAAAAGCCCAATACCCCGTATCTGGACCCGAAAGACTTCCCCGACCTGACTCCATTGCAGACGCACTGGGAAGAGATCCGTGAGGAAGGCCGCAATCTGCTGCGTGCCGGCGAGATCAAGCGCTCGAACCAGTACGACGATGTTGGTTTCAACTCGTTCTTCAAGACCGGCTGGAAGCGTTTCTACCTGAAGTGGTACGGCGACAGCCACCCGTCGGCGCTGCAACTGTGCCCGCGCACCACTGAGCTGGTGCAGAGCATCGGCTCGATCAAGGCCGCGATGTTCGCCGAATTGCCGCCGGGCTCGAAACTGGTGCGTCACCGCGACCCGTACGCCGGTTCCTACCGTTATCACCTGGGTCTGGAAACGCCGAACGATGCCGGTTGCTACATCAACGTCGATGGCGAGAACTATCACTGGCGTGATGGCGAAGCGGTGATGTTCGACGAGACCTTCATTCATTACGCGGAAAACACCACTGACCAGAACCGCATCATCCTGTTCTGTGACGTCGAACGTCCGATGAAGTACCGCTGGGCAGCGGCATTCAACGGCTGGTTCAGCCGCAACGTGATGTCGGCAGCCGGCGCACCGAACGATGCCGGTGACCGCACGGGTGGCATCAACCGCTTGTTTACCAAAATCTACAAGATTCGCCTGCGTGGCAAAGAGCTGAAAAAGCGCAATCGCAAGCTTTACTACATGGAAAAGTGGGCGATCTTCGGCGGTCTGCTGGCGATCTTCATTCTGATCTGACGAATCGGGCGACTGTTGAAAGACAGTCGCCCGATTTGATTTTCACGACGCTTTTTTGGTCTTCTTCGCCGTTGTTGACTTGCTGGCGGTCTTCTTCGCCGGTTTGGCCGGAGCCTTCCCGCCGAGACTGCGCTTGAGCAGTTCGGTCAGGTCGATAACATCGGCCGATTTGCGCTCTTCTTCGCCCTCAACGGTCTCAACGTCTTCGATCTTGCCCTCATGGGCCTTCTTGTCCACCAGCGCCATGATCTTGTTTTCGAACTCGTCCTTGTAGTCCTCGGGCGTCCAGTCCGCGGTCATGTCTTCAACCAGCCGTTTGGCCATTTCCAGCTCGCCCTTCGCCAACTGCGGCTTGGTCACTTCACTGCCCAGCGCCAGTTCATCGAGGCTGCGCACTTCCTGCGGCCAGCGCAGCTTCACCAGCACCAGCGCCGACTCCAGCGGCATCAACGCCGCCAGATACTGGCGCGTGTGTAAAACCACGCGGGCGAGGGCGACCTTCCGGGTTTTGCTCAAGGTTTCACGCAGCAATGCGTAGACCTTGCCACCGCGTTTGTCGGGGGCCAGGTAATAGGGCGTGTCGATGTTCTGCAAAGGGATCTGTTCACTGTCGACGAAAGCGAAAATGTCGATGGTCTGGGTCGACACCGGGTGCGCCGAACGGATTTCTTCCTCGCTGAGCACCACATAGCGGCCTTTTTCGAATTGCACGCCTTTGACGATGTGCTCTTTGGTGACCTCCTTGCCGGTGACCTTGTTGACCCGCTTATAGCCGACCGGGTCCATGCTGCGGCTGTCGAGCCAGTCGAAGTCAACGCCGTGTGACGAGGTCGCCGAAACCAGCGCCACAGGGATATGCACCAGACCAAAACTGATTGCGCCTTTCCAGATTGCCCGAGCCATGGTGCTGTTCTCCAAGTGATGTTCGGGTGACCCGTGGCCCGGCGCAAAAGTTTCCGTTGTTTGCGGAGGCGGCGGTAAACGGCAGGTCAAGCCGTGTTACATCTTGTTTAGCGGTGACGGGTTAACAAATCCGAACCCACGGCGTAGCGTGGACTCGAAGGCTCTAAGCCACGTGCATCAAAACACGCACATCCAGAGAGGCCGCTCATGAACCGTTTCCTGCTAGGCATTGCGTTGCTGGCCCTCAGTGGCGGGCTGGTTCACGCCGAGGGCGCAACCACGTATTCATCGCTGTTGCTGGCACAAAGTCCGACCGGCAACAGCAACAACCCCTACAACAGCCCGATCCGCCGGGCGAATCCCAACAGCATGCAGGGCACCCAGCCCAGCGCTCCGCCGCTTCGCGGGCCGAACACGGTGCCAGTGCCCCGGCCACCGACCCTGGAAAACCGCGGTATCGGCAACGGTCAGCCGCCGCGCTCCGTTCCGAGCAAGCCCCCCACCTTCATTCCCAATCCTCCGGCCCGTGACAGCGGGAGCAACCGTTGAATGGCAGAGCCACTTCTGTCAGCCCTTCAAACGAACAAAAGGAATCGTGCATGTTGCGTAAAACCCTTCTGGCCGGTCTATGTGCCAGCGCACTGATCTCAGCCCCGGCGTTCGCCGCCGCTCCCAAAGAGCTGCAAAGCGAGCAGGGCACCCTTGAAGTCACGACGATTACCCAAGGGCTCAAGCATCCATGGGCCTTGGCTTTCCTGCCGGATCGTCAGGGCATGCTGGTGACCGAACGCCCCGGTAACCTGCGGGTGGTGGATGCCGGCGGCAAGCTGTCTGCGCCGATCACCGGTGTACCGGACGTCTGGGCCAAGGGGCAGGGCGGATTGCTCGATGTGGTGCTGTCACCGGATTTCAAACAGGATCGCCTCGTTTACCTGTCCTACGCCGAGGGCGGCGGTGCGGGTGACAAGGCCGGAACGGCGGTGGGGCGCGGGCGCCTTTCGGATGACCTGAAAAGCCTGAAGGACTTCAACGTGATCTTCCGCCAGGAGCCGAAGCTGTCGGTCGGCAACCACTTCGGCTCGCGGCTGGTGTTTGACCGGGACGGTTATCTGTTCATCACTCTGGGCGAAAACAACGACCGCCCGACCGCGCAGGATCTGGACAAGCTGCAAGGCAAAGTCGTGCGGATCTACCCCGACGGCAAAGTACCCGATGACAATCCCTTTGTCGGCCAGTCCGGCGTGCGCCCGGAGATCTGGTCCTACGGCCACCGCAATCCCCAGGGCGCCGCGCTCAACCCGTGGACCGGCACCGTGTGGGAAAACGAGCACGGTCCGCGCGGCGGCGATGAGGTGAACATCATCGAGCGCGGCAAGAACTACGGCTGGCCGCTGGCGACTCACGGCATCAACTACTCCATGCAACCGATTCCGGAAGCCAAGGGCAAGACCGCCGAAGGCACGGTAGGGCCGCACCATGTCTGGGAAAAGTCCCCGGGCGTTACCGGGATGGCGTTCTACGATGCCGATCGCTTCAAGCCGTGGCAGCACAACGTTTTCATCGGTGCGCTGGTGACGCAGGAACTGATCCGCCTGCAGTTCGACGGCGACAGGGTGGTGCATGAAGAGCGCTTGCTGGGCGAACTGAAACAGCGGATCCGTGATGTGCGCCAAGGGCCGGATGGTTACCTCTATGTGCTGACCGATGAGTCCGACGGATCGCTGTACAAAGTCGGACTCAAATGAATCCTTCATGCGGATGAGCGGGCATAGAGCACAACCGCCGCCCGCAATTTGCCACGACCGAAGCGGCACATCTTCTCGAACTCCCCATGGCTGACCGGCACATGCTGGCAGTCCATGGGCTGACGGTGCTGGCTGTGATCGACATCCGGGTCGTGCAGGTAGACAAAGTCTTCATCGCAGTCGGTGACGATTACCCAGTGCGGCGACTTGGAACGAGTCAGGCGATAGCTGCTGATCAGCACCAGAGGCTGCCCACCGTTGGCCAGTAGCGCCGGAAGGTCCAGTGTTGCGCCAATGAGTTGAACGACATCGGAGTCGTTCAGCTGCGCCATGAACTCGTCGTGCACCAGGCGCATGACGTCTTTTTTATGCGCGTCCCGCACTCCGTCGAGAAACAGCGGCCCGGTCATGCTCAGTTGCAAACGCACTGTAAAACCCCGGCGCCAGGCCGCCAGTGCCAGGCCTTGCGGGCTGCAACCGCCGTGGCCGGCGGTCATGAACACCGTGGTTGCCTCGCGCCACAACTGCAATTCCTCGCGTCGCTCCAGCAAGCGATCGGCTTGCAACGCCCCCATGGCCATCAGCAGGCAGGCCGGGCCGCAGGTGAAATCGGTGGTTTGGCGGTAATAGGGGACCTTGATGTCGCGTGAATCGCGGTGCTGGAGAATGCGTTTCTCCAGCCGCAGCGCGTCGGCGTGATCCTCGTAGTAGTCATGGATCAGCGCGAAGCGCCGGTAGCCGTTGCGCTCATACAGGGCAATGGCGGCGGGATTGTCGGTGCGCACTTCCAGCCGCAGGTAGGCGCAATCGTGCTCAAGCGCACAGGCCTCGATCCGTTGCAGCAGTTGTTTGCCCAGACCGCCGCCGCGCGCTTCGGGCGCAATCGCAATGGAATACAGCCGGGCCAGTGAAGTGCCGCGATGAAACAGCACCAGCGCATAACCGGCCAGTTGTCCCTCGCGTTCGGCCACCCACAATTGCCCGTGTGCCCGGGTGATCATCCATTGGAAACTGCGGCGCGTGAGCCGGTCTGTGGTGAAACAGTGCATCTCCAGCGTGAGCAATGCTGGCAAATCCTCAACGACTGCCAGGCGAAAAACAGCATTCATATGACCACCGTAAAAGTTGCGTAACGAAACGGGACTTTCGAAAAACTTCGTGCTTAATAGAAAAGGTCTTGTTCTCCAACGGATCAATTTCTATGTCAGCGGTACAGGGTCATTGGCGCGAAGTATCCATTCAAAGTTTGCCACCGGCAACTTATTTAAAACCGCAGATCAGAACTTCCAGCCAAGTGTTGATCATCGTCGAACGCAAGGAAGACTGGGCTTCGTATTTTCCCAGCGAGGACATCCTGACGGCCCAGGAATACCTCGAACAACCACCCGACAACGAGCAGGGAAAACGGGTGCAGGTGATCAATCTGTGCCGAAGTTATAAGTACCTGGGCCACGGCTACTACTGCTCGCTGCTGGCCGAGGCCCGGGGGCACAAGGTGATTCCTTCGGTGCGGACCATCAGCGAGCTGACCCGAAAATCTCTTTATGGTCTGGCCCTGGATGACCTGGATAAAACCCTGGAAAAAGCCCTCAGCCATCATCTCTATAGCGATACCGAAGGTTTTACCCTCACACTTTATTTCGGCAAAACGCATATCGAACCGTTGCAGGATCTCGCCCGGCAATTATTCGAAGTATTCCCGTGTCCGATTCTGTTAGTTGAATTTCGCCGAACTAACGGTTGGCACATCGAAGGTATAAAATCCGGTGCCTTGCATAAGTTGCGTGACGATCAGGAAGACCAGTTCGCCAATGCGCTGGACGGCTTCAGTCGCAAGATCTGGCGAGTTCCGCGTTCGCCGCAAGTGGCGCGTTATGACCTGGCGATCCTGCATGATCCGCAGGAGGCGTTACCGCCGTCCAACGCTCGGGCACTGGAAAACTTTGTGCGGGTCGGCAAGGGCATGGGCATCGATGTCGAACTGATCGAACGCAAGGACTACGCAAGGCTGGCCGAATACGACGGCTTGCTGATCCGCGAGACCACTAGCGTCGACAACCACACTTACCGCTTCGCCAAGAAGGCCGAAAGTGAGGGGCTGGTGGTGATGGATGATCCGACGTCGATCCTGCGCTGCACAAATAAGGTCTATCTCACGGATCTGCTCAACAGCCATCAACTGGGCATGCCGGCTACGGAAATCCTCTACAAGGAACGACCCGAAGATTTCGAGCGAGTCGGCGAGCGCCTCGGCTTTCCACTGGTATTGAAGATCCCGGATGGTTGCTTCTCCCGTGGCGTGATCAAGGTCGAGAGCCAGCAGGCCTTGCTGGACGCCACCGCCGAGCTGTTCGAACATTCGGTGTTGTTGCTGGCCCAGGAGTTTTTTTACACCGAGTACGACTGGCGCATCGGCGTGCTCAACCGCAAACCGATCTTTGCCTGCCAGTACTTCATGTCCAAGGGCCATTGGCAGATTTACAACCACAAGGCCAAGGGCCAGGACGTCAACGGCGAGTGCCGCACGTTGGCGATCCACGAAGCACCGCGCGCGGTGGTGGAACTGGCGGTGAAGACCGCCAACCTGATCGGCGACGGACTTTACGGCGTCGATTTGAAACAGGCGGGCGACAAGGTGGTGGTGATCGAGGTCAACGACAACCCGAACCTCGACGCCGGCATCGAAGACGCTTATTTGCAGGACGATCTGTATTCACTCGTGTTGGAAGAATTTGTGCGGCGCCTCGAACTCAAGCGCCGTGGCCAGGCCTGGTGACCGGCCGATGATCAACAGCTTTGCACTCAATCACGGCGCCCTGCAGCGGGTCGAGCGACTGGACGCCGAGGTAATGCTGTTCAGCGACCCGGACGCTGCCGAGCGCGATTTGCTCCACAGTCACTTCAAACTCGATGAACACGCGCTGGCCTCGGCGCTGGACCCGGACGAGGTGTCGCGGATTGAATTCCATCCCGATCATCTGTTCCTGATCTGGAAGCGCCCGGAGAACTATTCCGGCGGCGGCAGCCTGGCCTTCGAGGTCTCGTCCTGCGGTCTGCTGTTTTCCCCGGGCCAGTTGCTGGTGATCGCCACCGACGACACGCCGCTGCACGGTCTCGGCACGGGCCGACCACTCAATACGCCGCTGGATGTGTTGCTGGACCTGTTGTTCAACAACATCCATCACTACCTTGGGCACTTGAAGGTGATCAAACTGGTCGCCCGGGAGCTGCAGCAGAAATTCAATGCCTCGATGCAGAACCAGCATCTGGTGCAGATGTTCAACCTCAGCGAAAGCCTGATCTATTACATCAACGCCCTGCACAGCAACGGCGCGGTGCTGACGCGGCTGCGCAATCACGCGGAAAAACAGCATTTCGGCAGCGAAGCGATCGGCCTGATCGACGACCTGATCATCGAAAACAACCAGTGCTACAAACAGGCGGAAATCTACTCGACGGTGTTCTCCGGGCTGATCGACGCCCGGGGCAACCTGATGAACAACAGCATGAACAACCTGCTGCGCAAACTGACGCTGATCAACGTGGTGTTCCTGCCGCTCAACCTGATTGCGAGCATCGGCGGCATGTCGGAATTCAGCATGATGACCGCCGGGACGCCATGGTGGGTGTCGTACCCGTTGTTTCTGGCGGCGATGCTGCTGGGGGCGGGCGGGATGCTGTTCGGGCTCAGGCGTCTGGCGAAATGAAAGCAAAATTCGCCATTGACTTGCCCGCAGGGCCCGGGCTAATTTCGGGCCCATGACTTCCACCGTTCTGCGCTGCCAGCCAAGCATTATTACCGCCATTCCTCATTTGGCGGGCTAGCTCACGACTGCAGCACCCAACCCGCCCTAGAGGCGGGTTTTTACTTTCTGTCTCCGGGGTTCCGAATCAAACGTCAGGAGACGACCATGCGCTACAGCCCCGCCCAGCAAGCTCTGCTTGAGCAGTACGTGAAAAAGATCCTCGCCGCTCCGGTGTATGAACTGGCGGTGCGCACGCCGCTGCAACCGGCGCCGGCGCTGTCCGAAGCGCTGGGCAACCGGATCCTGCTCAAACGCGAAGACCTGCAACCGACGTTCTCCTTCAAGATCCGTGGTGCGTACAACAAACTGGTGCAATTGCGCGAGGAGCAGAAGGCGCGCGGGGTGATCACGGCATCGGCGGGCAATCATGCGCAAGGCGTAGCGCTGGCGGCGCGGGAACTGGGTATTGCCGCGACCATTGTGATGCCGGCAACCACGCCTGAGTTGAAAGTGCTGGGGGTCAGCAGTCGCGGGGCTGAGGCGCTATTGCATGGTGAAAGCTTTCCCTTTGCCCTGGCCCATGCGCTGCAACTGGCCGAGCAGACCGGACGAACCTTCGTCTCGCCGTTCGACGACCCTGATGTGATCGCTGGCCAAGGCACAGTCGCCATGGAAATCCTGCGCGAACATCAGGGCGCGCTTGATGCGATCTTTGTCCCGGTGGGCGGCGGCGGGTTGATCGCCGGCATCGCGGCGTACGTAAAATACCTGCGGCCGGAGGTGCGGATAATCGGCGTGGAGTCTGAGCACTCGGCCTGTCTCAAGGCAGCATTGGAGGTCAGTGAACGGGTGGTGTTGCCCAGCGTAGGCACCTTCGCCGATGGCGTGGCAGTGGCGCAGATCGGCGCCTACGGGTTCGAGGTTTGCCGCTTCTGCGTGGATGAGGTCATCACCGTCAGCAACGATGAACTCTGCGCAGCAATCAAGAACATCTACGACGATACCCGCTCGATCACCGAGCCTTCCGGCGCATTGGCGGTCGCGGGCATCAAACAGTACGTGGCGCAAACCGGCGCACGGAATCAAACGCTGATCGCCATCGATTCCGGCGCCAATATCAACTTCGACAGCCTGCGTCATGTCGCCGAGCGAGCGGCGGCATGCGGTGTGGTGGCTTGAGGTTACTCAGGAATGGCCACGCCAATCTTGTCCGAGGCCGACCAGATGCGATAACGCACTTCCACATCCGTCGGTGCGTAAACCACGATCGGCAGCTTGCTGTTGTAGCGCACGGTGAAGCCGTCACCGATGACCGGTACGAACGCGCGCTTTTTCTGGGTGCCGGGTGGGCAGGCCATCAGGGTGCTCATCGGGCCACTGACTTTTTCCAGGCGGTAGAACGGATAGCCCCAGCCTTCGAGGTTTTTCTCTTCGAGGGTGCCGCCCAGGCGCTGGCGGTTGCAGTCGACTTCGAGGGTCTTGCCGGCGAGGATTTCGACTTTGAAGTTTTCTTCCTGGGCCTGTTGCGGCAGGTGGATGACTTGGCGCGTGAAGCCCGCTTCAGCCTTCGGATAAGGCGCGGTGTCTTCAAGCTTGGCGGCGTGGGTGAGGGTGGACAGGCTGGCGAGCATCAGGCCGGCGGTCGCGTAAACAGTGAAATTTCCCATTGAAGCCTCCTGGCGGGTGTACGTTGGTTGACGGGCATTCTCACTGTCACAAGCGATGAATGCAAACCGCCAGCCGCATGCAAATTGCAGTGCCTGCACGATCGGATCTTGCATTTTGCAACTGGCCAGTTGCCTGTCTTTTTGCCAAGTCATTGATTTGCAAGGAGGTGAATGCAGCCTGATGAAAGGCATGTTTTATGCGTTGATTTGGTGCAGCGCACCGAGTTTGGGCGCCTACACTCCAATGGGCATTTCGCATCACAGCCGCTTGTCACAACCCAAGGAATTCAGCGGGGACACACCCGTGGGAAACTGTGGCAACGGTCGACGTGAATACTTGATTGGCAGTCTCACAGTAAGGAGAGGTTTCGCCATGTTTCTGTCTGCCTTGGAACTCCGCAACATCATTGAAAGCAGCTTTCTACCGAAACGCTGCCAGTGCACGCTGTCCCCGGATCTGTCGATGACCGTCAAGGTGTATGGCGATCACAAGACCGATCAGGTTGAGCTGCTGGTGAGTGGCATTGATGCCAGTCATCTGAACAGCTGTCGCGAAATCAACGGCCTGATCGCCGGGTTGCGCTCGGATCTTGCGCAACAATCGGCAATCCATTCAGTGCCGCGATCCCGAGTCGTTTAACTGACTGTTTCACCCAGTTCGACCGTCACGCGCCGGGCCTGCAAGAAGCCAAGGCCCAGCGCGAACTCTACCAGCACCGCGAGCAGAATCCCGGGGCCGGCGTGGCCGTTGAGCCATTCAGCAAAACCCAGCACCGCCAGGCCAAAACAGCCGACGATAAAGCCGTTGCTCAGCGCATTACGCGCGATCGACACCGGCGCGTTGCGCACCAGATAAAACATCACCCCCAGCGCCGCAAACAGCACCGCCATGCGTCGTGCAACAAATCCTGCTGCCTCTGAGTACTCAATACTCCAGATCGCCAGCAACATCTGAGGCGCCAGCCCCCACGCCAAAGACAGCAGAAAACACAGGGAGAAGGTGAGGGTCGAGAGCGTGCGAAACGACAACTGCATGGCGAATCCTTGCGGCAGTGAGGAGGGCCCCGAGCATACCCTTCGAGACCCGTATTCGCCTACCGCAAAGCCGCAAATCAGAGCTTTCTGTCAGTTTTGGAAGCTGCACGCGTCAGATAATTTCCGGTAACTGATTTGCTCGGGTTTGCCGGCGTTGTCGATGTACTTCATGTCGGCGGTGATGACCTTGCATTCCTGTGTCGGCGGCTCAGTCAGGGATACCACTTTGGCGACATGCAACGGCATGCCGTATTCATAGGGAACAGCCTTGGCGGTGTCATTGGCCTGGGCCAGCCCGGCAAACGCGGTGCAGGCGAGGGCAGTGGTGAGCAGGAACGGACGAATGTTCATGATGGACTCCGGTGCGACGGAAAATGAGTTCGGCATGTTGCAAGCCAAACCTGCCGCACTGGGCATCAGCCAGGGACTGAGGGCGTGCGGTTCAGTAGAGTTTTTGACCGCGGCGTTAAGCGATGGTTAACCGGGCTGAACGCCGGCTGTCCGGACGGGGATTGTTTCACGGGGGAGTCTCGGCGGATTCCTACAAGGGTGGATGCCTTGTCTGCTTTCGGCGGCTGGAGGGGGGCGGTTATGGTTTGGTGTCGCTGCAAAATCAGCGGCTTAGGTTTGGTCACCTGAAAAACTCGACACATCTGTGCCATGATTCGCGCCGCGGACACTCACGTCTTCGGAGTACATTGCTGTGGCGGCTGTGTGCAGGGGCGCCTTCGGGCGAGCTGATCGGGTTTCTCAGTTGACCAAGCCTTGCATACAGTCCGCCTCCCATCGTTTGGTCACGGTGTCGGCGGGTCATTGAAGCCTATCGAGTAATGACAATGCCAATCCTGAAACCAAGCTCCGCTCGCTATCTCCCGCTCAACACTGGCGTCACCGACAGCGCACCGCTGGTCATCGACACCCAAGCCAACCCGAAAGACCTCTTCGAAGCCGCCGTGCAACGCATCCGCGCTGCCAGCGACTTGCTCGAAACCCTGCACTGCCTGTGCTTCAAACACGCCGACGTCCAGGACATTCCCCACATCACCCATGCGCTGTACCTGCTGACGCAGGATGGCAGTGATTTGCTGCAGGTTGCGCAGCAGAAAATGTTGAACTGGCAGGCTCCGGTTTAAAGTATCTGTACAGGATGGAGGAGGAGTCGGACGAGACTCCTCCCTGTTCAATTACCAAGAGCCATATGGCACGCCAAATTTTTCAACGTAGGCTTTCGACACTGGGGAAAGTGGGCGATGTTTCCCTCCGGACCCTCCTTCGTAAGGACCACGTGGGTCAACCTCAGCTTGAACGCGAGTAATTTCAACGGGCGTCAGGCATGGGCCGAGGGCCCAGAGTTTGGCAACACCACCTGGAGCAAGTCCGATGACCAAAGCTTCTCGATAACCTGTAATCCATTTTCCATCGGCAGCGCAGTAGGCTTTCTCCTCTTTTCGCATGACTTCTCTGGCCGACTCAGGGATGTCTATGCCCATCTGATAGGTTTGAGGTTCAACCAAGGACTGCCATCGGACGTAGATTTTTTTGGGGAGGTCTGCGCCTGTGAGGTATTTCCCCTTGCCCCAGGCGGGTTTTACCGGCCAACCCTTTGGATTTCCTGTGTTACGAGGTGGAGTCTGAATTGCAGCAACACCACTCATGGCCCGACGGTAGACCTGTCCTTGAATATCGATTACATCGGCTGTTTCGATCCACACTTCCATATAGTTGGGTGCAGAGAAACCCACTCGCCAGGCCTCATAAGGCAGAGAAGCTCCATGAGTAGTCGAGTACGCCACAAGGAAGGAAGCAAAGATTTGTAGGCGCAGGTGTTTCAAAGAAAATTCACCACGCTTTTCGCTGGTCAGTGCATATGCCTATTTCACTGAATTGCTTTTATAACAGGATCTTTATAGTTCTCATCGATTTCTATCCCTGCAGCACGGGCATTGTTTTCAGCAGCGATGCGCGCCTCATGGTCACGCTTCAATTGAGCAGGCAGCAGCTCTTTCCATCTTGCCTTTTCTTCATCTTTGGTAAAGCCTGAAGACCAGAAGTCGCGCTCGCTAAGGAACTCCATCGATAATAAATAGGTACCCGTTTTGTCCGGGGTGTCTTTGGAATCACGGCGCCAAGCTTTAAAGGTCAGATAGACGCCGTCATTGTAGAAATACCAATTGTAGAATGACTCAATTTTCAGCCAGCGATCAATGTCCAGCTCGTAATTCGGATCCAGCCAGGGATGACTGGAAGTCAAGTGCCCCAATACGTTGTCTGGTGACGGAATTTTTCTGATCTGAGACCCGGAAATCCTAGGGTCGCCTGGATAGTAATAGTGACTCCAGCCAGCTGACTGTATTTTTTTTAGCAAGTCATAAATAAAGTCTTTTTGTTTTTCATGCGGGCTGTTGTCAGGGAGGCCTCTCACTGTGATGTCAAGGTTTTCAATGGTGTTGCCTGTCTTTTTGTCTATCACCATTGTGATGCTTGTTGCTTTTTCGATTGAAAGTGAACTGCTTTCATTTTTTACGGTGATGGAGGGCAGCTCTTTTTCATTTGCCGATTTTTTAAATTTGTACCAGCAGAGGTCTAGCTCGCTCATGCATTCTTGAGAGAACTCTAAGGGGCTATTTTGCATGGTTTTTTCTATTTCGCCGCGCAGCTCTATTTCAATGTTGTTTGGTGTGTTCGTCATATTGGATTCACCGTTGTTGCAAGCCGCTAGTAGTAAGCTATAAAGAAATATCCATAAATACTTCATTTGGCATTTGACCAAGTGGAAATTGTCTTGATTTGGCCTTCCATGTAGCTTTCTCGTTCCCCCATGAGTTTATGGTATTGCTTGGCAATGGCTCCAATAAACTCCATTCGGTCTGCTTCGTCGTAGAGATCGCCTTCCGACATTTGCACTCTGAGATCAGGACTTTCAACGTCGCAAGCAGTACTCAACGCAGCTACCCTTACCGGTACGAATGGTGCCCATTCGAAACCTGCTTGCATTTTCAGCGTTGCTCTAAATGGTGTACTTTCATAAATCAAAGGTTGAAGGATGCGACGTTGCTCATGGTCGGCAATAGCAAGTAAAGAGGTAAGCTGGGCGTTTCTTCTTGCTGGTCCCGAAGAAAGTTCCTCGGTTGCTTTGATGGCTTTAAAACCTTTAATGATGTCACTGGTTACAGCCAGATTTTTCAATATTGGCAGTGCGTCATCTGCCCAAGGCAAACTGTCGATATTGGTTTTTATCTGACCTTCGCAACTCCGAGCGTTGCGTTCCGGAGCGCACTCATCAAATTGGTCTTTGTATTTTGCGTAAAACCAATGCCAAACAAAAATATCCTGAAATAACCAGAAATTTCCTTTCCCCAGCGAATTTTTACCAATTCGTAAGGGCGGCTGTACGATTGGTGGGGTAAGCGCGAGATAAGGATCGTTTGGAATGAAGTCCAGCCCGCACTTAACTTGCTTGCTTGCGAATGCTGCTAAACCCATCCAGTAAAACCGGCCTTTTAGTTCTGGCTTTCCATCTTCACCGGATTCTAGATAGAAGCCGGCATACGCAGCCGCAATTCTCGCGGCTCGCGCACTAAAGTCGGATATCAGCTCGTACTTTCCTGAGTTTGCAGTGCGTCGTTTGCTCAGGCGTCGGATAGCTTCTTCTTGTCCCATTGCCCATAACTTTTCGCAACCAAGCACGACTTCATGCACAGAGCATTTTTTGTCGTTGGTTGTAAATGTTGTAATCGGTTGCGCACTCATTTGTTTCGGCTCGCTTCATAGTCATCCGCACCAGATGGAACAGAAAGCTCATCCCATATCAGGTGAGCCTTCACAGCTTCTTTAGCGTCTGTTTGTACTCGAGGGTGAAGTCCATCTGCATCACTTTTCGATATTTGCGGTGTTGCTTCAGAGGGAACAATCAGTGCAGCCTTTACGGACTTGACAGGTTTTCCGAGTTTAGTCACGAACTTGAGTTGTTCGTCAAAACGTTCCTCTATCACTTTGGCTTTAAGTACGCTTCCGGCTCTAGACTGGTCGGCAATGACCGGAATCAGTGGTGCCAAAATCTGAACGCCAGAACCCATACCCGGCGCACCACCGGTATTGGCCTTCACTTCCGCACCGCTGATGGTCACACCACCCGCATCAACCTTGACGAAACTGCCGCCAGCCTTGGCCGTCAGTTCCATACCACCCTCGATCACGACCTTGTCGCCGGCGTGGTAATGAATCTCCGTGCCCGCTTCAACGAACTGCGCAGTGCCGACCTTCACATGCTGGGTCACGCCCACGGTCAGGTGATCGTTGGCGCGCATTTCACTCTTGCGATCCAGATGAGTGATGCGGTGCTCTTCAACCTTGAATTCACTTAAAACATTGGCTTCGACCGTGTCATGCCGTTCATTGCCAACGCGAATCTTCTGGTCGTGCTCAATGTTCTCGTCCCAGTCGCGCTGGGCATGGATGTAGATCTGTTCCGCGCCTTTTTTGTCTTCGATGCGAAATTCGTTGTAGCCCTTGCCGCCGGGTGAACTCAGGGTCTTGAAGGTGCTGCGGGTCTTGTTCGCCGGCAGGTCGTAGGGAACGACGTTTTCCTTGTGGTACAGGCAGCCGGTCACCAGTGGCTGGTCGGGGTCGCCTTCGAGAAAGGTCACCAGCACTTCCATGCCGATCCGTGGGATGGCGATGCCGCCGTAGGCTGCGCCGGCCCAGCCGCTGGCGACGCGTAGCCAGCAGGTGGTCTTGTCGTCGGCCTGACCTTCACGGTCCCAGTGGAATTGCACTTTCACGCGGCCGTACTGGTCGCAGTGGATTTCTTCGCCGGCGGGGCCGGTGACGATGGCGGTCTGGCTGCCGAGGACTTTCGGTTTCGGGTGTTCGAGGGCAGGGCGGTAGTGGGCGTCCCACGGGGTGGCCACGAATGAGTTGCGATAGCCCTGGTGGAAATCGCTCTTGTTGTCGGTGACGTCGCTGGTGACGTTTTCGCCCAGCACTTGCGGCTGCTTGCCTTCGTGGAAGATTTCCAGCAGCAGCCACAAATCGTTCCACTCGGCGCGCGGGTGCTCGGCCAGGGTCAGGAAGTGGCCGGTGGTCAGGGTCGGCTCGTCACTTTTGCCTTCAGCCAGTTTGTAGTCGCTGCGATGGCGTTCCAGGGCGCGGGTCGAGAGGAACTTGCCGCGCTCGCGCGTGGTGAAGCGGCCGGGGTAGTCGTAGTCCTCCAGGTCCGGGGCGAACGCGGACTTGACGGCACCTTCGGGCAGGATCTTCGGTTTTTCGAAATCGTAATCGCGGAGGCTGACGCGGCTGGTGCGGGTTTCCAGGCGCAGGTTGAAGCGCTTGATGACCGGTTTGTCGGCGGTCATGCCGGAGTCTTGCTGGTAGTTCACCGGTTTCAGTTTGCGGAACACGGTCTGGTCGTCGCCGAACACCAGTTTGTGGCCGCTGCTGCTGTGCTGGAAGTGGAAGTGAATGCCTTCCTCTTCGCACAGGCGCTGGATGAAATGCAGGTCGGATTCGTCGTACTGCACGCAGTAGTCGCGTTCCGGATACTCGGCACCGAGCTGGAAGCTGTAGGCGTCGGACAGGATCCCGCGATCTTCCAGCACCTGGGCAATGATCTTCGGCACCGTCATTTGCTGGAAGATCTGCTGGTCATGGTTGTGCCGCAGGTAGGCCAGTTGCGGCACCAGACTGATGCTGTAACGGGTCAGGGTCTTGCCGGAATCACCTTGCTCGATGCGGTACACCAGACCATGAATCTTGCCCTCGCCAGTGGCGCCGAAGGTCAGGCAGCCAGGCTTGTGCAGGAGTTCTTCGAGTTTGAGGTCGGGGCGGGCGCTGACCAGTTTGAGGTCGAAACGGAACGGTTCGTTGAGGGCTTCGCGACCGGTAAAGCTGAGGACTTGCAGGTCGGCGGAGGCGCCTTCGAGCGTGAGGGTAATGTGGGTAGCATTGGCGTCCAGCATGCCTTTATTTCCGTCCTTTGGATTAGCGTGGGCGGATGGTGCAGGATTAAACCGCCTCGTTCAAGGCGCAAATGCCGTAGAAGCACAGGCCTGAAGTCATAGGGAAAACCCTTAGGTCGGCTGTTTCGCCCCATGAAACAGGCACTTGCGCGCGAGAGATTGCGTGCAATCGTCAACCTCAGCGTCCAGGAACAGCCAGTCAGTTTCAGACTAAAGTCGCCTGTAGCACGTCAAAGCCATCTGCCATCATTGCTCTTCACCCCCGCGTGTTCACTGCCTCCCGGTTCTTTATCGACCCGGGACGGGAGCTATTTCCGGTTGTTTGCGCCTCTGCGCAATCGTTGCCCTGTTGGAGTTTTCAATGCGTCCCCCATTTCCCCTCATCACCCCGCGCCAGTCGCTTGGCTTCGGAGCCTTTGTGCTGTGCGCCGGTTTTACCGCGCAGGTCCAGGCCAGCGGTTTTTTCGAAGACACCACGGCGAAGATCGAATCGCGCACGGTGTACTTCAACCGTGATTTCCGTGATGGGCACACCTCCAATGATCAGGGCGCGTCCAAGCGCGAAGAGTCGGCGCAGGGCTTCATTCTCAATCTGCAATCGGGCTACACCGAAGGCACTGTCGGTTTCGGTATCGATGCGCTGGGTATGGCGGGCTTCCAGCTCGATTCCAGCCCTGATCGCAGCAACAGCGGCCTGCTGCCCTCCAGCGGCGACAACCCGCGCGGCTCGAAAGGCCAATACGCAAAAATGGGCCTGACCGCCAAGGTGAAAGTCTCGGACACCGTGCTGAAGTACGGCGCGCTGCTGCCGGATCTGCCGCTGCTCAAGTACAACGACGGTCGCCTGCTGCCGACCATGTTCAACGGGGCAATGCTGACCTCCAAGGAGGTGAAGGACCTGACCTTCATGGCCGCGCGTCTGGACAAATACACCGCGCGGGATTCGACCGATTCGCAAGACATCCGCGTGCACTGCAAGAACAAGCGCTATGCCTGCAACACCACCGCCGATCATTTCGACATGTACGGCTTCGACTACAAGATCAACGATCGCCTGACTGCGCAGTATCACTACGCCGAGCTGGAAGACATCTATCGCCAGCACTTTGTGGGTCTGCTGGCCAATCAGCCGCTGGGTGACGGCGTGCTGAAAGCCGATCTGCGTTTGCTGAAGAGCGCCGACAGCGGTGATGCCAAGGCCGGCTCCATCGACAACCGTGCCTTGAGCGCAATGCTGTCCTACGGCATCAGCGGCCACACCTTCAGTGCCGGCTGGCAGCGCATGAACGGCGACAACTCGATGCCATATCTGGATGGCAGCAACCCGTATCTGGTGAACTACGTGCAGGTCAACGACTTCGCCGCCGCGCAGGAACGTTCATGGCAGCTGCGTTATGACTATGACTTCAAGGCGATCGGTATCAACGGCCTGAGCTTCCTGACCCGTTACGTGAACGGCGATCACGTCAAGGTGCCGGGCAGCGATCAGGAAGGCAAAGAGTGGGAACGCGACAGCGAGTTGAAGTATGTGATTCAGACCGGGACGTTCAAGGATGTCAGCCTGCGTTTGCGCAATGCGACTTACCGTACCAACTACGAGAAGTTTGCCCGGGATGTGGATGAGACCCGGTTGATTGTGAGTTACAACTTTTCGGTGTTGTAACCCATAGGTCGGCGGTGTCTGAGCTGACGCCATCGCGAGCAAGCTCCCACAGGTTTCCCGGGTGCTCACTAAATTGTGGTCACTCTAAATCCCTGTGGGAGCGAGCTTGCTCGCGAATGCGGTTTCATGGCTACCGCTATAGCCAATGCCAGAACCGGCTCCAGAACCCGCGATTCAGATCATCCTTGCACGCGGCGTATTGCTGACCGTACATGTCCGAGCGGTTCTGCACCTTGCGCGCAGTCGGCATCAGCCACGCCTTGCTGGCATAGGTCTTCTGGCGAAAACCGCCCCAGCCTTCGTGGTAGTTGAGGTACTGGTTGTAGGCGTCGTACTTGTACACGCCGTTGATCGAGGTGGTCTTGTCCATGTACCAGCCGACGAAGTCGATGGCGTCGTCGAAGTCTTCGCGATCGGCGCCATATCGGCCGGTGCTTTTCTGGTAATCGGACCAGACCTCATCCTTGGCCTGCGCATAGCCCGAGGCCGTCGAAACCCGGCCCCACGGGATCACCCACAGCAGGTATTTGCGCGGCGTCTTGGCGTCGTAGCGGTAGCCGGACTCCTGATACATGATCGCGAACGGCACCTGGATCGGTACGCCCCAGCGCTTTTGCGTGACTTGCGCCGCGTCGTACCAGTCACTCTTTTCGCGGAAAATCTCGCAGAGGTTTTCCGGCGAACGCGGTGGCGATGTTCCGCAACCGGTCAGCAGTGCCGCCAATACCAACAGTCCAACCGTACGCCCCGAATTCAAAAGCCGTCATCCCGTCGTGCAAAAAAGGGCGCCAGTCTACGCGGTCAGCTCAACTGGTGGCGATAAGGCAAATCCGGACCCGTTTTACTGCATGTAAGGGCGGCGGCCTGTACGGCAAACCTGAGCATGCCGTCGATCTGTTCGCGGCTCAGGTGCTGAACGCCTTCCACCGAATCCAGCTCATGCTCGGTCAGCCAGGTGATCAACGCGGCCTGGAAGGTATCGCCGGCGCCGACGGTATCGGCGATCTTCACCGAGTTCGCCGGCACCGACCATGAACCGTGGGCCCGGCTGAACACCGTCGCACCTTCACCGCCACGGGTCAGGAACACCACCTGACAACGATGCTGCAGCCAGCCTTCGATGACGCGCTGCGGGTCTTGCTCGGGGTACAGCAGGCTCAAGTCTTCGTCGCTGACTTTGATCAAGTCTGCCAACGGCACCAGCGTAGCGATTCGTTCGCGCCACAGGTCGATGTTCGGTTCCGGGTTGAGGCGCACGTTCGGGTCAAGGCTGATCAGGCGCTTGCCGCTTTCACGCTGCACCAGCGCAAGCAAGGTATCGGCAATCGGTTGCACCACCAGCGAGAAGGAACCGAAGTGCAAACCGCGCACCTCAGGGCCCAGCGTTGGCAGGTGTGCCAGGCTCAACTGGCGATCGGCGCAGCCTTCGCCACGGAAGCTGTAATGCGGCGAGCCATTGGCGCCCACCGCGACCATCGCCAATGTGGTCGGCGCAGCGAAATCCACCAGATAGTCCGGACGTACGCCCTCATCCTGCAGCACCTGTTGCAAGCGCCGGCCGAGGTAGTCGGTGGACAACCCGCCGAACAGCGCCGAATCCACGCCCAGCCGGCGCAACCCCACCGCCACGTTGAACGGCGAGCCACCGGCAATCGCCTTGAAATTGACTTTTGAGGCCTGCCCGCCGGCATCGTCATCGCTGAAGAAATCGAACAGCGCTTCGCCACACACCAGGTACATAGTTGTTTGCTCTTTATAAGGTTGCGACATGCAGTCGATAGCGTTCATAGGCCTGCTGGAACGCCGCGACATTCGCGGCAACCGGCAGGGTTTCACTGTTCAGGTCGAGCTTCACGCAGCGCTGGCACAGGTCGGCCAGGGTGTCTTCGTGGCCGTTCGACCACGACTTGCACCACGCCGCCTGAATCGCCGCGCCCAGGGCAGCGGCCTCGCTCTGCTCGGTGCAGATCACCGGGGTGTTCATGATGTCGGCGACGATCTGGCGCCACACCGCACTTTTCGAGCCGCCGCCGATCAGGCAAATGCTGCGGCTTTGTAAACCATTCTGGCGCAACAGATCCAGTCCATAACGCAGGCCGAAGGTGGTGCCTTCGACCGCCGCGCGGCAAAGATTGGCTTGCGTCAGGTTATCGATCGTCAGCCCATGCAGACTGCCAGTGGCGTGGGGAAGGGGTGGCACGCGTTCGCCGTTGAGGAACGGCAACATGCTCACGCCGTCAGCGCCGATCGGGGCCTGGGCCACCAAAGCGTTGAAGGCATCGAGATCGAGGTTGAACAGTTCGCGGATCGCGCCGGTGGCGTTGGTCAGGTTCATGGTGCAGATCAGCGGCAGCCAGCCACCGCTGGAGGAGCAGAAGGTCGCGACCGACGCGTCCGGACTGACCTTTGGCGCTTCGGCGTAGGCGTACACCGTGCCGGAAGAACCGAGGCTCATGGTGATCGCACCCGGTTGAATATTGCCGGTGCCGATGGCGCCCATCATGTTGTCGCCACCACCGCTGGACACCAATGCATCGGGGTTGATGCCCAACTGTTCGGCGATTGCGGGCAGGATCGTGCCGACTGCTTGATGGGCGTCGATCAGCTCGGGCAGCGCGGATTGCAGGCGACCGCTGGCATCGATGTCACGCAGCAGCTGCAAATCCCACTGGCGGGTGCGCACGTTGAAATAGCCGGTACCGGATGCGTCACCGTATTCGCTGCACGCACGGCCGGTGAGCCAGAAATTCAGGTAGTCGTGGGGCAACAGGATCCGAGCGATGCGTGAAAACACCTCTGGATGCTTTTCCTTGGTCCACAACAGTTTGGAGACGGTGTAGCCCGGCGCGATGACCACGCCGAGACGCTCCAGCGAGCCTTGTTCGCCACCCAGGTGAGTCAGCAGGCGATCGTTTTCAGGCGTGGTTTCGGTGTCGCACCAGAGCTTGGCCGGACGCAGGACCTGGCCTTGCTCGTCGAGCAGCACCAGGCCGTGTTGCTGACCGGAAACGCCGATGCCGAGGATCGACTGGCCGTCCACTTTCGCTGCCAGCAGGGCACGGCGAGTGGCGAGGGCGAAGGCCTCCAGCCATTGCGCGGTGTCTTGCTCGCGACGGCCGTTGGCGCCGCTGATCATCGTGTGGGCGGCGGCGCCTTGGCCGAGGACCTGACCGCTGATAGCGTCGAGGATGATGGCCTTAGTGCCTTGAGTGCCGCAGTCGATGCCGAGGAACAGTTGCTGTGTTGTCATGTGCGCTCCACACAGATCGAGGGACGCGGAGCGTCCCGGGCTGCATTCCCACGCAGAACGTGGGAACGATCAGGTCAACAGGTGTTCGAGGGTGCGAGTCACGCCTTCTTCGCGCAAGCTGTTCAGGCACCACTCGAACGCCGCCACAAACTCCTTCGAGCGCGGTATCGCGGTACCGAAGATTTCTTCAACCCCCAACAACCGCTCAGTGATCAAAGCATCCTCCGCCACCAACCCCTGACAGAACGCGGCCCGAGGATCCGGAATCGAGTAAGTGTCGCCATTCTCGTCCACGCCCTTCAAGTACAGCGCCCAGGCCGCCACCACCAACGCCGCCCGTTTGGTCTCCTGTCCGTCGGCAATCAACCGATTGATCGTTGGAATGGTGAACTTGGGAAACTTCGACGAACCATCCGAACAAACCCGCTCCAACTGATCGGCAATCGCCTGATTGGAGAACCGTGCCACCAGCGTGTTCTTGTAGTCGGTCAGGTCGATGCCCGGCACCGGCGCCAGTTGCGGGGTCACGTCCAGATCCATGTAGGCGCGCATATAACGCACGAACAGCGGGTCGTTCATGGTTTCGTGAACGAAGCGGTAACCCTTCAAAAAGCCCAGATAAGTCAGTGCAAGATGGCTGCCGTTGAGCAGTTTGATCTTCATTTCTTCGTAGGGCGAAACATCGTCGGTGAATTGCACGCCGACCTTTTCCCAGGCCGGGCGGCCGTTGACGAATTTGTCTTCCAGCACCCATTGCACGAAGGGTTCGCAGACCACCGGCCAGGCGTCGTCGACGGCGTGTTTGTCCGCCAGTTGCAGGCGATGCGCAGTGCTGGTCATGGGGGTGATGCGGTCGACCATCGCGTTGGGGAAGCTGACGTTGGCGTCGATCCAGTCACGCAGGTCCGGATCCAGCAGCGAGGTGAAGGCCAGCAGCGCCTTGCGGGTGACGGCGCCGTTGTGCGGCAGGTTATCGCAGGACATCACCGTGAACGCCGGAATGCCTGCCGCACGTCGCTTGGCCAGCGCGGCACAGAGGAAACCGAACACGGTTTTCGGCTGTTGCGGGTAAGTCAGGTCGTGCTGAATCTGCGGCAGGTGCGCCATGAACTCGCCGTTGCTGTCATCAATGCAGTAGCCGCCCTCGGTGATGGTCAGCGAGACGATACGGATCTGCGGGTCGGCGAGTTTTTCGATCAGCGCCTGAGCGCTGTCCTCGGCCAGCAGCATGTCGCGGATCGCACCGATGACGCGGACTTCGGTGTCGTCGCTGTCGCCGAGTTCGAACAGGGTGAACAGGTAATCCTGTTCCTTGAGGTCGTCGCGGGCGCGGCGGTCTTCGGCGCGCAGGCCGACGCCGCAAATGGCCCAGTCCAGCGCTTCGCCGGTGTTCATCAGCGCGTCGGTGTAATACGCCTGATGTGCGCGGTGGAAACCGCCGACGCCAATGTGGGCGATGCCCTGGCGGGTGTCGCTGAGGCTGTAGGCCGGCAGTTTCACTTCGGCGGCGAGGCGGTTGAGGTTTTGCTTGTTCAGTTTCATCGGGTCAGTCTCGAAATCAGGCAGCCGCGCGCAGCGGGCGGGTCAGCGCCACGCCGTCGGCATCGAACAGGTGGCAGTGGGCAGCGTCCAGGTGCAGGTTCAGTTGTTCGCCGTAACGGCTCGCCAGATCGCCGCGCACGCGCATGGTCAGGGCTTCGCCGGCGTTGGTCTTGACGTGGCAGAAGGTGTCGCTGCCCAGCCGTTCGCTGACGTCGGCAGTGACTTGCAGGGTGCAGTCGCCCGGTTGCGCCAGTTCCAGATGTTCCGGGCGAATGCCCAGGGTCACGGCGCTGCCGACGCTCAGGTTCGACGCGTTGAATGGCAGGGTGATGCGAGTGCCGGCGTCCAGCGAAACTTCGCAGCTCGCGCCATCGATCCGCGCGATCTGGCCTTTGAGGAAGCCCATTTTCGGCGTGCCGAGGAAGCCGGCGACGAACAGATTGGCCGGGTTGTGGTACAGCTCCAGCGGTGAACCGACCTGTTCAATCTTGCCGCCGTTGAGCACCACGACCTTGTCGGCCATGGTCATGGCCTCGACCTGATCGTGGGTCACGTAGATCATGGTCGCTTTCAGATCCTTGTGCAGGCGCAGCAGTTCAAGGCGCATCTGCACCCGCAGGGCGGCGTCGAGGTTGGACAGTGGTTCGTCGAACAGGAAGATTTTCGGGTTGCGCACGATCGCCCGGCCGATGGCCACGCGCTGACGCTGACCGCCGGACAACTGTTTCGGCTTGCGTTCCAGCATCGGACCCAGTTCGAGAATCCGCGCCGCTTCACCGACTTTCTTTTCGACTTCGGCCTTCGGCACACCGGCCAGGTCGAGGGCGAACGACATGTTCTTCTTCACGGTCATGTGCGGGTACAGCGCGTAGGTCTGGAACACCATCGCCAGATCGCGCTTGGCCGGGCTGACTTCGGTGATGTCGCGCCCGTCCAGTTCGATCGTGCCGCCACTGACTTCTTCGAGGCCGGCGATCAGTCGCAGCAGGGTGGATTTGCCGCAGCCCGACGGGCCGACGAACACCACGAATTCCTTGTCGTTCACCTCAAGGTCGATGCCTTTGATGATGGAGAAACCTTCGAAGCCTTTTTGCAGATTCTTGATTTTCAGGTTGGCCATGGTGGCGCTCCTCTTGCGAATTCTTATTTGACGGCGCCGAACGACAGGCCGCGCACCAGTTGTTTCTGGCTGATCCAGCCGAAGATCAGGATCGGCGCGCAGGCCAGGGTCGAGACGGCCGACAACTTGGCCCAGAACAATCCTTCGGGGCTTGAGTAGGAAGCGATCAGCGCGGTCAGCGGCGCGGCTTTGGACGAGGTCAGGTTCAGCGACCAGAATGCCTCGTTCCAGCACAGGATCAGCGACAGCAGCACGGTCGACGCGAGGCCGCCCTTGGCGATCGGCAACAGCACGCGGAGCATTTCCTGTGCGAGGGTGGCGCCGTCGAGGCGGGCGGCTTCGAGGATGTCTTTGGGAATGTCCTTGAAGTAGGTGTAAACCATCCAGACCACGATCGGCAGGTTGATCAGCGTGTAGATCACGATCAGCGCGATGCGCGTGTCGAGCAGGCCGAAACTCTTGGCCAGCAGGTAGATCGGCATCAGCACGCCCACCGGCGGCAACATCTTGGTGGAGAGCATCCACAGCAGCGTGCCCTTGGTGCGCTGGGTTTCGTAGAACGCCATCGAGTACGCTGCCGGCACCGCGATCAGCAGGCAAAGTGCCGTGGCACTGAAGGAAATCACCACCGAGTTCAAGGCGAAGCTGAAGTATTCGCTGCGCTCATTGATGTGCAGATAGTTCTCCAGCGTCGGCGTGAAGATGAACTGCGGCGGTGTGGCGAAGGCGTCGATTTCGGTCTTGAAACTGGTCAGCACCATCCAGAAGATCGGGAAGAAAATGATGATCGCGATGGCCCAGGCCAGCGTGCCGAGCAGCAGGCTTTGCAGCCGGCGGGATTGTTGAAGAGTCATGGCAGGCCTCAGGCTTTGTCAGTCAGGTTTTTGCCGATCATCCGCACCAGAATGATCGCGGCGATGTTGGCGATGACCACGGCGATCAGGCCGCCGGCCGAGGCCATGCCGACGTCGAACTGCACCAGCGCCTGGTTGTAGATCAGGTAGGCGAGGTTGGTCGAGGCGTAGCCGGGGCCGCCATTGGTGGTGGTGAAGATTTCGGCGAACACTGACAGCAGAAAGATGGTTTCAATCATCACGACCACGGCAATCGGCCGTGCCAGGTGCGGCAAAGTCAGGTGCCAGAAAATCGCGATCGGGCCGGCGCCGTCGAGGCGGGCGGCTTCTTTCTGTTCCTGGTCGAGGGACTGCATGGCGGTCATCAGGATCAGGATCGCGAAGGGCAGCCATTGCCACGAAACAATGATGATGATCGACAGCAGCGGGTAGTGGGCCAGCCAGTCCACCGGTTGCGCGCCGAACAGCTTCCAGATGTAGGCGAGGATCCCGGACACCGGATGGAAAATCAGGTTCTTCCAGATCAGCGCACCGACCGTGGGCATGATGAAGAACGGCGAAATCAGCATCACCCGCACGATGCCTCGACCGAAGAACTCACTGGCCTCCAGCAACGCACTGATCAACACGCCGAACACCACGCTGATCAGCAGCACGCTGCCTACCAGCAGCAGGGTGTTGGTGGCGCCGGGCATGAAGCCTGAGTCAGTCAGGAAGTAGGTGAAGTTTTCCAGCCCGACGAACTCGTTTACGCCGGGGTCGAGCAGGTTGTAGCGGATCATCGAAAAATAGACGGTCATGCCCAGCGGCACGATCATCCACAGCAGCAACAGGGCCACCGAAGGGCTGACCAGGAACCAGCCGGGATTGGCCACGCGGCTTTTGCGCCGGGGCTGCGACAGGTCGATGTGGGCTTTGGCAGTTGAAGTATTCATGGTGATCACAACCGAGTCATACAGACCTATGGAGATCCCCGGTGGGCGCGAGCTGGCTCGCGAAGGCGTCGTGTCAGACAACAAATGTTTCACTGAAACACCGCTTTCGCGAGCAAGCTCGCTCCCACAGGAGGCAGGAGCGAGCTTTACGGGTTACTTCGGATAACCCGCGCGCTTCATCTCGCGTTCGGTGGTTTGTTGCGCAGCGGTCAGCGCCTGGTCGACCGAGGTCTGGCCGATCAGCGCGGCCGAGAACAGCTTGCCAACCTGGGTGCCGATGCCCTGGAATTCAGGGATGGTCACCAGTTGAATGCCGATGTACGGCACGGGCTTGAGGGTCGGTTTGCTCGGATCAGCGGCTTTCAGCGATTCCAGCGTGACCTTGGCAAACGGTGCGGCGCTCATGTAGGCCTCGCTGTAGGTCGAGGCGCGAGTGCCCGGCGGTACGTTGGCAATGCCGTCGGTCTTGGCGACCAGTTCGCCGTACTCCCTGGAGGTAGCCCAGGCGCTGAATTCCTTGGCGGCGTCCTTGGCCTTGGAGCTGGTCGGAATCGCCAGCGCCCACGAGTACAGCCACGCCGAGCCTTTGTCGGTGACCTGATGCGGCGCGTAGGTGAAGCCGACGTGATCGGCGACCTTGCTCTGGGTCTTGTCGGTGACAAACGATCCGGCGACGCTGGCATCGACCCAGATCGCGCACTTGCCGCTGTTGAACAGGGCGAGGTTTTCGTTGAAACCGTTGCTGGAGGCGCCCGGCGGGCCGGACTTCTTCATGGTGTCGACGTAGAAGTTCAGCGCGTTCTTCCATTCCGGGCCGCTGAATTCCGGTTTCCACTGCTCATCGAACCAGCGCGCGCCGTAGGCGTTGGCCACGGTGGTGATCAGCGCCATGTTCTCGCCCCAGCCGGCCTTGCCGCGCAGGCAGATGCCGTATTGTTCCTTGTCCTTTTTGGTGAGTTTCTCGGCGAAGCCGGCGATCTGCTCCCAGGTCGGACGCTCCGGCATGGTCAGGCCGGCGTCCTTGAACAGGTCGGTGCGGTAATAGGTGATCGAGCTTTCGGCGTAGAACGGCAAGGCGTACAGCGAACCCTTGACCGACAGGCCTTCACGCACCGACGGAAACACGTCGTCGAGTGCGTAGCTGGCCGGCAGATCCTTCATCGGTTCCAGCCAGCCCTTGGCGCCCCAGAGTGCAGCTTCGTACATGCCGATGGTCAACACATCGAACTGACCGCCCTGGGTGGCAATGTCGGTGGTCAGGCGCTGGCGCAGGACGTTTTCTTCCAGCACCACCCAATTGAGCTTGATGTCCGGATGCTCGGTCTCGAAGGTTTTCGAGAGCTTTTGCATGCGGATCATGTCGCTGTTGTTGACGGTGGCGATGGTCAGGGTCTGGGCGCCAAGGCTGACGCTGCTGAGGGTCATGCAGGTGAGGGCCAGCAGAGCTTTTGCAGTGGGTTGCATCGTGCACTCCTTTTCTGCGCCCGGCGGGGGCAGAAGGACAGTTATTGTTTTTGTGTTCTTCCGGCAGGGGAAGAATGTGCACTGATTACAGCCTTCTAACGCAGGGCTGACAAATCATCCCTAGCACTTGAATCGATACTTTTTTGCACTCGGGATTGACGCGATAAACGCAGGGAAGGGCGTTTCAGAAGGGCGGCAGCCATGAATCCGTACAGGTTTTCCTGCGTCAGCCGTGGTTTTGCTCGGTCAGGCGCTGTACGACCAGCCGGCGATAATGCGAAGGCGTCATGCCTTTGAGCTGCTGAAAGCGCCGGTTGAAGTTGGAAATATTGTTGAAGCCCGATTCGAAACACACCTCGGTCACCGGTTTGTCGCCGTCCGCCAGCAGCTCGCAGGATTTACTGATGCGCAGGCGATTGACGAATTCGATGAAATTGCGCCCGGTCGCCTGCTTGAACACGCGACTGAAGTAGGTGGGTTTCATGCCCAGGTGCTCGGCGACTTCCTCCAGCGGCAGTTCACGGGCGTAGTGGGCGAAGATGTAGTCCACCGCGCGGTTGGTGCGGTCGATGTTGTGCTCGTCGGCCAGTTGCGGGGTGGTTGCGCCGGACAACAACTGGTAGTCGTCGCAGGCCGCGAGCAACTCCATCAGGATGAAAAAGTGCCCGAGACGGGTAATGCCGTTTGAATCGGCGATGCGTTGCATCAGGATCATGGCCTGACGAATTGTCTGTGGTGAGCGGAATTCGATGCCGTACTGCGCACGTTCCAGCAACGGTGCCAGGGTCTTGAGTTCGGCGAACACATGATGGCCGCTCTCGAACAATTCATCGGTGAAGTTGACCAGCATGTCGCGCTTCTCGACCACTTCGTCTTCGGCCACCTGGCTGATCCAGTTGTGCGGCAGGTTGGGGCCGGTCAGGAACAGCGTCTGCGGGTAGAAGTTGCCGATGTAGTCGCCGATGAACACCTTGCCCGAACTGGCGACGATCAAATGCAACTCGTATTCCTTGTGGAAGTGCCAGCGCACCAGCGGGCAAGGGAAGCCGTGCTGGCGGTAAATGATGGACAACCCGTTGTGGTCATCCATCAATTCATACGAGGGGTCGGTGACGCGGGCTGTTCGGGTCATGATCGGGCGCTTTTTTTGTTATCGCCTGGCGATCATGCCTCTTTGTGCACGGGATGCGCCAGTTTCCAGTGCAGCTCAAAGCCCCCGTTGCCGGGCTTTCTTCAGGCTGGCGATCCGGCAGAACTCCACCAGGTCCGACTCTTCCATGAAGTCGACATTGATGATGTTGCACTTCAACGCCCAGTCGCTCTTATCCAGATCAAACCATTCGTTCAGCTTGTCATGGATATCGACGGGGCCGCCGAGGGCGGTGTAGCTGGTGGCGGATAAAGACCAGAGCCGCCAGCTACCAGGAGGGCTTTGCAAAACTCTGTCAATGAACTGCCTCAGTTCTTCAGGATTGGTAATGCCGCTACCGGACCATTGATGATTGACGACGTCATGAAATGCATTGTGTTCCAGCTGCCAATGAGACTTGGCCGCTGCAAACACGCGCTGTTGGGGGCTGATTCGCTTGAGTTCACGAAGACTCAGAGTTGCATTCTGGCGGGGAACAAGACGTTGCCCCAGAAATTGGATGATTATTTTATTGAAGTAGTCGTAATCAAAATCGGCGCCATCGAGGCTGTGAAAGTCCAGAATAATGAACTCATCCGGATTGTTCTCAAGAAACGCTTTGACATCCACTACCAGATTTTTCAGGGTTCTAGAATTTCGATATCCATTGTGGTGAGCGATGAACTTTTCCAGTTCTTTGGCCTTCGCGTCATAAGTCAGACGAATGTCGAGTACCCTGGAACCGTTATTCAGCTGGGCAAAAAAACTGTCATGCTGGCAGGCGAGCCAGTGGCGCGGAGGGCCGAAAACCGGATAGGAAGCTTTCCAGTCACTGCCGGCGTTATGGGTGCCCGGTAATGACAGTTCAAATATCGACAGTGAATCAATGGCGGGAGTCGATCCCATCCAGTTATGAGTACTCATGAATGCATCCTGCATGTATTGAAGTAGTGTGCTGCGTTGCGAGACAGTCAAGGCAGCACTTGCAGGGTCTTTATAATGTCTGGCTTTTTAGTTGACCATTTGGAGTTTGATTCAACGTGTTGGCGAATGTTTTTTTAGTTGTCCGGAGAATTATTTATTCTGGTTTTTGGCTTCGATCCACTGCGACATATATTGCGTGCTCTTGTGCGAATGGTGGCGCAACATGCTGCCCATAAAGTTTTGACGTCTTAGTTGAACAAGGTTCTTGCGACATTCCTGCAACCTTTCGATCAATGCCGGTCCATGTATCGCTTGCGGGTAAACGTCGTTGAGCAGTGCTTGCCCCTGAGACTGAGCGGCTTGCCAACGGACCTCGTCGCGATAGAGCTCAACGGCGGCATTGGCCAGATCCTGCGCCGTACGACAAATGGCACCCGGCCAGGGTTGGTCGGTGCGCATGCCTTCGGCGCCGATCGGCGTAGTGACGCTCGGCGTTCCGCAGAGCATGGCATCGATCAGTTTGCCTTTGATGCCGGCGCCGAAACGCAAGGGTGCCAGGCAGATGCGCGCGTCGGACATGACCTGCAACGCATCTTCCGCCCAGTTCATGATGTGAAAACCCTGCGCCGCGTTGTGCATAGCGGCTGCCTTGGGCGGCGTATAGGCGCCGTAGATGTGTAATTGTGCTTTCGGGAGTTGCGCGCGGATCAGCGGCCAGATGGTTGATTTCATCCATAAAACCGCATCCCAGTTCGGCGCGTGGCGGAAGTTGCCGATACTGAGGAAGTTCGCGCGCTCTTCAAATGTTTTTGCTGGAACGCGGGCCGGTTCGACCATCAACGGGCACCAGTGCAACAACTCGGGCGGCAATTTGAACTGCTGCACCAGCAACTCGATTTCTACCGGCGAGATCATAAGGTTCAGATCACAGCGGTAGAGCGCGGCAATCTCGCGCTTGGCCAGATCGGTGTCAGCCATCAATTCGAACTCTTCGCGCAGCGCAGGTGCGAACAGTGCATGGAAGTCGTCAGCGTCATCGCTGCTCTTCAGCCGATCCTTCAAACGTTGATGACGAGCGTGCCGCAAACTCTGCAAGTCCGATGTTTCCAGTACGCGCAGAGCATTGGGGCAGTGTTTTTCCACGCGCCAGCCGAATTGTTCTTCGATCATGAACTGGTCGAACAGCACGATATCCGGCGCCAGCTCGCTGACGAAGACATCGAAGCTGCTGTTGTTCAATTCGATCGGAACAGTGCGAATGCCCAATTCGGCAAGATCGGCCGGATGTTCGCCAACGCCTGCGGGGCTGGCAAAAGTAATGTCCCAGCCCTGTTGCAGGAAGGTCTCGAGAATCTGCATCACATGCCCGCTCGCTGCGGAGGAACGGGGTTCCGGCCAGACGTAACCAATGACGAGGACTTTGGTTGCGGGCTGACTCATGAAAAGGTATTTCCTGAAGAACGAGAGAGAAGAAGAAAAAACGCGCGGATTAGAACATATCCTGAGGTTGAATCCGCGCTGCAAAGCCGTTTGTGTCAGTGTTGACCCAGAACGCTCTTCACCTTGTCGCGCAGTTGATCGATCGAAAACGGTTTGCCGATCACATGCATATCTGCCGGCACTTCAATGGTCTCGGCATAACCGCTGGCAAACAGAATCGGCAGTGACGGGCGAATTGTGCGGGCTTCGGTGGCCAGCTGACGGCCATCCATGATCGGCAGACCGACGTCGGTCATCATCAGATCAATGTGCTGATTCACATCCTTGAGGATTTCCAGCGCCTGTTCGCTGCCATCGGCTTCCAGAACCTTGAACTCCAACTCCTCCAGTACATCGACGATCAGCATGCGCACGATGGCGTCGTCTTCTACTACAAGGATGGTGGACGTGGTGCTGGACATAATGGCGGCTCTCAAGAATGGGGGGCGGGGCGCCGGTCGATCAAAAATGCCGGGCTCTTGCATGAGTAAGTGGCGCATAGCCACAAGTTCCCGGATGGATACAAAAAAGAATAGGCGCAAACGGGTGGGCAAGGATAACCGCTGGCCTGCGATTCGGCGCAGGCAAATGTAGGAAAACGATACTAAAACTGTGAGAAAAATGGATCCATGCCGCTGTTTTGGGGCAAACTCCCTGGTTTTCACCAGTTCGACAAGGCTGCCACATGTCCTCTCCGTCTTCGGTTGATGAGCAACGGTTTCGCAAACTTCTGAGCCGCAACGTCAGTTTGCCGTTGGGCGTCGGCTTCATCAGTGCCGTGTTCTTCGTTTCGCTGATCACTTATCTGTTGTCCGTGATTCAGTGGGTGGAGCACACCGACCGGGTGATCAATAACGCCAACGAAGCGGTGAAACTCACCGTGGACCTGGAAACCGGCATGCGCGGTTTTCTGCTCAGCGGCGACGAGCATTTCCTCGACCCGTACGAGACGGCCAAGCCGCGCATCGCCGTGGCGCTGAGCACCTTGCTTGAACTGACTGCCGACAATCCGGCGCAGACCGATCGCCTGCGTCGTCTTCAGGCGCTGCAAACCGAATGGGCGACGTATGCGCAGTCGATGATCGATCTGCAACGCGCGAGCGGTGACTACAAGGCAGCAGTCAAAGCGGGCAAGGGCAAGCGCCTGACCGACGAAATACGTAAACAGTTCGAAGACGTGATTGAAACCGAACAGCTGCTGCGTGCTTCACGCAACGAAGACGTGCGCCGCACCACGATCTGGAGCATCAGCCTCTACCTGCTGTTCGTGGCCGGCATCAGCGGCCTGCTGGCCTATGTAGGCCGGCGCGATCTGCTCAACCTGTCCCAAAGCTATGGCGCAACCCTGGCGGCGCAAGAGGCCAGCGCGCTTCGTCTGGAGCAGCAAGCCTGGCTGCGCAATGGCCAGACTCAGCTTGCAGAGCAGGTATTGGGGCAACTGACGCTCAATCTGCTGGGGCGCAACATTTTGCAATTCTGTGCCCAGTACCTTGGCAGCGCTGTCGCTGCTTTGTATGTGCGCGAAGAACATGGTGGCCTCAAACGCGTGGCGACCTACGGTTTCTCCCGCGAGCAGGAACAACAGGATCAATCGATCTACAGCGACGAAGGCCTTGTCGGTCAGGTCGCCCAGCAGGCCCGGCTGATTCGACTCGATTCGGTGCCGTCCGACTATTTCAAGGTCAGCTCCGGCCTGGGCGAAGGCCTGCCGCACAGCGTGCTGGTGGTGCCGACCAGCGATGACGAACGGGTCAACGGCGTGATCGAACTGGGTTTCCTGCGTCCGCTCACCGATCGTGATGTGGCGTTGCTGGAACTGATCGCCGGCAACATCGGCACCTCCATCGAAGCGGCGCGCTATCGCCAACGCTTGCAGGAAGTGCTGGCCGAAACCCAGCAACTCAACGAAGAGTTGCAGGTGCAACAGGAAGAGCTGAAGACCGCCAACGAAGAGCTGGAAGAGCAGTCGCGGATTCTCAAGGAATCCCAGGCGCATCTGGAAACCCAGCAAATCGAACTGGAACAGACCAACGAGCAACTGGCCGAACAGGCCCAGACTCTGGCCGAGCAGCGCGATGCCATGGACCAGAAGAACACCGAGCTCAATCAGGCCCAGATCCAGCTCGAAGAACGCGCCGAAGAGTTGCAGCGTTCAAGCAAGTACAAGTCCGAATTCCTGGCCAACATGTCCCACGAACTGCGCACGCCGCTGAACAGCTCGCTGATCCTGGCCAAGCTGTTGGCGGAAAACCCGCAGGAAAACCTCAGTGCCGAGCAGGTCAAGTTTGCCGAGTCGATCTATTCCGCCGGCAACGATCTACTCAACCTGATCAACGACATTCTCGACATTTCCAAAGTGGAAGCCGGCAAACTCGAAGTGATGCCGGAAAACACCAGCGTCGCGCGTCTGGCCGACAGCCTGCGCAGCCTGTTCGAACCGCTGGCGGCGGAAAAGAAACTGACGTTCAACGTCGAATTGCAGCCTGATGCACCGATCACCCTGTTTACCGACCGTCAGCGTCTGGAACAGGTGATCAAGAATCTGCTGTCCAATGCGGTGAAATTCACCGAGCACGGGACTGTCAGCCTGACCATCGCCGGCCAGCCGGACGATCGCATTGGCTTCATTGTGCGCGATTCGGGAATCGGGATTGCGCAGGATCAACAGGAAAGTATTTTCGAAGCCTTCCGCCAGGCCGACGGCACCACCAACCGCAAATACGGCGGCACCGGGTTGGGTCTGTCGATTTCCCGGGATCTGGCGACGCTGTTGGGCGGTTCGATCAGCGTCAGCAGTGCGCCGGGGCAGGGCAGTACTTTCACTCTGGTGTTGCCGCAGCAATACCGTGAGCCGGGTGACACGCCGATAACGCCGTTGACCTTCACCCCACCGGCCTCTACGCCGGTCATCGCGCCCGTGGCGTCCGTGGCGGCGGTTTCGCCTCTGGCGCCGGTCCACATCCCGCGCTTCGACGATGATCGCAACAAGGCGCCGTTCAATACTCGTTGCATCCTGGTGGTGGAAGACGAGCCGAATTTTGCGCACATCCTCTACGATCTGGCCCACGAACTGGGCTATCAGTGCCTGGTTGCCCACGGCGCCGACGAAGGTTACGACCTGGCGAAAGAGTTCGTGCCGGACGCGATCCTGCTGGACATGCGCCTGCCGGACCACTCGGGTCTGACCGTCCTGCAACGCCTGAAAGAACACGCCGAAACCCGGCACATTCCGGTGCATGTGATTTCCGTGGAAGACCGTGTCGAAGCAGCGATGCACATGGGCGCCATCGGTTATGCGGTCAAACCGACCACTCGCGAAGAACTCAAGGATGTGTTCGCCCGTCTGGAAGCCAAGCTGACCCAGAAGGTCAAACGCGTACTGCTGGTCGAGGACGACGATCTGCAACGGGAAAGCATCGCCCGACTGATCGGCGACGACGACATCGAGATCACCGCCGTCGGCCTGGCACAGGACGCGCTGGAGTTATTGCGCACGACGATATTCGATTGCATGGTCATCGACCTGAAGCTGCCGGACATGCTCGGCAACGAATTGCTCAAGCGAATGTCCACCGAGGACATCTGCTCGTTCCCGCCGGTCATCGTCTATACCGGACGCAACCTGACCCGCGACGAAGAGTCCGACCTGCGCAAGTATTCGCGCTCGATCATCATCAAGGGCGCGCGCTCGCCGGAGCGTTTGCTGGATGAGGTCACACTCTTTTTGCACAAAGTCGAATCGCAGTTGTCCCATGAACGGCAGAAGATGCTCAAGACCGCCCGCAGCCGCGACAAGGTCTTCGAAGGTCGGAAAGTGTTGCTGGTAGACGACGATGTGCGCAACATCTTCGCCCTGACCAGCGCGCTGGAAACCAAGGGTGCAGTCGTGGTCATCGGCCGTAACGGCCGTGAAGCGATTGAAAAACTGAATGAAGTCGAGGACATCGACCTGGTGCTGATGGACGTGATGATGCCGGAAATGGATGGGTTTGAAGCCACCATGGAAATCCGCAAGGATCCGCGCTGGCGCAAGCTGCCGATCATCGCGGTGACGGCCAAGGCCATGAAGGATGATCAGGAGCGTTGCCTGCAGGCGGGCGCCAATGATTACCTGGCCAAGCCCATCGACCTGGATCGCCTGTTCTCGCTGATTCGCGTGTGGTTACCGAAGATGGAACGCATTTAGTGGAACGTAGTCATCACGTTGAACGAAACAGTGAAATCGAACTGCGGCTGCTGATCGAGGCGATTTATCTCAAATACAGCTATGACTTTCGCGATTACTCTGGCGCTTCGATCAAGCGCCGGGTGCAACATGCGCTGAGCCAGTTCGAATGCGCGACCATCTCGGCCTTGCAGGAGAAAGTCCTGCACGACCCGACGGCGTTCATGCAGTTGCTGCAATTGCTGACAATCCCGGTCAGCGAGATGTTCCGCGATCCGTCGCACTTCCTGGCGATCCGTCAGGAAGTGGTGCCGCTGCTCAGGACCTATCCGTCGATCAAGATCTGGATCGCGGGGTGCAGCACCGGCGAGGAGGTCTACTCGATGGCGATCCTGCTGCGCGAAGAGGGCCTGCTTGATCGCACGATCATCTACGCCACCGACATCAACCCGCGCTCGCTGGAAAAGGCCAAGCAGGGGATCTTTTCGATGGAGAACGTGCGCGCCTACACCGCCAACTATCAGCAGGCCGGTGGCCAGCGCTCGTTCGCCGACTACTACACTGCTGCCTATGGCTACGCGATTTTCGACAAGAGCCTGTGCGAGAACGTGACCTTCGCCGATCACAGCCTGGCGACCGATAGCGTATTCTCCGAAACCCAATTAATTTCATGTCGTAACGTGTTGATTTATTTCAACAAAAAACTTCAGGATCGAGCGTTTGGGTTGTTTCACGAATCGTTGTGCCACCGCGGTTTTCTGGTGTTGGGCAGCAAGGAAACCCTGGATTTTTCCGGCTATTCCAACCAGTTCGAACCGCTGGTGAAACAAGAACGGATCTACCGAAAAACATGAACAGTGCAGCGGATTTGCCTCGGATCGAGGCGATTGTGATCGGAGCTTCTGCCGGTGGCGTCGAGGCGTTGCTGAACTTGCTCGGTTCATTAAAGGCCGGATTCGGGCTGCCGATCATCATCGTGTTGCATTTGCCTGAAGAGCGCCGCAGCCAGCTCGCCGATGTGTTCGCCCGACGGCTGACGTTGCCGGTGGCAGAAGCCATCGACAAACAGGACATCACCCCCGGCACCGTGTATTTCGCGACGCCGGGCTATCACTTGTCGATAGAGCAGGATTTCTCCTTGTCGCTGAGTCTTGAAGACCGTCTGCATCACTCGCGGCCTTCGATCGACTTCCTGTTCGAATCCGCCGCCGATGCCTACGGGCCGACGCTGGCTGCAGTGTTGCTGACTGGTGCCAACCACGATGGCGCGCGGGGCCTGGCGCAAGTCAAACGCCAGGGCGGGCTGACCATCGTGCAAGACCCGGACGAGGCGCAGGTCGCGACAATGCCACGCGCGGCGCTGAAGACACATCAACCGGATTACATTCTTCCCATCCACGGCATCGGCCGTCTGCTTGTCGAGCTGGAACGAATCGCATGCTGAGTAATATCCAGGCAAAACTGCTGATCGTCGACGATCTGCCCGAGAACCTGCTGGCCCTCGAAGCGCTGATCAAACGCGAAGACCGCACCGTCTATAAAGCGCTGTCGGCGGACGAAGCGCTGTCGCTGCTGCTGCAACACGAATTCGCCATGGCCATCCTCGACGTGCAGATGCCCGGCATGAACGGCTTCGAGCTGGCCGAACTGATGCGCGGCACCGAGAAAACCAAGAACATCCCGATCATCTTTGTCAGCGCCGCCGGCCGTGAACTCAATTATGCGTTCAAGGGCTATGAAAGCGGGGCGGTGGACTTTCTGCACAAGCCGCTGGATATCCATGCGGTGAAGAGCAAGGTCAACGTCTTCGTCGACCTGTACCGCCAGAGCAAGGCGATGAAGCAACAGGTCGAAGCGCTCGAGCAGAGCCGGCGCGAGCAGGAAGCGCTGTTGCAGCAACTGCAAAGCACTCAGGGCGAACTGGAGCAAGCGGTGCGCATGCGCGACGATTTCATGTCGATCGTCGCCCATGAAGTACGTACGCCGCTCAACGGCCTTATTCTCGAAACCCAACTGCGCAAGATGCACCTGGCCCGGGACAACGCCGCCGCATTCACCCTCGACAAGATGCACGCCATGGTCGACCGCGACGAGCGCCAGATCAAAAGCCTGATCCGACTGATCGAAGACATGCTCGACGTTTCGCGGATTCGCACCGGCAAGTTGTCGATCCGACCGAGTCGCTTTGACCTCGTGCAGTTGGTGGGCACTCTGCTGGAGAATTTCGCCCAGCAGATCGAAGCCGCCGAGACTGAAGTCAGTTTCACCGCGACCGAACCGGTGGAAGGGCAGTGGGACGAATTCCGTATCGAGCAAGTGGTGTCGAACCTGCTGACCAATGCCTTGCGTTATGGCGGTAAAAGTCCGATCCAGGTTCGGGTTTATCGCGAAGACGATGAAGC
The DNA here is from genome assembly GCF_002113045.1 of Pseudomonas sp. B26(2017). Classification (NCBI taxonomy): domain Bacteria; kingdom Pseudomonadati; phylum Pseudomonadota; class Gammaproteobacteria; order Pseudomonadales; family Pseudomonadaceae; genus Pseudomonas; species Pseudomonas sp. B26(2017). Next base: position 525,072 of record NZ_NEJJ01000001.1, on the reverse strand, counting down.
CCGGATCGAGGTTCAGGATCAGGGCATCGGCATCAGCGAAGAGAATCAGAAGCGCATTTTTCAACAGTTCGAACGTGTCTCCGCCAAGACAGTGGTGGCCGGCCTCGGGCTGGGGTTGTTCATTTCCGAACAGATCGTCGCCGCCCATGGCGGCTCCATCGTCGTCGAAAGCAAGATCAACGAGGGCGCCCTGTTTCGCGTCTGTCTGCCGCTCCAGGAAAACGGCAAAACAAACGCAACCTCTGAGTGACCACACGGTCGTATCAGCAGCTATTGAACGAACAAAGGCTTCCCATGAGCGTAGATGCACAAGATGTAGTACTCGTCGTCGAGGACGAACCGGTGATCCTGATGGTCCTGACAGACTATCTGTCAAGCCAGGGCTATCGCGTATTGCAGGCCGAAAACGGCGAGCAGGCGTTCGAGATTCTGGCGAGCAAGCCGCATCTGGACATGTTGATTACTGATTTTCGCCTGCCTGGCGGGATCTCCGGCGTGCAGATCGCCGAGCCCGCCGTCAAATTGCGCCCTGATCTGAAGGTGATCTTCATCAGCGGCTATCCGCAGGAAATCCGCGAGACCGGCAGCCCGATTACCCGCCGGGCGCCGATCCTGGAAAAACCATTCGATCTGGATGTATTGCAGGAGAAGATTCAGGAACTGCTGGCCTGAGGCGTCAACCGCCTCAGCTCTTGATCATTTCCCGAACCTTTGCCGTCAGCAGATCGAAGGTGAACGGTTTGGTGATCATCTGCATGCCAGGATCGAGAAACCCGCCGCGCACAGCGGCGTGCTCGGCATAACCTGTGATGAACAGGACCTTCAGGTCTGGCCGGTATTGCCGGCCGATTTCCGCCAGTTGCCGACCGTTCATGCCCGGCAGGCCGACGTCGCTGATCAGCAGATCGATGCGCTGCTCCGAATCCAGAATCGGCACGGCACCGTCGGCATCGCTGGCCTCGACAAATCCATAACCCAGTTCACTCAATACTGCACTGACCAGCACGCGCACGGCCGGGTCGTCTTCGACGATCAATACGGTTTCGCCTTCCACGGCGTCGGGCGCCTGTTCCATATCCGTTGGTGCGTGAGGCAGTGATTCGCCCTGGAATCGCGGCAGGTAGAGTTTGACCGTGGTGCCCTTATCGATCTTGCTGTCGATCGACACATGACCACCGGACTGTTTGCTGAAACCGTAGATCATCGACAGACCCAAACCGGTGCCCTGGCCGATCGGCTTTGTGGTGAAGAACGGATCGAACGCGCGATTGATGACACTTTCCGGCATGCCGCAGCCATTGTCTGTGACGCTCAATACAACGTAATCACCAGGTTCAAGATTGCTGTAGGCCGCGGTGTAGTCTGGATCCAGCACCTGATTACCCGTCTCGACCACCAGATTGCCGCCGTCGGGCATCGCGTCACGTGCGTTGATCACCAGGTTGAGCAGGGCGCTTTCCAGTTGATTGGGGTCGGCCTCGGCCACCCACAATTGTTGGTGCAGGCGCATGTCAAGGTGAATGCTTTCGTTGAGGCTGCGTTGCAGCAACTCACCCATCGATTGCACCAGATCGTTCATATGAACGGCTTTGGAATCCAGCGACTGGCGACGGGAGAACGCCAGCAAGCGGTGAGTCAGGCCAGCGGCGCGGTTGGCCGAGGTCACACCGAGGTCGATCAGGCTGTCAAGATCATCCAGGCGGCCACGGGCCAGCCGCCGGCGCAGCAATTCAAGACTGCCGATGATTCCGGTCAGCATGTTGTTGAAGTCGTGGGCGATACCGCCAGTGAGCTGGCCGACCGCTTCCATCTTCTGCGACTGGCGCAGGGCTTCCTCGTTGTGCCGCAGTTGCGCGGTGCGTTCCTCCACTTGTTGCTCAAGGGTTTCCAGCGTCGATTGCAGGCGACGTTCGCTATTGCTCAGATCGATCAGGCGGTCGCGGGCCTCGTACTGTCGTCGTCGTCCACGCAGGGCGGTGGAGATCAGGCTGACCAGGGTGGCCGGATGGAAAGGGCGCTCAAGAAAAGTGACGTTGCCCAACAACTTGCTGAGCTGCGACGAAGGGCCTTGTTCGGATCCGCCGTGATGGGTGAGCAGGACGATTGGCAAATCAGACCACGCAGGTTGTTGTTCCAGATACGCCAGCAGGCACTCGAGTTCCGGACCATTAAGGGCCTCGGCAGCGATCAGCAGCAGACCGGCGCCGGGCTCGAGCTCGGTACAAAGAGTGGCCAGGTCGGGCGTGATCAGCCCACCGTATCCGGCCTCGTTGAGAATCATCAGCGCTACCTGGCTGTCGCGTCCCAGCGGCGCAAGGATCAGCGCCCGTTCCGATAGCGGTACGGTGACGGTCACAAGTTGTCATCCTTGAGCAGCGGGTTGCTTGCACCGAGGTAGGTGGGCACGCCGCGCAATACACCCTGAAAGGCCTCCAAAGGCTCACCGATGGTCATGCCTTGAGTGGAAATGCGGTATTCGCGGATGGTCGATTCATGGCTGCCGGTGCGTTTCTTGATGATCGAGATGGCCCGACGGACCTTGCCCGCGGCTTCGAAGTAACGCAGCAGAATTACCGTGTCGGCCAGGTAAGTGATATCGACCGGAGCATGCATGTCGCCGACCAGTCCATGCTGGGCGACGGTCATGAACGTCGCGGCGCCCTTGCGGTTCAGGTACAGCAACAGTTCGTGCATGTGCAGTACCAGCGCGTTTTCTTCGGGCATCGCGGCCTGATAGCCGTTGATGCTGTCGATCACCACGGTCTTGATGTCACCTTCATCGACACAGCGGCGTACGCGGTGGGAAAACTCGCCGGGGGACAGCTCGGCGGCGTCGACCTGTTCGATCAGCAGGTTGCCGGTGGCCTGCAGGGCCTTCAGGTCGATGCCGATGTTTTTCATGCGCTCGAACAGCAGGCCCAATTCTTCGTCAAAAATGAACAGGGCAGCCTTTTCACCGCGCGCCACGGCAGCCGCCGCGAAAATCATGCTGATCAAGGATTTGCCTGTCCCTGCCGGGCCCAGAATCAGCGTGCTGGAGCCGGTCTCGATACCGCCGCCCAACAGAGCGTCCATTTCCCTGATGCCGCTGGACAGCTGCAGCCGCGGGTAGTCGCTGCGGTGCTCCGCCGCCACCAGACGCGGGAAAACGTGCACGCCATCGCCCGTGATGGTGAAGTCATGGAAGCCGCCACGGTATTTCTGGCCGCGATACTTGATCACCCGCACGCGACGGCGTTCGGCGCCGTAGTTGGGGGTCAGCTCTTCGAGGCGGATCACACCGTGAGCGACACTGTGAACGGTTTTGTCGAGGGATTCGGTGGTCAAGTCATCCAGCAGCAAAACCGTGGCGTCGTAGCGCACGAAGTAATGCTTGATCGCCAGGATCTGGCGGCGGTAGCGCAGGGAGCTTTGCGCCAGCAGGCGGATTTCCGAGAGGCTGTCGAGTACGACCCGGGTGGGCTTGAAGCGCTCGACCACTTCGAAAATCTGTTTGGTCGCTTCGCCCAGCTCAAGATCCGAGGAGTACAACAGGCTTTGCTGATGTTCGGCGTTGAGCAGGCTTTCCGGAGGCGTCAGCTCGAAAATCTCGATGTTTTCGTCCAGTTCCCAGCCGTGGGACGCCGCACCCTGGCGCAATTCGTGCTCGGTTTCGGACAGCGTGATGTACAACGAACGTTCACCGGCACGGGCGCCGGCCAGCAGAAAATGCAACGCGACGGTGGTTTTACCGGTTCCAGGCTCGCCCTCCAGCAAGAAAACATGACTGCGAGACAAACCACCGGCCAGGATATCGTCGAGGCCCTCGATGCCGGTGGCGGCTTTGGCACTGATCAACGCGTTCGATGTAGACAAAAAATGCCCTCTCATGACTAGGAGAAACCAGGCAGCGGGCGCCGGACGCCGTTTGGCACTGCCTGATTTACATGACCTTATGCCGAGACGGCGGTTCCAAGTTTCTTGCAGGATGTGTCGAGAAGACCGCTAGAGTCCTTGCTGCAACGAAGGGTCGTCCGGGTTCATCTGCTCAAGCTGGGCCAGCAGAATCTGTACGTTCTGTAACTGGCCGCTCTCTTTCCAGTAACTGATCAGCAGCACCCGCGCCTTGCGATCAGCCGGGTGGCGCTGGACGATTTCCTGCAACTGCTTTTGCGCCGCTTCCAGTTCTTCGGCGCTGTGCAGGGTGGTGGCGAGGTCGTAGCGGTAGTCCTTGTTGTCAGGCTCCAGCTCCACGGCTTTGGACAGACCGAGCAGGGCGTACTCGCGCTGATCGTGGTGCAACAGCCAGAGTCCCAGCGCATGTTGCAGATAAGCCGAGTCGGGTTGGGCCTTCAATTGTCGAGCGAGCAATTGCCGCGCGGCGTCGCTCTGGCCCTGGCGGTCGAGCACTTCAATCTGCATCACCAGCGCCGGCAAGTTCCCGGGGTCCAGGCGCAAGGTCTGCTCCAACGCTTCCTGTGCCTGTTTCAGCTCGGCGTTGTGCAGATACAGGCGCGCCAGTTGCACGTAGTTGGCCGCGCTTTGCGGCTGGCTCTTGAGCGCCTGCTCCCACACGTCGATGCCTTGCTGGAGCGGGGCGAAATACAGGCCCAGTTGATCCGGAGACAAGCCGAGCAGGGCGTTGATCGCCGCGAAGCGGACAGTTTGGTCTTCATCCTCAAGCAATGGCCCCAGCAGAAGGCTGCGCTGTCCGCCCGGCACCAGACCGGTCACGCTTTTGATCGCTGCCAGCCGAACGTCCGGCGATGCGTTTTGCAGATCGGCATCCGCCAGCTTCAAGGCCTGCGGGCTCGGGTAATTGGGTAGTTCGGCATGCAGCCACACACGCCGCTTGACCGACAGATCCGGACGCCCCAGTTGCTGATACAAAACTCGCGCGGCACCCGGCTGCCCGGCACGAGCGGCAGCCAGCGCTTCGCTGTACCCATGCCTGATCGCTTCCGGCACCACGGGCGCGGTACTGCGCAATGACAGCCAGGCCACGATGAAGACCAGCACGAGGCCGAGGCTGACGAGCAAATAGCGGCGAGACTGAGGCATGCGGATTTCCGAAACTTTCGTTTTGTAGCGGAGGTCGCAAGCTTCTGTCAGCTCGCGCCGTGAGTCAAACTCTCTGCCGGATATGGCCTGCTACAGGCGTTGAATCGCCCTACAGCTTTTGTCGACCCTGTTAGTCGTCATGCCCTCCATGCAGTGTCTACGCTTGCAGAAGTTGTTTCGAAGAGGCTACCCATGCAATCCCTGCTTGTTTATTTCAAGGCGGTGATCCACCCCAGCCAGGCAGTGCTGCTGTTTGGTTTGCGCACCATTGCCGCCGGATTGCTGACCTTGTACCTGGCGTTCCTGTTCGATCTGGACCAGCCGAAATGGTCGATCATGGCCGTGGTGATCATCAGCCAGCCCCTGGCCGGGATGGCGCTGGCACGCAGCTTCGGACAAATCATCGGGACGACCCTCGGCGCGGCAGTGGCAGTGCTGCTGATGGCGATTTTTCCCCAGGCGCCGTTGCCGTTCATCACGACCCTGGCGCTGTGGCTGGCCCTGTGCACGGCCGGCGGCACGTTGTTGCGCTACACCAGCTCGCAGGCGTTCGTGCTCAGTGGGTATACCGCCGTGGTGGTGGCGCTGCTGGCGATTCCGGATCAGGACGGCACTTTCCTGCTGGCGGTGACCCGGGTTACCGAAACCTTGCTGGCGGTGGCGTGCGTGTGCGTGGTCAGCCTGCTGACGGCGCGGCCAGAGGCGGTATCACGCAACTATTTCGCGAAGGTCGATCAGGTGATCAGGTTGGTCGCCAGTCATTCGGCTGCCGTCCTCAGGACAGAAGAAAGCGAAGCGGACTTTCAGCGCCGGCAAATGCAGTTGCTGGGGGAGATCAGTGCGCTTGAAGGGCTGCGCCGGCATTTGTACTTCGATGCCCCGCGCCTGCGCAGTGCCAACAATCTGGTGCTGTTGCTGGGCAATCAACTGATGTTGCTGACCTCGCGCCTGACCGCGTTGCGTCACCAGCGGGAATTGCTCACCGAACGCTGGGAGGGCGATCTGCCGCTGGACATCCAGCAATTGCGCGCCGAGGAGCTGGCACTGCTTGATCAGCTCGCAGAACAAGGGCGCTCCTTACCGGCCGAGGTTCGTCATCAGTTCGTCGCGCTGCAACAGCAATTCGAAGCGCTCGCCTACAAGGCCGAACAGCTGACGGAAGACATGAGTGCAACCCTGCGCTCGCTGGCCTGGGCATTGCGTTGGGAACAGGCGCGGCTGTTGCAGCAACTGGAGCAGATTCTCGAATTGAGCGATGCGATACAGGAAGGGCGGGAAGCCAGCTGCATGTTCCGTGGCCAATCCAATCCCTTGCATCTGGATTTCACGCTCGCGACGATGAACGCCATCCGCGCCTTCAGCGCATTGCTGGTGGCCGGGCTGATCTGGATCGAAACCGCCTGGGACGGCGCGCGGGGCGGGATGATCCTGGTGGGAATCCTGTGTTCGTTGATGGCGACGTTCCCGCGACCTCTGATCGCCGCGCAGAGCTACGCCCGAGGGCTGGGACTGGCACTGGTGGTGTCGGCGTTCTATCAGTTCATGCTGGTCCCGACGATCAGTGATTTTGAAATGTTGGCCTTGATGCTCGCGCCGTTGCTGTATGTGATCGCGGTCGGACTGTCCAGCCCGGCCACCGCCGGTATTGGCATGGGGCTGGGGCTGTCGAGTTTTTTGATGCTCGGTCCGCAGAACGTCGGTACCGGGCAGAACACCGCCATTCAATGGTTCGAATTTGCCGGGGCCTACGTCAGTGCGGCGATGTTGGCATTGATTGTCTATGCCTGGATTTTCCCGTTCCGTCCGGCCCTGCGGATCCGGCGCTTCTACAACGAGGCTAGGGAGCAGGTCTATGAACTGATCAAGAGTCCGGCCACCGACGAACAGCAATTCGCCTTCGAAAGCCGTATGGTCGATCGCCTGACTTCGATGCTGGGCGTGTTGCCGGCCGCCAATGATCGGGACATGCAGCGTCTGTATGAAATCAGTCTCGGCTGTGTGGCGCTGGGCGTGGCCATACACCAGCTCAGGCAACAGGCGCAAAGCAACACATTGCTCACCGACGCTTTTGGTCGACAGCTGGCGACGGCGTTGCGTCAGACCGGTCGTTTTGTCGCGGGCCGACCCGATGTGCCCCTGACGCCGTTGCTGACTACGCTGCATGCGCTTGGCGATGAGCTGGATGCCTTGCATGTCGCCACCCATGAACACTTGTGGTCGGTGTTTCGCATGCGTGTGGCCCTGTTGATCGTGGTGTCGTTTCTGGAGCGACACGGCGAGCATTTGCAGCCCCACCGTTCTGAAGGAGAGCCCGTCCTTGCCCATTGATTTCGAGATTGGCGGCGTTTACCTGCCTCCCATCGCCCAGGCCCTGTTGCTGGCCATACCGGTTTTTTTATTTCTCGACTGGGGTTTGCGCCGGCTCGGCGTCCTGCGTTTTGTCTGGCACGAGGCGCTGTTCGAAGGCGCTCTGTATGCCTGTGTGTGCGCCACACTGATTCTGCTGATGGGAGCCTGAAACCTTGAAGACCTTGCTCACTCGATTGACGACATTGGCGGTGGTACTGCTGGCGATCGTGCTCGGCTGGTTTGCCTGGGAGCATTACACCCGGGCCCCATGGACGCGGGATGCGCGGGTGAGGGCGGATGTGGTGACGCTATCGGCCGATGTTTCTGGCCGCATCGTCACGCTGGCGGTGCAGGACAACCAGCATGTCGACAAGGGGCAGTTGTTGCTGGAGATCGACCCGGCTCGCTACAGCCTCGCCGTCGAGCATGCGAAGCGCTCGGTGGAGGTTGCCAGGGCCACGCTCGGGCAGTCGCAAGCGGCCATTGTTGCCAGCGAAGCGTTGCTCAAACAGCGCCAGAGCGAAGAGCGCCGGCGACGTACGCTCAAGCAAGGGTTTGCGATTTCAGGGGAGGAGTGGGAGAAGTCGAGCACTGACGTAGCGGTGGCCCAAGCGGATCTGTTACGCAATCAGGCGAATCTCGGTCTGGCCGAAGCCAACGTGCAACTGGCGATTGCGGCATTGACCCAGGCTGAACTGGATTTGCAACGCACCCGTGTCGAAGCGCCGGTCAGCGGTTATGTCACCAACCTGCTGACCCGTCAGGGGGATTACGCGGTGGCCGGCGGCGCCTTGCTGGCGCTGGTGGACAGCGGCTCGTTTTATGTCAGCGGCTATTTCGAGGAAACCAAGCTGCCACGCATCGAGGAGGGCGACCGGGTGCGGATCGAATTGATGAGCGGGGAAAAATTCGGCGGCACCGTGCAAAGCATTGCCTTCGCCATTGCTGACCGGGAAAACGCGCCGGGCAGTCGATTGCTGGCCAACATCAACCCCAGCTACACCTGGGTGAAACTGGCGCAACGGGTGCCGGTGCGGATCGGCATCGATCCCGATTACGCAGGCAAGAACCGACTGAGAGCCGGCACCACCGCGACGGTCACCGTTCTGGAGAACACTGAAGGACAGGCGCAAAAAAGCCCCGCGACCGAATGATACGCGGGGCAAAAAATTGGTTGGTTGCGGCCAACCAAAGGAGCTCTTTAAAAAACGATTACTTGCTCGCGACCGTCTCTGGCTGCCAGCCGCCACCGAGGGCCTTGTAGATCGCAACGATGCCGCGATACAGGTCCACTTCGGCCTGGGCCTGGCTGTCTTCGGCATTCAGACGTTCACGCTGGGCGTCGAGCAATACCAGGAAATCGGTGGTGCCTTCGCGGTAGCGAATCTCGGCGAGGTCGGCAGCCTTGCGGCTCGATTCGCTCTGACGGATCAGCGAAATAAGACGTTGCTGACGTTTGCCGTAATCGCTGAAGGCGTTTTCCGACTCTTCCAGGGCCAGCAGCACTTGCTGCTCGTAGGTGGCCAGCGCGCCTTCGGCATCGGCATCGGCGCCACGCAGGCGGGCCCGCACGCTGCCAAGGTCAAACGCTGCCCAGGTGATGCTCGGACCCAGTGCCCAGGCATTGGCCGCCGAGGAACCGATCTGCGAACCACGCCCGGCCGTCCAGCCGAGGAAACCGCTGAGGCTGACCCGAGGGAACAGGTCGGCCTTGGCCACACCGATACGCGCAGTGGCCGAAGCCAGTTTGCGTTCGGCGCTGAGGATGTCCGGGCGACGTTGCAGCAGTTCGCCCGGATCACCGATCGGCAAGGCCTTGGCAATCGCCGGCAGGTCTTTCGGACTCAGGTCGACGGTCAGTTTGTCCGGACGCTCACCCAACAGGGTGGCGATGCGGTTTTTCTGCCGTACCTGTTCTGCCTGCAGTTGCGGCACGCTGGCCTCGACTGACGCCAGCCGTGCATCGGCCCGTTCCACATCGAGCTGATCGCCAACGCCGGCGTCACGCAGGCTGATGGTGATCTTGCGCGACTCCTGCTGGTTGTTCAGGTTGGCCAGGGCGATCTTTTCCCGCAACTGGGCACCGCGCAGTTGACCATAAGCATCCACCAGTTCGGCAATCATGGTGACTTGCAGTTGGTACAGATCGGCTTCGGCCGCCTGCTGGTCGGCGTCGCTGGCCTCCAGATTGCGCTGGATGCGTCCGAACAGGTCCAGCTCCCAAGCCATGTCCAGCCCCAGATCATAGCGTTCGCTGTTGACCCGTTTGGTGGTCTGGCCCGGGATCTGACCTTTGGCCAGATCGCTGCTGGCGCGGCTGGTGATGGTCGGCATCGCATCGTTGCTGACGTCGTCGCGGATCGCCCGGGCAGCTTTCCAGCGGGCGAACGCCACGCGCAGTTCACGGTTGCCTTGCAGCGATTGGGTCACCAACTGGTTGAGGGTCGGATCGTCGAACTGCTGCCACCAGATGCCTTCGAATTTCGAACGGTCGAAGTTCTTCTGGCCGGCAGCGCCGTCGGTGGCGGACGTGATGTTCGGCGCCTCCGTCGTCGGGGTCTTGTAGTCAGGGCCGACGGCGCAGGCACTCAGGGCCAGCACCAGCAGGCTCGGCAGGAAGACTTTCAGACTCATTGGTGCGCCTCCAGTGGCTTTTGAAGATTTTGCGCCTTGGCCGCTTTGCGAGCTTCACTGCGCTCCACGAAGTTACGGATCAGCACATAGAACACAGGGGTCAGCAGCAGACCGAAGAAGGTCACACCCAGCATCCCGGAGAACACCGCCACACCCATGGCATGACGCATCTCGGCACCGGCACCGCTGGAGAACACCAGTGGCACCACACCCATGATGAACGCGAACGAGGTCATCAGGATTGGCCGCAGACGCAGACGGCAGGCTTCCAGTACAGCGGCCAGCGGATCAAGACCTTCCTGCTGTTTGTCCTTGGCGAACTCGACGATCAGAATCGCGTTCTTACAGGCCAGACCCACCAGTACGATCAAACCGATCTGGGTGAAGATGTTGTTGTCGCCGCCAGAGATGATCACACCGGTGATGGCCGACAGCAGGGTCATCGGTACGATCAGGATCACCGCCAGTGGCAGGCTCCAGCTTTCGTATTGAGCCGCGAGCACCAGGAACGCCAGCAATACGCAGAGCGGGAACACGAACAGCGCGGTGTTGCCGGACAGAATCTGCTGGTAGGTCAGGTCGGTCCACTCGTAGGTCATGCCGTTCGGAAGTTCATCCTTGAGCAGTTTCTCGATGGCTTTTTCGGCCTGTCCGGAGCTGTAGCCCGGGGCTGCCGCACCGTTGATTTCAGCGGTGATGAAGCCGTTGTAGTGCATCACGCGATCCGGCCCCGAGGTGTCGCTGACCTTGATGAAGGTCGCCAGCGGGATCATTTCGCCTTTGTTGTTGCGTACTTTCAGCTGGCCGATCTGGTCGGACTCGAGGCGGAACTGCTGTTCAGCCTGAACGTTGACCTGATAGGTGCGACCGAAGCGGTTGAAGTCGTTGGCATACAGCGAGCCCAGGTAGATCTGCAGGGTGTCGAAGATGTCGCTGACGGCCACGCCATGGGTCTTGGCTTTTTCCCGGTCGATGGCGGCATCGACTTGCGGCACGTTCACGGTGTAGCTGGTGAACAGGTTGGCCAGTTCCGGAACGTTATGGCTCTTGGCAATAATGTTCATGGTCTCTTTGTACAGCTCTTCGTAGCCCAGGTTGCCCCGGTCTTCGATTTGCAGGCGGAAACCACCAATGGTGCCCAGACCTTGTACCGGCGGCGGTGGGAAAATCGCCATGTAGGCTTCCTGGATCCCGGCATACTGGCCGTTCAAGGCACCAGCAATCGCACCGGCGGACATGCTCGGGTCTTTCCGCTCTTCGAACGGTTTCAGGGTCACGAACACGATGCCGGCGTTCGGGCTGTTGGTGAAGCCGTTGATCGACAGGCCCGGGAACGCTACGGCGCTTTCCACGCCCGGCTGTTTCAATGCCAGGTCGGACATGCGCTTGATCACGTCTTCGGTACGATCCAGGCTTGCGGCGTCCGGCAGTTGCGCGAAGGCCACCAGATATTGCTTGTCCTGGCCAGGTACGAAACCGGTCGGTGTGCTGGAGAAACCGAAGAAGGTCAGCACCATCAGGCCTGCGTACAGGAAGAGGGCGATGCCGCTGCCACGGATTACCCGACGCACGGTGCCGACGTAGCCATGACTGGCACGGTCGAAGAACCGGTTGAACGGACGGAACAGCCAGCCACCGAAGATCTTGTCCAGCACTCGCGAGAAACGGTCTTTCGGTGCGTCATGACTTTTCAGCAAAACAGCGGCCAGCGCTGGCGACAGGGTCAGCGAGTTGAAAGCCGAGATCACGGTCGAGATCGCAATGGTCAGTGCGAACTGCTTGTAGAACTGACCGGTGAGACCCGAGATGAATGCCGCCGGTACGAACACCGCACACAGCACCAGCGCCGTGGCAATGATCGGGCCCGTAACTTCACCCATGGCCTTTTTGGTCGCATCGAAGGGGTTGAGCCCCAGTTCAATGTTCCGCTCGACGTTCTCCACCACCACGATGGCGTCGTCCACCACGATACCGATCGCCAGTACCAGGCCGAACAGCGACAGGGCGTTGAGCGAGAAGCCGAACAGGTGCATCACCGCAAACGTACCGATCAACGATACCGGCACCGCCACCAACGGAATGATCGACGCGCGCCAGGTCTGCAGGAACAGGATCACCACCAGAACCACGAGAATCAGTGCTTCGAAGAGGGTGTGAACCACCGCCTCGATGGAGCCGCGCACGAAGATCGTCGGGTCATAGACGATGCTGTAGTCCATGCCTTGCGGGAAGCTTTTCTTCAGTTCTTCCATCTTGCCGCGAACTTCGTTCGAGATTTCGATGGCGTTGGAACCAGGACGCTGGAAGATCGGGATTGCCACGGCCGGCTGGTTGTTCAGCAACGAACGCAGGGCGTATTGACTGGAACCCAGCTCGACGCGGGCAATGTCCTTCAGACGAGTGATTTCACCGTTGTCGCCTGCGCGAATGATGATGTTCTCGAATTCTTCCTCGGAGACCAGACGGCCCTGAGTGTTGACCGACAGCTGGAAGCTCTGGGCATTCGGGGCAGGAGGCGCGCCCAGTTGACCAGCGGCCACCTGACGGTTCTGCTCACGAATCGCGGTCACCACATCAGTGGCGGTCAGATTGCGCGAAGCGGTCTTGTTCGGGTCCAGCCATACACGCAGCGAGTAGTCGCCCATACCGAACAGCTGCACGTCACCCACGCCACCGAGGCGAGCGAGCTCGTCCTTGATGTTGAGGATTGCGTAGTTGGACAGGTACAGCATGTCGTAGCGTTTGTCTGGCGAGGTCAAGTGCACAACCATGGTCAGGTCGGGCGAAGCCTTGTCGACGGTGATACCGATGCGCGTCACTTCTTCTGGAAGCTTCGGCTCGGTCCGGGTCACGCGGTTCTGAACTTGCACCTGTGCGTTGTCCAGGTCGGTGCCCAGAGCGAAGGTGATGGTCAGGGTGATCTTGCCGTCAGCGGTGGATTGCGAGGACATGTACAGCATGTTCTCGACGCCGGTGATGGCCTGCTCCAGCGGAGCCGCCACGGTTTCACCGATGACTTTCGGGTTGGCGCCCGGGAAGTTGGCACGCACGACCACGGTCGGTGGCACGACTTCCGGGTATTCACTGATCGGCAACTGGAACAGCGAAATCGCACCGGCGATCAAAATCAACAGCGACAGTACCGCTGCGAAGATCGGCCGTGAAATGAAGAATTGGGAAAAATTCATCGAAGTTGTCGTCCCTTAACCGCGTGGGGTCGCAGCAGCCAGTTTCACAACCGAACCCGGCGCGCCTTTGGCAGGTGCGACTTTAGGCAGGTTGCTGGCTTCCAGCGCTTGTCGTTGTTGAGCGAGAGCGGCAATGGTTTGCTCGCTGGCCATGGGAATCACTTCAGGCGAAACCGGGGAGCCCGGGCGAACCCGTTGCAGACCCTTGACGACGATCGTGTCGTCCTTGTTCAGGCCGCTGCGCACGATACGCAGGCCTTCGATCTTCGGACCGAGTTCGACGGCGCGGTAGGCAGTCTTGTTGTCGCCATCCATCACCAGCACGAACTTCTTGCCGAGGTCGGTACCGACCGCTTCGTCGTTGATCAGCATGGCGTTGTAGGTGCCGCTGCCGACCAGTTTCAAGCGTGCATACAGACCCGGGGTGTAGCTGCCGTCGCTGTTGTCGAACACCGCGCGACCACGGATGGTGCCGGTCTTCGGGTTGACCTGGTTATCGATAAAGTTCATCTGGCCCAGATGCGGGTTGCCGTCTTCATTGGACAGGCCCATGTACACCGGAGTGGTGGCGCCGCGCTGACCTTGACGGGCGAGTTGGGTGTATTTGAGGAACACACGCTCGTCGGCGTCGAAGTAGGCGTAGACCTTGTCGGTGGACACCACACTGGTCAGCGGAGTGGTGTCGGCGGTCACCAGGTTGCCGGCAGTGATCTCGGCACGGCTGACGCGACCGCTGATCGGGGCGGTGACGCGGGTGAAACTCAGGTTCAGTTTGGCCAGATCCAGCTGCGCTTGCAGGGCACCGACTGCAGCGCGTGCTTCTTGTGCAGCGCTGGTGCGCGAGTCGGCCAGTTCGGCGGAGATCGCGTTGCTGGCACGCAGGCGTTCGCCACGACCAGCTTCGTTTTCACTACGGGTGGCGTTGGCGCGGGCCTGGGCAACCAGCGCTTCGAGGCGGCGGACCTCGGCCTGGAACGGACGCGGGTCGATCTGGAACAGCAGGTCGCCTTTCTTGACCAGCGCACCTTCGGTAAAGGCGACTTCGTCGATCTGGCCGGAGACCCGCGGACGGATTTCAACGGTTTCCGGCGCTTCGAGGCGCCCGGTGAATTCGTCCCACTCGTTGACCGGTTGTTCCAGCACCTTGGCCACGCTGACTTTGGCAGCAGGCATGGTGGCGGCGGTTTCCGGTGTCTTGCCGCAGGCGCTCATCACCAGCACGGCCAACATAGCCAACGGAAAGCGCAAATGTTTGAGTGATTTTTCCATGGATGCATCCGCCAATGTATTGAAGATGGGCGGATGATGCTCGGCGGGTAGGAAGCAAACGAATCGAATGACACGAAGGTAACTATCATTCGGAATGATATAAGCCCGAGCGAAGCCCTCTAGCATGCACCTTTCGTTAGGTGGCTATCAATTTGGCTGATGACAATTCTGTGTTGCGCGATCTGCAACTGTCGCGATTGAACCTGCGCGGTGAGGATTACGCGACGATTAAATGTCCGGCAGAAGTGACCAGGCCCTGGCGCCCCTCACGCTCAACGCTCAGCCAGCGCTGATGTATGCGTACTGCGCAGATAGCGCGCGGGTGGGCTGCCCAAGGTTTTGCGAAACATGCTGATGAAGGAACTGACGGATTCGTAGCCCAACGCTTCAGCCGTCCTTTGTACGGATTTCCCCTCGGCCAGGCTTTGCAGCGCGACACCGCCAGCGTCGAAGTCACGCAGCCCGACGCGGTGCCGCGCTGGCGCCTCATCCATTGGTTGCAGGCATTCATGTGATGACCCGTCTGTTAATACGGCTGTTTGCGGCAATCCCTCGGCCCTGGGCGGCTGGCACTTTCGCCTACGTATCGCGCAGCGTCCTGGCGGCAGGATTGGCGCTGTGGCTCGGCTTTCAGCTGCATCTGGACTCGCCGTTCTCGGGCGCCTCCACGGTGTTGTTGCTGGTGCAGCCGGTACAAGGCGCGGTTCGCGGCAAGGGTTTCTACCGGATGCTGGGGACTTTGGCAGGTTTGTT
Source organism: Pseudomonas sp. B26(2017) (assembly GCF_002113045.1). Taxonomy (NCBI): domain Bacteria; kingdom Pseudomonadati; phylum Pseudomonadota; class Gammaproteobacteria; order Pseudomonadales; family Pseudomonadaceae; genus Pseudomonas; species Pseudomonas sp. B26(2017). The sequence continues at coordinate 509,839 of NZ_NEJJ01000001.1, read as the reverse complement.
CGCAGCTTGCGTCCTGACCGGGCTGTTCGCCCAGCAGATGTTGCTGTTCTTGCTCGGCATCGGCCTGTGGCTGGGCTTGTGTGTGGCGGCGATGACCGTGTTGCGGCATTACCAGGCCACCGCTGCCGTCGTGGCCGGATATACCGTCTGCCTCGCATTGGGTCCCGCCATCGTCGCGCCACAAAAGGCTTTTGAGCACATCGTGACCCGTAGTACAGCGGTGGCAATCGGCGTGCTTTGCCTGAGTCTGGTGGTCACGCTGTTCAGCTCGAGGACCATGGAGAACAAAATCAGACGCACGCTCGCCGAGGTATGTGCCCGCAGCGCCAGGCTGCTTGCGATGCACCTCTCGGGCGAACAGCGCGCCGAGCGGTTTACACAGGCTCATCAGCTCGCCATCGATATCGGCAAAGTGGACGATTTGTTGGGGCTGGGACGCGGTGAGTCAGCGCTGCTTCGCGCGCGGCAATCGGCGATTCAGGCAGGGCTGGCGCATTTACACGCCGTGGTGCTCGATATGCACTACGACCGTTGCGGCATGGAAACCGAGCCGCCGTTGCTCGCCCAAACAAGTGCGGCGCTGCTCGCGCTGAGTAACCGGATAAGCGACGACTATCACGCCTGTGCCCAGACCGTGAGGCAACTGCGTGTTCAGGTGGAGGCTTGCGCGGGGGCAACCCCCGGCGTACGACCATTCTGCGAACAATTGACCGACCTGAGCGAAGCCTTGCAACACTTTTCCAGCCTCGATCACCCTCGCCGGCAACCGGTAAGGGTCGTGCGTTTCCACCGCAACTACGCCGATGCCGCACGCAACGGCTGCAGGGCACTGCTCGCCTTACTGGCCGCCGGCGCCATCTGGTATCTCAGCGGTTGGGGTCAGGGCCCCACGCTGCTAGCTGTCGTTGGGCCCTGCTGCACACTGCTGGCGACCGCTCCCGCGCCGGAACAAGGCATGGCCGGTTTTATCCGGGGTACATTTTATGCCGTGGTCGCCGCTGCGCTGTGCAAGTTTCTGCTGTTGCCGCAGATCAACGATTTCCCCCTGTTGCTGCTGATGCTGGCGGCATTCTGGTCGTTCGGGATTCATGCGACGAGTCAGCCTCGCCACGCGCTGCAAGGGGTTGCTTACCTGATCGGCTTCAACACCTTGGTGAGTACTGGCGGTACGGCGGTCTATGATTTCGCTGATTTTGCCAATCAGTCGCTCGCCTGGTTCGTGGCCATGGCCGTCTGCCTGTTGGCGTTCCAGATGATGCCGAGAGACAGAGCACGGGATGTTCAAGCACTGAAGCGCTCTATTCAAAGGGGCATCCGGTCACTGCTGCGTCGTGCAGACACTATCAATCACCCGCAATGGCAATCGAAACAGCAGCATCGAATCGTTACATTGAAGAATCTGCTTGGCACCGATATCAAGCTTGATGACCGAGCTGGATGGCTGTCGCTGCAATTGAGTAAGCAATTGAACCGAATTCAACAGTGCACGGACGAAATGGACCCTGATTCTGCCGTCGCCCAATGTGCGCGAGCCAGCATTCGGCGAATGGCTCGATGTTCGGGTGAGCCGGGGATCACTGCAGTACAGGCACGGCGCACAGCAAAAGCGATGAGCCGGCTCGGTGCGGAACATCTGGCGATTGTTTACAAAGAACTCGCCTGGCTGCTGGAGCAATACGCAATTATCGCGAGTCCCGTTACACGCAAGAAGCAACCAGCGAACCTTCGCTCTAACATGACTTGATATTCATACTTCGACGTTTGGCCAATCCCGGACCCTGTGTTTATGAGAGATCTGCCCCCGACCGCAACCTTGCGTGCTTTCGAAGTGTCTACCCGGCACCCGACTTTCACCGCCGCCGCGCAGGAATTGCATGTGACCCAAAGCGCGGTCAGCCATCAGCTCCGGCATTTGGAGGAACTTTGGGGCCTGCAGCTGTTTGAACGCGGCAAGTCGTTACGGCTTACGCCTGCGGGCGCTACCTTGGCGCCGATTGTGCGCGAGTTCTTCATGAGCCTTGAGGCGACGCTGGCTGATTTGCGGGAGCAAAAGGGCAGGGTCCGGCTCAGCGTCAGCACAACCTATTCCTTCGCGCTGAAATGGCTGCTGCCACGCTTGCCGAACCTGGCCCGCCAGCACCCGGAACTGTTGGTGTCGCTGGACACCACGGACGAGGTGATCCATTTCGCCAGCAGCGAAGCCGATGTCGCGATTCGCTTGGGCAAGGGCAATTATCCTGGTCTGTATTCGCAGTTTTTGTTCGGTGAGCAGGTTTTCCCGGTGGCCAGTCCCGAACTGCTGCAGCGTGTCGGAATGCCGGGCAGTCCTGCCGACTTGTTGCAGTTGCCGCTGCTGGCTCGTGACGGCGCTGAGCTCGCGCCGAAATGGGAAGTGTGGTTCCAGTCCGTCGGGCTGGCGTTTTCGCCACTGCGGGAAAGCGTCAGGTTTGGCGACACCAATATGACGGTGGAGGCGGCTTTGCTCGGCCAGGGTATTGCTCTGGTGCGCAGTGGGCATGTCGAGAACGAAATCGGCGATGGCCGTCTGGTGCGGCTGTTCGATGTGCCGTTTCAGTCGCCGCTCGCTTATTACTTCGTTTGTCCCAAGGGCGTTGAGACGCAGCCGCACATTGAGTGTTTTCGCGAATGGTTACTCGGTGAGGCGCTGATAGTGCAGGGCGGGCAAGTTTCAAGACATGAATAATCACTCATGGTGCAATGAGGAGTCTTCTCTGTAATCCTGCCGTTCGGGCTGCCTAAAATGGCCAATGCCTACTCATCTCGTCCTCCTTGTCCTGTTCGCCGCGCTGCTGCACGCCGGCTGGAATGCACTGTTGCGCGGCGGTGTCGATCGGCTCTGGTCGATGACGGTGATGTGCGTTGCAATTGCCACGGTTTGCGCAGTTGCCGCGATGTTCATGGCAGCGCCTGCACCTCAGAGCTGGGGATACGCGCTGCTGTCGGCCTTGCTGCATGTCGGCTACAACCTGTTTCTGGTGCGCAGTTACCGGGTCGGCGATCTGGGACAGATTTATCCGATTTCGCGCGGCTCATCACCTGCGTTGATTACGCTCGGCGCCGTGTTGTTTGCCGGCGAAACCATCACCCCCGGCCAGTTGCTCGGCATTGCGCTGGTGTCAGGCGGAATCATTTCGCTGGCCTTCCGGGGACGCAGCCTGTCGGTGCCAAGCCTGCCTTATGCACTGGGAACCGGTTGCTTTATCGCGGCTTATAGCGTGATCGACGGCATTGGCGCGCGGCTTTCCGGTGCGCCGCTTGCCTACACGGTGTGGATGAGTGCCTTGTGGGGCGTGCTGATGCCGGCGGTCTACATCGGTCTGCGCGATGCCCGCAGCCTGTTTTCGATCCGGCCCGGAATGTTCGCTGCGGCAATGGGTGGGCTGGTCTCTCTGCTTGCTTATGCAATCGTAATTTACGCGATGAACGAAGCCCCGCTGGGCGCGGTGTCAGCCTTGCGTGAAACCAGCGTGCTGTTCGCGGCGTTGCTTGGGTACCTGTTCCTCGGTGAAACACTTACCGTCCGCCGGATGCTGGCCTGTGTGGTGATCGCCAGCGGCGCGATCATCATCGGCTGACTCGGCTTCATCTGCCAAGGAGTAATTTCATGGTTAACGTCTCGCAGACTCCGCTGATTCTGATCACAGGTGGCAGTCGGGGAGTGGGCGCCGCCACCGCCCGACTCGCCGCTGAACAAGGCTACGACGTCGCGATAAGTTACGTTGCCAATGACGCCGCCGCGCTGAAGGTTGCGGCAGATGTCGAAGCGATGGGACGCAAGGCGTTGGCGATGCGCGCCGACAGTGCCGACCCCGAGCAGGTCGCGGGGCTTTTCGCAGCGATCGACCACACCTTCGGGCGCATCGATGTCCTGGTCAATAACGCTGGCGTGCTGGCGCAACAGTCACGCCTTGAGGACCTTGGCTTCGAGCGCATGCAGCGCATCTTTGCGGTCAATGCTCTCGGGCCGATACTGTGCGCCCAGCAGGCTGTGAAACGCATGTCCCGGCGGCATGGCGGTGCGGGCGGCGTGGTAATCAATGTCTCGTCGGCTTCGGCGCGCTTGGGCAGTCCGAATGAATATGTCGACTACGCGGCCTCGAAAGGCGCGCTGGAAACATTCACCATCGGGTTCGCCAAAGAGGTGGCCCGCGAGGGCATTCGCGTCAACTGTATCCGCCCGGGTCACATCTATACCGACATGCATGCCAGTGGCGGCGAGCCGGGACGGGTTGATCGGGTCAAGGACTCGATCCCGATGGGCCGGGGCGGCCAGCCGGAGGAAGTGGCGCGGGCCATCTTGTGGTTGGCCAGCGCGCAGGCCTCGTTTGTTACCGGTACATTCCTGGACGTAACGGGCGGTAAATGAGTCGGGCGGGCTGTAATAGCGAGGTGCGCCTGAAGTGATCAGATGAACAAACGCCCGGCGAAATCTAGAGACTGTCAGGGTCGCCGAAGAACATCTGAATCCGCGACCGCAACCACCTTTCCCCCGGATCGTTATCCTGCGACCCACGCCAAGCCATGTGCAGTTCAAACGTACGAGTAGGCAACGGTGGATCTTCCGCGCGCAGACCGCCAGCCGCTGTCAGTGCTTCCGCCGTGTAATCGGGAACGGTCGCTACGATGTCGGTGCCCGCCAGCAGCGTACCGAGTCCATTGAACTGCGGCACCGCCAGTACCACATGCCGTTTACGCTCGAGTTTTTCTAGCTCTTCATCGACGAAACCACTGAGGTCGCCGGCAAACGACACCAGCGCATGCGGACGGGCGCAGTAATCGTCCAGGCTCAGTGGTCCCGGCACAGTATCGGCGCGCAGTAGTTTGGGTGCGCTGCGGCGCAAGACCTTGCGTTTGGCGTTGGCCGGCAGGTCGGTGGTGTAGCTGACGCCGATGGAGATTTCACCGGAGGCAAGCAGGCCTGGCATCAGGATGTAGTTGACGCGGCGTACCACCAGCACGATGCCGGGCGCCTCGGCGCGCAGGCGCTTGAGCAGCATCGGCAGCAGCGCGAACTCGACGTCATCAGACAGGCCGATGCGAAATACAGAGGTGCTGGTGGCCGGGTCGAACTCTGCCGCTCGGCTGACTGCGGTTGAAATGGAGTCGAGGGCCGGAGAGAGCAGGGCGAAGATTTCTACCGCGCGGGCGGAAGGCTCCATGCTGCGTCCGGTGCGCACGAACAAAGGGTCGTCGAACAGGCCGCGCAGGCGAGAAAGTGCCGCGCTGATCGCCGGCTGGCCGAGAAACAGCTTTTCCGCCGCACGGGTCACGCTGCGCTCATGCATCAGCGTTTCGAACACGATCAACAGGTTGAGGTCGACACGACGCAGGTCATTACGATTCATCTGGAGTCCTGGCAGAGTCATCAAGCTTGACGAGAGCGACCATATGAGAACAATGGCCGGCATGAATCTTACGGGGAAAGGCTGGTAGTCTGCACCGGGTAATTCAGCTTTACTGAGAAGCCGGCAGCAGTTTTTTCATGGATTTTCTCAATGCTGACCATGCTGCGGAATCAATGACAGGCATGTCGACTATTAATAGCCACTGATAGTCTTGGCTGGAAAGCCCAGATAGAGTTCAGGGCATTAGAGGTTACTTTGACGAGGTTTGCGATGTCCCGCACGATCCGTTTTCACAAGTTTGGTCCAGCCGAGGTGCTCAAATGCGAAGAGCATGCGGCTGCTCAGCCAGGTCCTGGCGAAGTGCAGGTGCGTGTCGAGGCGATCGGCATCAGCTGGTATGACACGCTGTGGCGCCAGAATCTGGCGTCGTCCCAGGCGCGTCTGCCTTCGGGCCTCGGTCATGAAATGGCCGGCGTAGTCACAGCCATCGGCGATGGCGTCGAAGATCTGGCCGTGGGCGACAAGGTGGCCAGTTTCCCGGCCGAAAGCCCCAATGATTACCCGGTCTACGGCGAACTGATCGTTCTGCCGCGCACCGCGCTGACCCGTTATCCGGACGTGCTCAGCCCGATTGAGGCCAGCGTGCATTACACGCCGCTGTTGATCGCCTATTTCGGTTACGTTGATCTGGCACGGGTCAAACCCGGGCAGTTCGCCCTGGTGACTGACGCCAGCCACTGCGCCGGGCCGTCCTTCGTACAGTTGGGCAAGGCGCTGGGTGTGCGGGTGATTGCTGCCACCAAAACGGCGGAAGAGCGTGAGTACCTGCTGTCTCTCGGTGCCGAGAAAGTAATCGTCACCGAAGAAGAAGACCTGTTGATGCGAATCAACAAGATCACCGACAACCGTGGCGTCGACGTTGTGTTCGATGGTCTCGGCGGACCGCAGATGTCGCTGCTTGGCGATGTGCTGGCTCCCCGTGGCAGCCTGGTGCTTTACGGCCTGCAGGGCGGCAACCAGACGCCGTTTCCGGCCTGTGCCGCGTTTCAGAAGAACATTCAGTTCTTCGTGCATTGCATCGGCAACTTCACCGGCAAGCCGGAGCTCGGCATCATTCAGGACCATGTCGCCTTGCAGCGCGCCTTGCGTGATATCAACCAGCTCACTGCCGATCGTGTGCTGCTGCCGCTCAAGACTCGTGTGTTCCCGTTCAACGAGTTTGTCGAAGCACATCGCTACATGGACGAGTGCCCATGCCGCGAGCGGGTTGCCCTGCAAATCGAACCTGCCTGATCTTCCCTGTCAGAGTCCGTGGCCCCACGGACTCTTGTGCGTTTTATCCTTCAGACATCGAGAAACCCTGGGCCAGAAGCCTGGGGATGTTCAGCAACTGAACTGGTTTTTACTCTCGATCTGTATCTTCTAATTGCCCTCCAGACGCTGATAATTGAATGACTACTTTCATCTCAAGGAATGAGCTATGTCTGTGCATTCTGTTTGTGTCGTACAGCATCAATCGGCTGTTTATCATTGCGCCTCAAACTTCTGTTTAAAGTTTGTAGGGGTGCAATGTAATCCCTTCTTTTTTTCTTGTGCTAATTATGTGCAGGGAGTTGTAAGAAGTTTCCTAGGAAAACTTTATCCCGGAAGGCGCCCAGTAGTGGCGGGGCTTTCGGCGGTGTCGGCCGTGATTCCTAAATGTCGCTGGCTCAACTGTTTCAAATAACTACAAAAGCTTAAGTGTTAGCATTTCAGCGACTATTAATTAATGAAGAATGATTGTGCGTCCGCCATTCGTGGCCGTGCGATATAAAACCTTTGATACCGGGTGAAGTACTGATGAGCGCGATCCATGATCAGGCAATGAATTATGTCTACCAGCAAGTATTGCAGCGACTGCTGAGTTTCTTTTCCCGTGCCGAGCGCACGGCATTGCAGCTGTTGATCCAGCGCCTGGCAGTTGCTGCCGGGGGCATGGATCGCATCGGTGAATTCAAGATATTGGCCATCCAGTCCGGCACACGCGACTGCTGCTACAGCCTGGCCCTTTTGCGTGCAGCCCAGTTGAGCATCGCCGGGCGCGCGCCTGCCACGTTTCAGTTGCGTGTTGCCACCTTGCGTTGCAATGGCGTACCGGCTTCGGCATTGCACAACATGCACCGCAGCTTCAGTGCGCTGTTCCTGTATGACGATCCACGCGTAGAACTTTTGATGGTGGATCATCGCGAGATCCTGCCATTCAACCATCTGGCGCCTGTCTGCGACGAGGGGCGCGAAGCCGGCAGGCTCAACCTGCTGATGGTAGGACATCGCCGCGACCGGGATGAGCCGTTGACGCTTTGGGATGACCTGTACCTGACCACCGCCGAGTTCTACGGTCAGGTCGCCCGCTGGAGCAACGGTGTCGACGCCTTGATCAACAGCGACAACGCGCGTCGTCAAGAGCAGTTTCTCGATGGCCTCGACCGGGCCGTGCGCAAGGTCGGCATGGGCGCGTTGTCGCGCAAGGGCGGCGGGTTCGATGAACTGTTCAGTTTGCTCGACAGCCTCGGCAGCGATTGTTATCGCGAGCTCTATGCCCAGGAGGATCGGGTACTGTGGCGACCGCTCGGTGAGTTCGAAGCCTGCCGTCGTACCAGCTATATCGGCATCGACGACATGGTGGTCGGCAAAATGGAGGAACGCTGGCCCTTGCTCAGCGATTTCCTCGGCTTTCAGGCCGACGATCTGATGCTTGAGGCGCGAACCGGCGAGTGTGCCGATCCCCTGGTCGGCGCCTACCTGCAAGGTTTGCAGGCCAGTTACACCGAAGGACGCACCTACGGGGCCGGGGTCTCGGAGTATCAGCAACAATGTCTGGCAACGATGCGCCGCAGGAACACACCTGAGCAGGTTTGCGAACGCTTTAAATCGGCGTTCGGCAATCTGTCCGATCTCGCGGAGCACCAATCGCTGGCGGCGGCTTCCCTGCAAAAGAATTTCGGCCTCAATGAACAGCAACTGGTTTGCCTGCTGTTCGCACCTTTCATCAACGCTGGCGCCGGCCTGGAGCGATTCCTGCGCACCTGTCATCCGGGCATGCTGGTTGCCATGCCGGATCTGCACCGTGCCATGCAAGGCCTGCACGCTCCGGAGCAGGTCTTGCAATGGATGACCGATGTCAGCGGCCTGCCACTGCGACTGATCTGCCGGTTGTACGCAATGGAAGCGATCCAGATGGACGGACATGTTCCCAAAGCGCAGGAGTTACTCGAGCACGATGTCACTCTGGACGACCGTTCGGCGGAAGGTTGAGTGGGGTTTTGTTGTCCGGCCACGGGGACAAGTCTGCGGACGTACGCTCATGAGTGAGCCAAGAGAATCCGACTTTGCCTATCAGGCGGTCTATCGTTACCTGACACAGCTGATCAGCGAGCCGGGCAATCAGGAAGCCATTCGACTGCCGTCGCTACGGCAACTGGCGGAACGGCTGAATGTGTCGATTTCGACCATTCAATACGCCTACGCGTTGCTGGAAAAAGAAGGCCGGGTCTATTCCGTGGCCAAATCCGGATATTTCGCGCGGCCGACATCGACAGTCATGCCACCCGGGTGCGGCAGTGATTTGCTGGAAACGGTTTACGTGAATGCCAGACGCTTCGGCATGCAAGTATTGAGTGCTGATGAGCCCGCGTCGATCCAACCCCTGGATCGTCCGTTGCTGATGCTTGAACGCGAGTTGTTGCGCCAGTATCCCCGGCACTTGCAGACGCTGGCCCAGCCTTGCGGCGAACTGGAACTGCGCACGTTGCTGGCTGCCCGCTACACCACATCGGCCGCCCATTGCTGGCACGCCGAAGACGTCTACATCGGTGCCGATCTGCGAGGGGTGCTGGAAATCCTGATCGCCGCCCTTGAGCTGCGCCACGCAACCGTGGTGATCGAGTCGCCGTGTGACTGGATGATTCTGCGTCTGTTCCAGTCCGCCGAGGTTCGGGTGATCGAGCTGCCGCTACAGCCAGATGGCGCATTCGACCCGCAGAAACTGCAGAGGCTGCTCGCAAACGAGCGGGTGCGACTGATTCTGCTGTCCTCCAGATTGAATATGCCCCATGGCAGCCGCATTCCTCAGTCCAGCCGTCAGGCGATTGCGCGGTTGCTTGTGAAGCATGGCACCTGGCTGCTGGAAAATGATTGTCACGGCGAGTTGCTGGACGACGCCGAAGAAACGCCGCTGCGCGAGCTGGTGGATCCCGACCGCCTGTTGGTGTTTTCCATGTTCGAAAACGTCATCGGGGTCGAAGCGCCCTATGGTTTTGTACTGGCGCGACAATGGCGTACGGACCTTCAGCGTCACTTCCTGCTGCGTTCGTTCCGCCTGTCACCGATCCGCCAGAAGGCCATCGCCCGACTCTACGCGAGTGGGCGAGTGGACCAGCATTTGCCGATGCTCAAGTGCTTGCTCAGAGACCGTCGTACGCAATGGATCGATTTGATACGTGAACGTCTGGGCGACGTTCTGCAGGTTGTGGAACCCGCTGGCGGCGCAACGATCTGGCTGCGCTCTGCACGCCCGATCGCGATGGATGCAGTGTTTCATCGGTTACTCAAACAGCACGTGCTGATTGCACCGGGGGAGTTGTTCAGCCTACAGGGCCTGCACACGCAACACATGCGTTTGAGCGTGACAGGCAGCGCCGAGCACGAGTTGTTAAGACTTGTCGGACTGCTCGGGGATGCGTTGCGACTGGCTCCGCGGACAGATGCGCGTAAACACCCGGCCTGTGTGCAATAGACCCCATCGCGCTTCGGCCAAACTGCCAGTAAACTCCGGTGTAATTTCCTGAACCACTCTATTTCAGAGGTTTTGCATGACACTCAGTCCTTTTGCGGGCAAACCGGCACCGGCAGAACTGTTGGTCGACATCCCGCGACTGGTTACGGCGTATTACACCGGTCAACCCGACGCCTCGGTTTCCACCCAGCGCGTGGCGTTTGGCACCTCCGGGCACCGGGGTAGTTCCTTTGATTTGAGTTTCAACGAGTGGCACGTTTTGGCCATCAGCCAGGCGATCTGCCTGTATCGCGAAGCCCAGGGCATCACCGGGCCGCTGTTTGTCGGTATCGACACGCATGCGCTGTCGACTCCAGCCGGGGCCAGCGCGCTGGAAGTGCTGGCGGCCAATGGCGTGACCGTGATGATTGCCGAAGGTGATGACTACACGCCGACCCCGGCAGTCTCCCACGCCATTCTTTGCTACAACCGTGGTCGCACCACCGGCCTGGCCGACGGTATCGTCATCACCCCGTCGCACAACCCGCCACAAAGCGGTGGCTACAAGTACAACCCAACCAACGGCGGCCCGGCCGACACCCACATCACCAAGTGGATCGAAGCCAAGGCCAACGAACTGCTGGCCAACAAACTGGCCGGCGTCAAACGCATCAGCTACGAGCAAGCGCTCAAGGCCCAAACCACCCATCGTCACGACTACGTCAACACCTACGTGGCCGACCTGATCAACGTCATCGATTTCGATGCCATTCGCGGTGCCAAGCTGCGTCTGGGCGTCGATCCTCTGGGCGGAGCTGGGGTGCGTTACTGGTCGGCGATTGCCGAGCACTATCGCCTGGACCTGGACGTGGTGAACAAGGAAGTCGATTCGACGTTCCGCTTTATGACCGTCGACTGGGACGGGCAGATCCGCATGGACCCATCGTCCAGCCATGCCATGCAAGGCCTGATCGGTCTGAAGGAGCGTTTTGACGTGGCTTTCGCCTGCGACCCGGATCACGACCGTCACGGCATCGTCACGCCATCCGGCGGTCTGCTGGCACCGAACAACTACCTGGCGGTGTCGATCGACTACCTGTTCCAGAACCGTCCGCAATGGCGTGCCGACGCAGCCGTGGGCAAAACCGTGGTCAGCAGCGGTCTGATCGATCGCGTGGCCAAGCGTCTGGGCCGTCGTCTGTACGAAGTGCCGGTAGGTTTCAAATGGTTCGCCGATGGCCTGTTCGACGGCTCGCTGGGTTTTGGCGGCGAAGAAAGCGCCGGCGCCTCGTTCCTGCGCAAGGATGGCGGTGTCTGGAGCACCGACAAGGACGGTCTGATTCCAGCCCTGTTGGCCGCTGAAATGACAGCCCGTACCGGTCGCGACCCAAGTCAGGCCTACCGTGCACTGACTGATGAGCTGGGCGAACCGTTCTCGGTGCGTGTCGACGCCAAGGCCAATCCGGAACAGAAAGCGCTGCTGAGCAAGCTGTCGCCAGAGCAGGTCACCTCGACCGAACTGGCGGGCGAGAAGATCCAGAGCATTCTCAGCAAGGCTCCAGGCAACGATCAGGCCATTGGCGGCCTGAAAGTGATGACCGAAAACGGCTGGTTCGCTGCGCGTCCTTCGGGCACCGAAGACATCTACAAAATCTACGCCGAAAGTTTCATCGGCGACGCCCACCTCAAGCAACTGGTGGCTGAAGCGCAAACCCTGGTAGACGGTGCGATCAGCGCTAAATAACGCCAGACAACGGAAAAGGGCGACCCTGAGGTCGCCCTTTTTTGTGCCCGCGATTCGCCGGTCAGGCCAGGTCCACCAACACGATCTCGCTGTCTTCCAGCGCCGTGACGGTCAGCACCTGTTCATCAGCCACCGCCACACCGTCTCTAGCTTGTGCACGCAAGCCGTTGACTTCAATGACACCTGTCGCCGGAACCAGATACGCCCGACGTCCGGCATCGAGGCGGTATTCAGCCGTTTCTCCGGCCTTGACAGTGGCCGCCACCAAACGCGCGTCGGCGCGGATGCGCAGGCTTTGATCGTCACCGTCCTTGCCGCTGGCGAGGGTCACGAAACCTTCGCGATCGCCTTTCGGGAACGGTTTGGCGCCCCAGGACGGCGGTGCGCCCGTTTCAGTTGGCAGAATCCAGATCTGGAAGATCTTGGTGTCCGTGGCTTCCAGGTTGTATTCGCTGTGGGCGATCCCGGTGCCGGCGCTCATCACTTGTACGTCGCCAGCCTCGGTGCGGCCCTTGTTGCCCAGGTTGTCCTGATGGCTGATCGCACCTTCACGCACGTAGGTGATTATTTCCATGTCGCGGTGCGGGTGAGTCGGGAAGCCCGTGCCGGCGGCAATGATGTCGTCGTTCCACACGCGCAGGTTGCCCCAGTTCATGCGTTGCGGATCGTAGTACTCGGCGAACGAAAAATGGTGATGGGCATCCAACCAGCCGTGATGGGCGCCGCCCAGCGAGCTGAAAGGTCTGAGTTCAAGCATGATCGTCTCCTCAAAAGGTTCGTCATGGGGCGCGATGCCTGAGCCACGAAGCGAGACCGGTGATTGATGACAGGCATCATCTATCAGCCAAACATCGATAAAAAGCGTAAAAAGTGCGGCATTCCAATCGAATCGATAGATATTAATAAGGCTCGAAACCGTCTCATCCGACTTTCAATTCATCGCCTAAACCAATGACCTGTAAGCATTTCGCTAGAACAAAAAAGCAAATGCAGACACCATAGCTCCCAACAGCCTCACATCCGGAGTCCGTCAGCGTGGCGCAACACACCCCCGATCTTCCTCCCGAACTTCGTCCCCTGGCCGAGATGCCTTGGTTCAAGCGCCTGGCTGCGCGTTTCCTTGGGCACGGCCTGACGCAGCTGCGCGCCCAGCACCGGGCTTCGTGGTTGCACGGCCAGGCCGACGGCTTTCGCAGCGGGCATACTGCCGGCGTGGAATACGGGTACAAGGAAGGCAAGGCTGACGGGCTGGAAGAGGGCCGGCAGGTTTTGTTGATCCGCGACAGCCGCAACCCCGAGCATCGCCCGCCGGGTATCGACAATCACCTGTTCGACGACTGGCGCCTGCCGCTCAGCGCAGAACTGAAAAAGCGCATGAAAGCCGACGTCGCGCGCCTGCTGCCAGCCCACGCCCAGCCAAGCGTTGCGCAATGGAAGATGATTTTCAGCGATACCCCGTCAACTTCGGTGATTGCCGGCGCTGGAGCCGGCAAGTCGACTACGCTGGTCCTGCGGATCCTGCTGCTGACCCATTACCTCGGCTTTGAGCTCGATTCAATGACCGTGGTGACTTTCACTCGCGAGTCGCGCAAGGACTTCATCAACAAGCTGATCGAACTGTTCGCGTTATGGAGCCGCTCACTCAGTCAAAAAGCTGCGAAAGACCTGGTGCGCACGTTTCACTCGCGAATCCTGCCGATGGTCCGCAGCCTGCCGGGATTCGAGCGCTTGCAGGCATTCGAAAACCTCAGCCACCGCGCGCAGCCGGGTGACGAAGACGTCGACAGCAATCCATTCGATCTGCGCATCAACGACGCGCAACGCCAGCAGCTGAACGCTTGCTACCACCGTCTCTACAACGAAGACCCGCGCTTCGCGCAATTGATCCAACCGTTGTCCCGCCACGCCTTGCAACTCAAGGAACTGGAGCGCGATCACCCGGACGTGCAGAAGCGCGTCGCTGTAACGGAACTCGCGGCCCGACGGGATGAAGAGTTGTGCGACATGATCGAGGACATGTGGCTTCGCGCCGGCGCCTGGCCGATCAAGGGTATCGAGCCGAGCCGCCAGACATTCGACATCAACGGCGCGTCGTTCCATTGCCACGGCTATATTCCGAGTCTGGATGCTTGGGTTGTACTGGGTTTCGATCCTCGGGAAAACCCGCAGGTCTGCCGTCCCAACGCCAAGCTGACGGTTCGTGCAGAGTGGGCAGTCAAGCGCACCCTGTTTCAAGCTTTCTGTCGCAAGCCATTGATTTGGATGGATAGTTATGAATCCTCAAAGCGCTTGTTGGCCACGCTTGCAGGTGATGTCAGCGCCGGTCCGGGCTTCGACTACAAGGTCAAGGGCGAGCTGGCGTCCGCGCCGTTGCTCGACTGTTTTGTCGCCGCCGCAGGTTTCATCGAGAACCTGGGGCTCGACGTACCGGACGCCGTCGGCCGCATGAGTTTCGCCAAGGACGATCCGGACAGGTTTTTCTTCGAGGCCCTGAGTCTGTTCTGGCGCGCGCTGGAAGATCACCTTCTGGATCAGAAGCCGCCGATCATGACCTACAACCGGATGTTCGCGCTGTTCAGCGAGCACTCACCGGAAAACCTCAAACTGCTCAGCGATGAGCTGCTGCGCCCGATGTCGCACCTGATGATTGATGAGTTCCAGGACGTTTCGCCGCAGATCGTTTCGTGGATTCGTGCCAGCCTCTTGGAAATCCGCAGCCGCGGCCCGGCCATGCACGTCGGGCGAGGCGCGCAGCGATCGTCTCTGCTTTGCGTGGGCGACGACTGGCAATCGATCTACGGCTGGCGCGGCAGTTCGCCGAGTTACTTCATGGAGTTCAACAAGGAGTTCCCGTCGCCGAGCACGACCCGTGTAATGCTCAGCGACAACTATCGCAGTCATCAGCACATCATCGACGCGGCAGAACACATCGTTCGTGCCGCGCCCGCGATCCCGGGCAAGAAGGCAAAAGCCAGCGGCGAGGAGAGGCCGTTGCAGCCCGTCAACGTGCTGGAGCGTGACGATCAGGCACTCGGCCAGCGTCTGGCAGAACACTATCGAAACGGCGATTCAATCCTGATGCTCTATCGAAAAAGTAGCGATAAGTCATTGATAGAGCACCATATTCAATCTGTAGTTAATGTGGATTCGAGCTTGCCTTACGAAGCGCGACGCCTGAAACAATTGACCTATCACAGCGCCAAAGGCCTACAGGCCGACGCGGTCTTCCTGTTGGGTGATTGCCAGCATCTGACCAGTTCCCCCTACAAGAATCAGGTCTATCGCATGGCCGGACTCGGCAAGGCTGGTGACAGCGAGCCGTACGACAGCGCGCAAAAAGACGAAATCCTGCGCCTGGCCTATGTCGGCATCACCCGCGCAGTCAGCCATTGCTACTGGTATGTCGAGCCTCAGGACAGTCAGGCGGTGAATATGCCTCGGGCTTCGGACCGGGTACCGAAGGGCAAACCGTTTTTCATCGATCATCGGCCAGAGAAGAAAACCGCCTGAATTTGGCGCCCATAAAAAAGCCCGCATAAGCGGGCTTTTTTATTTTAAATCAGCAAGTTATGCGTAACTCTTGAGAGATTCCGGAGGAATGAAAGCCTCCAGCTCATCCTCCACAGCTTCGATTATTCGCTCCACATCCGCCGCATTCATCACCGTGGCACAGGGAATGCCGGCGATCGCGATCAGGGTTTCGCCGCTGGCCCGATCGAACAGGCGGGCGACCAGGCTGCCGGGCGCATCCATGGTCGCCTCGAAACCCATTGGATGAAAATGCCAGCGCATCAGCTGGCACGCATTGGGGAACGTGACCTTGCTTGACCCTTTATTCATGTGTTGCCCGCCTTCTTCATCGAGCGCTTCCGTTTGCTCATGGTAGGTGGGAAGAGCCTTCATTGGCCCAACCGGTGATTGCCTTAAAAGTAGCATCTGAATGTGAATTTCCTGTGAGAATTTTCAGTTCATTTAGCGATTGCGCGGACTTTTTTGATGTAAGTCACGGTTCACTCCAATCGTCGCCAAAATGCCATCACGGTCGGGTTATTGATGCAGCGCCAGAAGTTGGGCAAGCTCGGTTCTTTTTCCAAGAGTCCCTTATGCACGCCGATGATGACGGCCCGGAACAGACCCGGGCCACGGCCGAAACGGTCATGCGCTATCACCTGTGCTGGAAACACCGGGACCTGGATGGGGTGATGGCGCTGTATCACCCGGACATCCAGTACAACGATTTCTTCCAGAACCGCGTGCTTGGCCTCGACGAGTTGCGCGAGTACGTCCGGGTCAGCATGCCGCGTGAATCCGATGAAGCGCTGGAGCATTGCGACCGCATCCGCATCGACGGCAATACCGCGTTCATTCAATACGAAGTGACGTTGCGCGGCGGTAACGGGCTGGTGTCGTTTCGGTCCAGCGAAGCGATCACGGTCAAGGACGGGCAGATCTGGCGGGTCAACGAATATGCCTCGCTGGTGCGCGAACAGGCCGACAGCCCGACGGCAAGCAGCCAGCGCCCGGCCGTGAGTCGGCTGGGTTTGTCGCCGCGCCAGTTGAGCTTCATGGCCGATGACTTGCAGCAGTATTTTCAAAGTCAGCAGCCTTATCTCGACCCCGAACTCGACCTGCAACGGGTGGCGAAGGAGTGCGGGTACAGCCGCAACCAGATTTCCTATTTGCTGAATCAGGTGCTGGGGCAAAGCTTCTACCGCTACGTCAATCAGGCGCGGCTGCAACATCTATTGCGGTCGCTGGACAACGCTGCTGCGCCGCTGCGCATCGACGAACTGGCCTTCGCCGCCGGTTTCAATTCGCTGTCGGCGTTCTATAGCTGCTTTCGCCAGCACACCGGCCAGTCGCCCAAGGCCTACGCGAAGCAAATTTCTTTGCGGACACGCGCGCAAGACAATTCCTGAGTTCTGCCTCTAGGATCGACGCCATCGAAACCTGGATTGGCGGAGTCTTGCATGCCGGCGTGGCGCACTATCAGTTTGTGGATGGACCAACTCGACGAGCCGCTGACCGCGCGTGCGTCGCTTGCGCAGGACCTGGACGTCGACGTGGCGATCATCGGCGCCGGTTACACCGGGTTGTGGACTGCGTACTACCTGAAACAACAGGCGCCGAGCCTGAACATCGCCATCATCGAGGCGCAAACCGCAGGCTTCGGTGCGTCCGGCCGCAATGGCGGCTGGTTGATGGGCAATCTGCTGGGGGAAGATCGCCTGCTGGCAGGGCTGTCGCCGCAACAACGCCGCGCTTCTTACGACTTGCTGCACGGCATTCCGGATGAGGTGGCGACTGTCCTCGAACGCGAAGGCATCGACTGCGATTACCGCAAAGGCGGGGTGCTGTACTGCGCCGCGCGCTATCCCGAGCAGGAAGTCAGTCTTCGCGATTACCTGAAAAAACTCCACGCCCAGGGACTGACCGACGACGATTACCGCTGGCTCAGCCCCGAACAGCTGGCGCAGCAGCTGCGCCTCGCCAAACCTTACGGCGGCATCTTCGCGCCACATGTGGCGACCATTCACCCGGCAAAACTGGTGCGGGGCCTGGCGCGAGCCGTCGAAAGCATGGGGGTGAAGATTTACGAAAACAGCCCGGTGACCCATTGGCAGGCCGGCAGCCTGCGCACCGACAAGGCCAGCGTGCGCAGCCGCTGGATCGTTCCGGCGATCGAAGGGTATTCGGTCACGCTGCCACCGCTGGGCCGTTATCAATTACCGGTACAGAGCCTGATCGTCGCTACCGAGCCGTTGTCCACCGCGACCTGGGACGCGATCGGCCTCAGTCGGGGCCAGGCTTTCAGCGAGTTCAGCCGTCAGGTCACTTACGGCCAGCGCAGCGCTGATAACCGGCTGATCTTCGGCGCCCGTGGCGGCTATCAATTCGCCGGCAAGCTGCGCCACAACTTCGACCTGACCCGCGATGAAGTCGAGCTGCGCCGCTACCTGTTCGGCGAGCTGTTCCCTCAACTGAAAAACGTGCAGATCACCCACGCCTGGGGCGGCAATCTCGGTATGTCCCGGCATTTCAAACCGCACATGCTCTGTGATCGGGCCAACGGCATCGCACTGTCCGGCGGCTATGGCGGGGAGGGTGTCGGCGCTTCCAACCTGGGCGGGCGGACGCTTGCGGATCTGATTCTCGAGCGCGACACCGAGCTGACACATCAACCGTGGGTGCTGCCCGACGGCGGGATCCACGCACTGCGAGCCTGGGAGCCGGAGCCGTGCCGCTGGCTCGGCTACAACGCGATCATCAAAAGCTTTGTCCACGAAGATCAGACCCTGGCCAACCCGGCGACCGCGCCCTGGCGGCGCAAGCTTGCCAGCCGGGTGGCCGGGTTCATGGAAGGTTTCATGCACTGAACGTTGTTTATCAAGAGACAGGTAACGCCATGAGCATCACCCAATTCAAGAACACCGCCACGTTGCAACTGGATGAGTCCAACCCGGTGGCCGTGCCGCTCGGCACGCCGGTGGCGATTGCCTCGACCACCAGCGTCGAGCGCGATGACGGCGTCGAAACCGGCGTCTGGGAATGCACGCCCGGTCGCTGGCGGCGGCAGATCACCGCTCAGGAGTTCTGCCATTTCATTTCCGGTCGCTGCACGTTCACCCCGGACGACGGCGGCGAAACCCTGCACATACAAGGTGGCGACGCGCTGATGTTGCCGGCCAATACGCTCGGGATCTGGGACATCGAGGAAACCGTACGCAAGACCTATGTCCTGATTTTCTGACGCTTTGATCCTTTTGATTGCCTGCCAACAACAATAGTCAACACAGGAATCGATCCATGATCCGAAAGACCCTCGCACTCGCACCCTTGATGCTCGCCGTCTCCCTCGCTCAGGCGGCGGATACGGTCAAGGTTTACAACTGGTCCGACTACATCGCGCCGGACACCGCCAAGAACTTCGAAAAGACCAGCGGCATTGGCGTTACCTATGACGTCTACGACAGCAACGAAACCCTCGATGGCAAGCTGATGACCGGCAAATCCGGTTACGACGTGGTGTTTCCGTCCAACCACTTCATGGCGCGGCAGATCGAGGGCGGGGCGCTGAAGAAGCTCGACAAGAGCCAGTTGCCGAACTGGAAGAACCTCAACCCGGTGTTGCTCAAGGCGTTGCAGACCAACGATCCGGGCAACGAACACGGCTTTCCGTACCTGTGGGGCAGCACCGGCATCGGCTACAACATCGCCAAGGTCAAGGCCGTGCTGGGTGATAACGCGCCAGTGGACTCCTGGGACTTGATCTTCAAACCCGAATACATGGAAAAGCTGCAGAAGTGTGGTGTCGCGATCCTCGACAACGGCCCGGAGCTGCTGCCGGCAGCGCTCAACTACTTGGGTTTGCCGCATCACAGCAAGAACCCCGAGGACTACAAGAAAGCTGAAGCGCTGCTGATGAAAGTGCGGCCGTACGTCAGCTATTTCCATTCTTCGAAGTACACCAGCGACCTGGCCAATGGCGACATTTGCGTGGCCGTCGGTTTCTCCGGCGACATCCTGCAAGCGGAAAATCGTGCCAAAGAGGCGAAGAACGGCATCGAAATCGGCTACGAGATTCCCAAGGAAGGCGCCGCGATCTGGTTCGACATGGTCGCCATGCCCGCCGATGCGCCGGACGAGAAGGCCGGCTACGCGTTCATGAACTACCTGCTGCAGCCCGACGTGATGGCCGGCATCAGCAACTACGTGCATTACGCCAATGGCAACGAACAGGCTGACAGCCTGATCGATCCGGCGATCAAAAATGACACCAAGATTTATCCGAGCCCGGAAATGATGGGCAAACTGTTCGCACTGGAGGCGATGCCGCTGAACATCGACCGGATCCGCACGCGGGTGTGGAACAAGATTCGCACCGGCAGCTGAAGAAAACAGGCGAGGGCGGTACCGCCCTCGCCTGAATAGGTGGACAACTTGATATCAATACACTGGCGTTGCACTGATAAAGTGCAGCAAAGTGAGACGCTGCTAACAAAAAACAACTTACCGATATTTAATATTTAAATAATAAATCGTCAGACAATTAGGCAGGCTCACTGCACTTGCAAACTTCTTTCTGGTGCACGCGCTTTGTTTACGGGAGTTTCCCGGAACAGTTCAATTTGATCTCAAAAAAACGCTAGACGTTAGATTTCAAATTGTGTCAGGTTTCTTACGCCTTCATTGGGCGAGTGATAGGACAATCTCGCCAGAGGTTGTCGCTATCGGACAAAAACTGTTCCATTGCTATACAAGGAAGTGTGTTTATGTCGAAAGTAAAAGCTAACGCTATTGATACCGCCGAACAGGCTTTCCAGCTGGGCGCGGCGCCGCAACCTCTGGCAGCGACCAGCACGGCGTATAACCAGATCAATAGCTTCAGCCATCAGTACGATCGTGGCGGCAACCTCACGGTCAATGGCAAACCCTCCTTTTCCGTCGACCAGGCCGCAACCCAGTTGCTGCGCGACGGCGCTGCCTACCAGGACAAGGACGGCAGCGGCAAAATCGAACTCACCTACACGTTCCTGACTTCGGCATCGTCCAGCACGATGAACAAGCACGGGATCAGCGGGTTCAGTCAGTTCAGCGCTCAACAAAAAGCCCAGGCCGTGCTCGCCATGCAATCCTGGGCCGATGTGGCCAACGTGACCTTCACCGAGAAAGCCTCGGGCGGCGACGGCCACATGACCTTCGGTAACTACAGCAGCGGCCAGGATGGCGCTGCAGCGTTCGCTTATCTGCCAGGCACCGGCGCCGGTTACGACGGCACGTCGTGGTACCTGATCAACAGTGGCTATACGCAAAACAAAAACCCGGATCTGAACAACTACGGTCGTCAGACCCTGACTCACGAAATCGGCCATACCCTTGGCCTGGCGCACCCGGGCGACTACAACGCCGGCAACGGCAACCCGACCTACAACGACGCGACCTACGGCCAAGACACCCGCGGCTACAGCGTCATGAGTTACTGGAGCGAAAGCAATACCAGCCAGAACTTCAGCAAGGGCGGCGTGGAAGCCTATTCCTCCGGCCCGCTGATGGATGACATTGCCGCGATCCAGAAACTCTACGGCGCCAACATGACCACCCGTACCGGTGACACCACCTACGGCTTCAACTCCAACGCCGGTCGCGATTTCCTCAGCGCTTCGTCGTCGGCCGACAAGCTGGTGTTCTCGGTGTGGGATGCGGGCGGCAAGGACACCTTCGACTTCTCGGGTTTCACCCAGAACCAGAAGATCAACCTTAATGAAGCCTCGTTCTCCGACGTTGGCGGCCTGGTGGGCAACGTGTCCATCGCCAAAGGCGTCACCATCGAGAACGCGATCGGCGGCTCCGGCAACGATCTGCTGATCGGCAACAGTGTGGCCAACGAGCTCAAGGGCGGTGCCGGCAACGACATCCTCTACGGAGCCGGTGGTGCCGACAAGCTGTGGGGCGGCGCGGGTTCGGACACTTTTGTGTTCGCGGCCAGCTCTGACTCCAAGCCGGGTGCGATCGATCAGATCCTCGATTTCGTCAGCGGCCTGGACAAGATCGACCTGACCGGTATCACCAAAGGCGCCGGCCTGCACTTCGTCAGCGCCTTCACCGGTGCGGCGGGTGATGCAGTGCTGACGTCTTCGGGTGGCAACAGCCTGTTGTCGGTGGACTTCTCCGGTCACGGCGTGGCTGATTTCCAGGTCAGCACCGTTGGCCAGGCAGCTATCAGCGACGTCGTGGCGTAATGTGACAAGGGAAAGCGGCGCTTGATGCGCCGCTTTCTTCGCTTGCTTCGTCTCGCTACGTGCGCAAGGCTACACGCCGGAGTGAAATTTCCTATGATTCAAAACCTCTTTTCCCGCATGGCAGTCACCTGTTTCATGCCGATGCTGATGATGATTTCTGGAGAAACAACCATGGCAAGCAGCCTCAGACTCGAAGATCCATCGGTATTTGCCGGACACTGGCAAGCCACGCTGACCGCCGCCCATGACGCTCCAGAAGCGCAGGCGCTGCAAGACAAACCCTCCAATACCTGCGTAATCGATCTTGAGCCGAACCAGACGCTGGGCCATGGGGCTGATTGCCTGAGCGCATGGCTGCAAGAAAACGCCATCGGCTGGTTTCCCGATCCGGACGGTCTGTCCATCACCGGCAAGGAAGGCTCAAGAATCAAGTTCTTCGGCCGACAACATGACGGACTTTATTCCAGCACTTTGAAGTCAGGTCTGATCGTGACGCTCAAGCGTATCGAGCAATAACGCTGCCGTTAATGAACGAAGCGAATATAAAGAAGTACCCGAAAGTTATAAGTATTCGAAAAGTTGTTTTGAAAGTGTAAGCGGGTACTTGCAAGTCATTTCTCGCAGGTAAGCGATATAACAATTGAGCGCTCGCCATTATTGAGCGAGCTCAATCATTTCAGGAATGATCAATGAAGATGGTGAAGGCCCCAGCCACCGCTCCCTTATTCAAGGCATTGGGTGACTATAAAAGCATTCTGATCAGCGTCGGATGCTTTACCGCACTGATTAACGTGCTGATGCTGATGCCCTCCATATATATGCTGCAGGTCTATGACCGGGTGTTGTCTTCGCAAAACGAGACTACTCTGGCGATGCTGTCGCTGATGGTCGTGGGTTTCTTTGCCTTCATCGGGCTGCTGGAAGTGGTGCGCAGCTTTATCGTGATCCGCATCGGCAGCCAGTTGGAGCGCCGTTTCAATCTACGGGTCTATCAGGCGGCGTTCGAGCGCAACCTGTTCAAGGGCGAGGGCAACGCCGGGCAGTCGCTGGGCGACCTCACCCACATTCGCCAATTCGTCACCGGGCCCGCGCTGTTCGCGTTCTTCGATGCGCCGTGGTTTCCGGTCTATCTGTTCGTGATTTACCTGTTCAACGTCTGGCTCGGCGTGCTGGCCACGGCGGGGGCGCTGCTGCTGATCGCGCTGGCGTGCCTGAACGAATACATGACCAAAAAGCCGCTGGGCGAAGCTGCCGGTTACTCGCAGAAATCCAGCCAGTTGGCCACCAGCCATCTGCACAACGCTGAAACCATTCAAGCCATGGGCATGCTCGGCGCCTTGCGCAAGCGTTGGTTCCAGGTGCATTCGCGCTTCCTTGGCCTGCAAAACCAGGCCAGCGACACTGGCGCAGTCATCAGCTCGTTGAGCAAGACCTTGCGCCTGTGCCTGCAATCGCTGGTGCTTGGCCTCGGCGCATTGCTGGTGATCAAGGGCGACATGACCGCCGGCATGATGATCGCCGGCTCCATCCTGATGGGCCGGGTACTGAGCCCGATCGACCAGTTGATCGCCGTATGGAAACAGTGGAGCGGGGCGAAGCTGGCTTACCGCCGCCTCGATGCGCTGCTGCAAGCCTTCCCGCCGAGCGATGACGCCATGGCGCTGCCGGCACCGAAAGGCCAGATCACCTTCGAACAAGTCAGCGCCGGTCCTCCGGGACAGCGTGCCGCGACCCTGCACATGGTCAATTTCAACCTGGCGGCCGGTGAAGTGCTGGGCGTGCTCGGTGCCTCCGGCTCAGGCAAGTCGACCCTGGCACGGGTGCTGGTCGGCGTATGGCCGGCCCTTGGCGGCACAGTGCGCCTGGACGGCGCCGACATCCATCGCTGGAACCGCGATCAGCTCGGCCCGTACATCGGCTATCTGCCGCAAGACATCGAATTGTTCAGCGGCAGCATCGCCGAGAACATCGCCCGCTTCAGTGAAGCTGATCCGCAAAAGGTCGTGGCGGCCGCGCAACAGGCCGGCGTACACGAACTGATCCTGCGCATGCCGCAAGGCTACGACACGCAACTGGGCGAGGACGGCAGCGGTTTGTCCGGCGGCCAGAAACAGCGCGTGGCACTGGCCCGTGCGCTATACGGCAACCCGAGCCTGGTGGTGCTGGACGAGCCGAACTCCAACCTCGACACCGTCGGCGAAGCCGCATTGTCCAGCGCGATCGTGCAACTCAAGGCCCAAGGCACCACCGTGGTGCTGGTGACTCACCGTTCTTCGGTACTGGCCCAGGCCGACAAGCTGTTGGTGCTCAACGACGGTCGCCTGCAAGCCTTCGGCCCGAGCCACGATGTGCTCAAAGCGTTGTCCGGCAATCCGCCCGGCAACTCGCCACAACAAAGCGAAAAACCTGCACAGGCACCGGCCGGGCTCAGCATGAGCCGACAGTATCAGCCGACGACAAGGAATTCGGGTGTATGAGCAGCGCGAACATGAACACGCAAAACGAAGCGACGATGGAGCACGCGTACATCACCCAGCGGCCGGAGCGCGATGCGAAGTTCTTCGCCCGCATGGGCTGGATTCTGGCACTGGTCGGCGCCGGCAGTTTCTTTACCTGGGCGGCGTTGGCGCCACTGGATCAAGGCATTCCGGTGCAAGGCACCGTGGTGGTGTCGGGCAAGCGCAAAGCAGTGCAGTCGATGAGCAGCGGCGTGGTCAGCCGGATTCTGGTACGCGAAGGCGAGATCGTGAAGCAGGGCCAGCCGCTGTTTCGCCTCGACCAGACCCAGGTCGCCGCCGACGTGCAGTCGTTGCAGGCGCAATACCGCATGGCCTGGGCCAGCCTGGCGCGCTGGCAGGCCGAGCGTGACAACCTCAAGCAAGTGACCTTTCCGGCAGAACTGAGCGACAACGCCGATCCGCGCCTGGCACTGGTGCTCGAAGGTCAACGGCAACTGTTCAGCAGCCGTCGCGAAGCGTTCGCCCGTGAGCAGGCCGCTCTACGCGCCAGTATTGAAGGCGCCACTGCACAACTGGCGGGCATGCGCCGCGCCCGTACTGATCTCAACGCCCAGGCCGACTCGCTGCAACAACAGTTGAGCAACCTGCAACCGCTGGCCGACAACGGCTACATCCCGCGTAACCGCTTGATGGAATACCAGCGCCAACTGTCGCAGGTGCAGCAGCAACTGGCCGAGAACACTGGCGAAAGTGGCCGGGTGGAGCAGGGCATCCTTGAATCACGATTGAAACTGCAACAGCACGGCGAGGAATACCAGAAGGAAGTCCGCACCCAACTGGCCGACGCGCAACTGAAAAGCGTCACGCTGTCCGAGCAACTGACCTCCGCCGGTTTCGACCTGCAACACAGCGAAATCCTCGCCACCGCCGACGGCGTGGCGGTCAACCTCGGCGTGCACACCGAAGGCGCCGTGGTGCGTCAGGGCGAGACCCTGCTGGAAATCGTCCCGCAAGGTACACGCCTGGAAGTCGAGGGGCACCTGCCGATCAACCTGATCGACAAGGTCGGCACCCACCTGCCGGTCGACATCCTGTTCACCGCGTTCAACCAGAGCAAGACGCCACGAGTGCCCGGCGAAGTCAGCCTGATTTCCGCCGACCAGATGGTCGACGAGAAAACCGGTGTGCCGTACTACGTGTTGCGCAGCAGCGTCAGCGATCAGGCCATGGAGAAACTCAACGGTCTGGTGATCAAACCCGGCATGCCGGCGGAAATGTTCGTGCGCACTGGCGAACGTTCACTCCTCAACTACCTGTTCAAGCCGCTGCTCGACCGCGCCGGTTCCGCGTTGACCGAAGAATAAGGATGTTCGGCTGTATGAATAAGCTTTCCATGCTGGCGGCAGCGTTCGCGCTGCTCGCGGGCAACAGCGCAGTGGCGGCCATGGGGCCGTTCGAAATCTACGAACAGGCGTTGCGCAATGACCCGGTGTTCCTCGGGGCGATCAAGGAACGCGACGCAGGCCTCGAAAACCGTGCCATCGGCCGCGCCGGCCTGTTGCCGAAACTGGGTTACAACTACAACAAGGGTCGCAACTCGTCCAAGGCCACGTCCCTTGACGAACGCGCGCGCAACCGCACCGATGACCGCAACTACAGCAGTTACGGCTCGAGCCTGACCCTGCAGCAGCCGTTGCTCGACTACGAAGCCTACGCGGCGTATCGCAAGGGCGTGGCCCAGTCGCTGTTTGCCGATGAGAACTTTCGCGGCAAGAGCCAGGAACTGCTGGTTCGCGTACTGGATAACTACACCAAGGCCTTGTTTGCCCAGGATCAGATCGACATCGCGCAGGCCAAGAAGAAGGCGTACGAGCAGCAGTTCCAGCAAAACGAGCACATGTTCAAGCAGGGCGAGGGCACCCGCACCGACATCCTCGAAGCCGAGTCGCGTTACGAACTGGCGACCGCCGAGGAAATCGAGGCGCGCAACGAGCAGGACGCTGCGTTGCGGGAACTGGGCGCACTCGTCGGGGTGCCGGCGGTGGACATCAGTGATCTGGCGCCGCTGGATCAGAACTTCCAGACCTTCGCCCTGATGCCGGCCAACTACGACACCTGGCACGAACTGGCGATCAGCAACAACCCGAACCTTGCGTCCCAGCGTCAGGCCGTGGAAGTGGCGCGTTACGAAGTCGAGCGCAATCGCGCCGGGCATCTGCCGAAAGTCAGTGCCTACGCCACGATGCGCCAGAACGAGTCGGAAAGCGGCAACACCTATAACCAGCGTTACGAAACCAACACCATCGGTTTCGAAGTCAGCGTGCCGTTGTATGCCGGCGGCGGGGTATCAGCCTCGACCCGTCAGGCCAGCCGCACCATGGAGCAGGCCGAGTACGAACTGGACGGCAAGACCCGCGAGACGCTGATCGAATTGCGCCGCCAGTTCAGTGCCTGCCTTTCCGGAGTCAGCAAATTGCGCGCCTATCAAAAGGCCCTGACCTCGGCCGAAGCGCTGGTGGTGTCGACCAGGCAAAGCATTCTCGGCGGCGAGCGGACCAACCTCGACGCGCTGAACGCCGAGCAACAACTGTTTACCACCCGCCGCGACCTGGCCCAGGCACGCTATGACTACCTCATGGCCTGGACCAAATTGCATTACTACGCGGGCACCTTGAGCGAACAGGATCTGGCGCGGGTGGATGAGGCCTTCGGACAAGGCCCACGAACACAATGACGCTGTAGCGTTTACGCAAAAGCTTCAACCCAAAACAACAAAAAGAGTGGTGAACATGGACGTACGCATCAAGCCGATTTCGGTCGGCACCCTGCTGCTTGTGATTTCTGCAAACCCGGCCCAGGCTCAATACCTCGACGCCGGCAAGCCCGGCGATCCCGCCAGTTGGCGCAGCGCCGAATTTCTGCGTGACTGGGGCCTGGGCCGGATGCAGGCCGATCAGGCCTACGCCGTCGGCATTACCGGCAAGGGCGTGAAGATCGGCGCGCTGGACTCCGGTTTCGACGCCGCCCATCCCGAATTCGCCAGCGACCGTTATCACCCGGTGCTGGCCAGCGGCAGCTACCTTGACGGCTCGCTGTTCAACGTCAACGGCACCCTCAACCCGAACAACGACTCCCACGGTACCCACGTGGTCGGCACCATGGGCGCGTCCCGCGATGGCACCGGCATGCATGGCGTGGCGTACAACGCGCAAATCTACGTCGGCAACACCAACAAGAACGACAGTTTTCTGTTCGGCCCCAATCCTGATCCGCGCTACTTCAAAGCGGTGTACGACGCCCTGGCCGATGCCGGCGTGCGGGCGATCAACAACAGTTGGGGCAGCCAGCCGCCGGATGTCAGCTACCGAACCCTCGCGGACCTGCACGCCGCGTACGCCCAGCACTGGAACAAAGGCACCTGGCTCGATGCGGCGGCGGACGTTTCCCGTCGCGGCGTGATCAACGTGTTCAGCGCCGGCAACAGTGGCTATCCGAACGCCAGCGTCCGTTCGGCGCTGCCGTACTTTCAGCCGGATCTGGAAGGCCACTGGCTGGCAGTCTCGGGGCTCGATCAAAGCAATCAGCAGAAGTACAACCAGTGCGGGATCGCCAAGTATTGGTGTATCACCACGCCGGGGGCGAAAATCGACAGCACCATTCCCGACGGCGGTTATGCGATCAAGTCCGGCACCTCGATGGCCGCGCCGCATGCCACCGGGGCGCTGGCGCTGGTGATGGAACGTTATCCGTACATGAACAATCAGCAGGCGCTCGAAGTGCTGCTGACTACCGCCACCCAACTCGACGGTTCGGTGACCGATGCGCCCACCGAGCGAGTCGGCTGGGGCGTGGCCAACCTGTACCGGGCGATGCGCGGGCCAGGGCAGTTGCTCGGGGCGTTCGGCGCTAATCTGGCGGCCGGGCAGAGCGATGTCTGGAGCAACGACATCAGCGACAAAGCACTGATCCAGCGCCAGAGCGAAGACCTCGCCGAGCGCAGCGCCTGGCAGCAGACACTGCAAAGCAAAGGCTGGCAGAACGGCCTGCCGGCAGGCGCCACTCAGCAGGATCAGACCGATTACGCCGTGGGCATGGCCCGTGATGCAGCGGCTTCCACTCGGGTTTATCAAGGCAGTTTGATCAAGTCCGGCGACGGGCGACTGATTCTGACCGGTAACAACAGCTATCGCGGGCCGACCACGGTCAATGGCGGCCTGCTGACGGTGAACGGTTCGCTGACCTCGGCCGTGACCGTCAATGACGGCGGCGCCCTCGGTGGTTCCGGGCGAATCGGCGCGTTGACCGCCAACAGTGGCGGCCGCGTGGCGCCGGGCAATTCCATCGGCACGTTGAACGTGGCCGGTGACGTGAGCTTTGCGCCGGGTTCGACCTACGCCGTGGAGTTGTCTCCCACCGGCAGCGACCGCATCGTCGCCGGCGGCACCGCGTCCATCAACGGCGCCACCGTGAGCCTATCGCTGGAAAACAGCCCGACCTTGCTCAGCACCACCGAGGCCAGAAGCCTGCTCGGCCAGCAGTACGACATTCTGCAAGCAGCCGGCGGCATTCAGGGTCGGTTCGGTGCGGTGCTGCCGGATTACCTGTTTATCGGTGGCCGCCTGGCCTACAGCGACAACGGTATTGGCTTGAATATCGAGCGCAACGGGACATCCTTTGTCAGTGTCGGCCAGACCCCGAATCAGCGCGCCGTGGGCGCCGCCGTGGAAGGCATGGGGGCGGGCAATTCCGTGTACGAAAGCCTTCTTTTGTCGGCCACCGCCAGTGACGCCCAACAAGCCTTTCAACAGTTGAGCGGTGAAATCTACCCGGCCCTTGGCTCGGTGCTGATCAACGACAGTCGGCAATTGCGCGACGCCATCGGCGAACGCCTGCACGATGCCCAAGCCACGCAAAACAACGGCTGGATCAAGGCGTTGGGCGCGTGGGGCAGCACCGATTCGCGCCAGGACACCGCCAGTTACAGCACCTCCATTGGTGGCTTGCTGGCCGGTGTCGACGGCGCGCTGGACGAGCAAACACGCATCGGTCTGGTCACCGGTTACAGCGACAGTTCGCTGAGCATGGGCTCGGGCACGCATTCCTCGGCCAAGGTCGACAGCTACCACCTCGGCGCCTACGCCGGACACGACATCGGTGCCTGGCGTCTGAGCACCGGCGCCGCTTACAGCTGGCATCGCGCCGATGTGAAACGTGATTTGCAGTACGGCGACTTCAGCGCCAGGCAGAAAGCCAAGGTCGATGCCGCCACTACTCAAGTGTTCGGCGAGGCAGCTTATCGGCTGAACCTGCAACCGCTGGCCCTGGAGCCGTTCGCCAACCTGGCCTACGTACACCTCGACACCGACGGCTTCACCGAGAAGGGCGACGCCGCCGCGCTGCACAGCGGCGACGATCAGCGCGACGCAGTGTTGAGCACCCTCGGCGTGCGGGCGATCAAGACTTTTGACCTGCCGTCTGCGCAGAAACTGGAAGTGAGCGGCCATCTGGGCTGGCAGCACAGCCTGACCGACATCGACTCCGAACAGCATCTGCGCTTCGCCAGCGGCAGTACGCCGTACACGGTCGAAAGCTCGCCACTGGTGCGCGACGCTGCGCAGGTCGGCGTGCAGGCCAGCCTGGCGCTGACCCGCGACGTGCGGATCAACCTTGATTACACCGGACAACTGGCCAGCCGCGAGAAGCAGCACGGTGTGGGCCTGAGCCTGAACTGGCAGTTCTGACTCACCGAGAGATGATCGTTCCCACGCTCCCGCGTGGGAATGCAGACCGTGACGCTCCGCGTCACTGGACGCGGAGCGTCCCTAGAGGCATTCCCACGCAGAGCGTGGGAACGATCACGAGGCTGAATACACGGATTTTTGTGCAACATCACTAAGGAAGGTCGCTGGATGAAAAACAACAACACACCCGCGCAATCGGGTGGATGCTTTCGCCTGAAAACTCTCAATTTCGCTTTGCTCTGCGCGCTGGCCACCTGGGGCAGCGCACACGCCGCGCCCTACGTGGAAAGCGGTCGGGCAGGGGATCCGGACAGTTGGCGCAGCGCCGAATTCCAGGCCGACTGGGGCCTGGGCGCCATCGGTGCGGATTTCGCCTACGCCGCCGGCTACACCGGCAAAGGCGTGAAACTGGGAATTTTCGACCAGCCGGTCTACGCCGCGCACCCGGAGTTTTCCGGCAGCAACAAGGTCATCACCCTGGTCACCTCGGGGATCCGCGAATACACCGACCCGTACATCCCGGTCAAAGCCGGGGACGCGTTCCGCTATGACGGTTCGCCCTCGGTCGGTTCCGACGGCAAGCTCGGCGCCCACGGCACCCACGTCGGCGGTATTGCCGCCGGCAGCCGTGACGGCGGGCCGATGCATGGTGTGGCGTTCGGCGCGCAGATCATCAGCGCCGACAACGGCGACCCGGGCCCGGAAGACGGCATCGTGCGCGGCAATGACGGCGCGGTGTACAAGGCCGGCTGGGATGCGCTGATCGCCAGCGGCGCACGGATCATCAACAACAGCTGGGGCATCGGCATCACCGACCGCTTCGACCTCGGCGGCCGTGACCCGGCGTATCCGCATTTCACCGTCAACGACGCGCAAGTGCAGTTCAACGAAATCCGCACACTGCTGGGCACCAGACCCGGCGGCGCCTACGACGGCGCAATCGCTGCCGCACGCAGCGGAATCGTGACGATTTTCGCAGCGGGCAACGACTACAACCTGAACAACCCGGACGCCATTGCCGGCCTCGGCTACTTCGTGCCGGATATCGCGCCGAACTGGATCACCGTCGCCGCCCTGCAAAAGAACCCGGATCTGGCCAGTGCCAATCCGTACATCATGAGTACGTTCTCTTCGCGCTGCGGCTACACCGCGAGTTTCTGCGTCTCGGCACCGGGTACGAAAATCTTCAGCTCGATCATCGAAGGCACCAACGCCGACAACCTGACCACCGGCTACAAGAACTACAACGGCACCTCGATGGCCGCGCCGCACGTGGCCGGCTCCATCGCCGTGCTGATGGAGCGCTTCCCGTACATGTCCGGCGATCAGGTCGCCAGCGTATTGCGCACCACTGCGACCGACCTCGGCGCACCGGGCATCGACGCCCTGTATGGCTGGGGCATGATCAACTTGCGCAAGGGCATCGACGGCCCGGCGATGTTCGTCACCGAGCAGGACATCCCCGAAGAATTCCGCATCCAGGGTGCTTACGGTTCCGGCCAGTTCGTGGCCGATCTGCCGGGCATCGGCGCGATCATCGATGCGGGCAAGCCCACCGAGCGCGTGTGCAACGACATCACCTGCGGGCTCGACACCTGGCGCAACGACATCTCCGGCCATGGCGGTCTGACCAAGCAAGGCATCGGCACTCTGGTGCTGACCGGCAACAACACCTACAGCGGCCCGACTCTGGTCAATCAGGGTCGACTGGCAATCAATGGCTCGCTGCAATCGGCGGTGACGGTCAATGACGGCGGTATTCTCGGCGGTAACGGCCGGATCGCCGCGCTGACCGCCAACCGCGGCGGCACCGTGGCGCCGGGCAATTCCATCGGCACCCTGAACGTGGCCGGTGATGTGACCTTCGCGCCGGGTTCGACCTATGCGGTGGAAGTGTCGCCGACCAGCAGCGACCGCATCGTCGCCGGCGGCAAAGCGGTGATCGAAGGCGCAACCGTGACCATGTCGCTGGAAAACAGCCCGACGCTGTTGACCACGGGCGAAGTGAAAAGCCTGCTCGGCACCCGGTTCAACATCTTGCAGGCAGCGGGCGGGATTGAAGGGCAGTTCGGACAAGTGTTGCCCGACTACGCGTTCCTTGGCGGCACCCTGGCTTACTCGGCGAGCGGTGTGCAACTGGACGTCGGACGTAACGGCGCCTCGTTCGCCAGCGTTGGCCTGACCCCGAACCAGCGCGCGGTCGGTGCTGCCGCCGAGCGCCTCGGCGCCGGCAATGCGTTGTTTGAAACCCTGTTGCTGTCGCCGTCGGCGGCCGCTGCGCAGGATGCCTTCCAGCAACTGTCCGGCGAGATTCATCCGGCCATCGGCACGCTGCTGATCAACGACAGCCGCTACCTGCGCGATGCCGTGGGCGAACGTCTGCGTGAGCGGGATGTGTTTGATGCCAATGCACCGACCGATGACCGCAGCAATGCCTGGGTCAAAGTGCTGGGTTCATGGGGCAAGAGCGATGGCGGATCGAAATACGCCGATTCCACCAGCTCCATCGGCGGCCTGCTGGCCGGCGTCGACGGCTTGATCGCTGAAGATACCCGTCTGGGTTTCGTTACCGGTTATAGCGACAGCTCGTTGAGCATGGGCGAGGGTACGCATTCGTCTGCCTCGGTCGATAGCTATCACTTGGGTGCATACCTGGGACATCAGATCGATGCGCTGCGTCTGACCGTCGGTGCGGCCTACAGCTGGCATCGCATCGACGTCAAACGTGACCTGCAGTTCGGCGGCGTCAGCGGCAAACAGAAAACCAAGCGTGATGCGACCACCGCGCAACTGTTTACCGAAGCGGCCTACGACCTGGGCCTGCAGCCGATGAACCTGGAGCCGTTCGCCAATCTGGCCTACGTGCACCTCAACAGCGACAGCTTCACCGAGAAGGGTGATGCCGCCGCACTGAAAGGCGGTGAAGACAACCGCGACGTGGTGTTGTCGACCCTCGGTGTGCGGGCCAAACGTACCTTTGCCGTGTCGGAGAAACACCAGCTGGAACTGGGCGCGAGCCTGGGCTGGCAGCACAACTTGAGCAGCGTGGACTCCGACAGTCACTTGGCTTTCGTCAATGGCAACAGTGCGTTCACCGTGCAAAGTGTGTCGATGGATCGGGATGCAGCGGTGGTCGGCGTGCGCGCCGGGCTGGCGCTCAATCGCGATGTCCGGGTCAACCTGGACTACAACGGGCTGATCGGCTCCAACGAAAAGGATCACGGTGTGGGCCTGACGCTGGACTGGCAGTTCTAGGGTGTAACGGCAGTTCTTCAGAGAACTGCCGTTTTTGAAAGGAAGAGAGAGCACAACATGGGACTGTTCGATTACAAAAATGCCGACGGCAAAGCGCTTTACAGCGATGCCATCGCCCTGACGCTGTATGCCTACACGCCGACCGGGCAGGCTTTGCCCGGCACCGGCTGGAAGCCGATCGGCGCCACGGCGCTGGGCTATCAGGGCAAGGTCGGGGCGCAGGGCACGTTCTTCGGCGAGAAGGACGGCTTCACCAGTGCCGAAGCCGAAGTGCTCGGCAAGTACGACGCCGCGGGCAAGCTGATCGGCATCGGTGTGGCCTTCCGGGGCACCGGCGGGCTGGGTTACAGCGACACTTTTGGCGACATGAAAAACAATCTGCTGGCCGCCATCGGCCCGACGGATTACGCCACCCAGTACGCGAAAAACGCCTTCGACAATCTGCTCAAATCGGTGGCTGCTTTCGCCGTCGCCCATGGCATCGCGGCCAGGGACGTGTTGATCAGCGGCCACAGCCTCGGCGGTCTCGGGGTCAACAGCGTGGCGGAGTTGAGCGCGAGCAACTGGGGCGGGTTCTTCAAGGATGCCAATTACATTTCGTTCGCCTCGCCGACCCAGAGCAGCACCGGCACCAACGTGCTGAACATCGGTTATGAGAATGATCCGGTGTTCCGCGTGCTCGACGGCACCACGTTCAGTACCGCGTCGATGGGCAAGCACGACAAACCGCACGATTCGACCACCGACAACATCGTCAACTTCAATGACAACTACGCGTCCACCGCGCAGAACCTGGTGCCGTTCAGCATCGCCAATCCGCTGAACTGGTCGGCCCACAGCTCGCTGGGGTATGCCGACGGCCTGAATCGGGTGATCGCGTCGAAGTTCTACGGCCTGACGCACAAGGATTCGACGATCATCGTCTCCAACCTTGAGGAAGCGTCGCGGGGCAAGACCTGGGTCGAGGATCTGGGCCGCAGCGGCGAGCCGCACACCGGCAGTACCTTCATCATCGGCACCGACAGCGGCGACTGGCTAAAGGGCGGGGCGGGCAACGACTTTCTGGAAGGCCGGGGTGGCGATGACCGTTTCCGTGACGATGGCGGTTTCAACATCCTGCTCGGCGGCCAGGGCCACAACACCTTCGAGCTGCAAAAGCCGTTGCAGAACTTCAGCTTCGCCAACGACGGCGACGGCACGCTGTACGTGCGTGACGCCTACGGCGGCATCAGCATGACCCGCGACATCGGCGCGCTGGTGAGCAAGGAGTCGGGGTCGTGGTGGGGCAGCAAGGACATCACCTGGACCGTCACCGCCAAAGGCCTGGCCAACGGTTCCGAACTGACCCAGTACAACCACTCGCTCAGCGGGGGCGCGATGGGCGACACCCTCAAAGCCACCGCTGACGGCGACTGGCTGTTCGGCCTGGGCGGCAACGATCACCTGCAAAGCGACAAGGCCCACGTGACCTTCGTCGGCGGCGCCGGCAATGACGTGATGAGCGCGGTGGGTGGCAACAATACCTTCCTGTTCAGCGGCGCGTTTGGCTTCGACGCGATCAATGGCTACCAGGGCAGCGACAAACTGGTGTTCATGTGCGTCGAAGGCGCAGGGCAGGGCTACGACTACAAGCAACACGCGTCGCAGTCCGGAAGCGATACCGTGCTGAAGATTGGCGATTTTGCCGTGACGCTGGTCGGGGTCGGTGTGGCTAATCTGTCGGATTCGAGTTTCGTCTTCGCCTGACAAACCTTGTGGGAGCGAGATTGCTCGCGAAGAGGGCGTGTCAGTCACCCAACCGGTAACTGACAGACCGCTATCGCGAGCAAGCTCCCACATTGTCACTGTGTAGTAAATGCTCCGGGGCGCCTCGGGAGGGGCGTTCTGGTTGTGAGCTATCTCTGAACAATTCCAACAAAAAGAGAGGCAACAGCAATGGGTGTGTATGACTACAAGAATTTCGGTACGGCGGATTCCAAGGCGCTGTTCAGCGACGCCATGGCCATCACGCTGTATTCCTACCACAACCTCGATAACGGCTTTGCCGTCGGTTATCAGCACAACGGCTTCGGCCTCGGTTTGCCGGCCACGCTGGTCACCGCGCTGATCGGCGGTACGGATTCCCAGGGGGTGATCCCCGGCATTCCGTGGAACCCCGACTCGGAAAAAGCCGCGCTTGATGCGGTGAAAAAAGCCGGTTGGACCCCGATCACCGCCTCGCAACTGGGTTACGAGGGCAAGACCGATGCCCGCGGCACCTTCTTCGGCGAAAAGGCCGGCTACACCAGCGCCCAGGTGGAAATCCTCGGCAAATACGACGCTCAGGGCCATCTCACCGAGATCGGCATCGCCTTTCGCGGCACCAGCGGCCCACGGGAAATCCTGATCAGTGACTCGATCGGTGACGTGATCAACGACTTGCTCGCCGCATTCGGGCCCAAGGATTACGCCAGAAACTACGTCGGCGAAGCCTTCGGCAACCTGATGAACGATGTGGTGGCGTTCGCCAAGGCCCACGGCCTGACCGGCAAGGACGTGCTGGTCAGCGGTCACAGCCTGGGCGGGCTGGCGGTCAACAGCATGGCGGATTTGAGCACCAGCAGATGGGGTGGGTTCTTCCAGGATTCCAACTACATCGCCTACGCCTCGCCGACACAGAGCAGCACCGACAAGGTGCTCAACGTCGGCTACGAAAACGACCCGGTGTTCCGCGCCCTCGACGGCTCGACCTTCACCGGTGCATCCCTCGGCGTGCACGACGCGCCCAAGGAGTCGGCGACCGATAACATCGTCAGCTTCAACGACCACTACGCCTCGGCGGCGTGGAACGTGCTGCCGTTCTCGATCATCAACATTCCGACCTGGATCTCGCACCTGCCGACCGCTTATGGGGATGGCATGAACCGGGTGATCGAGTCGAAGTTCTACGACCTGACCAGCAAGGACTCGACGATCATCGTCGCCAACCTGTCGGACCCGGCGCGGGCCAACACTTGGGTACAGGACCTGAACCGCAACGCCGAAACCCACAAGGGCAGCACGTTCATCATCGGCAGCGACGGCAACGACCTGATCCAGGGCGGCAGCGGCAACGATTATCTGGAAGGCCGCGCCGGCAACGACACGTTCCGCGATGGCGGGGGCTACAACATTCTGCTCGGCGGCTCGGGCAACAACACTCTGGAGTTGCAGAAGTCGGTCAATACCTACGACTTCGCCAACGACGGCGCCGGCAACCTGTACATCCGCGATGCCAACGGCGGCATCAGCATCACCCGCGATATCGGCAGCATCGTCACCAAGGAGCCGGGTTTTCTCTGGGGCCTGTTCAAGGATGACGTGACCCACAGCGTCACCGCGACCGGTTTGAAGGTCGGCAACAATGTCACTCAGTACGAGTCGAGCGTGAAAGGCACCGGCGGCGCCGACACCCTCAAGGCCAAGGCCAGCGGTGACTGGCTGTTCGGCCTTGACGGCAACGATCACTTGATTGGCGGAGCGGGCAACGACGTGTTCGTCGGCGGCGCCGGCAATGACCTGATGGAGTCGGGCGGCGGGGCGGATACCTTCCTGTTCAGCGGCGCGTTCGGTCAGGATCGCGTGTTGGGTTACACCGCCAATGACAAACTGGTGTTCCTCGGCGTGCAGGGGGTGCTGCCGGGCGACGACTTCCGCGCTCATGCCACGGCGGTGGGACAGGATACGGTGCTGAAATTCGGCGCTGATTCGGTGACGCTGGTCGGGGTTGCATTGAACAGCTTGAGTGCCGACGGGATTGTGATCGCCTGACGGCAAGCGTGGGGAGGGAGCAAGCTCTCTCCCCATCAAACCTTCCCATATCCAAAGTGACTCACCCGCCATTCCCTGACTCCAATCCCTGCACCAACAGGAAATGCGGCCTAAAGTCATGACGGCAACGTTCGTCATCCAAAGGTCGCCAACGAGTACAGGAGATTCACACGTGAAAGGTTTCAAGAGGTTTATCGGTATGACGGGACTGGCGCTGCTGTCGGCCAGTGCCTGGGCCGATCTGCCTCACAGCTCGATTCTGAGCCGCTATGGCGTCACCACCGATCAACTGCCAAAACCGGCCGACAGTGATGACGTCAAACCCGTTGAAGAGAAAAGCCGCTTTTATATCCAGCCCGAACAACCGTTCGTGACGATTCGCATCGGCGAAGACCATGAACCGGAAATGACCGGTAACCTGAGCATCGACCGCATGGCGCAGCAGGAACGCCAACGTTGCCAGCGCTTGCAGGAAGAAATGGTCCGGCGCGGCGAGCGAGCGTTGAACTGCGATGGCTCCGTCCCGGGCATGGCGTTACCCCGCTGACAAATGTAAAAAAGGCTGCGCTCCAACAGGAACGCAGCCTTTTTTGATGGGGTCGCGGTCAGTCTTCCTTGCGCACCGTGGCTACTTCGTCTGCACGTACACGCACCTTGGCGCCGGAAATATCCTTGAACTCATAGAAGCCATCCTCGGTTTTGGTGTCGGGCATGTCTTCGGTCAGGTATTGGGTGCCGTTCTGCAAGGTGACTACCGTCTGGGTAGAGCAGCCGGCCAGTGCCAACAGCGCCGCAACAGCCAACGGGATCCCGAGAGTCTTGATTTTCATAAGCAGCATTCCTGTTCATTTCGACCAATGTCGGCCTCTAACGCGGTTGGTGCCATTGCGCCCGGAAAAGTTCGATGGCCACCTGAAAAAAACCACACCGGAGGTGCCACTGATCTTTTTCCGTTTGCACCTGCGGGGGCTGGCTGGTATCTGTACGCATAACCAGTACTCGCTTGCCATGGCCCTGAATTCACCGTGACTGCCAATCCCCTCGACGACCCGTTCTATTACCTCAACAACTTCCGCCAGGTGCTTGATTGGCTTGAGCTTCGCTACGCCGACGTCATGAACGAAGCCGAGCACGCCTTCATCCACGACTTCAAGGCACTGCCGCGCGGATCCCAGGGTTTGCTGGTGCGGATGGTCATGCGCAAGGGCGTGCATTTTCGCGCCGGCAAGCTGAATTATCCGGAAATAGGCGACATCGCCGAAGCGGCGCAACCGCTGCTGGAGCATGGCTGGCTCGATGAGCAGGCGCCGTTGGCGATGGCGGATCTGTTCGAGGTGTTGCTCAAGGCCGAGATCCTGCAAGCCTTCGGCCCGGCCATCGACCAGCCACGAGGCAAGAAAGTCGACTGGCTGCCGCTGCTGCACGAACAATTTCCCGAACCCCGCAGTTTCAGGCAGTGGTGCCCGACGCTGGCGGATCGGCTGTTCAGCCTGACGCTGATGCAGCTGTGCGACCGTTTTCGCCTGATGTTTTTCGGCAACCTGTATCAGGACTGGTCGGAGTTCGTGCTCGCCGACCTTGGCATCTTCACCTACGAAAAAGTCGAATTCAGCGCCGACTCCCGGGGCCTGCGTAGTCGTGCCGACGTCGATGCCTGTCTGTTTCTGCATGACTGCCAGTTGTATTTCGAGGCCGGCGAGCCGCTGGAGCCGATCGTCGAACAGGTCGCGGCGCTGCATTTCGACAACCCGTGGCTGCAACGCCGACGCGGCAAGCTGTTGTTCCAGATCGGCCAATACTGCGAGCGCATCGGCGAATTCGCCCTGGCCCTTAGGATCTATCGCGATTGCGCCTATCCCGGCGCCCGATTGCGGATGATCCGCGTGCTGGAGCGCAGCGCCGAATATGCGTTGGCGCTGGAACTGGCGGTGATTGCCGAGCAAGCGCCGCAAACCGCTACCGAACAGCAGGGCCTGCAACGGCTGTTGCCGCGCTTGCGGCGCAAGCTCGGCGGGCCACCGATCAAACGCACAGCGCCCGGTCTGGTGGAACGGCTGGATCTGCACCTGCCGCGTCTGGATCCGGCGTTGTCGGTGGAATATCACGTTCAGGCGCACCTGCACGAAGAAACGGGCCCGGTGCATTACGTGGAAAACAGCCTGATCAATTCATTGTTCGGCCTACTGTGCTGGCCGGCGATCTTCGCGCCATTGCCGGGCGCGTTCTTTCACCCGTTTCAGCGCGGGCCGGTGGATCTGCTCAACGAGGACTTCCAGCTGCGTCGTGCGCAGCTGTTTCAGGCCTGTCTGGCCGAACTCGACGATGGCCGCTATGCCGACACCATCCGCGCGCGGTTCGCCGCCAAATGGGGCGTGCAGTCGCCGTTCGTATTCTGGGGCGCGCTCAATGAAGAGCTGCTGGAGCAGGCGCTGGCCTGTCTGCCGGCCGAACACCTCAAGCACTGGTTCAGCCGTCTGCTGCTGGACATCAAGGCCAATCGCGCCGGCATGCCAGACCTGATCCAGTTCTGGCCGCAGCACAAGACCTACCGGATGATCGAAGTCAAAGGCCCGGGCGATCGCTTGCAGGACAACCAATTGCGCTGGCTGGAGTTCTGCCATACGCACCGGATGCCGGTCGCCGTGTGTTACGTGCAATGGGCGGAGCAGGGCGCTTGAGCTACAGCATCGCGGTGCGGGCGTTGTGCGAATTCACCGCCAAAACCGGTGACCTCGACTTGCGCTTCACCCCGTCACCGACCGCGCTGGAGGGGATTGCCGGGCATCGTACGGTGGCGTCCCGGCGCAACGACGCCTACCAGAGCGAAGTGGCGCTGGAGGGCGCATTCGGGCCATTGAAGGTCAAGGGCAGGGCGGACGGCTACGACCCGACGCAGAACTGCCTGGAAGAAGTCAAAACCTACCGCGGCGACTTGAGCAAACAACCGGCCAATCATCGTTCACTGCATTGGGCCCAGGCGAAAATCTATGGCTGGTTGATGTGCTGTCGATTGCAGCTTGAGCAGATCAATCTGGCGCTGGTGTATTTCGACATCGTCACGGAAAAGGAAACCTGTCTGGTCGAGGCGTTCAGCGCCGAAGCGCTGCGGCAGTTCTTCGAACGACAGTGCGGTTTGTTTCTGGCGTGGGCCGAACAGGAAATGGCCCACCGCGAAGCGCGCAACCGTGCGGCGCAGCAGTTGGGTTTTCCCCATGCCGCCTTTCGCCCCGGCCAGCGTCACCTCGCCGAATCGGTGTTCAAGGCTGTCAGCACCGGTCGCTGTCTGATGGCCCAGGCGCCGACCGGGATCGGCAAGACACTCGGTACCCTGTTTCCGATGCTCAAGGCGTTGGCGCCGCGGCAACTGGACAAGGTTTACTTCCTCACCGCCAAGACACCCGGACGCAAACTGGCGCTGGATGCGGCGCAAGTGCTGTTCGATCACAGCGCAACCCTGCCCCTGCGGGTGCTGGAAATGGTCGCCCGGGACAAGGCCTGCGAACACCCGGACAAGGCTTGCCACGGCGAATCCTGCCCGTTGGCCCAGGGTTTTTACGACCGTTTGCCCGCTGCCCGCGAAGCCGCCAGCCAATTGCGCCTGCTGGATCAGGCTGCACTGCGGGACGTCGCCGCGCAGCACGCGGTGTGTCCTTACTACCTGAGCCAGGAAATGGCCCGCTGGGCCGACGTGGTGGTGGCCGACTACAACTACTACTTTGACTTCAGCGCGCTGCTGTTCGGCCTGGCCCAGTTCAATCAATGGAACGTCGCCGTGCTGGTGGACGAGTCGCACAACCTGGTCGAACGCGGTCGGCAGATGTACAGCGCCACTCTCGATCAGGCGACACTGAGCAGCGTGCGCAAAACTGCGCCCGAGGCCTTGAAGAAGTCGCTGCAGCGGGTCAACCGTGAATGGAACGCCCTGCACAATGACCAGTTGGCGCCGTATCAGGCCTACGACAAGGCGCCGGAAAAACTGCTGCAGGCGCTTTCTTCCTGCACGGCGAGTATCGGCGACTACCTCAACGATCACCCGCAAGGGCTCGACAGCGCGTTGCAGAACTTCTATTTCGAGATGCTGCAGTTCGGCCGGGTAGCAGAGCTGTTCGACGCGCATTACCTGTTCGACATCAGCAAACGCGACCTCGAGCGCAAGCGACCGTTATCGCAGCTGTGCCTGCGCAACGTGGTGCCGGCGGCGTTCATCGGCCCGCGCCTGAGTGCGGCGCGCAGCAGCGTGCTGTTTTCCGCAACCCTCAGCCCGCGCCACTATTACGCCGACTTGCTCGGCACGCCGGCCGACACCGTCTGGATCGATGTCGAATCGCCGTTCAGCGCCGAACAATTGCAGGTGCGGATCGTCAGCCGGATTTCCACCCGTTTCACGCACCGTCAGGCATCGCTGGAGCCGATTGTCGAGCTGATCGCCCGCCAGTTCAGTGAGCGTCCGGGCAACTACCTGGCGTTCTTCAGCAGTTTCGATTACCTGCAACAGGTCGCGCAGTTGCTCGCCGAGCGGCACCCGCACATCACCCGCTGGCAGCAATCCCGGGGCATGACCGAAGGCGCGCGGCAGGACTTTCTCGATCAATTCACCGCCGACAGCCAGGGCGTCGGTTTTGCCGTGCTCGGCGGCGCGTTCGGTGAAGGCATCGATCTGCCCGGCGCACGGCTGATTGGCGCATTCATCGCCACCCTCGGGCTGGCCCAGCTCAATCCGGTCAATGAACAGATGAAGCGGCGCATGGCCGCGATCTTCGGTGCCGGTTACGACTACACCTACCTGTTCCCCGGCGTGCAGAAAGTGGTGCAGGCCGCCGGGCGGGTGATCCGTACCCAGCAGGATCGCGGCGTGGTGATGCTGATCGATGATCGCTTTGCCGAAAGTCGCATCCGCCAATTGCTGCCACGCTGGTGGCACCTCGATCTCGCAGAAGCACCTTTCCAATCCGCCGGTTTGCCGCATACTCCGGTGATTGAAAAACTGTTTTGAGCCAAGCCTGATGAGCGAGAACAAGAAGTCCGCTGCAATTGAAGACATGCGCTTTCGTTTGCTGATCGATGCGGTGGTCGATTATGCGATCTACATGATCGACCCCGATGGCATCATCACCAGCTGGAACTCCGGCGCCAAACGCTTCAAGGGATACGAAGAATCGGAAATCCTCGGCGAACACTTTTCCCGTTTCTACACCGATGAAGACCGCGCAAAAGGTTTGCCGCAGCGAGCGCTGGACACGGCGATCCGCGAAGGCCGGTTCGAGGGTGAGGGCTGGCGGGTCCGCAAGGACGGCACGCACTTCTGGTGCCACGTAGTGATCGATCCGATTTTCAGCCCGAGCGGGCAACTGCTCGGGTTTGCCAAGATCACCCGCGACCTGACCGACCGCAAGATGGCCGAAGAAACCCTCAAGCAGAGCGAACAACAGTTCCGCCTGTTGGTGCAGGGCGTCACCGACTATGCGATCTACATGCTCAGCCCCGAAGGCCGGGTGACCAACTGGAACCCCGGTGCCCAGCGAATCAAGGGATACAAGCCGGATGAAGTGATCGGCAAGCATTTCTCGATGTTCTACACCCCGCAAGACCGTGAGGCGGGTGAACCCCAGCGCGCCCTGGAAACCGCGGTAAGCGAAGGCCGTTTCGAGAACAGGAGCTGGCGCCTGCGCAAGGACGGCACGCGGTTTCTGGCGCATGTGGTGGTCGATGCGATTCGCGGCGACACCGGCACCTTGCTCGGCTTTGCCAAGATTACCCGCGACGTCACCGAAGCTACCGAAGCGCAGCAGGCCCTGGAGAAAACCCGTGAAGCGCTGTTCCAGGCGCAGAAAATGCAGGCCATCGGCCAACTCAGCGGCGGCATTGCCCATGACTTCAACAATTTGCTGACGGTGATTCTCGGCAACCTGGAAATCGTGCGCAAACGCCTGGGCGACGACCCTAAAGTCAGCCGTCTGCTGGAAAACGCCACGCAGGGCGCATTGCGCGGCGTTTCGCTGACCCAACGCATGCTGGCTTTCGCCCGGCGTCAGGAGCTCAAGACCGAACCGATCGAAATCCCGAAACTGGTGCAGGGCATCACCGGGCTGTTGCGCAGTTCGCTGGGGCCGGGGATCCGCATCGAAACGCAATTCCCCGATGATCTGCAAGCCGTGTTGGCTGACAGCAACCAGCTCGAACTGGCGGTGCTCAACCTGGCGACCAACGCCCGCGACGCCATGCCCGATGGCGGAAGCGTCATCATCCGTGCCGAGCCAGAAGTTGTGCTCGAACAAAACGACTCGACCATGACGGCCGGGCGTTACGTCTGCCTGAGGGTGATCGATACCGGTGAAGGCATGGACGCTGACACGCTGGCATCGGCGACCGATCCGTTTTTCACCACCAAAGGCCTGGGCAAAGGCACCGGGCTTGGGTTGTCGATGGTCCACGGCTTCATCGAACAACTGGGCGGGCGATTCATTCTGAAAAGTACCAAGGGGCAGGGTACGACCGCTGAGCTGTGGTTGCCGGTAGCCATCGACAGCGTCGCCGCCACACCGCATGGCCCGGTTTTGTCCACCGACACGGTGCCACGCCTCAGCGTGTTGGTAGTGGATGATGACAGTCTGGTGCTCACCAGCACTGTCCTGTTGCTGGAAGACCTTGGCCATCGGGTAATCGGTGCCACTTCCGGCGCCCAGGCGCTGGAACTGTTCGATCAGGGCCAGGTGATCGACCTGATGATCACCGACATGGCCATGCCACAGATGAGCGGCGCACAACTGGCTCACGCCGTGCGCATGCTCAAGCCGGATCTGCCGATCATCCTCGCCACCGGTTATGCCGAGCGCCTCGAAGGCTTTGCAGCCGGGTTGCCACGACTGTCGAAACCGTTCAATCAACTGAATCTGATGGAGATCATTGCCCGGTCGATGAAGTGAATCGGGGCAATCGAGCTGAACTTGTCCGGGACGTGGCGCCTCCAAACGCTTTGTCCTGGAGCGCTCTACCGTGCCACGCATATTGACCGAGCCGACCGCCGAAGAAACCCTGAACGAACATAACGCCAAAATGTTCGGCTCACCCAAGGAGCGGCTGGATTTCTACCGACGGGAGATCCAGTACGAAACCAGCATCCTGGCCAATCGAACCGACGCCTACCTGGCGGCGCAATCGTTTCTGGTGATTGCCTTCGCGTCCTGCATGGCCAACCTCAACCCCGAGTGGGGCAAGTTGTTCACGCTGGTGGTGCCAC
The DNA here is from genome assembly GCF_002113045.1 of Pseudomonas sp. B26(2017). Classification (NCBI taxonomy): domain Bacteria; kingdom Pseudomonadati; phylum Pseudomonadota; class Gammaproteobacteria; order Pseudomonadales; family Pseudomonadaceae; genus Pseudomonas; species Pseudomonas sp. B26(2017). The sequence goes on along the minus strand of NZ_NEJJ01000001.1, from coordinate 465,755 downwards.
CGTTTCTGGCCTTGCTTGGCATGCTCAGTTCGCTCAATGCCTGGCCGGGGATTCGTGCCGCTTACGACATCATCGATCATTGGCATTTCAAACAGAGTGAATTGCTGCGCAGCGAACCCCTGATGGGGCTGGCTTATGACGAATCGCCTTTGTTCAGCGAGATGGAATCGAGCCACAAGGGCTATCGCAAGTCACTGCTGTTTTCCATTCGAACGCCGTGGATCTTTGCCACGTTCTGGATGTTGCTCGGCACGTATGCCATCTACATTCAGGTGACCAACCCGGGAAGCTGAAGCGGCACCGCGCTCAAGGGCGGTCTGTCGACTTGTCCGGTTGTTTACGCTGCTCGTAGCGGGCGAGGATCGGCTGGGTGCTGACGCCGTGCAGCAGAATGCTCAGCGCCACCACCGACAGGGTCAGGTCGGTACACAGCGTGCCCACGCTGTTGTCCAGTCCATGGTTCAGCGCATAGAAAAGGTAGAACAGACTGCCGATGCCTCGAATGCCGAACCAGCCGATCAACAACCGTTGGCGCCCCGCGAGTAGCGATCCCCATGGCATCAACGCCACGCAAACGGGGCGAATCAGACAGAACAGGACGCCGCCGACCAGCAACGCCCGCCAGTCCCAGTGACTGACCAGCACCACGCCCAGCAGGGTCACCAGAAACACTTCCATCGCCCGCTCGACCAGACCTCCGAAAGACAGCATGTCGCCCATCATGATGCCGGCGGCCACTTGGCTGTCTTCCAGTCGTTCGGTATCGCCATGGACCGCCTGCTGCGGTTCGACGTTCTGATGGCCGACCACCGGTTGCACCAGATGCTCGGCGGGTGGTTGGTGGGCACCGGTGAATTTGACTTCCTCCTGCCGCAACCCCAGGCCGGCGGCAAACACTGACAGAAAGCCGTAGCCACCAATGGATTCCGCCGCCACGTAAGCCAGTGCGATCAATGCCAGCGCCAGATAGTCGTTGGGGCTGAGGGTGCTGTCATCGTTGCGGATACGCAGTGACAAAGTCAGGCGGCCGATGCCACGGCCCATCCAGTAACCGCAAAGCAAGCCGGCGGGCACGGCCCAGAGCACGCTGCGTAGCACCCAGTCGGGCCACTCGGCGGCAAAACCTTCACCGTGCAGCAGCAACAGCCCGAGGATCACGAAAGGAAAGGCAATCCCGTCATTAAGCCCGGCCTCGCCGGAAAGGCCGAACCGCACGCTGTCGACGTCCCGTGCATCGTTGACCTGTACCAGCGCAGCGAGTACCGGATCGGTCGGCGCCAGAATCGCCCCGATCAGCAACGAAGGGCCCCAATTCAGGTTCAAGCCGAAATGCAGCAGCAGGCAGACTCCAATGATCGTCAGCACCATCACCGGACCTGCCAGGCCGAATGCGATCCGCCAACGTTTGTCGCGCAGCGGCAATCGCAGTTTCAAACCGCAGACAAACAAAGAAAACAGCACCGCGACTTCGGTCAGGTGCTCCATCCACAAAGAGGCTTCGTCCAGCGGCAATTTCAGCAAATCAAGCCCGACCGGCCCGATGCCGACGCCCAACAGCAGGCATACCGCGGATGTCGTCACCGGCATCCATCGCAGATAGGAGGACGTCAGTGCAAGCATGAGCAGCACGGCGCCGAGCACCGCGACCCAAACGATGAAGCTCACGACGGGAGGCCCGCCGCGCCGATTCGATGTCGCCGCAACATGCCCGACCTAACCCGCGGTCGTGCGCAGGTATTGCGGCGTCAGCACGTTGAACCACAGCAGAATCATCGATACCAGCAACGTCACCAGCACCAGCAGCGCAACGCCCCAGACGCTCGCCGAATACAGCAAGCCCTGTTCCTTGCGCTCGTGCATGAAGGTCGGCAGGCCAACGAACAGCAGAAACGTCGAATAAATCGACGCCGCGCCCAGCACCAGTACCGCCAGCCAACGGCTCGGGTACAGGCCGGCGATCCCGGCGAGGAAAAACGGGCTGACGGTATACGCCGCGAACCCTATGCACTGATTGAGCGTCGGCCGCGCATCGAAGGTGCGCGACATCCAGCGGATGAAACCGCCGATGATCGCCACACCGACGACGATAGTGAGGTAGAGCATGACACTCAGCTGCAGAGCGCTGGCACTGCTGAGCCTGACGGTTTCACCCGCCGCCAGGCTCCAGCCGACATAAGTCGTGCCGATGAACAGGCACACCGCCGGAACAAGTGCCAGTAACAGCAGATGGGCGAGGTAATGACGCGGATGCGCTTCTTCTTCGCGGCGGATATCGGTCCAGGCGAAGTTCGGCTGGGTGAAGAGTTTGACGATAGGTGCGGACATGACGACCTCCTGATCTCTTGCAACCCGAACGGGCCATGAAGGTATGGAGAGGTCGCCTTGTCCAGCGGTTCACTTTTTTTCGGCGGGCGGATCAGAGCATGGGTTTGCCACCGGTCACGCCATAGCGCTGACCGGTGATGTAGCTGGCTTCGTCCGACGCCAGCAGCACATAAATCGGCGCGACTTCCACTGGCTGGCCGGGCCGGCCGAGTGGTGTCTGCTCGCCGAAGTTTTGCACTTCTTCATCCGGCATGGTCGAGACGATCAGCGGCGTCCAGATCGGCCCCGGCGCGACGCAGTTCACGCGAATCTCCCTCGGCCCGAGTATCTGGGCCAGACCACCGGTGAAATTGGCGATGGCGCCTTTGGTGGTGGCGTAGGCGAGCAGGGTGGGTTTGGGCATGTCCGAGTTGACCGAACTGGTGTTGATGATCGAAGCGCCGGGGCCCATGTGTTTGATGGCGGCCTGGCACAGACGGAAAATCGCGGTGATGTTGACGTCGAAGGTCATCACCCATTCATCGTCGGGAATCTCCTCGAAGGTTTCATGAGTCATCTGGAAGGCTGCATTGTTGACCAGCACGTCGATGCGGCCGAAGCGCTCGACAGTTTGGTCCACCAACGCCTGGCACTGGGCCTTCTGGGCAATGTCGCCGGGCAGCAGCAGGCACTGGCGGCCAGCCTGTTCGACCCAGCGCGCGGTTTCCTTGGCATCTTCATGTTCGTTGAGATAGGCGACCGCTACATCTGCACCTTCGCGAGCGAAGGCAATTGCCACCGCCCGGCCGATGCCGCTGTCGGCGCCGGTAATCAGCGCAATCTTGCCGGCCAGCCGACCGGAGCCGGTGTAGCTTTGCTCGCCGCAATCGGGGTAGGGCTCCATCTTGCGCTGGGAGCCAGGAACCGGTTGTGCCTGTTTCGGGAATGGGGGTTTTGGATAGTGCGTCATCGTCAATCTCCGGGTCTCATGTCAGGTAGGCCGGTTGACCCGGCCTGTCTTGAGTGAGTTCGATCGGATTGACGCTTGGGTTTGTCCTGACGTGATTACCGGGACTTCAAGGCTCGCTCCATCCGCGAGATCCCTTCTTCCAGCATCGAGCGCGGGCAACCGAAGTTCAGGCGCACGAACTGTTGGCTGTGATCGCCAAAATCCAGGCCAGGGCTGAGGCCGACACGGGCGTGTTCCAGGAAGAATTTCTGTGGGTCGTCCAGATCCAGCGCCGAGCAGTCGAGCCACGCCAGATAAGTGCCTTGTGGAACGTTGATCGTTACGCCGGGCAGACGGCTGCGAACCGCTTCTACCAGCCAGTCACGATTGGCTTGCAGGTATTGCTTGAGTTCCTTCAGCCACGGACCGGCCTCGCTGTAGGCCACGCGGGTGGCTTCCATGCCCAACGGGTTGACGCTGTCGACCATGCCGCAACGGGCGTGGTTGACGCGTTCGCGCAGGGCGGCGTCCTGGATGATCATGAACGACGTCTTGAGACCGGCGATGTTGTAGGCCTTGCTCGCCGACATCAGGGTGATGGTGCGACGGGCGATCTCCGGGCTCAGGGAGGCGGTCGGGATGTGCACGCGGCCGTCGTAGCACAGCTCGGCGTGGATCTCGTCGGAGATGATCCAGGCGTCCTGCGCCATGCAGATGTCGGCCACCGCTTGCAGTTCTTCACGGCCGAAGACCTTGCCGATCGGGTTGTGCGGGTTGCTGAGCAGCAGGGCGCCGCCACCTTTCAGGGATTCACGCAAGGCATCCAGCGGCGTGGCGTAGGTGCCGTCGGCCAGAGCGTTGAATTCCAGTTCGACCTTGTTCAGGCCCCAATGGCCCGGCGCATGGCGCAGCGGCGGGTAGTTCGGGGTTTGCACCACGACGTTCTGCTGGGGCTGCACCAGCGCCTTGAGCGCCATGTTGAAACCCGATTCAACACCCGGCAGGAAGATCAGCTCCTGCGGTTTGACCCGCCAGGCGAACTTGTTCCAGAGGTCGGCAACGATGGCCTCGCGCAGGTTGTCCTGGGCCACGCTGTAACCCACCAACGGGTGCAGCAGGCGCTGTTGCAACGCCTCGATGACCACTGGCGGCGCAGCGAAATCCATGTCAGCGACCCACATCGGCAACACGTCGGCCGGATAGCGGCTCCACTTGGTGCTGCCGGTGTCGTGGCGGTCGAATACCTGATCAAAATCGAAAGTCATGCGCGGTCTCTGAAGGCGGAGATGGGTCGTGCCCGCCATGATAAGCCCGTGCTCCTGAAGGAGCACACAAAACCTGTGGGAGCGAGCTTGCTCGCGAATGCGTCTGGTCAGGCAGCATCAATGTTGAATGACACACCGCTTTTCGCGAGCAAGCTCGCACACAGGGAGGTGGTGATCCGACAAACGGCCGACGGTCGGTTTTCACACTGGCCAACCACACGTTGTCTACAGTGAAAAAGTCGGCACTCAAGTGCCGCAACCGTGATTGTCCAGAACAGACCCGGCACCAGTACCGGGTTCCACCTGATCAGGAGTGCACGATGGATCTCAGCCGTCGTCAGTTCTTCAAGGTCGCCGGTATCGGCCTTGCAGGCTCTAGCCTGGGCGCGTTGGGCATGGCCCCGACGCTGGCCTTCGCCGAGCAGGTGCGCCACTTCAAGCTTGCCCACACCCATGAAACCCGCAACACCTGCCCGTATTGCTCGGTCGGTTGCGGGTTGATCATGTACAGCCAGGGCGATGCCGCGAAGAACGTTGCGCAAAACATCATCCATATCGAGGGCGACGCCGACCACCCGGTCAATCGGGGCACCCTGTGCCCGAAAGGCGCGGGCCTTCTGGACTTCATTCACAGCCCCGGCCGCCTGCAGTACCCGCAGGTGCGCAAGCCCGGCAGCAGCGAATGGACCCGGATCACCTGGGACGAAGCCCTCGACCGCGTCGCCGACCTGATGAAGGCCGACCGTGACGCCAATTTCGTCGAGCAGAACGCCCAGGGGCAGACGGTGAATCGCTGGCTGACTACCGGTTTCCTCGCGGCGTCGGCGGCGTCCAACGAAGCGGGCTACATCACCCACAAGGTGATTCGCAGTCTCGGCATGCTGGGGTTCGATAACCAGGCGCGTGTCTGACACGGCCCGACGGTGGCAAGTCTTGCCCCGACGTACGGCCGTGGAGCCATGACCAACACCTGGACCGATATCGCCAACGCGAATCTGATCCTGGTGATGGGCGGCAACGCAGCAGAAGCCCATCCTTGCGGCTTCAAATGGGTGACCGAAGCCAAGGCGCACAACGCCGCGCGGCTGATTGTGGTCGATCCGAGGTTTACCCGGACCGCGTCCGTGGCCGATTACTACGCGCCGATTCGCACCGGCAGCGACATCGCGTTCATGGGCGGGCTGATCAATTACCTGCTGACCGAGGACAAGATCCAGCACGAATACGTGCGCAACTACACCGACGTGTCGTTCATCGTCAAAACCGGGTTCGGCTTCGAGGACGGACTGTTCACCGGTTACGACGCAGCCAAACGCAGCTACACCGACAAATCCACCTGGGGTTACGAACTGGGTGACGACGGCTTCGTCAAAGTCGACCCGACCCTGCAGGACCCGCGCTGCGTCTATCAATTGATGAAGCAGCATTACAGCCGCTACAACATCGACCTCGCGAGCCAGATCTGTGGCATGCCGGTCGACGCGATGAAAAAGATCTGGGAGGAAATCGCCACTTGCTCGCAACCGGGCAAGACCATGACCATCCTCTATGCGTTGGGCTGGACCCAGCACTCGATCGGCTCGCAGATCATCCGCAGCGCAGCAATGGTGCAACTGTTGCTGGGCAACGTCGGCATGCCCGGCGGCGGGGTCAACGCGTTGCGCGGGCACTCGAACATTCAGGGCCTGACCGACCTCGGCCTGCTGTCCAACGCGCTGCCGGGTTACCTGACCCTGCCCACCGACATGGAGCAGGACTACAACGCCTACGTCAAGAAACGCACGCAAGTACCGCTGCGGCCGGGGCAATTGTCCTACTGGCAGAACTACAGCAAGTTCCACGTCAGCCTGATGAAAGCCTGGTACGGCGCCAATGCCACCGCCGAGAATCAGTGGGCCTACCACTACCTGCCGAAACTCGACATCCCCAACTACGACATCCTCAAGGTGTTCGACCTGATGGGGCAGGGCAAGGTCAACGGCTACATGTGTCAGGGCTTCAACCCGATTGCCGCGTTGCCGGACAAGAACCGGGTGATGGCCGCATTGGCCAAGCTGAAATGGCTGGTGGTCATGGACCCGCTGGCCACCGAAACCTCGCAGTTCTGGGAACACGTCGGGCCGTTCAATGATGTGAAGAGCGCCGACATCCAGACCGAAGTGATCCGTCTGCCGACCACCTGTTTTGCTGAAGAGGACGGTTCGCTGGTCAACAGCAGCCGCTGGCTGCAATGGCACTGGAAAGGTGCCGACGGCCCCGGCGAGGCGCGCACTGACGTGCAGATCATGAGTGCGCTGTTCCTGCGCCTGCGTGAGCGTTATCAGGCCCAGGGCGGCAAATTCGCCGATCCGCTGTTGAAGCTGTCGTGGCCGTACAAGATCGCCGAAGAACCCTCGCCGGAAGAGATCGCCAAAGAGATCAACGGCTACGCCACCACGGATTTCACCGACGCCACCGGCGCGACGATCAAGGGCAATTCGCAACTGGCCGGGTTCGCCCAGCTCAAGGATGACGGCAGCACCGCGTCCGGCTGCTGGATCTTCTGCGGGAGCTGGACCGAAGCCGGCAATCAGATGGCCCGCCGTGACAATAACGACCCTTACGGCATGCATCAGCATCAGGGTTGGGCGTGGGCCTGGCCGGCCAACCGGCGGATTCTGTACAACCGCGCTTCTGCGGACGTCGCCGGCAAACCGTGGGATCCGAAAAAACGCCTGGTGTGGTGGAACGGCAAGGCCTGGGGCGGCACCGACGTGCCGGATTACAAGGCCGACGTGCCGCCGGAGGCCGGGATGAACCCGTTCATCATGAACCCCGAAGGCGTGGCGCGGTTCTTCGCCGTCGACAAGATGAACGAAGGGCCATTCCCCGAGCACTACGAGCCGTTCGAAACCCCGATCGGCATCAACCCGCTGCACCCGGAAAACAAGAAAGCCATCAGCAACCCTGCGGCACGGATTTTCGATTCGGTGTGGGACAGCCTTGGCGTCGCCAAGGATTACCCGTACGCCGCCACCAGCTACCGGCTGACCGAGCATTTCCACTTCTGGAGCAAGCACTGCAAGTTGAACGCGATTGCCCAACCCGAGCAGTTCGTGGAAATCGGCGAAGTGCTGGCCAAGGAGAAAGGCATCGCTGCCGGCGACCGGGTGCGGGTCACCTGCAAGCGCGGGTTCATTGAAGCGGTAGCGGTGGTGACCAAAAGGATCCGGCCGTTGCAGGTCAACAACCAGGTGGTGCACCAGATCGGCATTCCGCTGCACTGGGGCTTCACCGGCCTGACGCGTCACGGTTACCTGACCAACACCCTGGTGCCGTTCCTCGGCGATGGCAATACACAGACCCCGGAATCCAAGTCATTCCTGGTCAACGTGGAGAAGCTCTGATGGAGAATCTTTAGATGGCCAGCCAAGACATCATTGCCCGCTCGGCCACCACCACACCGGCGCCGTCGATACGCGACCAGGAACAGGTGGCCAAACTGATCGACACCACCAAATGCATCGGTTGCAAGGCTTGTCAGGTCGCGTGCTCGGAATGGAACGAGTTGCGCGACGAGGTCGGCCACAACCACGGCACCTACGACAACCCGCAGGACCTGAGCGCCGATTCATGGACGCTGATGCGCTTCACCGAGCACGAAACCGACGCCGGCAATCTCGAATGGCTGATCCGCAAGGACGGCTGCATGCACTGCGCCGAGCCCGGTTGCCTGGCGGCGTGCCCCAGCCCCGGCGCGATCATCAAGCACGCCAACGGCATCGTCGATTTCGACCAGGACCACTGCATCGGCTGCGGTTATTGCATCACCGGTTGCCCGTTCAACATCCCGCGCATTTCGCAGAAAGATCACAAGGCCTACAAATGCACGCTGTGTTCGGACCGGGTGGCGGTGGGGCTTGAGCCGGCCTGTGTGAAAACCTGCCCGACCGGTGCCATCGTGTTCGGCACCAAGGACGACATGAAGACCCACGCCGCCGAGCGCATCGTCGACCTGAAAAGCCGTGGCTTCGACAATGCCGGCCTGTATGACCCGGAAGGCGTCGGCGGCACCCACGTCATGTACGTGTTGCACCACGCCGACACGCCGAAAATCTACGCCGGCCTGCCGGACAACCCCGAGATCAGTCCGCTGGTGGGCTTGTGGAAAGGCATCAGCAAACCGCTGGGCCTTTTGGCCATGGGCGCCGCGGTGTTGGCCGGGTTCTTCCATTACGTGCGGATCGGCCCGAACCGGGTCGAAGAAGATGAACATCCCGATCCGCCCGACACCTCGGTGCACGTCGTCGATCCGGCAGTGCACACCTTCGACCCACGCGGGGAGGGCCGGCCATGAGCAACAAGACGATCCTGCGCTACACCGCCAATCAGCGCACCAATCACTGGCTGGTGGCGATTCTGTTCTTCATGGCCGGGCTGTCGGGGCTGGCGTTGTTTCATCCGTCGATGTTCTGGCTGACCCACCTGTTCGGAGGCGGGCCATGGACGCGGATCCTGCATCCGTTCATGGGCGTGCTGATGTTCGTGTTTTTCCTCGGCCTGGTGTTTCGCTTCTGGCGCTCGAACTTCTTCATCGACAACGACTGGAAGTGGCTGCGGCGAATTGACCGGGTAATGGTCAACGACGAAGAAACCGTGCCGCCGGTGGGCAAGTACAACGCCGGGCAAAAACTGCTGTTCTGGACTTTACTGCTGTGCATGCTCGCATTGCTGTTCACGGGACTGGTGATCTGGCGCGCTTATTTCAGTCATTACTTCGGCATCACCACAATTCGCTGGGCGATGTTGCTGCACGCACTGGCGGGGTTTGTGCTGATCCTGAGCATCATCGTGCACATCTACGCCGGGATCTGGATCAAGGGTTCGGTGGACGCGATGACGCACGGCTGGGTCAGTCGCGCCTGGGCCAGGAAACACCATGCACTCTGGTATCGCGAGGTGGAAAGCCAGGATCCGCCAGAGCGACCGGTCACGAAAAAGGGCTGACAGTTGCCAACCATCCTTGAACCCGGAGAAATCGAAGCGGCCGCCAGTTCGCCGCCGTTTCTGCACTTGCCACCGCACAACCTGTTCATGTTGCGGGCCCAGCGTCTTGAACGTTTGGCCGAAGGTCATCCGCTGGCCGACTACCTGCAGTTGATTGCCGGGCTGTGCCAAGTCCAGCAGCAGATCCTCGATGATCCGCCCTCGACCGCGTCGCTTGATGAACAGCGGCTGGAAGTCTGCCGGCAACACGGCATGCCGCCGTTCGCCGCCGACACATTGATTCGCGAGGACACCTGGCAGCTTTATCTCGAAGCTTTGCTGCAGCGTTATGTCGCCCCCGAGCAACCTGCTGTGGTCGAGGCCGTGACCACGCTGCGCCTTGCCAGCCCCGGCCAGTTGCGCGCCTGGGCCGTGGCGCTGGTCAGCGGCCAATATTCGCTGGTGCCCGCGGCGCTGGTGCCGTTTCTCGGCGCGGCGCTGCAAGCGGCGTGGAGTCATTGGCTGCTCAGCGCAGCGAATCTGCAACTGACACCCGGCGACAGCCTCAGCCAGTGCCCGGCCTGTGGTTCGCCGGCCATGGCCGGGGTGATCCGCCATCGCGGCAAGCACAACGGCCTGCGTTATCTGGTGTGTTCGCTGTGTGCCTGCGAATGGCATGTGGTGCGGGTCAAGTGCGTGTATTGCGAACAGAGCAAAGGGCTTGAATACCTGAGTCTTGAGGATGACCGCCACGCCGCCAATCAGGCGCCGTTGCGCGCCGAAGTCTGTCCGGGCTGCAACAGCTATCTGAAGCTGCTGTATCTGGAAAACGACGGGGAGGGCGAGGCGCTGTCGGCAGATCTGGGCAGTCTGCTGCTCGACATGCGCCTGGCTCAGGACGGTTATCAGCGGCTGGCGCCGAATCTGCTGCTGGCACCAGGAGACGAATGACGCAAGGGTCTACACTCAGGCGCATCGGTTTTTTCCGGAGTGCCTGATGTCCGTCAGTGTCTTTGCCTTGCGTTTACCTTCCATCGACAGCCTGTTGCGCCATCCCGCGTGTCAGCCATTGGCCGAGCGTTACGGGCGCGAGGCGCTGTTGACGGGGTTTCGCCAGTTGTTGGATGACTTGCGCGAAGCCGTGCTGGCGGGGCAATTGACCGCCGTTGAAATCAGCCCCGAAGCCCTGGCCGGAAGGGTGGCCGAGCGTCTGGCGTTGAAGCAGCGCAGCCAGGTGCGCCGGGTGTTCAACCTGACCGGCACCGTGCTTCACACCAACCTCGGGCGCGCCTTGTTGCCCGAAGAAGCCATTGACGCGGTGCAACTCGCGGCGCGCTATCCGTTGAATCTGGAGTTCGACCTGGCCAGCGGCAAGCGCGGCGACCGCGATGACCTGATCGAAGGTCTGATCCGCGAACTGACCGGCGCCGAAGCCGTGACCGTGGTCAACAACAATGCCGCCGCCGTACTGCTGATCCTCAACAGCCTCGGCGCGCGCAAGGAAGGCATCATTTCCAGGGGCGAGCTGATCGAAATCGGCGGCGCGTTCCGCATCCCCGACATCATGAGCCGCGCCGGCGTGCGTCTGCACGAAGTCGGCACCACCAACCGCACCCATGCCCGCGACTACGAAGCCGCCATCAGCCCACGCAGCGGCCTGATCATGCGCGTGCACGCGAGCAACTACAGCATCGAAGGCTTCACCGCCCGGGTCCCGACCGCCGAACTGGCTGCGTTGGCCCATCGGCATGATCTGCCGCTGCTGGAAGATCTTGGCAGCGGCAGTCTGCTGGATCTGACTCGCTGGGGCCTGCCGGCGGAACCGACGGTGCGCCAGGCGCTGCTCGATGGCGCCGACATCGTCACCTTCAGCGGTGACAAATTGCTCGGCGGCCCGCAGGCGGGGGTGATCGTCGGGCGCAAGGAGTTGATCGCGAAGATCAAGAAGAATCCGCTGAAACGCGCGTTGCGGGTCGACAAACTGACCCTGGCCGCACTGGAAGCGGTGCTCGGTCTCTATCGCGACCCGGATCGTCTGGCCGAACGTTTACCGAGCCTGCGCCTGCTGACCCGGCCGCAAGCCGAGATTCTGGCCCAGGCCGAACGCCTGCAACCGGCCATGTCCGAATTGTTGGGCGAGGGCTGGACCGTCACCGCAGAACTTGCGCTGGGCATGATCGGCAGCGGCAGCCAACCGGTGGCGCGCCTGCCGAGCGCGGCGCTGTGCCTGCGCCCGCAGGTATCGAAACGCCTGCGCGGACGTAGCCTGCTGAACCTGGAAGCCGGGTTGCGCGCGTTGCCGATCCCGGTGCTCGGGCGCATCGATGACGACGCGTTGTGGCTGGATCTGCGGCAACTCGACGATGAACCGGCGTGGCAGGCGCAACTCGGGCAATTGCAAACGTGATCATCGGCACGGCAGGGCACATCGACCACGGCAAGACGTCATTGCTGCAAGCGCTCACGGGGCAAACCGGCGACCGCCGCCCGCAGGAACGCGAACGCGGCATGACCATTGACCTCGGTTATCTGTACGCAGAACTGGCGCCGGGCGCCGGGCTGACAGGTTTCATCGACGTACCAGGTCACGAGAAATTCACCCACAACATGCTCGCTGGCGCGCAAGGCATCGATCTGGTGTTGCTGGTGGTGGCGGCGGATGACGGAGTGATGCCGCAGACCCGCGAGCATCTGGCGATTGTCGAGCTGCTGGGCATCCCCCGGGCGCTGGTGGCGATCACCAAGTGCGATCGGGTCGAGGCGGGCAGGGTGGAAGAAGTCCGCCGACAGGTTGGAAGCCTTCTGGCGTCTGGCCCCTATGCCAGGGCGCCGCTGTTGACGGTTTCCAGCGTGACGGGCGAGGGTGTCGACGCGTTGCGCCAGGCGTTGCTGCAGATAGAAAGCGAAGAACGCAGTCGCGACGGTGGATTTCGTCTGGCGATCGACCGGGCGTTCAGTGTCGCCGGCGCCGGCATCGTGGTGACGGGGACGGCGCTTTCAGGCGCGGTCACCGTGGGTGACAAACTGAGCCTCGGCCCGGCGGGCAAAACCGTGCGGGTCAGGGGACTGCACGCGCAGAATCAGGCTGCCGAGCAGGCATTCGCCGGCCAGCGCGTAGCCCTGAACATCAGCGCGGATCGTCTGGAACTTGGGCAGATTCATCGCGGCCAATGGTTGCTCGCCGAATGGCTGCACGCACCGACCCAGCGGCTGGACATCGAATTCCGGTTGTTGCCGGGCGAACGGGTTTTCCAGCATTTCCAGCCAGTGCACCTGCATCTGGGCACGCAGGACGTGATCGCCCGGGTCGCCTTGCTGGAAGGCTCGAGCCTGGCGCCCGGCGAGCGCATGTTTGCGCAACTGCTGACGAACGTCCCGGTGCACGGCGTCCACGGTGACCCGCTGATCCTGCGTGACGCCAGTGCCCAGCGAACGCTCGGCGGTGGACGCGTGCTCGATCCCTTCGCGCCAGCCCGTCAACGGCGCAGCCCGGAACGGCTGGCGCAACTGCGCGCACTGGCGATCAACTCCGAGCTGGAACAGGCCTTGCCGACGTTGCTGGAATACAGCGAAAGCGGCCTTGATCCGCAGCGCCTGGAGCGTCAGTTCAATCGTCCGCGTGAGCGTTGGTCATTGCCGGATAACGTCCGCCTGATCGAAACCCGGCAAGGGCCGATGCTGTTCAATGCGCAGCGCTGGGGCATGCTCAAGTTCACCTTGCTGGAGCAACTGGCACGCTTTCATGAGCTGGAGCCTGATCAAATGGGGCCGGATCGCGACCGTCTGCGACGCTTCAGCGGTTTGAGTGTCGAACGTGCAACGTTCATCAGCCTGCTGGAAGAACTGCTCGGCGCCGGTTCACTGGTCGCCAGCGGCCCGTGGCTGCATTTGCCCGACCACCAGGTACGCCTGAGTGCCGACGACGAAACCCTGTGGCAGGCGCTTCAGCCATTGTTCGAACAGAACGGTTTCGATCCGTCGTGGGTACGCGACATGGCAAAAGTCGTCGACCAGGAAGATGCGACTGTGCGTTTGCTGCTGCGCAAACTGGCGCGCCTTGGCGTGACGCATCAAGTGGTGCGCGACCTGTTTGTCACCGACATCACGTTGCGGCAAATGGCGGCGGTGTTGCTGCGCCTGGCTGAAGAAAATCCGCAAATCGAAGTCACGGCATTCCGTGATGCGCTAGGCTTGGGACGCAAACGCAGTATTCAGATCCTTGAATACTTCGATCGGCTGGGCCTGACCCGGCGCGTCGGCGAAGGCCGGCAGATCCGCTTCGACAGTGCGCTGGCCAACTCTGGCGCCAGCTGAGTTCAAGGAAGGCAATCGCGCCCGGTGGCGCGGCCGGGCTTCAAACCCGGTTGGGGACGGCATCCGTTCCCGGGCAGGTTCGACTCCGGCTGCCTTCCGCCATTTTCCCTTCAAAAACCCAGCGGGTACTGGATCACCACGTAGATCCGGTCAATGTCATCACCCGCCTGGGCGCTGTTGGCCCGGTGTGAAACGTGGGACAGCTGCACTGACAAATCCTTGGCCGCGCCGGACTGGACGATGTAGCGCAGATCGATATCGCGCTCCCAGTGTTTGCCGCCGTCCCCTTGCTGTGGCTGGTATTGCCCGCTGTCCGCGTCGAACGGGTTATAAGCGCCGCCCTTGGGTGCGTGGGTGCCGTCGATGTGGCTGCCGGAAACATAACGGGTCATGAAGTTCAGCCCCGGAATGCCGAAGGCGCCGAGATCGAGGTCGTAACGCGCTTGCCAGGAGCGTTCGTGGGCACCGTTGAAGTCGGCGTATTTGATCGAGTTGGCCAGGTAGATCGAGTCGCCACCGACGAAATCGAACGGCGTGTCGCCATTGATGCGTTGCCAGCCGAGCATCACCGCATGGGCGCCAAAGGTGTATTTGCCCGAGAAACTGAACGCGGTGTTGTCGATATCGCCGGCCAGCGCCTGACCGGTATCGCGGGTGTGGTAGACGTTGGCGTCGAGCAACAGACCGGACTGTTTGAAATGCAGGTTGGCGTAGTACTGGCGCCAGGTGTCGCTCAGATCGGACGCATACAGCGCGCCACCCACCGGGCTGTCGCTGAACAGGTCGGTGCCGACGAAACTGATGCTTTCGCCTCGGGTGCTGGCACCGTAGCCCTGAAAATCGCCTTTGCCGGAAGAGCTGTCCTGGTTCTTGAATGCCGTGAAGCGCCCGGCGACAAGGCGCGCGTTTTCGATCTCATGGCTGTCGAGCAGAAACCCCGTGGCGTATTCCGGTTGCAGCCGTTTGTCCGAGGTGTCGAACACCGGCGTTTCCACGGTCATTTCACCGAAGGCGAGGGTAGTCTTCGAGGCCTTGAGCTTCAGCGCACCGCCGGCACTGGAATAGTCGCTTGCGCTACGGCCGTCACTGTCCACCGGCAACAGCCCCGTGCCGGAGTGCCCTTTACCGCCATCGAGTTTCAGTCCGTAAAAAGCGTGGGCATCGAGGCCAAATCCGACGGTTCCGTCCGTGAAACCGGATGCAAAAGTGCCGATAAACCCCTGAGCCCATTCCTGTTTGTAGTTTTTTCCGGTGGGTGAGGGCGAGCGGTAGTCGTTGCTCAGGTAGAAGTTGCGGCTGAGCACTTCGGCCTTGGCGTCGTCGAGAAATCCGCTGGCAAATGCCGAGTCGGCCATTGCGCAATACAAGAGTGCCAGGGCAAAACGCGGTTGCATGAAAGCTTTCATGTGTCAGTGACCGGCCGTGAGGGAAGTCGCCGGATACTGAAGCAAACCGTCGTGCTGCGATTGAGCGGATGTGCTGAGTCAGCGTCCTCAGTTCACCCGGCCTTTTCGCTGTCTGGCAGGCTCGACAGGGGTGGCTCTTGATGCCTGCAGAAGACTGGCGAAGGCCGCCTTGTCGATCGGGCGACTCATGAAATAACCCTGCACTTCGTTGCATTGATCCTTGCCCAGGATGTCCAGTTGTTCCTCGGTTTCAA
The DNA here is from genome assembly GCF_002113045.1 of Pseudomonas sp. B26(2017). NCBI lineage: Bacteria > Pseudomonadati > Pseudomonadota > Gammaproteobacteria > Pseudomonadales > Pseudomonadaceae > Pseudomonas > Pseudomonas sp. B26(2017). The sequence continues at coordinate 450,298 of NZ_NEJJ01000001.1, read as the reverse complement.
CGCCTTCGGCAGTCACGGTCAGCCCCATCGCCTTGCCCAGGCCAATGATGGCCTGGACCACCGCCCGATCATTGGCGCCGGTGCTGATGGAAGCAATGAAACGTTTGTCGATCTTGATGCCGTCGAACGGGTAGGCGCGCAGATAGCCAAGGGATGAATAACCGGTGCCGAAGTCATCCATGTTCAGGCGCACGCCCAGTTCCTTGAGTGCGTTCATGGTGGTCAACGCGCCGTCGGTGTCGTTGAGCATGACGTTCTCGGTGATTTCCAGTTCCAGTCGGCTGGCCGGGAAGCGAGTGCCGACCAGCACTTCGCGTACATCTTCGACCACATCGCTGATCGCAAACTGCGCGGGTGACAGGTTGACCGACAGCAGAATGTCCGCCGGCCAGGTCAGTGCCGTTTCACACGCTTCACGCAGGACCCAGCGGCCCAAGGGGACAATCAGGTCGGTCTGTTCGGCCAGCGGAATGAAGACATCCGGCCCTAGCAACCCTTTGACAGGGTGCTGCCAGCGCACCAATGCCTCGACCGAGACGATTTTCTTGCCATCGACCGTGTATCGGGGCTGGTAGTGCAGCACAAACTGATTGTTCGTCAGGGCGCGGCGCAGTTCATCCTCCATCTGCCGGCGGGTCTGGATCTGATCGCTCATGTGCGCTTCGAAATAGCACCAAGTGTTCTTGCCTTCGGATTTGGCCTGGTACAGCGCAATGTCCGCGCAACGGATCAGCTCGCTGGCAACGTACCCGTGACGCCGGCTCAGGGCGATTCCGACACTGGCGCCGATGTGCAACGGTTGCTGTTCGAAGAGGATGGGCTGATGCAGGCTGCCGATCAGGCGTGTGCAGAATTTGTCGATCTCCTGATGCGTGTCCATGCCGCAGAGCACCACGACGAACTCGTCACCGCCCAGACGGGCGACGATATCGTGGTCGCGCGTGCATTCGCGCAAGCGGCTGGCGACTTCTTGCAACACAGCATCGCCTGCCGGATGCCCGAGCGAATCGTTGATCGGCTTGAAGTTATCCAGGTCAATCATCAGCAGCGACAAAGGCGGGGCGTGCTCCTTGAGTAACAGGGCGTCGTCCAGATAGCGCGATAGCTTGTTGCGGTTGGGCAGGCCCGTCAGCGCGTCATGCAGGGACAAGTGCTGGATCTGCGCATGGGCGGCGACTTCATCGGTGATGTCGCTGGCCGTGCCGCGATAACCGACGACTGCCGCACCCTCCACGATGGGCCTGGCCGAGAGGCGGCAGTGGCGCTGTTGTTCCTTGCGGTCACGGTAGGTGCAGCGCAGGTCGCTGGCGTTGCTCCCGTCATCGAGTTTTTTAAGCCACAGATCCAGTGGCGTGGTGTCGCAGACCAGCAAGTGCCCGATGTGTTTGCCGATCCACTGTGCCTGCTCATAGCCGGTGACTGCACTGAACCGGGCCGACAGATAGGTGATGGCCAACGCTTCATCCACTTCCCAGATCCAGTCGGAAGCCGCTTCGGCCACTGCCCGGAAGCGCTCCTCGCTGGCTTCAAGGGCGCGGTTGGACGCCAGCAGTGCCTGATTCGAGGCCTGCATCGCTTCAAAACTGTCGTCGACGTAGCGCGAGGAACGCAACGCATGGCGAAAGAACCACGCGGTCAGGGCCATCAAAACGATCAAAGCGGGGCCGAGGGTTGGCAACAACGACCACAGCAGATGCTGGCCCGGTCGCTCCAGATCAGCAACGAGGCTGTAGCCGGTACTGTCCAGCGGGACGCGGGGCTGGCCGGGGTCGATGGTGCCATCCGGTGCCAGCTTCAGATTGTTCAGCCCGTACCCGCTGCCGATCTTGCGCAACTTGGTGGGCGTCAGCTTGTCGACGAAGACCAGCACGGAGGTTTTTTGTGGATCGCCCACCGGACGCTCATCGTTGGGAAGGATCGCCGCAGCGGTGACCAGCGCCGGCCAGCCTTCGAACAATGAATAAGTACTGACAGGCCTGGTCAGGTCCGGCTGGTTCTGCACTTGTTCCACCAGGCTGAGCGCCGGAACCTCAAGAAACTGGCGCATTTGCGCATCGAGCAATTGCCCGCGAACGACGGTGTATTTGGTGCGGTCCCGATCCAGCACGAACAGACCGTCATAGCCGTCGTTGGTAAACAGGGTCTTGCCCATGTTCTGCTCGGTGTACGCCCAATTCGTGTCGACTGTGCCGCCCAAACGTTCATACGCTGTCGTCCAGTAGGCGTAACTGCTGATGTAGTTCTTCGATGCGGTGATCCGGTTTTCCAGCGCTCGCGCCGAATAGAACCGCACGTCGTCGACGTCCTCCTCATCCAGATGAGTGGCAATACCGAGCAACGCGGCAGTTGCCGCCATCACCCCGGCAATGAACAGAGCACCCACCGCCACAGCCAGACGCCGGGTGACAGGGCCCTGAAGGTTGGGGAGTGGCGTCGAATGGCTGGAGATATCCATCTGCTCGTCCTTGATCCGGTGTCTGTTCAATCTAGAACATCTTCAGCCTGGGGATGTTCAGAAGTTGTGCCAGTCGTGTCTGACCGCTCGGACGTCCTTGACCCGAAAGCACAAGACTTCACGCTCAAAAACCGGATAATGGCGGCCAATTTGTTTAGCTCGCTATTCTGGTAACCCGCATGGAAATCAAGGTCAATTTTCTCGACAACCTCCGACTCGAAGCCAAGTTCGATGACTTCACGGTGGTGGCCGATCAACCGATCCGTTACAAGGGCGATGGCTCTGCACCGGGTCCGTTCGACTATTTCCTGGCGTCGTCGGCCTTGTGCGCGGCTTACTTCGTAAAGTTGTACTGCAGCACCCGCAATATCCCGACCGAAAACATTCGTCTGTCGCAGAACAACATTGTCGATCCGGAAAACCGCTACAACCAGATCTTCAAGATCCAGGTCGAGCTGCCGGCGGACATCTCCGAGAAGGATCGCCAGGGCATCCTGCGCTCGATCGACCGTTGCACGGTTAAAAAGGTTGTGCAGGCCGGGCCAGAGTTTGTGATCGAGGAAGTCGAGAACCTCGACGCCGATGCCCAGGCCTTGTTGATGCCGGTTGCAACGTCCGGCGCGGGCACCCGCATTGCCGGCAAGGACCTGCCGCTGGAGCAAACCATCGCCAATATGTCGGGGATTCTGGCCGACCTGGGCATGAAGATCGAAATCGCTTCGTGGCGCAACATCGTGCCCAACGTCTGGTCGCTGCACATCCGCGATGCGCAGTCGCCGATGTGCTTCACCAACGGCAAGGGCGCGACCAAAGAGGGCGCGCTGGCCTCGGCGCTGGGCGAGTTCATCGAGCGGCTGAATTGCAACTTCTTCTACAACGATCAGTTCTGGGGCGAAGAGATCGCCAATGCCGAGTTCGTGCATTACCCGGACGAGCGCTGGTTCAAGCCTGGCGCGAAAGACGAGTTGCCTGCAGAAATTCTCGACCAGTACTGCCTGGGTATTTACAACCGCGACGGCGAACTGCGCGGCTCGCACCTGTACGACACCAATTCCGGCAATACCCAGCGTGGTATTTGCTCGCTGCCGTTCGTGCGCCAGTCGGACAACGAGGTCGTGTATTTCCCGTCCAACCTGATCGAAAACCTGTTTCTCAGCAACGGCATGAGCGCCGGCAACACCCTGGCCGAAGCGCAGGTGCAGTGCCTGTCGGAAATCTTCGAGCGAGCGGTCAAGCGCGAAATCCTCGAAGGGGAAATGGCCCTGCCGGATGTACCGCAAGAGGTACTGGCGAAATACCCGGGCATCCTCGCCGGGATCAAGGCGCTGGAAGAGCAGGGCTTCCCGGTGCTGGTCAAGGACGCGTCGCTGGGTGGTGAATTCCCGGTGATGTGCGTGACGCTGATGAACCCGCGCACCGGCGGCGTGTTCGCCTCGTTCGGCGCTCACCCGAGCTTCGAAGTGGCGCTGGAACGCAGCCTCACCGAATTGCTGCAGGGCCGCAGCTTTGAAGGCCTCAACGATCTGCCGCAGCCGACCTTCTCGGGCCAGGCCGTGACCGAACCGAACAACTTCGTCGAGCACTTCATCGATTCCAGCGGCGTGGTGTCGTGGCGTTTCTTCAGCGCCAAGGCCGATTTCGAATTCGTCGAGTGGGACTTCTCCGGCAATGGCGAAAACTCCAACGCCGAAGAGGCCGCGACGCTGTTCGGCATCCTTGAAGACATGGGCAAGGAAGTCTACATGGCGGTCTACGAGCACATCGGCGCCAAGGCTTGCCGCATTCTGGTGCCGGACTATTCGGAGATCTATCCGATAGAGGACCTGATCTGGGACAACACCAACAAAGCGCTGCAATTCCGCGCCGACATCCTCAACCTGCACAACCTGAGCAAGGTCGGCCTGCGCAACCTCGTCAAAGGCCTGGAACACAGCGAGCTGGACGATTACACCGACATCACCACGCTGATCGGCATCGAGTTCGACGACAACACGCCATGGGGCAAGTTGACCATTCTCGAACTGCGCCTGCTGATCTACCTCGCCTTGCAGAAGTACGAGCAGGCCAAGGATCTGGTCGAAGCCTTCCTGCAATACAACGACAACACCGTCGAGCGCGGCTTGTTCTATCAAGCGGTCAACGTCGTGCTGGAAATGGAGCTGGACGAGGATCTGGAGCTGGAAGACTACGAAGCCAACTTCCGCCGCATGTTCGGCGACGAGCGCATGGATGCGGCGATCGGCTCGGTCAATGGCAGCGTGCGCTTCTACGGCCTGACGCCGACCAGCATGAAGCTGGAAGGGCTGGATCGGCACCTGCGCCTGATCGAGAGCTACAAGAAATTGCACGCGGCGCGCGCCAACTGATGACTTTGATCGGTTGAACGGCCTTTTTTCGTCTGTTGCTCGCACGAAAACAAACGCCCCAACCAAGTCGGGGCGTTTGTTGCACTGGCCTTCAGTGCGTTTTCACACAGTCTGTCCGGGTGCTTTTTTTGTAGTCGGTAAACGTCGGTATCAGAGCGCGGCTTTCACCTGCAATCCAAACACCAGTGCATTGTCGATGTCCTGCCCGGAAAACGCGCCCGGCTCGATGATGTACTGCACATTCGGGCGCAGCGTCAGCCATGGAGTGGCTTGATAGCCGTAACCGAGTTCGATCAATTGCTCGGCACTGTCGAGATTGGGGAACGCAGCGCCATTGGCGATTGCGGCGTCCTGCTGCACATCGCGGCTGCGCGGATTAGGCACTGCGCGGCCATAGCCCAGGGCCACGGTGTCACGCGGGCGGCCTTCGAACGGTTTGTACAGAACCAGCCCGGTGCCGTACCACTTGCTGAATGGCGACGCGGCTTCGCTGGCCGCCGAGTATTGGCCGAAAGCGTGCAGGCTGCGGCCTTCGGAGGCGTCCGAGGCCCAGACGGCCTGGTCGATCAGGACGTAATGGCCGCCGCGTCCGGACACTTCCTTTTCACTGCCGATGCGTTTGACGTCGGAGCTGTCGTAGTAATAACCGACCTTGTACTCGCCCGGCAGTTTGCCCGCCTGCTTGTAGACCAGTTCGATCGGCACCACGGTGCCAGTGGTGTGTTTCGGGCCCAGGTGCCAGGCACGGCTGGAATTGCCATTGCTTTGCGGGTCGACATTGAACGCGGCCACGCGCAGTTGCCAGGCCGGGGAGAGGTCGTATTTCACCCGCACACCCAGGTGGGCGTTGGGGTAGTTGGTCCAGCCGCTGCCACCGGACATGTTTAGCGGATGGCCGCAGAAACCGGCGTTCATGAAGTTGCAGAGAATGCCACTGTCGAGACCGCCGAGGTCGTTGCCCATGGCCATGTAGCCGAGTTTGACGTTCAGCGCCGGGGTAAACAGGCTGCGTTCGTAACTGAGTTCGGTCAGGCGCGTGTAGAGGCCACCGTAGTTTTCCTGGATGGGCAGACGGTTGCCGACCAGATCTTCGGAGGCACTGTTGCCGCGTCGGTCGTTGATGCTCAGCTGGATCTTGCCGGCGTTTTCGACGCCGTACAGTTTGCTCAGGTCGAACTGCGCGCCGAGCTTGATGTTTTGCGAGTAGCGCGCCGAGCGATGCAGGCCACCGTCGGCGTTGTAGGCGGTTTCGCCGGTGTAGTCGCCGGTGAACTTGATGCCGTCTTCGTCGAACTGGTGGCGCAGTCCGCCCCAGTCGCCGGTCAGGGTGTTGCGGGTAAAAACGCTCGAATCGGTATCGGCGAAAGCGGGCAGGGCAGTGCCGCAGGTGAGACCGAACAGCATGCCGGTGAATACGCCGGCGTGAGAAAAGCGAACAGCCAATGACATTGCGCAAATCCAGAGCGAAGGACATAAAACGACGCGGCACCCGAAGGCGCCGCGCACAAGTGAAATAAAGGAGGGCGCTGCGGTTTACGGCAGGGCGTACGCCATGACGTAGTCGCCGCGATCGGTGGACTGACGAGCACCACCGGCAGTGATGACCACGTATTGCTTGCCGGTTTTCGGCGACACATACGTCATCGGACCGCCCTGGCTGCCGACCGGCAGACGGGCTTTCCAGATTTCTTCACCGTTGCCGCTGTTGTACGCGCGCAGGTAGAAGTCCTGGGTGCCGGCGATAAAGATCAGGCCGCCCTGGGTCGACAGGGTGCCGCCGAGGGTTGGCAGACCGATCTTGATCGGCAGGTGCATGCGGATGCCCAGCGGGCCGGTGTCTTCAACGGTACCGACCGGAACTTGCCAGGCGACTTTTTGGGTTTTCATGTCGATGGCGGTCAGGGTGCCGAACGGCGGGGCTTGGCAAGGAATGCCGGCGACCGACAGGAAGCGGTTCTTGTTGACCGCGTACGGCGTACCTTTCAGCGGCACAGCGCCCATGCCGGTGTTCAGCGCTTCGCCACCGGAAGTTGCCTGGCCCTTGTTCTGCGACGGGATCATCTGAATCCACAGCCCCAGGCGCATGTCGTTGACGAAGATGAAGCCATGCACCGGGTCAGTGGAGATGCTGCCCCAGTTCATGCCGCCCAGCGAGCCCGGGAAGCTCAGGGATTTGTCAGTGCCTGGCGCGGTGTACAGACCGTCGTAGCGCATCGACTTGAAATCGATCCGGCACAGCAACTGGTCGTACGGGGTTGCGCCCCACATGTCCGACTCGGTCAGGTGCTGGGCACCGATCTGCGGCATGCCTACCGATTTCGGCTGGGTTGGCGAGTAGGGTTCGTTTGGAATGTTCGACGCCTTGACCGGTACTTCTTTAACGTCGGTCAGCGGTTTGCCGGTGGCACGGTCGAGCACGTAAATCTGTCCGGCCTTGGTGCCGATCACCACCGCGGGCACGGTTTTGCCGTCCTTGGTGAAGTCGATCAGGCTTGGCTGCATCGGCAGGTCGAAGTCCCAGAGATCGTTGTGCACGGTCTGGTAGACCCACTTTTCTTCGCCGCTGTTGGCGTCCAGCGCCAGGATCGAGGCGCCGTAGGTGTGATCCAGTTTGCTGCGCTCGACCCCATAGATGTCGGTGGACGAACTGCCCATTGGCAGGAAGATTGTGTTGGTTGCCGGGTCATAGGACATCGGCGCCCAGCTGTTCGGCGTGCTGCGAACATAGGTTTTGCCATCGGCCGGTGCCTTTTTATCCTGCGGATTGCCCGGGTCGAACGCCCAGCGCATGGCACCGGTCATCACGTCGAAACCACGGATCACGCCGCCCGGCATGTCGGTCTGCACGTTGTCGGCCACACGACCGCCAACCACCACGGTGGTGCCGGCCATCAGCGGCGCGGATGACAATTGATAGTAGCTGTCGGGCACATCGCCCAGACCGGCCTTCAGATCAACCTGGCCGTTGTTGCCGAAACCCTGGCAGAACTCGCCGGTGTCGGCATCGACTGCGATCAGGCGGGCGTCGATGGTGTTGGTCAGCAAACGACGTGTGCAGTTGGCAGCAGGAGCGGCCGGGGTCTCGGTGACAGGCGAACCGGCCGGTTTGGCGACGGCTGCGCTGGCATCGAAGTAGGCCATGCCACGGCAACGCTGCCAGACTTTGGACTGAGCGTTGATCGCGTTTTTCCAGAGTTCTTTACCGGTGTCGGCATCCAGCGCGATCAAGTTGTTGTGCGGGGTGCAGATGAAGACTTTGTTGCCGATCTGCAGTGGGGTCAGCTGGTCTTCGGCCCCGTTGCCGTCGCTCTCGGCGATGTCGCCGGTGTGGTAGGTCCACGCGACTTTCAATTTGTCGACGTTGCTGCGATTGATCTGGTCCAGCGCAGCGAAGCGACTGCCGCCCTCGGTATTACCGTAGTGCGCCCAGTCTTTCTGCGCCTTTTCCGGCTCCACCGGCGTCAGGCCCGGGCCAGTACCGGTAGGGGCGACGGTCGGGTGCGCAACGAACATGTTGCCCGCGGCCACCGCCAGTCCAACCGCCAGAACCGCCGCAACACCGTAAGCACCGCGACCCGCGACGCCGCCATCCGCGCGTTTGAGCATCGGGTAGACCAGCGCGACCACCAGGCCCACGGCGCTGAACATGAACAGACGCGAGAACACCGGCCAGAACACCAGTCCTGCATCGATCACTGCCCAGATCGCCGTCCCCAGCAGGAACGCCGCAAACAGCCAGGCGCCGGCAGGCTTGCGGCGGGCGATCAGCAGACCGGAAACGGCCATCGCCAGACCGCCGACCAGGAAGTACCAAGAGCCTCCCAGGCTGACCAATTTCACACCGCCAGCGGCCAGTGCCAGGCCGAGCAGGGCGATGATCACGCCCAGCCCGACCAGAATGAATGTTGATATGCCCGAGAGGCGTTGACTCTGCTTCACGTTGAATGTCCCGTTGAAATGAGGGGGGCATTATATAGTTAGGTAACTACCTAGTTAAATCACTAATTCAGAATGAAGTGTAGTTTGCTGCTCAATGGCGTGCTCTAGCACCGAAAGCGCAGCCAGCGGACTCCACGTCAATATCCAAGGGGCGGTAAAAATTCGCCTTTGTGTCAGCAGAAATGGAATTTGTGACAGCTACAGATAACTGCTGATGCCCGGAGCAACCTCAAGCAGGATTGCACGCTGCCAGATTCCACCCTTATCAGCTTTGCAATCAGCCCATGCGTCACTTGATGGAGGGGCTCGACATCCACACGAACTTCGCCGTCCGCCGGACTGTCCAGTCCTTTACATGCACTGGGTGAAGGCGAAAACGACATGACAATGACTGTAGGCGATTTTCTGGTCGAGCGACTGAGCGAGTGGGGCGTGACGCGGATTTTTGGGTATCCGGGCGACGGCATCAACGGCGTTTTCGGCGCACTGAGCCGGGCGCGGGGAAAGATCGAATTCATTCAAGCGCGGCACGAAGAGATGGCCGCGTTCATGGCCTCGGCGCATGCCAAGTTCACCGGCGAGCTGGGGGTATGCATCGCCACGTCAGGCCCTGGTGCCTCACATCTGATCACGGGACTCTACGACGCGCGCATGGATCACGTACCCGTGCTGGCGATTGCGGGGCAACAGGCCCGCGCGGCACTCGGTGGTCACTATCAGCAGGAGCTCGACCTGCTGTCGATGTTCAAGGATGTGGCCGGTGCCTTCGTGCAACAGGCGTCAGCCCCGGCACAGGTTCGCCACTTGATCGACAGGGCGGTACGCACGGCTGTCGGTGAGCGGCGCGTGACGGCAATCATCCTGCCCAACGACTTGCAGGACATCGAATATGAAGCTCCGGGACGAACCCATGGCACCGTGCATTCCGGGGTGGGCTATACCAAACCGAAAGTCGTGCCTTATGACGCGGATCTGCAACGTGCCGCCGAGGTTCTGAATGCAGGCGAAAAAGTGGCGATTTTGGTGGGGGCCGGTGCGTTGCAGGCAACCGACCAGGTCATCGCCGTGGCGGAAAAGCTTGGCGCCGGTGTCGCCAAGGCGCTTCTCGGTAAAGCGGTACTGCCGGACGAACTGCCCTGGGTCACGGGCAGCATCGGTTTGCTGGGCACCGAACCCAGCTACAAGTTGATGACCGAATGCGACACCTTGCTGATGATCGGCTCCGGGTTTCCGTATTCTGAATTTCTGCCAAAGGAAGGTCAGGCACGCGGGGTGCAGATCGATTTGCAACCCGACATGCTTAGCTTGCGCTACCCCATGGAGGTCAATCTGGTAGGTGACGCCGGGGAAACCCTCGCTGCACTGTTGCCATTGCTTGAGCACAAAACGTCACGCAAATGGCGCAAAAAGGTCGAAGGCTGGCGTGCTTCCTGGGAGAAAACCCTGGAAAAACGCGCCATGGCCAAGGCCGATCCCGTCAATCCGCAGCGGGTGGTGTTCGAACTGTCGCCACGTCTGCCGGAACTTTCGATCATCGCCAGCGATTCCGGCTCTTGCGCCAACTGGTACGCCCGCGATCTGAAAGTGCGGCGCGGCATGAAGTGTTCCCTGTCTGGCGGCCTGGCCTCGATGGGCGCCGCTGTGCCTTATGCGATTGCGGCCAAATTCGCGTTCCCGGAGCGTCCCGTGATCGCGCTGGTGGGCGATGGCGCGATGCAGATGAGCAATATGGCGGAGTTGATCACCGTGGCCAAATATTGGCGGCAGTGGGCAAGCCCCAAATGGATCTGCGCCGTCTTCAACAATGAAGACCTCAATCAGGTGACTTGGGAGCAACGGGTCATGGAGGGGGATCCGAAGTTCGAAGCGTCGCAGAGCATTCCCGATGTTCCTTATCACCTGTTCGCCATCTCCATTGGGCTGAAAGGCATATTCGTCGACCGCGAAGACGACGTGGCCGCCGCGTGGGAGCAGGCGCTGGCTTCGGATGTCCCCGTGCTGATCGAATTCAAGACCGACCCCAACGTTCCACCGCTTCCTCCGCATATCAAGCTCGAACAAGCGAAGAAGTTCGCCACCACGTTGCTCAAGGGGGATCCGGACGAGGCGGGGATTGTCGTGCAAACCGCCAAACAGGTGTTGGGGGCTGTGCTTCCGCGCAAAAAATGAGTTCCGTCAGGAGCCGCCTCACCCGTCGTGGATTGAATACATCCAATGCGCGTGAGGTCTGCAATAATGAGCACCATTGCGGCACGAGGGCTGTCGAGTGCTCGTGTCGGTATCCGGCAGTTTGATTTGGAGGATTCCATGCGTGACATTATTGATGGCTTTCTGCGTTTTCAGCGCGAGGTGTATCCACAGCGCGTCGAGCTTTTCAAGCAGCTCGCGACAGAACAGAACCCCAAGGCGCTGTTCGTCACTTGCTCGGACAGTCGTGTAGTGCCTGAACTCCTCACACAGCGCGAACCGGGCGAGCTATTCGTGATCCGCAACGCCGGCAACATCGTGCCGTCGTACGGACCTGAACCGGGTGGGGTTTCGGCCACTGTCGAATATGCGGTTGCCGTGCTCGGCGTAAAGGACATCGTGATTTGCGGCCATTCGGATTGCGGGGCGATGGGCGCGATTTCACGCTGCACCTGTCTGGATCATCTTCCGGCCGTTGCCAACTGGCTTCGTCACTCGGATGCGGCGAAAGCGATCAACGCCGCACATGAATTCGATACGCCACGTGACAAGCTCGATGGCCTCGTTCGCGAAAACGTGATTGCACAATTGGCGAACCTGCGCACTCATCCATCGGTGGCGCTCGCGCTCGAGCAGGGGAGTCTGAATCTGCATGGCTGGGTCTATGACATCGAGGCAGGTTGCATCGATGCGCTGGATGGCGCCACTCGGCGTTTCGTCAAACTTTCCGATTCACCGACCACAGTTGCCGTTGCTGCGCGCAACGTGGGTCAGTTGTAACGGCGGCGGACAAGCCAGGACGGAGATGTCTTCGTCCTGGTCAAGCAGTACCAGGCCCGAGATAAAGAAACTGCCGGCGAACGGAGTCATCGGCAGCGTCGAGTAGCAAACTGGTTAGGCGGATTTTCTTCACGAGACGGATTTTTTTGCCCCGACGCGACAACCGCTTGACGCATTTTTAGCCATATCGGCATTGCCTCACCTAACCCGTGATTGAACCAGCGGGCTTGTCATCTTTATCTGAGGCTATTGACTCCACTCGTCAGCGCGATGCCGTTGCCCACCTTGACAGTTCAGTTGTCTGGCGAAATACTCGCCCCAATATTCATATAGATGACTAGATAACAAGGTGAATAAAGTCGATGAATTCTCTTTCCAGTGATGCTCGCCTGCCGCTTTACCAACGCCTGCGTGACCACTTGGCTGAACAGATCGCTAACAACCGCTGGCGTCCAGGCGAGGCTATTCCCACTGAGGCCGCACTGTCAGCGGAATACCAGTTGTCTACTGGCACCGTGCGCAAAGCGGTCGATTCGTTGGTCAGCGAGGGAATTCTTGAGCGGCAACAAGGCCGAGGCACTTTCGTTCGCCGACCCCAGTTTCAATCGTCGTTGTTTCGATTCTTTCGTTTTCAAACCGCTGCCGGCGAACGCCAGGTACCGGAGAGTCGCATTCTGTCCATCGAAGCAGTAGCCGCGCCTTCAGCTGTAGCCCAAGCGTTAGGGTTACCGGTCGAAGCGCCGGTTATCCGCATTGTCCGTGTTCGATTGCTCGAAGTTCAGCCCGTGCTTGCCGAAGAGATCTGGCTGCCGCGCAACCGCTTTCAAGCACTGCTGGAAGTTGACCTCAGCCGGAAAGGCCCACTGCTATATCCGATCTACGAAGAAATCTGCGGTCAGGTCGTCGCCTACGCCGAAGAGACACTCACGGCTGAATCGGTGAGTGAGGTGCATGCTCGACTGCTGCAGGTACCGGTCAGCAGCCCAGTGGTAGTGATCGAGCGATTGGCTCGTGATTACGCCGGCACACCACTGGAGTGGCGTCGTTCTCGTGGGCATGCGGAGCACTTCCGATACAGCGTGGATATCCGCTAACACCTACCTGTGTAGTGAATCGTTGAGCGGCGAGTATGTCGCCGCTGGTTTCCTGTTTTATTGCCAAAACTGGCCCTGTAGCGGAGCGGTTCGCTTTCGGCTGCCTTACGTTCCACTTATAAGGATAAGAATCATGTTCAGCTGGTATCGCCAAATCACTCCTCGGGAGCGCAAAACCTTTTGGGCCTGCTTCGGCGGATGGTCGCTCGACGCACTGGAAGTACAAATGTTTGGCTTGGCGATTCCGGCGCTGATCGCCGCATTCGCCCTGACAAAGGGTGACGCGGGACTAATCAGTGGCGTTACGCTGGTTACTTCGGCCATCGGCGGATGGGTAGGGGGGACGTTGTCCGACCGCTACGGCCGGGTACGTACGCTGCAGTGGATGATCTTGTGGTTCTCCTTCTTCACCTTTCTCTCCGCGTTTGTCACCGGCTTTAACCAGCTCTTGATCGTCAAGGCGCTCCAGGGTTTCGGCATTGGCGGTGAGTGGGCGGCCGGCGCGGTGCTGATGGCCGAGACCATCAACCCTGGACTTCGTGGCAAGGTAATGGGCACGGTGCAAAGCGCCTGGGCTGTGGGTTGGGGCCTGGCGGTCGGTGTGTTTGCGTTGATTTATTCGTTCGTGCCGCAGGACATGGCCTGGCGTGTGATGTTTATCGTTGGCTTGCTGCCGTCGTTCCTGATTATCTGGGTACGGCGAAATGTTGAGGAGCCTGATAGTTTCCAGCGCCTGCAAAAAGAAAAAGCCATCCCGCAAAGTTTCTTCAAATCCCTGGCAGGTATCTTCCGTCCTGAACTGATTCGCGTGACGCTATTCGGTGGTCTGTTGGGCTTGGGCGCGCACGGTGGTTACCACGCAGTGATGACCTGGCTGCCGACGTTCCTCAAGACCGAGCGTAACCTCTCGGTGCTGAACTCTGGTGGTTACCTCGCAGTGATCATCTTCGCCTTTTGGTGCGGATGCGTGGTCAGTGGATTTTTGATCGACCGCATTGGCCGTCGTAAAAACATCGTCCTGTTCGCGTTGTGCTGTGTTGTCACCGTGCAGTGTTACGTGTTCCTGCCACTGACCAATACCCAGATGCTGTTCCTGGGGTTCCCGCTCGGCTTCTTCGCGGCAGGTATTCCCGCGAGCCTTGGAGCACTGTTCAACGAGCTATACCCGGCGGATGTACGCGGTGCCGGTGTGGGCTTCTGCTACAACTTTGGCCGAGTGCTTTCTGCGGTGTTCCCGTTCCTCGTCGGTCACATGAGCGACTCCATGTCCCTTGGCTCTGCGATTGGTATCGATGCCGGGATTGCCTATGGCGTGGCGGTGATTGCGGCACTTTGTTTGCCGGAAACCCGTGGACGCAGCCTCGAAGCTTCGAATACATCGGTGGCAGTAGCGATCAACGGCAACGAGAGTGCGCGGGCCTGATGCCCATTACCTTCTATTAGATGAATGCTATGACTGATACCTGCTCTAAACCGATCACCGGCATCGACTCCCATGCTCATGTGTTTAGTCGTGATCTGAATTTGATCGGTGAACGGCGCTATACCCCTGATTACGACGCCACACTTGAGCAGTATCTGACGCACTTGCACGCTCATGGCCTAAGCCATGGCGTATTGGTGCAACCGAGCTTTCTCGGTACTGACAATAGCTACTTGCTGGCGGCGTTAAGGCAAGCGCCGGATCAGTTGCGAGGCGTGGTTGTGCTGGAGCCAGGCGTCAGTCGCGCCATGTTGAATGACATGGATCGCCTGGGCGTGGTCGGCGTTCGCTTGAACCTGATGGGCAAGGCGTTACCTGATTTTCGTAACAGTGCCTGGAGAGCGTTTTTCAGCCACATTGCTGATCTTGACTGGCATGTCGAATTGCATCGGGAGGTAAAGGATCTGCCTGGGCTGATTCATCAATTGGCCCCATTCGGTTTGAAGTTGGTGATCGATCACTTTGGCCGGCCGGATGCCAATTCGGGCGTCGATCAGCCCGGTTTTTGCGAGTTACTGGAGTTGGGGTCGAAAGGTTCGATCTGGATGAAGGTATCGGGAATCTATCGTTTGGGAGGTACGCCGCAACAGAACATCAATTTCGCTCGAATGGCATTACCGCTGCTGGAACAAAGTTTTGGCGTTCGCCAGTTGGTGTGGGGTAGCGACTGGCCGCATACGCAGCATGAGCAAAGCATCGGTTTTCGCACCGTAGTCGATCAGTTAAAAGCCCTGGAGTGTTCGCCGCAGGTTAGCTATTCGCTTCTGGTGCAAGCCCCTCGAAGGTTGTTCGGTTTTGCGAAAGGCAAAAGCTGAAACTTGCGCCTGCATTCGCAAATGCCCATTCATCTCTCCCATTCAAATCAATACCTACAGAACGTTCGACGTGCGACGTTGCATTAAAACCTGCCGTGCCTCATCGGGACGTTTTGTGTAGCAGCTGATTCCAATTACAAAAGAGCAGATTCCATGAACATGTCATCCGAAATCGAAATTGAACCCACCCAAACGAAGCTTCGCTTATTACATGCACCGACAGGCGTTACGGTTTCAAACTTTTCTTTCAAATCCGAGTGCAGTTTTTGCGTCGGCCCAACCGAGATCCTTTCATGACCCCCTTAGATATAGACCTGTTACTGACCGCATTGGTGAGCGTCCTGGTGCTGGTGGGGCTCATCGTGTCGCGTCTCAAAATGCACCCGCTCCTGGCCTTGCTGGTGGTTTCCGTGGGTGTTGGCTTTGCAACTGGAATGGAGCCGGAATCCATCGTCTCCCACGTGATCACCGGCGCCGGAAAGACACTGGGTGCAGTAGGGGTGGTCATCGCGCTTGGAGCGATGCTGGGCAAAATTCTTGCTGACGCAGGTGTCACAGAGCAGATCGCCGAGGTCATCCTCAAGCGGACATCGGATCGGATGATCCCTTGGGCCATGATGATGGTTGCATTTGTAATTGGTATTCCCATGTTTTTCGAGGTAGGCCTGGTGATCATGCTGCCGCTGATATTCAGCGTGGCGCGAAAGTTGGAAAGCCAGGCTCGCTTCAAAGGTTCACCGTATGTGTATGTCGGTGTTCCGGTGATTGCGGCACTTGCAGCCATGCACGGGATGGTACCGCCGCACCCTGGCCCCTTGACGGCCATCGCCGCGCTCAAAACCTCGGTTGGGCCGACAATGCTCTATGGCTTCCTTGCCGCAATTCCTGCAATGATTTTGGGCGGCCCGCTTTATGGCGCATTCATTTCGCCGCGTATGAGCACCCGGCCGGATCAGGTTTTGCTGGATCAGTTCACCCTGGCTGAAAAAGCCGACGATCAACCAAGCACCAGCGTATGGCTTGGCGTGCTGGCAGCCTTGCTACCGGCGATCCTGATGCTGATTCATGCCGTCGCCGAGATGCTATTACCCAAGGGCAATGCAATCCTGAAGATGGCCAGTTTCTTGGGCAATCCCCTGATAGCCATGCTTCTGGGCGTTCTGTTCGCAGGGGCGAGTCTGGTACTCGCGCGAGGTGGCGATGCAGGGCAACTGCGCGAATCCCTGGGCAAGAGCCTCAAGCCCATCGCTTCAATCATCATGATCATCGCCGGCGGTGGTGCCTTTCAGGAACTGCTGACCAGCGCCAAGGTAGGCGATGCCATTGTGCACCTGACCCAGCAGTCTGCGTTCCCTCCGCTGATCCTGGGTTGGTTGATCGCCATGCTGCTCTCGGTATCTACCGGTTCAGCCACTGTAGGTATCGTTGGTGCTGCGGGTTTGCTGGCGCCGCTTGCAGGTGCTGATCCCAGCCTCAACCTGCCGCTGCTAGCCTTGTCCATAGGCTGTGGCTCGCTGTTCTTCAACTATGCGAACCATGCGGGCTTCTGGATGGTGAAGGAATCCTTTGGCATGACTATGGGCGAAGCCACCAAAACCATTTCGGTGGTTCAATCCATCGTAGCCGTGGTCGGTTTGATTGTGGTGTTGATGTTGAATGCGGCTGTCACGGTGACTTGAGTCAGGATCTGTTCGCAGATAGCAACCGTGCCCGAGCGAGTCAGTCGAGGGGTCAGGCACAGGCTCCTCTACCACAGGAGCAGACACTTGCTCTTCGGGCTCAGGCTTAACCAGCACTTGTGTACAGGAGATACAAAATGCACATCGATTGGATCAACTTCACACCCTGGACGTCATTAGGCGGCGCCTTGATAGGGCTGGCGGCCAGCTTGTTCGTTCTCGCTGATGGTCGTATCGCGGGCATCAGCGGCTTGCTAGGTAGCGTGATGCAATTTGATAGTGAAGGCTGGAGCGAAAAGGCGTTGTTTCTTCTTGGTCTTTTACTTGCGCCCTTGTTGTGGGGAGCGTTGACCGTTTTGCCGGAAATAGAGATCAAGACAGAGTGGCCGGCCCTGATTATTGCGGGGCTGCTCGTCGGCGTGGGAACCCGTTACGGCTCGGGCTGTACGAGTGGTCACGGCGTGTGCGGGATCTCCCGGTTGTCTCCTCGCTCCATCGTGGCAACGGTGTGTTTTATGACCGCCGGCTTCGCAACGGTGTACGTCATTCGTCATGTTTTGGGAGCTTGAAGATGATCAAGTTGAGCGCATTTTTTGCAGGGTTGATCTTTGGCTTAGGTCTACTCCTGGCAGGCATGGCGAACCCTGCCAAGGTATTGGCTTTTCTTGATGTCGCCGGGGCTTGGGATCCGTCACTTGCTCTGGTGATGGGAGGGGCCATTGCAGTGGCGGTTATTCCCCTGAATTGGGCGCGCAAGAACAAGCAATCCTTGCTGGGTGCCCGCATGCAGTTACCCGTAAAGCGAGAGCTGGATCCCCGCTTGATTGGCGGCAGTCTAGTGTTCGGTGTTGGTTGGGGAATTGCGGGGATTTGCCCTGGGCCGGCTGTAGCTACTCTGCTGACGGGGCACTGGCAAATAATCATTTTCGTGTTGGCTATGTTGGCCGGTATGTATTTGTTCTCTGTATTAGAAAGCCGACGCATGTGTTGATCAGGTGATAACCATGGACGTAAATGACGGAAACGCTGTCAGATACCTGCACCAGCCGAGTGTTCTATTGAGACGCCGCTCCCTGATATCAGAATCGCGTTCCGAGTCTGAGCATCAGCGCATGAGATCTGGAGTCGTCCCCCAACCCGTAAGAGCCTTGATAGGTCACGCCTGTCGTCAAGCCACCGGGCAGTGAGAAGTCAGCTCCCAGTGCGACGGTCATCAGGTTTTCGCTTTGCCCCTGGGTGGACACGCCATAGGTGGAGTCACTGATGTCGGCGTACCCCATGTGCGCCGTGCTGTCACCGCTGAAGGTGTGGCTGTATTCGAGGCGACCACGCAGGGTCAGCTCGGTCGGTTTGAGTGAATAGCCGTATTGTCCGCGCAGACCACCAGTACCGGACAACACGTTCATGCGTTGTGCCGCGTATGCCAGATCGAATGCGCCGCTGCCTGACTCACGGAATCCGTCGAGTTTCGTCGATGACACGTCGACACGGCCATAGGGTGCGATACGCCAGGTGTCTTCCCTGAATTCATAACCCGAGCTGAGCGAGCCGAAGATCTGATCGCCATCACGCGAGCCCTTGGCGTATCCGCCGTTGTCGGTCACATAGCGGCGACTGTCGAACGACAGGTTGCTGTACCCAAGCAAGCCGTCGATGAATACCCGGCCAGGGTGGAAGCTGCCGTAGATCGCGCCGCTGAATGAATCGCCTTTGCTGTGGCTGCCTTCGGAACCGATATCGCTGGAGTCCCGGCCGTACCCGAAACCGATGCCGGCGGTGAAGACATCAAAGAAGCGATAGTCGACGCCGGCGCTCATGCCGACCATGGTGCTGTCGAGCTTCACATCGTCACGACGGGTATCACTGACGTTGACGTAGCCACCACTCCAGAACGACAGGCTCTCATCTCCCAGGAGTCCGCTGTTTGAGCCGGGCGCTGCCGACATATGTGGGGAGGCTGTGCGATCGCTGCCACTGAGTGACGACAGCGCCTGGTACATCTCCGAGGCGCTGGTATTGCCGGTGCGGGACTGGCGTGATTGCGGCAAGCCGAGTTGCAGGTTGAAGCTGCTGCCACGACGGTTCTCTTTGTCGTGCAGTTGTTCGAGGCGGTCGTTGAAGTTGTCGATCTGTGCGCGGGCAAAACGTGCGGCACTTTGCGCCTGGGCGCCAAGCATGCCGATCACTTCCTGGTCTTTGCTCGGGTCGGAACGTCCGGCCACTTGCAGCGTCAGGGTGATGGGTTGCGACGCGCCCCAGCGATTGCTGAGGGTGTAACGGATGATCGCAGCGCCTGAAGCTTGTGCGGCAGCCACAAATGTCAGACTCGTCCCGCTGAGCGTCGTCTGTCCCATGGCTTTGGAAGGCGTGTCCACCAATGCCGCGCCGGTGAATGGCCCGCCGCTGATGCCATCCGCCAGGTTCACGGTGACTGCCTGCCCGGCGTACAAGGATGCGCTGCGGTCGGCGCCGCTTGGCAACGTGCCGCCGATGCTCAGGCTGTAAGCGACATTGAGCGTCGCACCGGTGGCGTCCGTGATTTGCACGGCAATGGTCGCCGAGCCTGCTTCCGAAGGTGTGCCGGAAATTGTCCCGGAGGAGGCATCGATGTTCAGGCCCGACGGCAGACCAGTGGCGCTGAAACGATAGGGGCTGCTGCCACCGCTTACGCTCAATGCTTGTGAGTAACGGGCACCGATTGTTGCCGCTGGCAGCGATCCGGCGGCGGGGGAAACGATCAGGGTAGGGGCTGAAATCGTCAGATTGACCGTCGCTGCCGGCGAGGTGCCTGAGGCATTACTGGCGGTGTAGGTGAAGCTGTCCGTCCCGGAGAACCCGGCCACTGGCGTATAGGTAATCGTCAGGCCTCGGGCCATCGCACTGCCGTGCATTGGTGCAGTGACAACCGCGACCGACGTGGCTGTTCCCCCCGCCAGAGACAGCGCAATGCTGCCGCTGCTATTGGCAGCGATGGCGGCGGAAACCGGGTTGGCCACAGGCACTGGCCCACCGGCAATGCTCAGCGTGTAATTGGCATTGCCGACGGCGCCATGTTGATCCGTCACGCTGACAGAGAGGTTGTAGCTGCCAGGACTGGCGGGCGTACCACTCAGAACGCCACTGGCTGCATCGAGAGTCAGCCCTGCGGGAACTCCGGAGCTTGTATAGCTGTAAGGCGCCGAGCCCCCGGTCGAGCTGAATGATTGACTGTAGGCCGTTCCCGCCTGACCAGCAGGCAACGCACCGGCAGCCGGGGTCAACACCAGTGTCGGCGCCGTCACCGTTAGCGTGACCGTCGCGGGGGAGGAGGTGCCCGACAGGTTACTGGCGGTGTAGGTGAAGCTATCTGGACCTGAGTAACCTGCTGCCGGCGTATAGCTGATGGAGGTGCCGCTGGCGGTGGCAAGCCCGTGTAAAGGGGCGGATGCAACGGCAACCGACGTTGCAGTACCGCCTGAGAGGGCCAAAGTGATCGGATTGCCGGAACTGTTGGAAGCCACGGTCGCGGAGACATTGCTCGCATCCGGCGCAGCGACGGCCCGAGTGACCGTGATGGTGTACAGGTGCGTGGTACTCCCGTCCTGGGCAGTACCCAATACGCTGATCGTGTTCGACCCCGTGTTCAGGCTGATTGCTGGCGATGTAGCACCCGAGCCCACACTCATTCCGTTGATCGTGATCGTAGCGTTACTGTCGGAGGCCGTCGGCGTGAAGGTGATTGAAGATACGTTGCTCGCGACCGCGACATTGTAGGTACTGGTGCCCGATGAAAATGAAGGCGACAAGGTACCGGCTGAAGGGATCAGGTTCGACAGGGTGGCATCGCTGGAAACCGCCGCACCACAGTTGATGGTCACCGTGCTCAGGTAGGTGCCGACCTTGGTGCTGATGAACAGCCCGTTGGTCAGATTTGCAGCCGAAGCACTGCCCGCATGACTACCTGCACTGCCGGTGTTGCTGCGGTAGTCGAAGTAGGGCGAGAACGTGGTCGGGTTGCGCAGGATCACGTTATCGGCGGACGACGGATTGCTGTTGCCGACGTTGCCGCCGTTGTCACTGAACGTGACCGAGACGCTCTCGCCGGCAGAAAAGGAACCAGCAGGAAAGGAGCGAGAAAAGCTACCCGAACCGCTCAAACCGTTGAGCGTCGTGCAGCTGGCCGATAACGCGTACGCCGAAGATGAATCAAACAGCAGGCTGCAAATGGCGAGTGCCATGAACACAAAAAATCTGGAAACCCTGAATGAAACGTACCGACCGTTCAGTACCGTTGTTTTGCAGACAAGCTTTTGCGTTGAATACATGCAGAGAAACCTGATTCAGAGGCGGAGCGCGCGCGATGCTGCCCATTCTGGCGACTCGTACGATATCGACTGCGCAGAATGAGTCTTTAAGCCGTAGTTAGAGGTGACTTGCGTGAACGTCGCCAGGCGCTGAGCAGGACTTGAGCGAGATGATGGCAATATGGCATTGCTCGTGAAAAATCTCAATCTTCTCGGAGACGTACATGGCTGGCCAAAATCTGAATGGCAGCGGGGAAGAGGTGAAAGCGCAGAGCGCCGCTCTAAAGGATGCTCCGGACCTCACTATCGCCCAGCGCGACGCCTTGTTTGACCGAATAGGTTTCTTGTCAGCGTTTCCAAATTAACGGACGCCATTCAACTCACTGAAGCAAAAACGTTTCTGTCAAAAAAAATTTTCTTGTGCTGGAAATTCAGAGCAATTTTCCAGCATAAGAAAATTTCCAACATATAAAAATTGTCATTGTAAAACAATAGTTTACTATAAATTTATTTTGGAAATTTTGATTTTCTCGCCGGCGGGGCTATACCTTCAATTTTCAGGTGTCAATGGGGACGACCATGAACCCAGAAGCGCTCCTACCCTCCGAATCGCTGGCCGAAACCAGTCAGCCCACCCTGGCGAGCGTGAGCTTCCGAAAAGACCTTAGTCGCTCAGAGTTGCACCAGGTCAGGCACTGGAAAACCTATCCATTCCTCGGCGGTACTTTCAAATGTTCCAGATAGGCGACTGGGTTACCCTGAAAGACCAAGACTGCGGTGTATTCATAATCGAGGAAGTTCTTGACCGCGACGGGCACCGAGTCAAGATTCGGTCGCTCGAATCGGATGCCAAGCTGGATGTAGATATCAACAATCTAATAAAGATCAATAAAAATGACTTGCTCAAACTGCAAGAGATTGTCAAAGAGCGGGCTGCAGAAGCCGATGATGACCTCTCTAGTAACCCCGTTTCTGAAGAGCAATGGGCTCTTGCGCAAAGTCGGTTCAATGCGTTCAAAAAATTTGCACATGGGAGGTTGAAGACGAGAGAAGAGGTTTGTGCTGAGCTGAAAATCGGTCGAAGCACTTTTTACACATTGCTTGAGCAATTTGATGAAGAGCTCGGCGTCGAGAGCATGGTCGTCAATCTTAAGGGGCGTAAGAAAGGCAGTACTTTGCTGTCTGAAGAACAAGAAGACGCCATTATTTTTTGCTATAACAAATACGCACTAGTGGGTTGGACGTTGAGCCATCTATACTCGAAGCTACAACCTGAATGCCATAAGCGAAATATCCATTGCCCTTCGATATCCGCTATGCGCAAACGGATAATGCTCATAGATCCTAAGGACAGGACTGCTCGTCGCGACGGAAAAAACACCGCTGATGACAGATTCGTTCGGCGTAAAAATCGCCGAGTGACGCGCCCTCTACAAGAGGTGCAGCTTGACCATACCTTGGCGGATATTTTTTTACGCTCGGAAAAAGATGGCAAGCCTATTGGGCGGCCATACTTTTCACTTGCTGTCTCTACCTGCACAGGGGTGATTCTGGGTTTTCATCTTTCATTCGACCCCCCGAGCTCCAGGACTGTATCAAACCTCTTGCTGCATGCTTTAATGCCAAAGACCGAATTCATGCAGGAACTGGGGCTGGGAGGACTGGCGTATCCTTACTACGGAAAGCCAGAAGTCATTTTCACCGACAATGCCAAGGAGTTTCGCTCCAAGACGTTTCGTCGGACGTGCGACAAGTGGGATATTGATGTTAAGTATCGTCTATCGAAACAAGCGGGCGGTAAAGTCGAGCGGACGTTCGGCTCTCTTAACACTAAATTCATCCACCTGCAGCGTGGTACTACTTGCTCGCATCCCAAGCGGACGCGTGACTTCGATCCTGCTAAAGATTCGGTGATGACCTACAGGGAGTTCCTTATCGAATTAACGAAAGCGATTTGCCAATACAATGAGACCGCGAACTACAAAGGCAAGTCCCCTGCGCGGAACTGGAACGAGTACTACACCGACGCGAACGGTCGCATCCTGTTGCCCGAAATGATCTTGAATCCGAAGCGTTTTGCACTTGAAATTCTGCCTGAGCGTACAGCTACTTGCACCAACTGTTACGTGGAGCATCGGGGTATTCAATACGACATTGGCGAAGCTCAGGATCATACTCGCCGTAAAATTCTCGTGAAACCGGATGCCCTGAATATCCGAACGCTCCGAGCGTACCTTCCTGCCAGTGACAAGTGGATCGAACTGGTGGCCGTTGATGAAGACATACTGCCGCGCACCATGACGGAATATCTGCTTGAGCAGAAGCTGCTTGATCAGCCTGGATATCTCAGTCCCGAAGGTATCAAAGCCACGGAAATGCTCAACGAAGGCCATGAGCGGAACGAAGCGAAGCACCGGCGGGCGCAGGAGGCGGGGCTCATCGACCAGCAGTATCACTCCCGCAGTGAGCGGCCTCTGAAGACCCCTAGCACCTACCAGAAACGCGACTTCACCAAGCGTGCATCGGCTATGCAAGGGGAAAGCTAGATGAATCATCTCAGCGACGCGGCCCGCGTGTTTATGGACAAGTCTGACGAGGAGCGTATCCAGGCGTGCCGTCGAAAAATTTTCATGGTCAGGCCCGAAATCGTCAAGACCTACAACATGGTTTCAGACCTGATCGCCGCTGAGCGCTCAGACAGTAATATTGGACTCGCCATCGTGGGCCCTCCAGGTGCCGGCAAGACAACGTTGGGTAAGAGACTCAGAGATGTTTTCTCAGACTCTCCGTATGGAAAAATCTTGTATATCGACTTAGCAAACTACGCGGAAGATATGGATCTACGCGCCATCCTGCATAGGGCGTTAGGAGTAGTCAAAACGCCGCGTAACCCTTATGCGGCCTACGATAACGTTATGGAAGCGTGGCGTTTGATCCGTGAGAAAGGGATCATCGCGGTGATTTTCGATGACTCGCACGACATTGGGCGTGCAGTCAGCGCCCGGCGAGCCGTTGCGAATCTAACGGCGCTCAGGTCATTTTCAAATGGGGACTATGTGCTCACCGTAATTTTGATTGGCATCAAGGCGCTGTACAAGGTGCTCGGCCCGGATCCACAGCTGACTAGCCGCTTCACGATACGAAGAGTGACTTTTGAGGACTGGAAGCCAGACAGTGAAGTGTTGGCGAATTTCCTTACGGGGTTCGTCAGGCATTTACCACTTAAGAAAGAGTCCATCGTGGATAGTGTGCTTTTCATGGCTGCGGTAGTGAGGTTGGGGAAAAATACCAGGGCGATCACCGATTTGTTGAGAGTGTGCGCTGTCGAGGCCATCCGTAACGGTCAGGAGTGCATCACGCTTGAACTGCTTGAGTCGATGCACAAAGAGCTTCTCGGCCAATTGAGTGAGGAAGACACCTTTTTGGAGCCTGAGACGGGAGGTGGGCCAGCCGAGAGTACCCAGGCCGCCCCGAAGCAACCCCGGGGCAAACCAGCGAAGACCAAGCGTAATAGGGCCTCCAAATCATCAAAGAACAAGGGAAGCCCAGATGACAGCGTTCCGGCAGATGCTGGATATTCTGCTGAGGCCACCCAGCTGGATTCCAATGGCCACGAGGAGGCGGTCTGACAAGCTTTTTTAAAACCGGCATGCCGGTCTAGGTCAGCTCACGATTTGCCCCAGATTGAGGGCTTGGAGGCGAGGTGGGGCGATTTCCGAAGTGGATCAGTTCTTCTGGTAATGAATCGGTGCTTCAGCGGTGTCTCCAGATCGTCCGAGGTTCGCTTGTACAATCGGAGACAGGGCGTGCCGACGTCGCCATTACCCCAAAACGCCATCGCGCTGAACCGCGTTCGGAGGAACCTGATTCAAATCAGGGTAATGATGGTGCCTCAGTGATTGAAGGTTTTACTCAGGTGATCCTGCTTTCTGGTGATGCAGGTTGCGGTATGAGCGCGCTGAGTCACCAGTTATCCCGAAGGCTCAGCAGACAGGACATTAACACGCTGGAGCTGCCTGACGTACCTGCACAGTCATCTCCTACTTTAATTGATGGGATAGTGGAGGCACTGGGCCTGCCACCTCAGATCATGACGGGCCAAAAGAGTCAGATTGAGGCCATCTACAGAGCCACGTTCAAGCTAAGGCAGATTCAGGTGACCGTCGTGAACGACGTACAGTCCTATATGAGTCGCCCTTACCGCAACGCTTCACCTGCCGTGACTAGGATCGCTAGCTTCATCGCCTCAGGGATCTCGAAATTCGTTTTCTTATGTACCACCACACAGTGTGGAGACGTTCTAGCTGAAGGGCTGCAGAATGAGGGTGTCTTGTATGTGAGGATACAAGTCGAAAGGATGCCCTTTGGGCCGTCTTATACTGAGTTCGTCCATGACACTGTGAAGCACTTAACAGGGCATTCTGAGCTACCGGAATCCCTTCCATTGGAGCTGCATGAGCTTGCTGACGGATTGGTCGGCGTCACTATGCAGCACATACGGTGTTTGATAGGCCCACGTACAGCCCTGACAGATCCTTCTGTGGCCCTTAGGCAAACCGGGTTTGAAAATTTTTGCACCCCAATCTGTGATGAAACCTTCTCTTCGTGGCTTATGCGAAACACCTTCAACAAGAGGGTATGGTCGTTAACTGGTAAAGAACTCGATGCTTGCCGGCAAGCAGCCAAAATGATTGGGGGAGGTGACGTAGATCGCGCATCGGAGTTAGTGGCTGCTGGCAAGGTTTTACCGCAACTTCTCCCTATTGGAAATCTTGCCGCTACGTTCCGCCTTGGAGATACCAGAGTTTTTCCGCGTCATTACTTGTTAACGTATTGTCCTCAATGCCTGGCTGACGATGTGGCATGTGGGCGTCTTCCTTCGTGGCGCAAGCAGTGGCGCCAGTACGGATACTGTATATGTGATAAGCATGAAATCCCCGTGATTCTTTCCGTGCTTCAGCATCCCAGGCCGGATCCATTTTTCAGAGCCTGGGATGCCTTTTGCGAGTACGTCCAGTCGCCATTTTTCAGACTGAAACGTCGGTTGGTCAGTGGTACCGCTTCTGCTGAGCGGCTGATGATACAAGAGCGAAAATTAGGCCTATTAATACTACGTGTTCAGCGCTGGATGATAAAACAGGTGCTCAAAGGCCATTTTTCTGATTTATCTCCATCTGGAGCACGGTTTTTACTGAATGTTCTGCTCCATGAGCCCATACCTAAACGCTCGCAAGGTGGGTTTGCTAGAGCCTATTTCGACTCGCGCGATTTGATTCATGTGTTCTATGCCTGTGATCGAGGCTTAGGTGATATCCATGGCTTCTACTTAAGTGCCAGCCCTCGACAGACCCTGACAGCCTACCTCCTCATTGGTATAGCTTACGGCGTGGTTAGCCAGGCCGAAGCGACCTTTCTTCAAAGTGTTATGGGGGCTGGCAGGGCCGACTTCCCGACGTGCCGCTCTGAGATTTCATTCGCAGCAACTACAATGTTCCTTTCTGAGCACTGGGCTGGGATCAAATACGCAGCGCAGCGAGACCTGTGTTTCTATGATTTGCGACAGGTAGGTTGGATCTTTAGCTACGAACCAGACCATCGATAATTCTATGCAATTCTGACATGCTAATCGTGCGAGTACTTTTTGGGCTTTATTAATTGGGTTGGCGGCGTTGAGTAGGAGGTGTCAAGAACTTAACTTTATCAACCAGTGTGGGTTAAGGGAGTTTATAGCCCGGATTGCACTGTTTTAATGGTGTCTTTAGGCCTTTATTGAGAAAAAAAGGTCAGCTATACTGACCTCGTAGTGTAGGGTGACGAGGTTGGACAGCCATGACTAAGCTATTGAATCGTAAGGATTTGGAGCGAGAGTTGGCCGAGGCAAAGCATAAGCTTGCACAGCAAAGCCAGGAACTGGACTGCCTCCGGGAGCGCATTGAGTCTACGAGAGCAAGGGATTTTTTTGAGAAGTTCTATGCGATTGCTGATAGATACGGATTCAGTGCTGAAGAGGCGCGTGAAATAATATTCAGTGATGGAGCTCAAATTTCGGATGAGCACTGGGATGCTCGGCAAAAGCAGGTTTCAGAGTCCCTATCCAATTCGCTTGAAGATCTATTCAAGTTTGCGTGCACCAGTGAAATAGGGCAAGCCGCATTACGTAAAGCATTGGACTCTGGACTGGCCAAGCACGGCCTACCAATAGAGGAGAGTGCTTAGTATGTTATTAGCATCTGGATCCGAGTATTGCCCAGTGCTCGGGACATCTCCAGGGCAGATTTCGAGTCAATATTGCAATGGGTATTTAAGGAGAGTCGAGTGGCATCTGTGATTTTACGCCCTAAAACCAAAGAATACCTTGAAGGGCTTAAGGAAGTCATGGACGGATCTGCGCTTGCTCTCCAGGATGGATATAAATACTTATTCCTCAGCGAAGTTACCCATTTGCTCACGGCTTACGATTATTCTCTAGAGGATATTCGTAAAATTTTGAGTGGGCAGCAACCATCTACTCAGTATCCACCATTTAGCAGAGTCAGGGGTGCGAATGGCGCTGCGGCTGAGTCGGGATCAAAAGTTAACACCGCTGTGAAAACGGTAACTCGGAAAGAGAAGAGATATCGTAACCCACATACCGGAGAGACCATTTCCCTACGAAGTTCCAAAAATAAGGTGCTGAAGCGTTGGCAGGAGGAGTATGGAGTGGACGCCGTTGAGCAGTGGAGGGTGAGCTAAAAATACTTTCCCTTGAATAAAATTTTTTTGAGCCGCCCTAAGTTAACCTCCGTCAATCTGTTCTGGCTCGATCCTACGTTTATGCTCATGAGAAGGCTCCCCACCTATTGAGGTGTCTTACTTTCCCAATCAGGTTAACTTCAATGAGGTTACCACTGCGAAAATTAGATCTTCGGCTCCTTCCACAGCACGCTCACCGTCGACTTCGCAAGCCCCAGCAGCTCCGCAGTCTCCTTCTGCGTCTTCCCCTCAGCCTTGCACTGAAGCACCGCAGCTCGATTGGCGGCGCCTGACCGAACGCGACCATGCACTGATTGCAGTTTACCGTCGGTGAACTCCCCGTCGAGCTTATCCAGAACTCCGAGCTTTTCAAGCTTGGTGATCTCGCCGGCCAGGTCTTTCAAAAATTCCTTAGGGGTCTGGCTGCGGTCATGAGCGCTGGCCACGGCCACGAGCGCTACAAGATCGACGTCCAACGCGATGGCGATGTCTTCGAGCGAGGACAGAGTAGGGTTGCTCTTCGCGCGCTCGATGTTGTTCATCTGACGCGCCTCAACCCTGCCATGAAAGTCCTCCTGGGACAGATTCCGGGCGGTACGTGTCAGCCTCAAGACGGCGGCCAGCGGTTCTCTCAACGACATTTGGAATACCCAAAGCCGAGGATAAAGCCATATTGCGCGGTTCGACTCCATGCAATATAGTGCTGCGAAATGAACTGTAAGGCACGCTTGGTACGCTGTTCTGATCGAGGAAGTGAAGGCTGGGATGCTTCCGCTCCATTGCGCCGGCAGTCCCGGCACGCGTGCGCTCTGTAACCCAGTCTGCGTCAATTTATAGCTAAACCCTCAAGGTCAGCGTTTTGAGAATCAGAATCTACTCAGACCTCCACGCCGAGTTCCAGCGTTTCGACCCGCCGCCCCTCGATGCTGGGGTTGACCTGGTAATCCTCGCTGGCGACATCAACAAAAAGGCCAGGGGCGTGCAATGGGCCAATGAGACTTTCGGCTGCCAGGTCGTGTACGTCACAGGGAATCACGAATATTACGACGGGCACCTTGATCGCACCTTGCAGAAAATGAAGGACGCCGCGGCCGGCCACGTGCATGTTCTGGAAAACGAATCGCTGATTCTGGGGGATGTCAGAATCCTCGGCAGCACAGCATGGACTGACTTCACTTCAACAGGGAACTGGGTCGCGGCTAGCAGTGCCGCTAGGCAGTGCATGAACGACTTTAAGTACATTCGGTGTGACTCCCACTATAGGCGACTTCGAACGGACGACCTGATTACCCGCAACCACATCGCCAAGGACTGGCTCACCCAAGAGCTTGCTCGACCGTTTGGCGGCAAAACGGTAGTGGTGACACATCACTCACCATCCTCAGCTGTGTTTGGTGAGCAGCATGAAGGGCATCTTACTGCAGCGTACACCAACGACTGGCCGCACCTAATTGAGGAGGCCAATGTGTGGGTGTTCGGTCACACGCATGAGGCTACAGATGTTGAGTTTGCTGGCTGCCGGGTGATCTCAAACCCTCGTGGCTACCCTGGAGAGAACACCGGTTTTGACCCTTACTTCGAGATCCAAATCTAATGGCCAATCCGGCGATGACGCACTTTTTCGACCACGCCGTCGACCCGCTAGAGCTCAAGTGGGATCTTCCCTCAGAGGTCATTCAAGCGCAGGGAATAGATTGGGGGGTGATGGTCGACGCCTACCTCATCAACGCTGCGAGAGTAGGGCAGAGCTACGCCGCGCTCGTTTACAGCGATCAGTCAAACGTGAGCTCGAATGGAATGACCGTTGCTACTCCTCCGCTCGTGCTGGTTGAGACAAGGGCGGGGTTCAAGCTGATGCGCAGTCTTAGTGGGAAAGACCATTACGTGATCGCCAGCGAGCTCAGCGAACCGTGCTGAGCATTTGGCTTGGGTTGATTCACCAGTCAGTCTGAGGGTGCTTTCAAACTGTATTAGTCGGCCAGGCGCGGCGAACATTTCGGAATTACAGCTTTATCTCCAGCTTACACAAGCCGCTGGAGGGCTTCGTGTGCGCAGGTATTCACATGGCCTTAGCTACCAGCAGCCTCAAGATTAAATGCACTAAGGAAAATGCATGTCTGATCTGAAGAAAATTGAACTTACTATCAAGAACTACAATGTTAAAAATACGGCTGACATTGATACGCTCTACAGCCAAGTTCGGTGCGAAGACGGTGAGGGGAAAACCTTCTATTTCCAAGAAGTTTGCATGCTGGACTACCTGAAAAGGCATGGGGCAATTGTTACGGACAAGCCTAGAACGTGGTACTACAAGCATCTGAGCAAGAAAAGCATCGTTCTGGTAGCGTTCCAGAAGGCAGATGGCAAGGTCGAGTATGACCTTGATCACATGAAGCTTGTTGCCAGGTCTAGTGTGCTGAGAGGCATTGTATTCACTCTGGCAGCAGTTCCTGCAGGGCTAATTATCGCAACCGCGACATACGGACTGGGTCTTTTGTTTGTTCCGGTGGGTCTTTTTTACGGATATAGAAGCATCTTCACCATTCCCAAAATGCTTCGACGTAAAACACTAGTAAACGAGCTGGCAGGCCATGGTATCGTGGTTGGCTAGCGGCTAAATGCCAGTGATCGCCCAGGCTATCTTGATTCATTGAGGAGGGGCAGATGGTAGATGGGGTGATTTTCGATGCCTTCGGTACGCTTCTTGAGATTCGGAACCGGCAGAGCCCCTATAGACGGCTTCTGCGCCTAGGCTCACAGCAAGGGCGCGTGGCGTCACCCGATGACATCCGCTGGATCATGACCAACGCCTGTGGGTTGCAGGAGGCTGCTGATTTTTTTGGAATCAAGCTGTCCTCCGCTCAACTCGCTGAGCTCCAGAGTTCCCTCGACGTTGAAATTCAATCGATCACACCCTTTGAAGATGCGCTGCCAGCTATCGAGCTGCTGCGAAATCGAAAAGTAAGAATCGGTGTGTGCTCGAATTTGGGCGGCCCTTATTGCTCGGTAGTCAGAAATTTGCTGCCGGGGCTTGATGGCTATGCGCTCAGTGCCGAGGTAGGTCTGATGAAACCTGATGCGGCCATGTACCAACACATCTGCACCCAGCTTGATGTTGTCCCCAGTCGCGAGCCAGGGTTGAACGGGTCTCAAGTCATGATGATCGGAGATTCCAGACGCTGTGATGCTGAAGGGCCCAGGGCGGCTGGTCTCGAAGGTTATCATTTGGATCGAAGCGGAGCGGGGCGCTTCAGTAACCTGCTTGAATTCGTTGCAGGTATCAATCTCAGCAAAGCTTGATGTCTATAGGCAGCCCTTCGCATTCGATCTCCGAAGCGAGTGTGAGAGCACCAGGCGGCTGACATGGCCTGCAGAAGCTACTCGCCGTCTTCACGAACGAGGAGCGGCCATTCGCTTAATCCCTGCCATCAGAGATCGGCCTTGTGAGGGAAAGCACCCGTGGACAAAGCTTGAATCGTCGTCTGTGTGCCCGAACTCGACTGGAGTACATTTGTGCTCCTACCTGTGCCAGGTAACCAACAGATCGTCTCTGGCTTGTCCCGCAGCGGGCCGCTCAGCGCGAATAGGGCATCTAGAGTCAGCATCCGGATGACGTAGCGCTGTGGTTGATGCTGTCTATGAGGCCTCAATTCATGCGCGTAACCTTCACCGCCACACTACGGGGGTTGCTTGTGTTCAACCACGTGGCTATGTTGATTGAGTGGTAAATAAGAGAATCCTTATGGACGATCAATCATCTACGAAGCACGCAAACGTAACGATCAGGATGAAGGCGCAGATTGCTGAAATCCTGCTCGGCATGTTCACCGCTGAGCTGCAGAGTAAAGACCAGGACAATGTCTTCATAGGCGATGCTGAGTATGGGATTGCAAATCGCTTACCCGCAGATAGCGAACCCATCATCATCCACAGTGGCTTTGGGTCGGGGAAAACGATTTTAGGTTCTGTCTTGATCAATGCTTTAACCAAAGCATTGGATGAGGTCGAGCAAGCGCGCAAGGCATTGGACTTCATTGCCTCGTACTGCCTACTTATCGGATTCACGCCCGCTCTTCAAAAAGAGTTTAAGTACTGGCTCGAAGTTTTGGCATCTGCCCGGGCCACCGTGGCGAAGCTCCTTATCCTCTTTGCCTATTCTCGGTGCTCCTTCCTGGAGCTTCCGCTGTTCGCTGATGGCCCTGAGCTCAACGGCTACAAGCACCGCCTTCGCTAACTCTTCCTTCGAATTTTTCATTTTCCTTGTTCGATTGGGAGATTACTCGTGCCTGAGAAAAAGTGCTGTGCCGGCTTCAAGTGCCGGCATACGGGCAAGCAGAGCCGTGCGGTACTCGCTTCGCCTTCGAAACCAAACCCAAACCCTGAGAAGCCTGAGAAGCCTGAGAAGCCTGAGAAGCCTGAAACGCCTGAGAGGTGGTGGGTCACCCGGTGGCTCGATATTCTGAAAATCTTGATTGGCCTTGCCAACTTGATCCTCGGACTGTTCAAGCACTGATAGCATGGCCCCCACCTTTGCGGTGGGGGCATTCTACTCCGAAGCGAATGACTCCACCCTCATACGCGTCAAATCAGCGCCCCGGTGATCCCCAGCTGCTCTGGAAGCTCGGCCCATCCGATATGGGAGGCTGGGTTGGTCGACTGATTTGAATCGTAACCGGGATCGGGAAATCCACACCCACCATCGCTACCTCACCCTGCTTTAGGTTTGGCAGGAATGCTGCAGCGGAGCGATCGATCTCCCCGCAGGCTCGTTCAACGACTTCGCGGTCACGGTCGTTCGTAAGCCGGTGGACGAGCAGGGTACCCATCTGACTGAGCACGCCTTCGGTTATATCGCGTGGTCGCTGGGTCGCCAGGCAAATGTTCAGCCCGTATTTTCGACCCTCCTTCGCGATCAGTTCGAAAGCATCCAGATTCTGTAGGTCATCCTCGTTACCGACGGTTTTGCCTAGGAAATTATGGGCCTCGTCTAGGATGGTGATTAGCGGCCTCGTCCTGAAAACCTCAGCCCGGGCTCGCTGCAGTAGAAGTCTGCCGATAACGTTGGCCACTACCTCACGGGCGTTGAACTCGTATCCAATTGAGCTCAAGCAGACCCTAAACAGCTTCTTGTCGCCACGAATGAAACTGTCCAGTTGATCTACGAAACTGGAAATGCCGGCAGCGGGACTGAAGACGCAGCCCAGCGACGGCGATTCCATCACGCCGAGGATGCGGGTCATCAGGGATGAGCAATGTGAAATCTCGTTACTCGCACCCCCGAAACGCTCTGGATCGTTGAAAGCGGTCGGGTAGCAGCACTCCTGCACTAACTGAGATACCAGCTTGCGAGGGTTGAACGGCGTGGTTGGATTTCCTACCAGGCTTGCGTTGTTGTCTCTGTTCATTGCCTCGCGATAGACCTCTTTCGATTGGTCTACCTTCCAGACGATGTGCCTTGGGAACAGGTCAGGTGCGAGATGTACGAGTCGGAGGCTTTTGATCGCTTCCCTCAGCTTCGGCCCTTGCGTCTTCCCTGATGGCTGGAAGAGGGCAATGAAGTCGGACTCGGTGAAGCTAGTCGGGGGAATCGCGACTTCTACAGAGCCTTCAGCCCGGTGGAGAGGGCTGCCAAGGTGGCAATGAACCGTGTCATCGCCAACGAGCGAGCGGTACTCGCCCGTCGCATCGATCAGTACTACTTTGGCTGAGAAACGACGACACTCCTCGATTAGCTTGGATGTCGTCCAGCTCTTGCCGCCGCCTGTGGAGCCCAGGATTGCGCAGTGCCGTCCAAATATCTTTTCGGGAGTGACGGCAATAGGAAATCCGCCATCCCCGGCAACGTGACCAAGGTTCAACGCTACCTCAGGTGGCGCACCGTCCACCCCCGTTGAAGTCAACAAAGGGATCTGGGAAATAAACTCTCCAGGGGCGGAATAGACCCGATCGCCAAGCCGTGGGTATGAGCTCACTCCCGCTGTGACTCGCAATGATTGCGGGTTTACTGAGCCCAATAGGCGTATGAAGCCGATCGCATCAATTTGGCGGCTGCCTGCAAAGTCTTGGGAAATCTCCGAGCGATCCCTGTCAGGCAGTGTCACCTCGGTTATGCGCCCGAGAAGCACGGCTTGCTGGCCTTCAATGAGCACGAGCTCGCCCACTTCACCTTTGCCGTACCGGTTGTGTCCCAAGTACTGGCCGCTCACGTTGCCGGCATGTGCCAGGTTGGTCTTTACCAGGTGGGCGCTCACACTCGAAACCACGCCAATTTTGAGATTGCTAGCAAGAATTCCGTCGAGAGCACTCATGCGTTGTGGCCCCCCAGGCGTCTGACGGCATTCGCCAACTGCTCTGCGGGAGAGGCTGTTCTCAGGTGCGGAATGTGGCTGACCAGATCGCTGAACGAGCCACTGATGAAGTGGATGTCCAGGCCACGCTTGGCGAGGTCATGGAATCTGCCCCAATAGTCGCTTGAGCCATGATACCCCCGATTATGCAGGTGCGTGATGCATTGGAAATCGCAGAGTATGAGTTTCAGGCTCGGGTTGGATTGGATCGCTGAAAAGATTGGCTCGGAGAGGTGATCATCGTTGAAGCCGAAGCCCGCCACGATGAGGCAACTGTTAGGCTGACGCAGAAATTCCAGGTAGCGCGACAGAAGCTCCAGGTGAGGCTGCAGGAATGCCTGCTGGTATTTGCCTTTGGCAGGGTAGATGAGGCACGCGTTCGCAGGGGTAGGCGCTGTGTCCTCGTAGATGTCCTTTTCCTCTCTGCTCCAGCTGACTGATCCATGCAACTTCAATAGCTGGAACACACCTTCGGCGAACTCATGACCTTCCGCCTCTCGCCTGACGATGTCGTAGCTAAAATGCTTGCCATCGAACCGCCGCCTACGGGTGTAGGAGAAACCATCGATGGCCATCATGCCGAGGTCGGAGGCTGCTGTCTCAAAGCACATGTCATAGTTTGTGGTGAAGACCTTCAGGCGAGGATCTCGGACTCGTCGTCTCGCCAGCTTCTGCAGCAACTGCCTGTATGCCGAAATATCGGCGGTCGGGGCCCTCAGAAATGCAGAGCATGCGTCCAGGATGACTGCTTTGACCTCGCTGACGAACTCTTCGACAGTCGCGTCTTTGTTGAAGGCGAGATAGGCGTCGCACTGTGAAAGGAAATGCTCGATGTTTGGATTGGTGGTTTCTTTGTAGTGCACCACATCCATCACGCGTGCTGCCGCTTCGGTAGGATCCCCTGAGCCAGGTGTGCACATCGAGCGCTTCCACAGATCCCACATGCTTGGCCCACCTGGAGCCCCTAAAGACGTTCCACTTCCTGCCAAGAAGCCGAGATTGGGAACTTGCAATGCCGCAGCGAGCATGTCCGACAGAGCTGTGCGGTTGGAGACGATCCTCGCTGGATCAGATGGTGGAGCGCCCTTGAGGATGATGTGGGCGTGTTCATTCAATGGCGCCCAATCAGAAGCCCCTGGTGCCAGGTAGGCCTGAAGGCCCTTACGGTTGGCATCAAGCTCCACAGGTTTGTCAGCAGCGGGCGAGGGTACTACGGCATCTTCAGAAGGGGTGACGGCTGGCGGGGCGTTTTCGTTGGACATCAACACGATCCTTGAAGGTGTGGCGTATCCCGATGGCGTCCTATGGGCCAATCGAGTGCGCGTGATGAAACCTATAGGCAATGCGGTCTTGGCATAATGCCATCAGCGTTATGGCGCCGGTAGTGGAGTAGGAGGCTGAACCTAGTTAAATAGTTACAAGACTCATCGCCTAGCCGGAGACTGGAAGAGAGCTGCACTGCTATCGGAAAGTAAAACCAATATGTCGAGGTGCAGGGTGCGCTGTCGATGGTTCGAGCGAGTTTGTACGGCTTACCAGAGCTCCGACATGGTGAATACAGCGGAGATTTTTGAATGAGTACCACAGCTAATGCTGTCATGCGCAGCACCCTCAGATCGAGTAATGAACCACCAAATCCTCTCGTGACTGAAATTCTCCAGTCTCGTTCTCGGTTGACATATCCTTAAATCTGCATAAAATTCGAGTTGACACTTTTCCCGTTTTGCAGACTTTTGGAGAGGCGGCCTGATGCATGTGACACAACATCCGAGTCATTTCGAGCCCAGGCTGCTGCCTGAGTATGTGGGTCGTTTCTGCCAGGAGGTCGCTGATGTGGCATACAGCGCACTGGAGGATTCCAGCAGTCCTTATGACACCAATTACACGCGAGGCACGATGCTGTTCGGCAGGCAGCAAGGGCTTTGCCAGGTGCTAGCTGCCGACAAGTCGATGCCTTGGCTGCAGTTACGTAACGCGACGCTGGATTTCACTGTCTCATTGAACAATGTGTTGCTGCAGATCGTCACCGATAACCCGCTCGACATCAAAAAGGCTTACCGGATCAAGCCGAACCCCCTTGAGCAGCATCAGCTTTCGCTATTCGAAAAGTCGCCGGAGATTTGCACATGGCGCGTCTACGTCTCCAGTAACAACGACCCTGAATTTCCGAAGGTTGAAGTGGCTATCGTCGGCTTCGACGTGAATCACAATGTGATTTGCCTGTGGAAGCATGACGAGCGCTCGATGCTGTCGGTCAGAGCGACTGAGCAGCATGCTGCGGTGGATGTACCGGAGGCAGAAGTGCAGCGCAAGCGCAAAGACATTGATAGAAAGGCCACTGACGATGACGAACCCGTAGATGGATGACAGAACACAACAGCTTGCTTTTGAAGCTGAGTTTTCACCTGACAAGTTGAGGCTAGCTCGATGCGCTGCTGGCTTGTCGCTTGCAGAGCTGGGCGATCTGCTCGGGGTAAGCCGACAGTACGCTCACAAGCTAGAGATAAATTCCATTCCGAATCCCGCCCAGATCCAGGTGCTGACCAAGGCCTTAGGAGTGACGGAAGACTTTTTGTCGAGCCCGCGCCGAGGTTCTGTAGAACTGGAACAGTGCCATTTTCGCAGCTTGCGATCGTCGACGCAGACGATCAAAAAGAGCATTGCTTCCCAGGTGGAGCTCTTTGAGCTTTTGGTCAATGAGCTTGAGCAGGAAGTGGATTTCCCTCCCGTGGGTTTCAACCCCTTTGAGTTGCCGCTTACCAGTGATGACGTCATTGAGAAGGCTGCTGAGGGTTTTCGTAGAGAGCTTTCCATAGGCATAGGCCCGATTGGCAATGTTACCCGGTTGGCGGAGATGGCAGGTGTCTTGGTGGTGAGCCTTGCTGATGCGGATGATCGTGTAGATGCATTCTCCCTGTTCAACAAGCGCCCTCTGATCGTGCGCAATACTGCCAAAGAAAATCCTTGCCGGCATCGATTCGATATTGCCCATGAGCTTGGTCATCTGGTGATGCACCAGGGTATTGAAACAGGTTGCCGAACGACTGAGGCCCAGGCCAATCAGTTCGCTAGCGCGCTGCTCATGCCACGGGCGAGCTTCGGTGGTGAGTTCCCATCCATGCGTGGGCAGTACCTGAACTGGACGTCGCTTGGGGCGCTCAAGCTGCGATGGAAAGTCAGCTTTAAGGCGATTATCTATCGTGCGCAGACTCTCAATTTGATTACTCAAGATCAAGCCCGGTCGGGTTTCACCTATCTCAGCCGCAATGGCTTCACCAAGCGGGAAGAACTCGACGAGCAGATCGAGATGGAAGCGCCGACGTTGGTTCAGAGGGCGGTAGATCTGCTTGATCATGCGAGCTGGAGAACAATCCTGAAGAACTCTGGGCTAACAGATGCCCTGGTCATGGAGCGCTTCATGCTTAGGGTGCCCGCAGCACCATTGGCCTTGGTGAAATAGTCCAGCGCTGCAGCCCACGACAGCGCGCCGATTTCCGAAATGGCTGTGGGTGGGGGCGGAAGAACCCGCCGACTGCGTTCACCCGTTTTTGCTTACCTATTCACGCATAGGAATTGTTTGATGGCACGTAGCAAATCCCAATCTGGCGCCAACAGCGTCGCTCCGAAACTTCAGCTGTCTCCAGCACAGATGGAGAGGGGAATTGAACGCTTGCAGGAGCGCATCAGCGACCTCGAAGCTTTTGACGTTTCGCAGCTCAACGAGGACGGGGACTCGCCAAGGCTCGTAGCATTGTCGACGTCAATTGAAGATACTTTGGATAGGTGCTTCGGCCTAAATACGGCGATCTACTTTCGTTTTTCATCTGCCGCTCAGCTGCATTTCTCTCCAGGCTTTTACTCTGAGGATTATCCCCGCAGGCACCATTACGTCCAAGGGAC
Source organism: Pseudomonas sp. B26(2017) (assembly GCF_002113045.1). Lineage (NCBI taxonomy): Bacteria > Pseudomonadati > Pseudomonadota > Gammaproteobacteria > Pseudomonadales > Pseudomonadaceae > Pseudomonas > Pseudomonas sp. B26(2017). The sequence continues at coordinate 412,238 of NZ_NEJJ01000001.1, read as the reverse complement.
AAAGGACAACATTGCTCAGTCCATCTCTTTGCTGGGTGAGGCACAGCGGACGCTGAGAGAAGACTTATCCGACCATGAGCAAGCTCCGGTCACCCACGCCGCAAATGGTGCGTTGAAGGGTTCAGGCGAGCTATCCCGCAAGGTGTTCATCGTGCATGGTCATGATGAAGGGGCTCGTGAGACGCTGGCGCGTTTTCTCGAGCGACTTGGCTTCCAATCCATCATTTTGCACGAGCAAGCGAATCAGGGAAGGACAGTTATCGAGAAGGTGGAGGCACACGGTGATGTTGGATTTGCTGTAGTGCTGCTCACCCCGGACGATGAAGGTTGCATGAAAGGGGGAGCACCAGAACCCCGCGCTCGCCAGAATGTGTTGCTGGAGTTGGGCTACTTTCTGGGCCGCCTAGGCCGCCAAAAGGTTTGCGCTCTCAAGCGCGGAACTGTGGAAATTCCGAGTGACTTTGCTGGTGTGGTGTGGGAGTCGATGGATAAGGATGGCTGGAAGCAGGCGCTGGGGCGGGAACTGGAAGCTGCTGGTCATGAAATTGATTGGAACAAGGTCATGCGTGCGTGAGTGGGCCTAGCCATCCCGCATGGAGATTGGCTAGCGTTTACTGAGTATGCCTCTAGTGAAGGGGACTCTCTATTCGTACAGCCGCTTTGTTGAGGGTCTTCTATGGAAATGACTTACCTGGGACGGTATGCGCTGACATTTGATGCCGTGACCTTTGCCATCCGGTGCCCAGAGAACACATCCAGGTTTTCTGGGTTAGCGACATCTCGAGCTCCGAAGCTCTACGTGATCAGTGTTGAGGGGCATTCCTATCCCGTCTACGTTGGAATCAGCAAGCAATCGATGAGCAATCGTCTAAGGATCGGATGGGCAGCCAATGGCAAGAACGGATATCACGGGTACGCCTGGCGTCGTCATTTTTCGGCTGCGACGATGGACATTTGGTGCCACGTTAATGCGATTGATGGGGATTGTCTCGACATCGAAACCGTGGAGGCCGAGCTGGTTTATCTGATTCGTCAGGCAGGTCAATGGCCCGCCTACCAAACAGAAATCCATTTCCATCGATCCACTGAGATGCATCGTCAAGTGGCTGCAACAATCGGAGCCCGCTTTGGTCTGGGTCTAGAGCTTGAGGAGTCTGAACTGCGTGCTACCTGAGCGCACAGTGTAGACCTTCACAGGTGACTTCACCTTGATGAGGGCCCTTACTCACGTTAATCAGACGTAACTTTCTCCAGACTCCAAATGTCGTGAGCCTAAGGAAGGAGGGCTGATTTGGGGCGCTATCACAGAATGTGATCGCTTCGTCATTGCCACTTTCAAGCATGAAGTGGGGAGGGTGAGCTTACGGTCGTTTCTCACAAAAAGGGGCTTGATGCCTTGGCGCCAGGCGCCTCAGGAAGGCGCCGGAATTGCGATGGTCACGAGTCAGGTATAAGTCGAAAGCAGTGTTCGCAAGAAGTCTTGCCGACGGTGCACGCTACTGAGGATATTGCAGTCGCGTTCTCCGTCATGGCAGAGATGGCCCGTTTCGACTAGGCCGATGATGTAACCCTCAGCCTTCCCTCGGGCCTCGCGCAGGTCTTGCTCCGTCGTGCTTTTGGGATGTCGTCAACCAGACGTTTCCAGCGCTCAGCTTGGCGTTTACCAGCAGGGTCGGAGGAGAAAGTAGGAGCGTGAAGCAGTGACTCGTAATAACTGGGGGCAGCTAGCGTGCTCAAGCGGATGTTCCAGGAATTGAACTTGAGGCAGGGTATCATGCGTACACTCAACCGCCTGTTATTGCCCAGCCAGGGGCAGGCTACCCGAATCTGGCCGGTCGACGCTGAGCATTAAGTTGCGGTGCCCGGCTAGGTTGAGGTCGGAAAGGTGCGACTCACGGTCGTAGAGGGTGGCGGAGGTGCTGAATGAAGGTCGTACAAGCAAGTAAGCCCGATGTGGTCGCCGACGTGATATGCGATGTCTGCGGCATGCCTACGCGAGAAGGCGAAGGCGAGCTTCAGTAAGGGAAGATGCAAGCGTCATTGGGTAGGGGGTCAAGGCAAGCCTACCGCGGCGCTAATGAACAGCTGTCACCACGGCCTTCAATCCTGGATAGCGCAATGACCCTATATGTGGCATATAGCCGCTATTGAGGTGTCGCGTATGCACATAAGGTGTGAACGTGGGCGATCGTATCGACGGTGAGTGCATTATTGCGCTGCACGACAGGCCAGGAAGCAGGGTAAGCAGATGTTTGGGAGAATCGTGCGCGGCGCCAGTCGCTGTTGGTGGGCGCTTGTCGCTGGTGGAAGGGCAACACGACGTTCGTTCATAGCATGGCGTAGTGAAGACGACCGCTTCTTCGAGCCGTTGACCCCAGTCCTGGTAGAGGACGATAGGGTAGAGAGGTACGAGCGGGAGCTCTTGCGGGCACTGCAGAACGACGAAGTGCTTAACATTGCCATTACTGGTGGCTATGGAGCAGGTAAGAGCAGTGTTCTGAAGACATTCTTCGAGCATCACCGCAGCTTCAAATTCACCTTCGTCTCGTTGGCAACGTTCACAAAGGCAAATGTTCCTACGACCGTCTCGCCAAACTCAATTGGTGAGTCATCGGAGTCCCCGACTCGCGGTACTGCCGCCCCTGTTGTGGCCAGCCCTGAGGGGGAGGCGGGGGACGACTTGATCAACCGGATCGAGGAGACCATCGTCCAGCAACTGCTGTATGCAGTACAGGCGAAGAAGCTCCCTAAAACCCGGCTCAAGCGTATTTCTCAAGCGTCTACATTACGGGTTTGTTGGCGCACCCTATGCGTGGCAGCAATTGGGGTTTGTGCACTGCGGCTGGGCGCACCTAAGTTGCAGACCCTTTCCGAGGTAGCAAAGGATTGGGCGCTTAAAGGGCTGATGTGGATTCCCGAACTGGTCGCTCTGGGTGTTGTTGCAGCAGGGTGTGTGTGGGCCCTGTACTCAGGCTTGAAGCTGCTCTCGCTTTTCAGCATCGATGGCCTGACGCTCAAAGGCGGCAAGCTGGAGGCGACGCATCATGGCTCGGTGTTGCACAAGAACATCGATGAGATCATCTACTGCTTCGAGCAAAGTGACATCGACGTCGTGGTGATTGAAGATCTGGACAGGTTTGACATCCAGGAGATCTTCTTCAGGCTTCGTGAGATCAACTTCATCATTCGGCAATCCCCGCAGATCAAGCGTCCTATCCATTTCATCTATGCGCTGCGGGATGAGATGTTTACCGTCACGGACAAGACGAAATTCTTCGACTTGATCATCCCCGTCATCCCGGTCGTGAACTCGGAAAACTCACGGGAAAAACTGATCGAGCTGCTCGATCAGCGTCACGTGAAGGGCCAGCCTCTCAGTGCCGGGTTGTCGCCAAAATTGATCGAGACGGTTGGGTACCACGTCGACGAAATGCGACTGATCAAGAACATCGTAAATGAGTTCGACATCTACGCGAACATTCTCGCCAATGACGGCCTGGCGCTTGAACCTGACAAGCTTTTCGCAATGGTGGCTCTGAGGAATCTTCACCCGGACGTGTACTCGGATCTGCTCAAGCGCAAAGGGCTGGTCTATGAAGCAATCGAAGGCTACCCCGCATGGGTAAAATCGGAGGCTCAGCAGTATCAGGACGTAATTGCAGAACTGAGGGAGCGCCGATCAGCGCGCGAGGCAGAGATCGCTACAGATGTTGAGAGTCTCCGTGCATGCGTCTGGTTTGAGCTAATTCGCAAGGGCAACCTCAAGCACGCCAATACGTTGTGGCTGGAAGACGGTAGCGAAATCTCATTGATGGAATTTGTCGAAGACCAGGTGTTTGACCAAGTGATTCGTCAGAGGCACGTCGCGCCCCAGTTCTATTCCAGAGGTTATGGAACTCAGAGAGCAGATGCGCTGAGCCCTGCCACAGTGCTGCAGGAGCTGTCGTACTCCGAGCGCGTTGAAGCTCTGGAAAGCACAGTCCATGACATTGACGAGCAGATAGCAGATGCCATGAGAGAGGTCACGAAGCTGAAGACTATGCCCTTCAGAGAGGCCTGTAAGAACGGCTATGGTGACTCATTCAGTGCTCGTCTCAATGGCTACGAGCTGATCATTTTCTTGTTGCGCAGAGGCAAGCTTGATACTGATTACACGGACTACCTAGGCTATTTCTACGAAGGCTCCCTGACCCAGTCAGACAAGATGCTTACGATGGCCCTAGCCCGGGGTGAAATGCTCGACGTTGCCACCCCAATCCGCAATCCAGAACGCGTCGCGAGTAAGCTGGACTTTGACTCGGTTGATAAGGGCAAGGGGCTGCTAGTCCACTTGATGGCAGAGCTCGTTCGCGCTCGCCAGGATGACGCTGAGTCGAGGAAAGAAAAGCTGGCGCTAATTCTCAGAAGCGGACTGGAGCATATGGGGCGCCTCGCTGAAGTGGTCGAGCTGCTGCCGGAGGAGGCGAAGAGCGCATTCACCAGAGCAATGTTCAAATATCATCCCGTTCTCATCAATGAGCTTTTGACATACGACCAGGCAAACCTTGTTCGTGAAGACTTGGTGGTAATGGTGCTTGATAGCTTGTCCGGTGAGCAGCTGACACAGCTACAAGGTCGCAGTGACTCGCTGATCACAACCATCAACGGCCTGCACGATGTCTCCAAGCTGATCCCCGGCCTTACATCTGGCCAGATGGGATGGACTTGGCTCAGAGAAAAGCCAGCGCAGTTCTGGAATGTCAGCCAATCAGCTACTGCGGAAGATATCAGGGCGCTGGTTCAGTGGGGTTGCCTCAGTCCTACGCTGCCAATGTTGAAACTGCTATGTAGCGTTTTGGAGCCTGGAACAGAGGCTGGTGTCGTTTCGCATCATCGCATCAGCCAGTTTGGCATCGAGGGGTTCGAGGATTTGATCCAGCAGTCACCCTCAGAGTACGTGAGCGGATTGCTGAGTCAGGAGGGTATCCTCGATGAGACAGAAAGCTCACTGCTGAGCTTGCTGGCGCTTCTGGAAGGTAGCGAAGACAGGCATGCGCTTCAGCTAGCGCTCATACGTCGCAGCACTTGCTTGTTGACCGACCTTGGCAAACTCCCTCGTGAGCTCTGGGTCGGTGCGATGGAGTCTGGACGTTTGTGCAACGTTGGCGACACCGTATGGACGTTCTTCGACACCGTGATTCTCGCAACCGACAGCGCGTCCCGTGAGCCTGTTGAGTCTGAACCTGGGGATCTGAGTGGAGCTGCACTCCCGGCATTTTTCGCCTTCGTTAAACGCACATCTGCGACGCTTGCTAAGGAACTCTGGGGGGGCGAAAGCGAGGAGGAGCTACAGGTCTACTTCATTCAACATGAGCAGATCGCCAATGAGACGCTGAACTCGCTGTTTTCCTCGATTGTCCTGAACCCCTCGGTTTTGACGAATAGCTCCGTCCCTGCAAGACGGTGGGTCTCCTTTGCTAACGCCTCTTTCGTCCCATTCAGCTCAGAAATCAGAGAGCTGATTGCCCAAAATGATCCATCTGTAGAGGCGCGCTACATCGCTCACCATTGGAACCAAGCCCGGGCGACCCTCAGTTTGTCTACGCTCCCGATCGGTCTTGTGACGTCTCTCAGTCGCGCGGGTGTCGCGTCGCTGGCGGATACCATGACGATGTGGCAGGGCGTCACCGTCGACATGTTCAGCACGTGGGAGGGCTCGATAGAGGAATTGAGCAATGCTTGTGTACGTGCAAACAGGGAGCAAGGCACATTCCCAACCAGCTACCTACCTGTGATGCTCCATTGCATGACGGACACCTCCATGAGCGCCTCAAAGCGGACAGACATGATCATTCAGGTGCTTCAGATGGGTTGCAGTTGGGCTGACATAGCCGTGGTACTCCCATTATTAGGGGAGGAATACGGCGCACTCGTTGAGAAGAAGCGTGCTCACCTATCAACGTCTACGGATGACCGAAGGCTAGTAGAAGCCTTAAGACGGCGAGGGTTTGTCGGGGTGGTGAGGTTCGAGGCCAAGCGTACAGTGGTCTTCAGCAAGCGGAACCAGATGGCCTAACCTCAATTGACCGGCGACAGCGGGCGTCGGAGTTATCCGGCGCTCAGCTCAAATATGTGTAGTTGTCTGTAGAAGTGGGTGCGCCAGGTTACAAGCATCCCTGAACGACCTGGGCGTTGAACGGTTTTGCAGAACACCAATTTAGAAGGGAAGCTCTGTTTGCCCTACAGCAGGCCTGGAGGAGGAATGCTGCTTCGCTGGTGGCGATGGAGTAGCCTCAGGAGAAGGTATCAACGGCTGAACGCCAGTTACACCTTCACCCCTGGTCAGTTCGCGCAGTTCAGCACCCAGCTTGGCAAGTATCGTAGCCGCCGGCTCTCCGGTCTCCTCGCTAACCGTCAAGGCAAGCAACGCTAGCGGGGAGAGCCCAAGCCGTTCGCTCAGCTGCTCCAACTTGTCCAGAGTGATGCTAGATCTCCCGCCTTCTAGCTTCGACAGGTACGTCCTGCTTGTTGTGTCCGCAAATTCGCGCTGCGTAATGTTCCGCTTGCTACGCAGTGCACGCAGTACGACAGCAAATGACGACTTCAGTGTCATAAGGCTTTCCTAATCTCGTGACGATTATCCCGGCTGACCTATGCCTCTTGCCGCCTGGCGCCGGTGCATTTCGCCGACCGCGCATCATGGTAATTACGGGTCAGCTTCCGGAGTCCTTTGAACCACGCCTTATCAATGAGCAGGCAAGCACGAGTACTGTTGAAATATACAGTCCTCGGACTTATTCTACCAGGAGCACATTTGTTCTCCTTCCATCTTCAGGGCATTCAGCGGATGCACAATCACACCGACGACAGAGCATTCGAACTGTTTTTTAGCCGCGAGGAGCTTCTCAAGCAGCGCTGCGACCTGCTGGAAAGCGAGCTCGCTGAGCTGGGAGATGAGCTGCAGGCGAGTCGCGAAAAGATATCGACCCTCGTGGTGATGTGGTCGGGCGTGACTGCCGAATTGCGAGCGGCAGAGGCGGAAATCATCAAGATGAAATCGCTGGCGCAGTCTAGTGATCACGATCGATCTCCCCTGGGCTAGATGCAGCTAGCCCGCCGAAGGAGGTGCTGGCGTCGACATACCTCAACGCAGATTTCATATCTTTCCAGCCGACGTAGCTCATGAGGCCCTTGATATCCCAGCCGTTCGCGGACGCCCAGGTCGCAAATCCTCGACGCATCGAGTGGCTGCTGTAGGCCTGAGCAGGTATGCCCGCGTCTTCCAGGATGCGCCTGAGCAGGGGTATGAAGCTGGTTGACTTAAGCCCTTTCTCTGAGAGGTTGCCCCACCGATCAAGCTTTCTAAAAACGGGGCCATTGGCAATCCCAGCCACGGTTATCCAGTTGATATATGCCTCCACCGGGCAGAGCTTTTTGAGGGCAGGGGTGTTGAACGTGCTGCCTTGATGATCACGATCAGCCTTGGTGTAAGGCAGGTAAAAGGTGATACCTGTGCCTGCCTCAGCTTGCGTGTCTTCAACCTGGAGGCGAGCAAGTTCATCGCTACGGAAGCCACGCCAAAAACCGATAAGCAGCAGCGCTGCGTCTCGCCTGTATCTCATGAGAGCAAGGTAGTCACCCGACTCAATAGCTGCTCTCGCTTTGCTATCCAACCAATTGACCGCTTTCTCTAGGTGGCGAAGCTGCAGGGGAGTGGCCTGCTTCTGTTTTACGGGGTGTACCACCCGGATGCCTTTGAGCATCTGGCGAACATGTGGTGTCTTCGTCGGATCGGGAAATCCTTGGCTGAGATGCCATTGCGCGAGCGCAGCCAGACGCTGGCGCAAGGTACTGAGCGCGAGTGAGTCTGCGTATTCCGCCAGATAGAGAACAATTCCCTCGCCCGTTGCCGGCAGGAATCCGCCCCAGGTGACCTCGAAATGCTCGATGGCTGCTCGATAGCTCTTGCGCGTGTTTTCTCGCGTGCCTGCCGTGAGGTACCGCTCCGCCTTGTCCATCTACCGATTCCTGCTGTTTCCACATGCCTGGAGACGATTTTGAGGCATTTCGCGTGATAAGAACACATAACACCCTATTATTTACTCTCTCGAAACCTATTTTTCTAAACCGTCAAATGACATAAGATGAGATGTAGATACATGACATGTAACGCGGTATGAAATCGTAGGAGGGAGCATGGCTCGCGGCGGTATTAACAAAGCTCTTGTCCAGAAAGCGCGTAGCGCGCTGCTGACGCGCGGCCTCAACCCGAGCATCGACGCCGTGCGCGTCGAACTCGGGAATACCGGCTCCAAAACCACGATTTCTCGGTATCTCCAGGAGCTGGAGGCTGCGGATCCACGCCCTCAGTCCGACCCAACGCGACTGAGCGACGAGCTCACCGGCTTTGTCGCTCAGCTCATGAAGCGGCTACTGGAGGAGAGCAATGTCGTATTGGCAGAGGAGCGCACCTCTCATGAACAACGCGTGGCTGTGCTGAATAAGCAGATCGAGGGGCTCGAAGATGAGCTCAAGAAGGCTCAGCAAGAGACCGCAAGCCGCGATGCTGCACTGGTAAGCCAGGCTGAGGAATTGAAGACGTCGCAGTCATCGTTACAGACGGAGCTGAACCGCAACGCGCGCATCAGCCAGAGCTGCTCAGACTTAGAAGTGCGGATACAGGAGAAAGATGAGCTGGTGCGATCGCTGGAGGAAAAGCATGCGCATGCTCGTGATGCCTTGGAGCACTACCGCACTGCGATCAAAGAGCAACGCGAACAAGACCAGCGTCGACACGAAACACAGCTCCAGCAATCGCAACACGAACTGCTGCAACTCCAACAAACCTTGATGGTGCGTCAGGATGAGCAGTCTCGACTCATTCGAGACAACGAACGATTGCTGGGAGAGGCAAGGCAAAACAACAAGCTTTTACACCAGACTCAGGACTCCCTGAGGCGCCTGGAAGGTGATCTGGGCATCGCGAATATGGCTGCCGCACGGGCTGAAGGCGCGAAAGAAATGCTCCAGGAACACCTGCTACTCGCGCGCAGGGAGGCAGAGGCTGCCAATGCCCATGTAATCCAGCTTCAAGCGACAACAGCGGAGTTGACCCAACAGCTTGCAGAAGCCAAGCGATCCATTCCGCCAAGCGAAAGCACCGAAACAGGTGGTGAAAGAGAGAGCGAAGCGGGGATTGATGCTCAACCTAGCTAGGGCCTGGTAGCGCATCTACGAAAATTGAACTGCGGATGAGGCTTGAGCGCCTCCAGCTGCCTGCTATCCAGTCTGTTGTCGTGGTTGAGAAATATCTGTACGAAGGCTTGAGTCTCGCGATATGGCCACCATATTGACATTGCCCACCAACGGGTATGACGAGATGCGCAACCATGGCGAAGCTTCTTAAAAGTGACCTGCGGTATGAGTACAGCTGGAAAGCAACGGAAGGGGATAACCCTCATCTCATCCATGAAGATGCGAAGCACCTAAGCCGCAAAGAAGGCTACGAGATGCTCAGCTACCTGAATAACCTCGGCCTGTCGTCTGACAAAAAAGGAGTGGCATACGGAGAGGGGCCGGACTTGACGAAGGAAAGCCGCCTGTACGCCGAGTGGATGCTCAAAGAGCATTTCAAGTCGACCGCCCCCGGGCGTGGCAAGGTCACTGAATGGCTCAATGCCAACTGGTGGGAGCTGAAGAAGCAGTTCAAGGCTCTGAAGCCTGAGCGAAACGCAGCCAAGATCTAAGAGTCGCAGGTAGCCCGCTTTACAGGTGGGCTACCTCATCCTGTATCTCTTCATGTTCATCCAGCACGCAGCCGCTGTGCTTCTGTTGTCGCCGTTGCCATTCCTCACCCCTCACGACTGCCGCGATCGTAGTCATGGACGATCAAACTTGAAACTCCGGCAGGGGCTGACGATCTAGTCAGCCATGGTGGTTCACCGCAGAATTGGCTAACAAGGTAATGTTTGCTAAGGAGCCGGTCGAGCTGATCAGCCCTGTGCAGAGATTTGATCTGAGACCTGCATGGCTTCCGAGAGCGCTTCGAGCGCATCGAGCAGGCGCTGATCCTCTCTGGCATCCCCCGTATTAGGTCGATGCGATTGGCAATGTCTCATCAAGGCATCAAAATCGTTGCGGTTGGGGTCAAACTCAATAAACATCTAAATTCTCCAGGTTCTCGCTTCAGCGATCGCCAGTATAAACGAGCACCCGCAGCACTCTGATGCCAGGTCGAAACTTTCCGCACGACCTTTAGGAAAGGACAGTAATTGGACGTTAGCTTGGAGACGGCTGTGTGGGCACGCGCTTCTGAGCACTACGGTTCAGGCTTGGAGCGCATCTTGGACTCTGCAATTTTGAGCTACAAGAGAGCTCCTGGGCTTGAGCCGCCATCGCGCCTTTATGCACAAGATATTGGCATCCAGGGGGTGGAGGCGCTGCTCAGCGCGTTGCTTCGAAACCGGGCCGGCCGTTTTCACGTGCTCAGCCCTGGCATTGAAATACGACACTCCCTGCGATTACATCTGGTTCACAACTTGTGTCGCCGCCTTCTCGATGATGGCCAGGCCTCAGAGGCAATGCGCGATCGGTACTTTGCCATCGACTTAGGACTGTAGCTTGGTGAGGGCACCAGCTAGTTGCCCGATACCCCCTGCTGCTGACATCTGCGCGGAAATCCGTGGGTACTGTGACTGCTGTCATGCTGATGCGGTGACTGCGGCACTATTGGTCGAAGATCCACTGCTCACGGCATTGACCTTGTGCAGTGCAACTAGGAGTTAAGCTTGGATATCCCAGTTCCGTTCAACCTCGTCGTCAAGGCTGCAGACTGGATTTGGCAGCGGGTGACCAAGGCGTTGCTGTACAAGACCTACGCTGCGTCACATGAAAAATGGGCTATTCGTCATCGGCTGGGAGCGCGGTGGGATACGCTAGGAAATCACTTGGAGTACTCAGTACGGCTAGCAATGCCTACGGATCCTGAGCCACGGATCTCACGTCTGGCGCTGCGCTCCATCGGAGAGAGTCTCGCTAAGGTTGACCTGTATTTCGAGGCGATTGGCGCAGGCATCCGCTATCAGGAAAAAGTATCGGTATGCGATGTAGATGCTCGTCCCATCGTCTGGAACCTCACAAATATTCCCGTACAAGCATTTGTGGGCGGTGAGGAGGGAGGCATTGCATTCTCAGTAGAGGAGATCCAGCTGCGGCATTGTGTGATCCAGCCAGCAACTGGCTCTGAGTTACCTGCCCAGGACTCCGTGCAGTCCTTCATGACCCACAGCTGGCTCTTGAACGATCAGTGGAGGTTCCGCTGGAATAAGCGCTGGAATTGCAATGCGATCAAATTTGCCAAGAGCGAGATCTCGCTTTACTGGCGCTTCAGGTTCGGCCTACCCGGACACCGTGTCTATACGCCCTTCGCTTACCCCAAAAGGAAATTCAGCGTTCGCCCTGCATTGCAGGCGCTGGGTCGGTTAATGGCGCTGCCAACCATTGTGAGGGCGCAATTCTGGATGGCTATTTGGTCTGGTCTCTGGGTGATGGACGACGATGACAGACTTTGCTTACGGTGGCGTCACAACAAAGTCGAGAGCGAGTCCCAGGACGGTTGATGCTGCACTTGAAACGCTTTGTTCGGCCTCAGGCAATCAACTACTTCGGGAAAACGCTCGCGCCTGGCCAGACTATCGTCTGCTGATCACGATGGAGAACATGATGGAAAGCCCGACTGCTACACGAAAACAGTTGGAGGTGACGGTCAGCAACCCGTTCATCCCTCCTGCGGCATATCGCGCGAAATAGCGTGTGCGGTAGCAATGAGAACACACCCTGTTGGCCTCCGATAAGCGGCGATGACAAGGAAAGGGACGTCTACCCAGCAAGCGGTAAGATCAAGTAGCCTTCCGTTCACTTTCATGGCATACAGCCATCGCATACCGGAAAGGATGGTAGGGGTCATGCTGGCCGAGCTACCTCCTGTGATTAAACCAGAAGGGCAACGCTGTGCACCTATCAGCTTTCAAAATCAAACCTCTGCCATTCACATGTTGTGCCTGGCTATCCCGCAGAGCCGCATAGGGGAGGACGCCGCTCGGAAATTATACAATCCACGTTAACACACACAAGGAAGCACATTTGAAAATTGGAATTTACAATTACGAAGGCGCCGAGCTTGAGTTGATCCAAGACGAGGCACTGCTTAGTGAAAGCAACTCATTTACCCTAGTGGTAGGAAAAAACGGTATAGGTAAAAGTCGGCTGATTTCTGCGATTGCGAAGGAACTCATACAGCGCTATGACTATGATTACGACGATGAAGAAGAACCTTTGGTAATAGCTGTTTCAACAAGCCCGTTTGATAAATTTCCGATTATTTCCAGATTCAAGCTCAAAAACCATAGCAACTTTCGCTACATTGGCCTGCGCGGAGACGGCTCAGCTTTCACGTCATCTTCAATATCCTTAATGTCTTCAGCCGCTCGCGGCTTACTCGGTGGCGCTTTACACGGCAACCACGGCGTTAGCTTTCTGGAAGTTTTCGCCTCATTGCATTTCAGGCCAAGATCAACTTACATGCTGAAGCCTGTCTTTGATAAGGCTGCTGACGAGTTCAAAGCCACGAGTGAAAAAGAGTATTTTTTCGTCGAGCCCGTTGAAAGCACCGGCCCGATACGAGTTGACAAAAGATACCAGGCTATTTTCGAGGCGCTAGGAACTGAGGAGCAGTCCTCGGTTGAGTATGCGATGGATCATGTCGCCTCATACTATTACTCTCGCAAAGCTATAGAGCTTGAGTTTAACTTTGCAACCAGCACGGCTTACATCAACGGTAAAAAATTACCGCCTTACATTCTCAACTCGATAGTCATTCTTATGAAGCTCGGGCTAATACGGCTAATGGATCTTATCTTGGAGAAAGAAAACCATGGCCCAATCAGTCTGCGCCGAGCTAGCTCGGGTGAGCAGTGCCTGTTGATTATAATGCTAGGGATCGCAGGTCATATTAGAAACGGCTCAGTGATTTTGATTGATGAACCAGAAATCAGTCTTCACCCGCGTTGGCAAGAAGAGTTCATGCCAATGTTGATATCAGCTTTTTCGAAATATTCAGATTGCCAGTTCATCGTCGCCACCCACTCGCCACAGATCGTGTCTTGTGCCACGTCAGAATTTTCCTACGTTTTGGAACTGGAAAGTGGAGTGCTACACAAGTCTAAGGATTTCAATAACAAATCTGCCGACTTCCAGCTTGCGGAGCTTTTTGGAGCCCCTGGCAGGATGAACGAATATGTTTCTCGTTTAGGATTTGATTTGATTGCAAAAATAAGGAGTCGAAGCAAAATAGATGCTGAGATTTTGGACGGGCTAAATAGGTTGCTAGCTTTCAAGCCAAACCTATCAAGCGAAGATCCAGTCAAGAAACTCATCATATCAGTAGAGGAACTGGTTAGTCATTATGCCTCTCATTAATTCACCGGTAATCTTTAGTGCTAAAGTCGCTCTAAAAGTAGAAGAGATCAAGAAGGATAAGGAGCTCAGCCACACTCGATGGAGCGATGACGACCTCGAAGATATGCGTCGCGAAGTAAGAAACCATTACCGAAGAGAGCAGAAACTTTCTTGCGCCTATTGCCGCTCAGATATCGGCGCGATCGCTGCAGCCAATTCCCCAGTTGAGCATATTCTGCCCAAATCAAAATATATTCAGTTCATGTTCGAACCCAAAAATCTTTGTGTGATCTGTGCAGACTGTAATACATATAAAAAAGATAGTGAAAGCCTCCTGGATTCCCCGCTAGATAGGAATGCTATCAAAATCTACCCCCTGCAGTCGCACCGCTACAGGTTAGTGCATCCACACTTAGACGAATATGCTGAGCACATTAAGAAAGTCCAATACCTATATATTTCTATCTCCAAGAAAGGGCGCTACACGATATACGCGTGCAACCTAAATAGGATTCTCGAAGAGTTGGGCGTCTCTGAAGAGCTCTTTGAAGATTTGGGCACAGCCTTGGAACGAGCACGCTTTGGTGACTCCGGATAAGAACCTCCGTATGAACAGCATGCACTAGGGCGAAGATCATCTATGGACGCTTCCATTGATCTTTTCCGAAAAGGGGCTGTCATAAGGCCCCTTTACTCATGAGATTTTACCTAGTTAATCAAGTGCACCATCACGGGGGTTGCGTGCAAGCCTAGCCTCATGTCATGTTTGGGCTAGATCGACGCGGATACAGCGGATTTTCACTCATGGTTCTTAGCGACGAAGACTTTTGAGAGTGATGCAAGATTTCGACTCTGCAGGGTGGTGGATGAAGGCGCGTTTGGCGCTGAAGCGTGGAGCTCCTGGAGTCGCCGATTCGAAGCAGCAGTGCTGCCGACTCATCGCAAATGGCCGCAGATAATAGCCAACTAATCGACGATAATTCGAACTTTGCACAGCCACATGCCCGGCCTGAGAAACAACCAAAGCGGAGCGAGCCTTCAGATGAACGCCTTGTCCCCCGATCAACACGACCGTTACCTAGAAATACTCGACGAAGCAAAGAGGCTGTACAGCGGCGATTCTGATGCAGCCAAGCGCTGGATGTCGCGTCCGCTGCAAGCGTTTGGCGGCAAAGCTCCTGCCGCCATGATCACAACCAGGTTGGAAACTGACACGGTCATCGAGGCGCTTGGAGCACGGGTTTAGTGCTTGAGTTGCTTATACGATGCCCTCTAGGTGGAAGTTTGGAGATTGAGCCGGGGGGGGGGCAGAAATGGCTCGCTTCGAACCCCAAGCGCATCCGTCGCAAGCGAAGGTAAGTGGGTAATCTGTCGTTAGGGCTCTGGACTCTAGCTGCAGTCTTGATGGTTCTCTACGACCTAGCAAATGTTGAGCTCTGGGGGATCCTCGTACGAGATCGGCTGGGCAACGTACTGCCCAAGGTCGGTATCTAAAAACTAAGGTTTACCTTAGTTTTTGCGTTTTTTGTCACGGTTAGCTAGAGAATCTAAGCTATGGCTTAGTTTTTCCCCAGCTGCACCAAGGCGATCGAGTGAACGGATCGACCACGAGAGCCGTAGATTCCCATCTGCTTCGCCTTCGACCAGACCTCACGATACGCCCAGTGCAGAGGAAAGAATCAGGCCCAGTTGATCATTCCTCGGTGGGCTAAGATCATTTAGCCCAGGGCATAGTGAAGGGAGGACGGTTATGGCAGTGGTGTTCTTTCTGCCTTGGGTGGCGGCTACTGAAGAGCTGCGGATCGCTGACATGTGCTTGGTGCCTTACGAACGTGGGCGGCTACCTGGCGAGCTTCTAGGCATCCCGCAGGCAGCTTTCGACGGTGTCCTGGGCAACTACGGCGACCGGGGATTCGGTTCTCAGCCCTCTCATCCAGTCCATCAGGCAGCGCTTGTCATCTGGAACGATGACACACCTGGCATGGAGGTATCGGACGCTCAGATCCAGCAGCGCTTGGTGCAGAGTTCCTATCTTGCGTTCTCAGCTTTGGCAAGCCGATCGCTATGCTCAGCGTCCGAGTACTACAACGCAGACACACTCCAGGTTGTCGCGCAGCGATTTGATATCGCCTCACCGGCTCACTCCTGTATGACCACCCGCCGGCGTGACGGTGGAACGCAAAACATGCTGGCGGGGAGTGGAGGGCTCAAATTCATTCGGCCGTATCACGTCGACAATCGCGCGGGGATCTCGATCGACACGCCACTGCTCGAAGCACTGCTCAAGCTACCTGACGGGGAACTAAAGGAACGCATAGACGAGGCGATCGTGTCCTTTCTCAGGGCCAACACCGATGCCCCATCCATGGATGAGCGATCCGAGCTGATCCTGATGAGGGTTGCCATAGACACGCTGCTCAACGTCCCACATGACAAAGCTGCCTTCCGCAGGGCCATCAACGAACACTTCGATGAGCTACCGAACCCGCCTATCTGGCATAAAGGGAGTCTGGACGAATCTTGGTGGCGCGAGCACTGGGACAAAAACGTAAATCGTCCGCTCGACGCCTGGGTTCATGATTTCTGTGCCGCTCGCAACGCCGCAGCTCATGGCCCCGCAAATGGAGAGAAGGGAAGCATCTGGCCTCGCCATAATCACCTCATTTTCTCCACCTGGTTATTGCCCCTGATCGTCAAAAAGCTGCTTGTCCAAGCGGGGCTTTACGAGTTCAGTGCCGAGGACAAGGTCGCCCGGGCGGGGTTTGAAGTCTTTCTGGCCCACGATCTGCTGGCAGCCACCGACGAGCATGAAAACAAGGTCTGGTGGCAGGTAGCTGAATCCGCACTTTTCCTGCCACTCTTCGCAGAACGATTACGCCAAGCCTGTGAATGAGGGCTGCCTCAGCAGCGATCGCAATTCTGAAACAAGTGCTAATCCAGTTCACACCTCAATAGAGATCAATATGTCCTTCACTCATGCGCATCAGACAGCAATGGCGCAGCAACGCAACAGGGGGCGGTGCCTCCATTACGAAAATGGGGCCCGCTGCGACACTATCATCTCCGCGCATTCAATTCAGAAGGGTGGCCAGCTCAACCTGATCGTAGAGCAAGGTCATGTCTACCAGCTGTCCGCCGATCTCACCACGTTGAAATCCACCGGGGGTAAGCCTCAACTGAAGAAAGTGGGCATCAACAAGGTGTCCACTTTCCGCGGCATGTGCAAGCACCACGACAATAGGTTGTTCGCACCGATCGATGACAGACCACTGGCATTCGATCACGAACAGATAGCTCTCTATGCCTACCGCAGCATTTGTCGTGAGTATTTCGTCAAAGAAAATGCCGCACGCTCTCTAGCAGCGATGATCGACCACCCTGACGTACCTCAGGCAAACCGCCAATTGCTGGTGGACTCAGCTCAAGGGCAGGCATTTGGTTTTCAACACCTCCACCGACACAAGCTCATCTACGATGCGGCGATCTCACAAGGCAATTTCACGGAGTTTCGATTCATCGTTTTTCGGTCGAGCTCCCCTTGCTCGGTGCAGGCCTCAGGGCTGCTTTTCCCTGATTATGACTTTCTTGGTCGCAAGCTTCAGGATCTCGGGCCAGAGACCAAGGCGCTCGACTTACTGACATTCTTTACCGCCCCCACGCAGGACGGATGGGCGTATGTGCTCGCCTGGCATGAGTCGAGCGACCAATCCTGTCAGTGGGTGCGCGAGTCCATGCAGGAAGGCTTTAACAGAGGGGCAAAGCTTGAGGATATGTTGATGCGGCTTTCGCTGGCCTGCGAGAATCATGCTATTCGAATCTCCTGGTGGGACGGCTTACTCCCATCGGCCCAGGGCGCAGGGCTTGCCGCACTGTCAGTAGGGACTGATCCAAGTGTAGTAACACCACCAGACTATCTGGCTCATGGATGCGAGGGCCTTGCTGACTGGTCGTTCGATTATGTCCAGGACGGAGCAGGAATTTAGATCTCCATAGTGAGTATGTAGGTTCGGGCAGCGGATGCGATGCAGGCCTGAAAATCAAGTATTCTGCTCCCAACCTGTTCGTTACCTGCAGGCCTGTCAGCCCCAAGGCCGTGGGGGGCAGCTATTAGCTCCTGAACTCCAGTTGAGGCCGAGAAGGGCTCCCCACCACCGAGCAAATCTTAAATTCACAGCTAACATCGAACGCAGCCAGTTTAGCTACCCATTGCTCGACCTCGGCATCCCAGTCCGAGCTACAGAAATCTGTATTGGGCCAGTAATTATGCAGCTTGTTGTAATCAAGCTGCAGGGCTTTGGTTCTCTCGGCCGCACCGATCACGCACCAAGCTGCACGCATGCGGTCTTTCCAGGTCGGCGCAGACAGTATGTGCACCGGGTCGAAGGGCTCAAACCCTAACGCTGCGACCTCCGCATCGAAACCCAACATGGCCCCGATTGACCCTGCTAGATCTGCCGGATCTTCGGATAGCGCATCAACCCAGCGCAGCAGGTAACCGAGCGCTTGAAAATTACTGAGCTGGCGGCTCTCGTTCTTCTCGATGGCATGGTTACAGACCTCGCGACTACCGTTGGGGACTTGACTGTGCGAAAGGTGAATATTGCTTTTGGCATGGGGTGCGCTCCTTCTTGTTCTTATCGTTCTGGGTCTTTCCAGGATACGAATGGAGCAACGGGCGTGACTAGGCCTAGGTCGCGAATCAGATCAAAGTAGGGCTCGATTTGCGCAGGGTGAGTTGAACGAGCTACTGCTAGGCGAGCTGTCTTCGGCTCATGAGTCAAATCCAATCCTTGCCCGGGGCGCCTGCATGCCTATAATGGCCTTTTGCCGCATCCTGCTTCCATCCCAGTGCGCTCAAATTTCCAAAGGAGTAGGAGATGAGCATTTTCAACTGGCTGTTCAAAAGACCCAAAGCTTTCAAATCCGATACCGCAGCAAATCACCAGCCCGCTCAGGCTCAATCCCTCAAAGCTCGGTCAGAGCTGCGGGCTGCTCCTCAAATCCGACGAGATAAGCTTTTTCTCACTGTCGAATCGCTTGATTTTTCGGGCATCTATCAGCTGTCAAAGTCCAAGAAGTGGGCGATCGCCTGGCGAGACTCTGATCCGTCAGCGGGTCGGGGAGGTCACAGAGAATCCGGCTTAGGGGCCTACGCGCTTGCAGATGTGAGCAGCGGTTCCGTTGTCTGCCATGGGAGTATGCCTAGGCCAAACAATGGCCACGTTTGTGACGCCGGCGTGTTTTGCCTGGAAGATTGGCATTTTGGTAGCACCCTGTCTGGGACGTTCAACGTTTTCGATCCCAGCGGTTCTATGATCTTAGCTAAAGAGCTGACGGCAAATATTCTCACCAGCGGCATTTCTAGGCACGGGAAATACGCATTCTGCGCTACCGCCAACAGCCCAACCGAGCATGGTAACAAGGTGTTCCTGTTCGACTTGGTCAGTCGGGTCGAAATGTACTGCGTCTCTCCAGAAGCTGGATGGCCTGATAGCTACGAAGTGGACGAGGACAATGGGGAGCTCATGGCTGTCTTCGCAGAAATGGGAAGCTTCCGGTACGACATCGACGGTCGATTCTTAGATGCCGACCGACTGGGTAATGCCAAGCTCAACTCATCACGCTATGACCGCATCATTCTTGCAGCAGAAAGCCTCCTAGGGGAGGTCGGCCTGACGGATGAGCGCGCCCGAGAAGTATTGGCGGCGGTGCAGCGTGCCCGCTCACTCGGCGCAGATGAAAACCTAGCTTGGAAGCCTACAGCGCTGAAAGTCCAGGGGCTTGCGCACGAGCAGTTGGGCCAGTACCCCGAAGCAGCCCGGGTCTATGAGGAGGCATTGGCTTTGAATCCAAAAATTGGGGTTAAGCGAAGGCTGGCTTCGGTGAGTAAGCTGATGAAGGCTGGTTAGTCGGGATGCACAATTCTTGCGAGGCACATTTTTTCAACATGTAACGGGCTAGGCCAATCTCACTTCTGAAAATGGGTCAGCATGGCTTGGTTTTTCCCGAGTGTGGCCACTCTCACCGTTGCAGCGGCCATT
The DNA here is from genome assembly GCF_002113045.1 of Pseudomonas sp. B26(2017). Classification (NCBI taxonomy): domain Bacteria; kingdom Pseudomonadati; phylum Pseudomonadota; class Gammaproteobacteria; order Pseudomonadales; family Pseudomonadaceae; genus Pseudomonas; species Pseudomonas sp. B26(2017). The sequence goes on along the minus strand of NZ_NEJJ01000001.1, from coordinate 392,763 downwards.
ATTAACTATTTAATTAAGGTTTACGGCATTGAGCAGTCTCCACACCAATCTCTCTAATGAACACAAAGCTAAAGATTCTGCCATTCGGGCTCTATTCGGCGTAACCCTTGTAATCCTTGTTATGTTTGTAATTGCAGTCACATACAATAGCAGCGACGACCCTCAGCCCGAAAAATTTGCCATTTTTATGTGCGGGGTTCTACTCGGCTCGATTTATGTATTCCTAGGCCTGGTGGAAGTAACCCTAATGAACCGCCTCATCAATCTTAAGTCCAGTCTATTGCTATGGGCATTCTTTGTGGCATGCCTAGGTTACGTCGCCAGAGCAAAGGCATCGGTGGACATCAATACTATTTTTCATATGGAATCTAGTACATTTCCGATGACCTTGATAGCAACTACTTTGCTGCATATGGTTAACTTCCTGTACTTGTTCTTTCTCATTTCTGGTATTGGGTGCCTTCTCCTGGCAATCAGTTCTATCGCGCAAAAGCTTTATCATGGCAGCGGAATTATGCTAATTTCCTGCCAGGTCGTGACAGGACTCGCATTTCTACTAATAACTTTGTTTGCGCACTTTAAGATTGACAAAGATGGCCAGAGATTTCAAATGATCTATAGGATCGCCCATTCCGTAGATTTCAATGCACTGTCTCCTTGTTCGAACATCGATAGTTCCACAACCACCATGGTATTTTTGGACGCCGACAAGCGCTTGGCTCTTGTCGCTCCAACCCTAGATGATTTTGCAGGGTTCGAGTGGAAAAAAGTATCTTATCTGCGATCGGTTGCTATCCCGGAAAACTTCAAGACCGTTACGTGTGAATATTCGATCTCAAGCGAAAACCCTACAACAGTTTGGGGTCATTGAACGGCATCAGTGACGCATTTTTTGGTTAGATCCTGGCTGGCCGGTCACTGCATCGACGACCGGCCAAATCCGAGAGCTTCAGCTCGCTGCAAGCAGGTGGGAGGGGTTAGCCTAGCCTCATTCGTGCTTCGTTAGGTTTTCATCGGGCGTCGCCGTTGTACCGCTATCGAGGGAAAATTGGAGGAGAGCGCACCTTCCTGGCAGACAACACTGAGCGGCCTCGTAGGCTATTCAGCAAAGCGCCGGCCTGGTCAATCCATAGTTTTCCAGCTTAGTTTCAGCAGCGGGAAAACTAAGCCGCTACCCTAGAAGATACCTCAACCTGTACGACAAGAGCCGCAGAGCCTTGACTGCGCTTATTGTTTTCTTCAATTCACAAGCCAACCGCAAAAGATTTACACTATAGCGCCAGTAAAAGCCCTCGGAGAGATATGCGCTCAGCAAGAAGTAAATACACTTAGTTGACTAATTCTTGCTGTTTCTGGGGCTCACTTTGCAACGCGTTGATTCTGAAAGAGGATTGCAGCCTCATCTATTAAATACACTTAGCATACTATTAATGAAATTGATGGCGCATTAACAGTATCTTATTCTTACATAGTTTCGCGCCGCGCCTTTAGTTGCAATGGCTATCCATTGACGAACGATGAGAATCACCTTGACAGGCTTGGCGGACGGCCTACTCTCAACCCCACGACGCCCAATGAGCAAGTCTGCTACATGGCTTCAATGAGTGCATGGAGAAGGTCAGATGAAAAATGATCCCATAGTTGTGGAGATAGACTTCACAGCTATAGATGCTCTGTTCGCCGACGCAGATTCCTCTGCGGCAGAGCAGAACTGCAAACTGATTACTTATCAAGACTCCAAAACAGGCGTCATCCTTGATTATAGCCTCGAACCCAGGAGTCCAGACGATCTGAGCGAAACGGATGAGGATGGGCAGCTCCCCAAATAGCTGCTTTATGAGTCATGTGAAGGCGGCACTGTAAACAACCACATCGGTAGTTAGCCGATTCCGTTTTTGTAGACAGAGGCAGCTATGACGACCCTTATTGCTCTGGCAACTAATTACGCCGCAACCATTCTCGCCCTACGAGATGCACAAGTGGACTACTCCGCGCTAAATGAAGTGATAGCGGGCTGTCTGGGGTATGAAACCTTTGCTCTATCAATTGAGGAGGAGGGTGTGGCTGAGCCCTGTCATAGTCTCGGAGATGCCGAAGCACTGGTGCTCAACATTAAACTGGGTGCTGAACGGGCAGTGAACATTTATGGCGCCTCAGAGCCCTTCCTGACGGCATGCCTAGATGGTCTTGAGCAAGCGGCCAAGATGATCATACGTGAGGGCAAAATGTCTCAGATGTCTGTCTATCATGGCTTCAAGGACTTTTATCACCGGCATGCGCATGACGATGTCCGCCGCCGTTTGATCGAAGAAGGGTGGGAAGAAAGCACCCTCAGCATGTTACATCCTACCGATGACGGCGAGCCTTCAACGTTATGGACTACGTCTGATCACTGGGTACTGGCGTGCCACGGCACATGCAAAGACGGAGACAGAAACACACTCGCCACCACTTGCAGCGTTAGGTACGCAAAAGCTGGTCGGGCTGGCCTTATTTTCGAAGCCTTCGAGTCCAATTTCAGCCAGCTCGAAACCTTATATGTCTCGCTTGAGGTGTTCGTGCCGGATATTCAAGTCTTGGCTGAAGATGGGTCGGTTTGTCGCCCCCGGGTGACATTGATTTTTGATAACACAAGCATGAGGATTTTAGGAAGCGCGGTTGGTGACACTGAAGACACCACTGAGTTGGCATTAAAGGCTTTGGAACAATCACTCGGTCAACCACTGCAAGTGCATACCACTTCGTATGTACACTGGGGTCAACCTCAACGGTACTTCGTTGACGCGGGCGAGGTAGATGGGAACGAATCATTCAAAGAATGTTGCGAGCGACTGAACTTGGTGGTGCAGCCATCCCGCAGGCCTCAGAGCAGAGGCTTGGTAGAGCGCTTTTTCGGGTCTCTCAGCACCAATCCTCTCCACCGTAGGCTCAATTTTTACGGGCAGGATGAAAATTGCGTCGTCACGATGGAGGAATTTATGCGATTGCTGACGGCTGAAATTGAACGCTATCACGATTCCGACAGTGAGCGACGCGGCCTTACGCCGGGTCAGCGGTGGGCTCAGTTTTACGGCGGCCTTAGTGGCAAAAACTGACACACCAAGTCTTCTGTTACTTACAACACAATCCTACCCGAACCTTCAGAGCCGTTCCCGTTTGAAGCATCGAACAGGAACGGCATGGCTGGACGACACCGAGCGTCCATTGAGGCTAACAGGCAGCAGGCCGAGAGCTGATCATGCGCCACACTCCTCAGTTTGCTGCCCATCCGAGCCTAACGCAGGCACCTCACTTCCGGTCTCTACCTGGGTGGCAGTCAACAGCGATGGGGCTACTTCTGACCAGAATGGGACTACGAAGGCGTAGGTGATCTCCGCATTCAGCTTAACCAGCTTGCAAGGACGCTCCGCTCGCTGTTCAGCCGCTTGCAGGCTTCGCTCTATGGCTCGACGAGCCGTGGGACTGATTCTGTATGTGTGGAATTTTAGGAAGACCTGCTCAATGGCCAACTGACGGAAGCCTTCTGGACAGTGCGGGTGCCTGAACAGCGGCTCGAAGCAGAACTCAATCAATTGGAGCATCACACCTAGGTTGCAGCGACCCTGCATGAACATTCCGCACACAAAATCTAAGAGCACGGGTACTGCAGTGTGGAACGCGAGGTGTTCTTCAGCTAGGTAGCTACGCAGGCGGTTGATGCCGAAATTCGCAAATGTCTCCCCCTGATTCATCATGATGATGAGATCCACCGCCCGAACCGAAACAAAGCTTCGCCTGGTCATGACGAGTCGCATTACGGCTCGTGAATACTCCTCCTGCGTCAGCCCGTCTGCCCGTAGAACTTCCCTCAGCAGCATTTGAGTGGACGCGCCAACGATACCCAGCATGCTGGCAAGATCGCGTAACCGAGCATCTATCGACAACAACCCTGCACCATACTCCTGGCAAGCGAGCAGGACTGCGTGGTCTTCATCGCCCAGGATGTCCTCAAGCATCTGCAACTGCTCGGACGCCTCTAGTGGCCCGTATGCCGGCACCACCTGGCAGAATGCTTCGATAGCCGTTTCGATTGATTCGAGATACTCACGATCCTTGCGCCAGGCGTCCTCAGTAAGCTCCTGCATGGCAAGTTGGCCATCGTGGGAAAAGAGAGTGCCGCTCTTTCGATAGTGGGCCGATTTCTCTAACTTTACGTCCAGGAGCTGCTTGGTGGCAGCTGTGACGTACAAACGAGGGAAAAGCTCCAGGACATCGAGCAACCCGAGGGTTGCAAGTTCCACCAGCATCGACAGGTCAATGAGCCATGCCTGATCCTGGGACGTGCCAGTTGGGAAGACATCGTGGGGGCCTAACCCCGTCGAAACCTGGAGAAGCGCCCCTTCATCAGGCCAGCCCCTCACCAGTTCAATGACATCCGTGCCCAGGAGACGGGCGAGCAGGGCCAGGGTGGCATGATGCTGACCGTACAGGCTGATGGTATTGAGGGCCTGAGATTTCTTTTGCTCTAGTTGATCGACGAAGAAAGACGCATCGATCTCGCCGTCTTCTCGCGTTGGAATACTCATTGCCACGACTGTCTTGCTCGGGACAACCGAATTGGACACACGCTCGTAAGAGAGGTCGATCAGGCGTCGATGGAGGGTGATGATCCGCTTCACCGTGAGCGTCTGCTCACCCACCACACTGCCGACGGTTGTGGTATCACCAACTTTCAAACCGAGCAGCTGAGCGGCCCGTGGCGAGTCCGCAGCAACGAACTCACCCGCAGTTGCCAGTGGCTGCTCGGAGGAAAAATCGATTGAGACATATCCAGTTTTGCCAGCGCTGTCTTCAAGTTCGACAGCGGTACCTTCCTCAACTGTGGAGGGAAGGGCATGGACGGCCTCAATCTCTTTCGATGCGAGGAACATGAGAGAAATGTGACCGGCTGCGGCTTCAACGTCCTCCCCACTCAATCGCATCGCACGGTAGATACGGTCAAGACCACGCTCCTGCAGACCTCTGCTGAGCTCTGCGTTGGCCAGCTTCAAGTGTTCTTGAGCGGAGCCGTTCAGCTGTGCAGGTAATCTGGCCAGAGCTTCATCCATTCTGCCAGTGCTCTCATTCGCCAGAACCTGAATTAGCAGTAGCCAACCGGCGGCCTCACCAGGGCTTTCAGCGACGAGCAACTCAGCCATTTCGTACATTCTTGGCCAGTCACAGGCCTCGCCGTAAACACTCAATGCCACCTGGCGTGCATCTGCTGAGTGTCGCCATTCCCCTGGAAGCGATTCCAAAAGGTCTCGAACCTTCGCTCTCTGACCACTGAGCGCGTAGCAGTGCAGCAAATCAACGTGCATGGGACTGAACGAGTCTCTTGGAAGGAGGCGTTCAAACATCGCGATGGCGTCACTGTAACGTCGCACATGAAGCATCCATTGGGATGCCATGGATAGATCCAGAAGGTCATTGCTATGCGGCGCGAGCCCAACGATGCGATCTTCGTATGCCTGGCGCATCGCCTCGTTACCCGCATACGCCCGGGCAGCAAACACGCCATCACAGATGCTGCTGTTTTGCGGGGTGATACCCAGATGGGCGAGCTCACCACGTACAGCCTCGTGCTGGTCTTGGCGTAGGAGCAACTCCCAGTGCATATGCCGCAGCATGCGGGTCGCTTTGCGAGAGTCATCCGAATCAGGCTGACTGATCTGAGCACTGTAAGCCGCGGCTAGCATCTCCGGATTGTTGGCGATCAGGCAGGCTTGCCCAAAGATCACCCGCGCTTCATTCGGGAGCTGTTGGATTTGATCAGCGCAGCAGGCAACAGCATCACTGTGACGCTGGAGATCGCAGAGCGCCTCTAACTCCACCCTGACCGTTAATTCATCCTCGGGAACGCCACGCTGTCTGGCAGCTTCAATCATGCTCAGCGCTTCAGCTGGCTCCCCCAGTAACAAATGCGCATAAGCCAGGTGGAAGACGATTACGGATTTTGTCCTGGGGCTCTGCTCAGCCCATAACACCCCTTCGCGATCATTGAATCTCGACATGGCATCGAGGATCAGTGCACGCCGATCTTCGGGCTGTGATCGTGTGTTTACGTGGAAAGGGTTGGCAGTGACCAATCGAAGGACAAATCGGAGATAGTTTTCGAGTATGAAAATGGAACTGTCTGACTGCTCCATTGCTGTCCGGATGGCATCCACAGCGCCTTCATCATCTCCGGCTCCAGCCATTGAACTGGCGAGCAACTGCCAAGCTCCCGACTTGTCACGGAATGCCTCAGGTATCTCCTCGGTCGTCAGCTGCTCTCTGTTCAGAAGCCTTGCATTGGTCAGCGCAACCCAGACCGAGTATGAGTCCGGGAAACGCGCGATGGCCTCCTGTCCAACCTGGATCGCAGTTTGCACGTCATCCTTGAGCATCGACGCCCGGACAAGGCCGGCTGCGATACGCTCATCATCCTGGTAAAGGCTGGCAGCCATTTCGAGGTCTGCCGCGGCTTTCACGTCCTCCGCCAAATGCCAGAAGCACATCCCTCGCAGGAAATACCAGCGGGCCTGTTGGTGCGCATCGTAAGTAGGGAGACCGTCTTCGAGCACCTCCAACTGCGCCAGCGCATCTCGGTATCGATGATCGTTGTGGAATTGACTGACGCGATCAAGCTGGCGAGAGGCTAGGGTGTTATCTGATGCCGGGCTCACCGGCGGAAGTTTATCCGCGAGGAGGGTACTCGTGGCAGGGCGGCTGCTTGAGAGCAGGGGCTCCAAGTACTCCGCTAACGGGGCAAGCTGTGTGCGACGCTCTTGGCTGACAACTACGGTGCCCAAGCTCAGGTCTTTGATAGCGTCACGCACAAGCCGCGACCTGTGAAAATCTTGAGCTAGCCCTTCCAAGTGCAAATGGATTGAGGTCAGGTCGATTTCTGCGCCACTACAATTCAGCTCAGCACAGACGCCGACCAGCTTCGCCCACACAGCGCCACTGTCCTTATGCGGCAACGCGTACTGGATCAGTTGCTTCTGCAATCCAACGTCTTGGCTACGATCCGAATCCAGGTCGTGAGGGAAGAACTTCAAGTGAAGCGCAAACTGTAGCAAGTCGTCGTCTGCGACAGGCGCTTCATTGTAGTGCTCAGCTGCGGCTTTAATGGCCGCGTACGCAGCCCTGTTTCGATCATTGCTCCCTTCAGCATGAACGCGGGTGTACCAGGTAGCGTGTGACAGCGAGCCAAGCGCAAGCCTCACAACCTCCACAGCGCTCTCCATATGCGATGAGCTGGCAACGTGATAAACAATCAGGTTGTCGTCGACACCGCGTTGGAACGTCGGTGCTTTAAAGTCGAGCCACGCGAGCCCCACAGATTCTCTGAATGCTTCGTTGCTGGCGGTCGCCCTAGGCGATCGCTTCATCTGCATCCTGATGGTTGCTTTCTGGCCGGTGCCAGGAGATACAGCCTGGATCACCAGATCGTCGGTGTTATGGCCGAACGTCCTGCCTTGGAACAGTAAGCCCTCGATGAAAAAGCCCTCGCGCAACCCTGCACAGTGATCGCCAAGGCACATAGCAAGTAGGCGCACCGCCTGGACACGGTGTTCGAACGCAACGCCTCGCGCCCCCGTAGAAATAGGGCTTGCGACCTGTTTCTGCCGGCTCTTCGATTTATAAGCGGGAGCTTTTGCTGCCTTTGTCCTTGGAGGCCGTGCCATACCTGGTTCGCGCAAATGAGATGCTGGCCATCTTATCATCTAGTGATTAGCTGGAGTGGACTGGCATCGAGATCCTGAATGCCCCTGGGCTTCAACCGGCGCCGGCGAGGTGAGGGGGGGGAGAGCTCGCTATCGAGGTCAGATAGGATGAGTTTCGATATCTGTATATTTATACAGCTGTCTTTTGCCCGCCGAGTTTTGCTGACCTTTCTAGCATCCAAGGGTAGGGCGCCACTAACCATAAACAACCACACATTCGTTCAATGAAGAGGGCTCGGAGCCCTATATTTCGGGCACTAAAGGCTTAATTACCTCTTGCTTAATGCTTCGCAGAGGCGGCAGGTTGTCGGTTTTTCGGGTTTTAGCATTATACTGTATATGTATACAGCATGTCGGGCCACGGGTACTGATACCCACATCAAAGGCAAGCTTTGCTAGGTAGCCGTAGTTTTTTACGTCGTGTACGGTAACTATTCTTTCGATCACGCTACGCTGTGGCCAGGCCATTTTTGGGAGACCAGTGGATGAGAAGGAATGGACGCCGACGCCGGGCAAGACTTGCCATCGCAGTCTGCGGCAACGCCTTTGGGAGAGCCTGACCGTCTTCCTCCGTGGGGTTAGCCGGAGCCAGGCCCGCCAGTGATCTGAGGTTGCAAGATCAGTCTTGAGTGTCTATTTCAACCATCCTCCTTAACGATCCGCCTTGCCGCGCAGCGGTGATGTATCCCTGCGCGTAATAGACTCGTTGGGGAGATTGAGTGACCTGAGCAACCAAGGCAAGTGGAGCGCGCAGGCATGAGGATGGAAGCCCGCCAGGGGCAAGACGCACGCTCAGCGGGCGGCTTGATTCACGACAGCCGTGCTCCTAGAGCCACGCTCATACAAGCTCTTTTTGTGCAAGGCAAGCTAAGAGGAGGAGGGAAGCGATGGTGCAATCACTCGCTCACCTAATCGTCAAGGCACGCATCGACCGCCGCACCTGGCTGAACGTTAAATGCTCGATTTTCAGGGCGGTTTCTGAGGCATTCGGAAGCACTTTATCGCCCCTAGCTGCCTCAGCAATTGCGCCACGTAGCCGTCGAATCATTGCCTGGACAGTTCCTGTCGGCATTCCTTTCGATGATCGATTTTCCGGTAGTGTGTAAGCATCAGGAAGTGCCTCCCCGATCGAAATCCCTCGTGATTGAACGTAGTCTTTCAGGATCAAGACGAATTGAAGGCATAACGGCCTCTGGGTTTCCAGAGGTGCTCCAGGGTTGTCGATGAACACCCAGGGGCTGCAGCGAGGCGGATCCCCAGGCTCAGGTGATCGCGGATAAGTCATAAATTGACTCAACAAACCGACATGCTGGGCATCTGGCGACAAATCGGCCAAAGGAATCGTCGTGTATCTGGCCACAGCCAGTACGAACCTGCAGAGCTGGAGTTCAACATCAAACTGGCTCTTGCTCTGAAGATGTGCGAATAACCAATCAATTTCGTGGGACAAAAGGTTAGCGGATTCCAAGCCCTTGCTATCGGGGACTTCCGGAGATCTAGCCATAGCGGGCGCTGGCTGTGCCCGGACGCCAATTCGATTCAAGTAACTGAGGAAGCCGTAGGTAATGCCGCGCACTTGTCGCATCACCGTGCTCACGATCGGTGCGTCAGGATCGCGCCGATAACACGGGCGCCAGGCTGGATTAATGGACTGGGCAGTGAGCACGGGCTGTCCAGCGGAATTGAATCGACTGCCTGCCGGACTGCGACTGACCCAGTTGTAATCCGGTTGGCTAATGAAGCGCAGGAATTCCGTGAAGGTAACATTATCCCATTGGGTGATTGGGCGCCGGTCTACGAGAAAGCTCCAGTTCAGGGCCATCTGGAGGACGGCTGAGTAATCCGAGTATCGGCCAGGCCAAGGCGTACGCTTGATACGCATCGACTCCAGAATGAAGTCCGCTGCGTGACGGCACATCTCAACAGGGAGACAGGACTCATCAACCCTCGATAAACGCTCCAAAACGTGAATGTTTGCAGGGAAGTCCAGGCCGTCGTTTATACAGCGCACGAACGTCGACATGGTAGGAAAGATCGGAAACGGGCTCAGCGTCCGGGTCATGGGCAGTCATGGTTCTGATTTGTCGGAGTCAGTGTAGACAATGAATGCTAACGGCCGGCCAGCTCAGAATCCCGGTGGTCATTCGAAGGCGGATGGCACGCTTCGGACGTCGTTTGTCGGCAGGCAGGACGCTCCCGATGGGAGGCGCTTGATGGATCGTGAAGAGGAGTATGCTAGGGAATCAGTTGGCTCTGACAGCTGGGATTTTCACGCCTAGATCGTCCAGCTTCAAAAAATGGGTCAGAGAAGCGCTGGGTTAGGCGATGGAGGGCAAAGCCTTGATTTTCCGATGGTCACGGTTTCCAGGTTTAGAAAATTTCCGTCCAGGGATTACGAAACGCTGACATTTCTACCGAGGCATCATAATGTATAGTTTAACATAATATACATTACACGTAACAAAATATTACAACGCTAGCCTGATTGCGCGCACCATTTCTATCTCCTGCGGCGCTCTCAAATGGCCTGATCCTTGATGCTCGCAGATTGCTCTATTTGAAATATGCTGCGCTCAATCCCCGTCACGCGTCAGTTTTTCAATCAGCGCTCGATGCTGTGGATACTGCGTTGTGAGTTTCTGCCGGTTCCCCATTTCCATATCGGCGAAATCAAATCCTGGTGAAACCGCTTCGCTGATCAACCCGAATCCATTCTCGCCATTCAGCAATCTGGATGCTTTCCAGATTCCGCCCGGTACGTGGAACTGCAGTTGCTGTCCAGCCAGGACGTCACTACCCATCACCAATGTCTGTAGTGAACCGTCTGCATGAATCAGGCTGTATTCGATGGCGTCGCCCAGATGGAAATAATGCAGGATGTCGGAATGATTGAAATGAAACTGGCCCACCGGCGATTCCTCGGTCAGCAAGTAGTAAATCGACGTCATCAGATACCGCGGACCGCCGATAGTTTCGAGCATGTCCCGGTGGTCGGCCTGATAGGTTCTGCGAAAAAAACCGCCTTCAACGTGCGGTTCCAGATCCAGAGCAGTGATCACGTCCTTGGCGGTCATATGACTTAGTTTCATAGGCTTTCCCAGTCATTTTCGATGTGCTTCGTGTATAGCTCAACTAAACATCTATTTACTTGAGCTAACTATAAGCGCTCCTCGAGCAGGAGGATTTGCTGTCACATCTGCCCTCCTTTGGCTCAAAGCTATGCGTCCGCAGCTTGTGAAACCGACGCCCTCAGCTTTTTCCCTGCAGTTGATTTTAATCAAACACACATGCGCGCTTCTCGACGAAATTAATCCTCGACGTTCGCGGTCAATGCCGACCATTCCGTCTCGTGGAGGTACGTCATGGCTACTCAACTACAAGACATCCAACCGGGCGCTACCCCCGCCCAACATCCCCCACTGGCCGGCAGCTTACCCAAAACCGAGCCCAAGCGACTCACTCTGAGCCTTCTGGTCGCTTTGGTGGTGGGATCGATGATCGGCAGCGGGATTTTCAGCCTTCCTCAAAACATGGCGGCGAGCGCCGGGGCCGGGGCGATCCTTATTGGCTGGCTGATCACCGGGGGAGGCATGCTATCGCTGGCACTGGTCTATCAGTCCCTGTCCAACCGCCAGCCGGCATTGGATAACGGTGTGTTTGCCTATGCTCGGGCACTCGGTGGTGACTTTCTCAGTTTCAACTCTGCCTGGGGCTACTGGATCAGTGCCTGGATCGGCAACGTCAGCTATCTGGTGATTCTGTTTGCCGCGCTCAGTTACTTCTTTCCAGCATTTGGTGAAGGCAATAACAAAGCAGCGATTGCCGGCGCGTCAGTAGTGCTCTGGTCCTTGCACTGGATGATCTTGCGGGGCATGCGTACGGCGGCTCGTGCCAATGCCTTGAGCACCGCGGCCAAGATTGTGCCGCTGTTGCTGTTCATCGGCTTCGTGATCGCGGCGTTCCGGCGCGACACGTTCGCCATGGACTTCTGGGGAACACCGGGGCTGGGCAGCACTCTCGACCAGGTCAAAAGCACAATGCTGGTGACGGTTTGGGTGTTTATCGGCATCGAAGGCGCCAATGTGTTTTCTGCCCGCGCGGCAGAGCGCGCCGATGTCGGACGCGCCACTGTCATCGGTTTTATCATCACCTTATTGTTGTTGATCGCGGTTTCCCTGCTGTCACTGGGCATACTCAAACAACCGGAACTGGCCGCCCTTAAAAATCCTTCGATGGCCGGCGTACTGCAGGCCGCCGTCGGACCATGGGGTGCCGTGCTGATCAGCATCGGTTTGATTGTTTCGGTCGGTGGCGCCCTACTCGCCTGGACACTGCTGGCGGCTGAATCGGTGTTCACACCGGCGAAAGAAAAGGTCATGCCACCGTCGCTTGGTAAGGAGTCCGCCCGGGGCGTGCCTGCCCACGCCTTGTGGCTGACCAACGGATGCATCCAGCTGTTTTTGCTGTTGACGCTTTACTCGAGCGCCAGTTACCTGGCACTGATTTCTCTTGCCACCTCGATGATCCTGCTGCCCTACCTGCTCAGCAGTCTGTATGCATTGAAAATGACCTGGCAGGGCGAAACCTACGCCGGTCATCGCGCCTTGCAAGTGCGAGACCTGGCCATCGCGCTGGTCGCCACGCTGTATTGCGTCTGGTTGCTGTACGCCGCAGGCCCCAAATACTTGCTGCTCAGCGCGTTGCTCTACGCCCCTGGCTCACTGATCTACCTGGGCACACTGAAAGCCCGTGAGGGTCAGCCTCTTGGCGGTCCCGAGACAGGTTTGCTGATCATCATCTGGATCGCAGCGGCCTATGCGGGCTGGATGCTGTGGTCCGGGACGTTGACGCTGTAAGGAGTTCTTTCAGTCTGCGCGGTTCGCCGACAGGACGTCCGACGCTGCGCCTTCAATCCGAGAGGAGTACCGAAAATGAGCAATTCCTTGAAAAAGATGCAGGAACATGCGGAAGCAAAATCCAGTCAGGTGCCCGTGACGACCGATATCTGGCGCCCACTCGAAAAGCTGCGGCAGCAGGTTGATCACCTGTTCGAGGATTTTCACCGTGGATCATTGATGTCACCCTTCAGCCGCGGGCTGTTTGATGTAGAACCGTTCTTCTCGCGTGACGTCTTCTCCCCCAGCATGCCGGCCGTGGATATCACCGAAAAGGATAAAAGCTTCGAAATCACGGCCGAACTGCCCGGCATGGACCAGAAGAACATCGAAATCAAACTGTCCAACGGCAGCCTGATCATCAAGGGCGAAAAGAAAGAGGACAAGGAAGAAAAACGCAAGGGCTATTACTTGAGCGAGCGTCACTATGGTTCCTTCGAGCGTGTGTTCAACCTGCCCAAAGGGGTCGACGCCGAGAAGATCGATGCGCACTTCAGCAAAGGCGTATTGAGCATCTCGCTGCCGAAAAAGCCCGAAGCGATGAAAGCGGACAAGGTCGTGCCGATCAAGGGCGAATGAATCCGCAGATGTATGCCCCTTGCCGGAAAACTGGCAAGGGGCTTTTTCTTGGGCCTCAGCCTCTGAAAATGTCGAACGGCTCGATCTTCAGCACCTTGCGAATGCCCAGGTAGCTGGAAAACCCGGCAATCAACAGCACCAGACCAAACGCCAGTCCCAGATTCCAGAAAGTGACGATCGCAGCGTAGTTGGGAAGATAGGTTCGTGCGATGACGATCATCAGAGTCACCAGTCCGATGCCCAGACCATAACCGGTCATCGCGGTGAACATGGCCATGAAGAAGATCATGTAGACCATCTCCCGGTTCTTGGCGCCGATGGCTTTCAAAGCGGCAAACTTATCCAGGTTTTCCAGAATGAAACTGTAGAACGTCTGACCGGAAATCGACAGGCCGACCAGAAAACTGATGACTGTCATCATCAGAATATTGGTCCCGACACCGGTCTGATAGATGTAGAAGTCGGCAATACGCCGGTTGAACTCATCCCTGGTCAGGGCGATAGCGAATATGGCATGAGCGTGCGCTGGTCCCGTGAGGAATAACCCGGACAGCGCAGTTGTTGTACATCCCCGACTCGACTACCTGTCTGCTCAAGGTCAGCGGCCATGCCCATCAATGAATCAACGAACCCTTATGTGGCCGACAGCGACGCCATCAAACACTGCAAGGCGCTGTTTCTTGAAGCTGATCGTCTCACCGATCAAGCCTACTCCGTTCTGGATGAACCCTTTTCCTCACAGACCATGCTCAAGTTCTCGATCGCCAAAAAATGTGCAGATGAGAAATACCGGCAGGCTTGGCAAGCATGGCTGCTCGCAAGAGGACACGCTCAATAGGCTGCTCGATCTGCACGAAGCCTGGCGGTCGCGGCATGGTCTTCAGCGGCGTTCAGTCGGGCGTCGAACGGACATTGTTGATATTCCTCAAGGATTTTTTGCCACTCAGGTGTAGAAAAAAACAAGGCGACCGTGCCCTGCTCTCTTGCATCGTGGCCACCGTCTTCGTTGAGACAAGACCATGAAAAACAACCACCAGTGGAACCTTTCGTACTTCCTGATCGCCTTCATTGTTCTGGCACTCGTGCAGTTTTGGTTTGCCGAACGTCATGCCGTGCAGAGCATTCCGTACAGCCAGTTCCTGCAACTGGTGAACGACCAGAAGGTCAACGATCTGCGGGTCGAGAAAGACCAGATCAGCGGCAAGTTACTGGAGCCCATCGACGGCCGCGAACTATTCACTACGTTCCGGGTGGATTCGACGCTGGCGGCGGACCTGGCGCATTCGGGGGTCAGATTCAGCGGCGCCAATGAAGACACCTTGCTCAGCGGGCTGTTGGGCTGGTTACTACCGTTGATCCTGATCACGGTGGTCTGGCACTTTGCGTTCCGCGGTTTCGCCGAAAAGCAGGGCCTGGGAGGGTTGATGAGTATCGGCAAGTCACGGGCAAAGGTGTTTGTCGAACGGGATACAGGCGTCACATTTGACAACGTTGCCGGGATCGATGAAGCCAAGCTCGAACTGATGGAAATTGTGTCGTTCTTGAAGGATAAGGCCCGCTATGCCCGTCTGGGCGCACACATACCCAAAGGGACGCTGCTGGTCGGCCCGCCCGGCACCGGAAAGACGCTGGTGGCCAAGGCCATCGCGGGTGAGGCCGGTGTGCCGTTTTTCTCGATCTCTGGTTCTGAGTTCGTCGAAATGTTCGTCGGGGTCGGTGCCGCCCGGGTCCACGATCTGTTCGAGCAGGCACGCCAGGCCGCGCCCTGCATTATCTTCATTGATGAGCTGGATGCACTGGGCAAAATGCGCGGAGTTGGCGCGTTCGGCGGCAATGACGAGAAGGAGCAGACCCTCAATCAACTGCTCTCGGAACTGGACGGCTTCGACCCTCGCGAAGGCGTGGTATTACTGGCTGCGACGAACCGACCTGAGATTCTCGATCCGGCGCTGTTACGCGCTGGAAGGATCGACCGCCAAGTGCTGATCGACCGACCGGACCGCAAAGGCCGACAAGCGATCCTTAAGGTACACCTGCAGAAAATCACCGTGTCACCGACTATCGATAGCGAAAGGATCGCTGACATCACTACAGGATTCACTGGCGCGGATCTGGCGAACCTGGTGAATGAGGCGGCAATTGTTGCGACCCGCCGCGGCGCGGACGTGGTGGAACTCGTCGACTTCACCGCCGCCGTGGAACGACTGGTTGCCGGCATCGAGCGCAAGAGCAGCATCTTGCGTCCCGAGGAACGCCAGATAGTGGCCTATCACGAGATGGGCCATGCGCTCGCCGCGAGTCACTTACCGGCCATGGATCCGGTGCACAAAGTCTCGATCGTTCCCCGGGCCATCGGCTCGCTGGGCTACACCTTGCAGCGACCGACCGAAGACCACTTTCTTATCAGTTGCCAGATGCTCAAGGACCGGATGGTCGTGCTGATGGCGGGACGCGCGGCGGAATTTCTGGTGATCGGGGAGATTTCCACCGGCGCTGCCGATGATCTGGCCCACGCCACGGACATCGCCCGTCAAATCGTCACGCGTTTTGGTATGAGTAGCGAACTCGGCCAAGCGGTTCTGGAGCGGCGCAATGCGACCTGGCTTGGCGAGCGAGTGCCCGAATCCGGCGAAAAGGACTATTCGGAGCAGACCGCGCGGGAAATCGACCTCGCTATTCGCGCACTGCTGGACGACGCGTGGCAACGAGCCAAAGCCCTGCTCGAGAGGTTGCGTCCCGAGCTGGAGGCCGGCGCCCGCCTCTTGCTGCAAAAGGAAACCCTGACTCCCGAGGAGTTCGCCGCGCTAAGGCCGCTTGAGCGCACTGCGCAACCTGCACGGACTGACGCGGCATCGTCCTGACAAGGGAGGCTGGCGAATGCTGGCAGTCACGCTGATCAACACGTTGGTGGTGATCGTCACCGTGGTGATTCACTACGAATGCCTGCTGCGTCTGAATGATTGGTTGCCGCGCCTGAAAATGTGGCGCCGCTTCAGAATTGTCGTTGGCGTGTTCGGCAGTCTGCTGGCCCATGCCATCGAAGTCTGGGCATTTGCGCTGGCTTATTACCTGATGGAGCATTCCGGCCAGTGGGGCTATCTGACAGGCAACTTCGACGGCACCTTCATGGACTGCGTGTACTTCTCCTTCACGACCTACACGACCATCGGTTTCGGTGATATTTCCCCGGTCGGCCACCTCAAGTACCTGACCGGCCTTGAAGCGCTGACCGGTCTGGTCCTCATTACGTGGACCGCTTCGTTTCTGTTTCTCGAAATGCAGAAGTACTGGAAGGGTAAGTAGCCGTTTACGGGACCGGTGGAGACGTCCATTGCCAGTTGCGCACCTCGGGCAGATCCTCGCCATGCTCGATGAGATGGAGCTTGTGCCGCTCCATTTGCGACCAGTAGCGCGTCCGCGCCTCATGCACCAAGTCCTGCAGCCGAGGTACGCGCTCGAACACATCGAGCATTAATCGATAGCGATCCAGACCATTGATTACAGCCATGTCGAACGGGGTGGTGGTCGCGCCCTCCTCCGTAAAGCCGCGGACATGGAAGTTGTCATGGTTAGCGCGCTTATAAAGCAACCGATGGATCAGCGCCGGGTACCCGTGGAAGGCAAAAATCACCGGTTTGTTGACGGTAAACAGCGCGTCGAACGCACTGTCCGACAAACCGTGGGGGTGCTGATACGACGGTTGAAGCACCATCAGGTCCACGACATTCACCACCCGCACTCGCAGGTCCGGTACGTAGTCGCGCAACAATGTCACGGCTGCGAGGGTTTCCAGGGTCGGTACGTCTCCGGCGCAGGCCATGACCACGTCCGGTGTCTCGTCATCGCGGCAGGCCCAGGCCCAGCGGCCGATGCCGGCCTGGCAATGGCGCTGCGCCGCGTCGATGTCCAGCCACTGCCATTCCGGTTGTTTGCCGGCCACGATGACGTTGATGTAATGGCGGCTGCGCAGGCAATGGTCGGCCACCGACAGCAGGCAATTGGCATCCGGCGGCAGGTAGATTCGCGCGATGTCGGACTTTTTGTTCGCCAGCAGATCGATGAACCCCGGGTCCTGATGCGAAAAGCCATTGTGGTCCTGGCGCCACACATGGGAGGTGAGCAAAAAATTGAGCGACGCCACCGGCTTGCGCCACGGTACTTCGGCAGCGGTCTTGAGCCACTTGGCGTGCTGGTTGACCATCGAATCGACGATATGGATGAACGCCTCATAGCAAGATAGCAAGCCGTGGCGGCCGGTCAGCAGATAACCTTCCAGCCAGCCCTCGCATACCTGCTCGCTGAGTATTTCCATCACCCGGCCATCAGCGCTCAGGTTGAGGTCGTCAGGATCCAGCGGGTCGAGCCAGGTTTTGCCGGTCACTTCATACACCGCATCAAGTCGGTTAGAGGCGGTTTCGTCGGGTCCGAACAGGCGAAAATTATGCGTCGCCAGGCTGTTTTTCATCACGTCACGCAAGTATTTCCCCAGCACACGCGTCGCTTCGGCACGCACGCTGCCGGGCGTTTCGACCGGCACGGCATAGTCGGCGAACCGCGGCAGATCCAGTGCCCGTAGCAACAGGCCGCCATTGGCGTGGGGATTGGCACTCATGCGCCGCTGCCCAGTGGGTGCCAGCGCTGCAATTTCCGGCACCAGAGTCCCTTGGGCGTCAAACAGTTCTTCGGGACGATAGCTTCTTAACCACTCTTCCAACTGTCGCAGGTGAACCGGCTGACTGAAGTCGGCCAGAGGGACCTGATGAGCTCGGCAGGTGCCTTCAACCCGGTGTCCATCGACAAACTGGGGCCCTGTCCAACCCTTGGGGGTGCGCAATACCAGCATTGGCCAGACGGGCCGCTGCGACACGGCGTGGGCCGGCCGTCGACGCGCCTCACGCTGGATCCGACGAATCTTCAACAGCATCGTATCCAGGGTTTGCGCCATGGCCTGGTGCACCTGCACCGAGTCAGTGCCTTCGACGAAATAGGGATCGTAGCCGTAGCCACGCATCAGTGCCGAAAGTTCATCCTCGGGGATTCGGGACAACACCGTGGGGTTGGCGATCTTGTAGCCATTGAGGTGCAGGATCGGCAGCACCGCCCCGTCACACACGGGATTGAGAAACTTGTTCGAATGCCAGCTGGCGGCCAGCGTACCGGTTTCAGCCTCGCCGTCGCCGATCACGCAAGCGACGATCAGATCCGGGTTGTCGAACGCAGCGCCATAGGCGTGTGCCAGGCTGTAACCCAGTTCGCCGCCTTCGTGGATGGAGCCGGGAATCTGCGCCGACACATGACTGGAGAGGCCATACGGCCAGGAAAACTGCCGAAACAGACTCAACAGGCCATTAGCGTTGCGCTCGACCGTTGGACAAATTTCGGTGTAAGTGCCTTCCAGATATGTTTGCGCAACGACCGCCGGCCCGCCATGGCCGGGGCCGGCAACAAACAGCATGTTCAGGTCATACGTGGTGATCAGCCGGTTGAGATGGGTGTAAATCAGGTTCAACCCCGGCGTCGTGCCCCAGTGCCCTAACAGGCGCGATTTGATATCACTACGACGTAGAGGCACCCTGAGCAAAGGGTTGTCTTTGAGGTAAATCTGCCCGACGGCCAGATAATTGGCCGCTCGCCAGTAAGCATCCAGACCTTCCAATTGCTCGGCACTGAGAAAATCGCTCATGAAATTGCCCGCCAGACCATTCAACGCCAGTTCCCAGATTCTGAAAGGCTGAAGCTCTCGGGACTTGATATAAATCAAGCGTCACCCTCGGCGAACACCCCCACAACGGGCAAGCGCCCGGTCCATTCAGCATCATGCTTCCACAGAGCATTGATGCAGGCTTCTGCATCTTGCTCTGTTACGGGCTCAAGTGACTGCGGAGCCAGTAAGTGGCTGTCGACCAAGGCAAGTCGCACAACTCCGTTTTTTTTGAGCAGCGCTTTTGCCTGACATTCGCACAAGGATCGCGATAGAACTTCGAGCGGAGGCTCTACTTCGGCCTGTTCGAACTCTACTTCAAAACGCGCGGTACAAACGTTCACCAGCTCCCTCAACGTATGGGCAGCAAAGTGATACGCAGTGAAGTATCCAACCGGCAACAGCAGCAAGATTATCAACAGGTGGGTTGCGTCACGTATCCAATGCCTTTTGCCCGGTCGGCGCAGATTTCCAGCTGTTGCTCCCCTGCTCCGCCGCCAGCCTTGCACCGCTTGACTCCCTATTGGTTTGTTGGTGTTCATGACCCGGCGCCAATCTCCGCATGTGACCAGAGCATGGAACCGTTCACCGGCTGCCCATTGATTTAGATCAACCTGGCTGCATGCAGCTTACTCATGTTCCGTAATCTGCAGGTTTAAGCACTTCGGGTTATTAATAACAAAAGAAACATGTGCTTTTGATCAATGAAAGTAACGCTGTTGAACAACTGTGGTTGCACGCGAATGGGGCCAGACGTCAATCAGCAAACGCTCGACTTAAAATTGATAAAAATCAATGTTGGCCCCAATAAGTTGCCTCTCAATACAGTCGAGGAGTCGGTCGATAGTCCGTTCCAGTTGTCTTCCTTTGCACTCAATTGAGTCTGATGGGGATCGAGCATGCACTTCCTTGCCTTGGCAGTAGACTACGACGGGACCATTGCCGAAAACGGTAGCGTTCCTGCTCAAGTCTGCGCATCGCTCAGCGAAGTGAAAAAAAGCGGTCGCAAGTTATTGCTGATTTCAGGCCGGGAATTGCAAGCGCTTAAACATCATTTTCCGCATCTGGATCTTTTTGACAGGGTGGTTGCCGAAAATGGCGCGCTCTTGTACGACCCGAGTACCGATACCGAGGAGCTTATTGCAGATCCCGCTTCAACCGAGCTGGTGGGTCACCTGCGCGCCAAAGGGGTGTCACCGTTGTCGATCGGACAGTCGGTCATCGCTACTTGGCAGCCATTCGAAAATGAGGTGATCAGTAGCATTCACGAGTTGGGGCTTGAACTGCAGATAACCTTCAACAAGGACGCCATCATGATCCTGCCGCCTGGCGTGAACAAAGCGTCCGGTCTTGTTGCAGCGTTACGAGATTTAGGCATATGCGAATTGAACGTGGTCGGAGTGGGCGATGCGGAAAACGACCATTCCTTTCTGTCGATCTGCGGCTGTGCCGCAGCGGTCAGCAATGCCATAGCCTCCATAAAATCCAGCGCTGACCTGTGCCTGACGCGTGACCATGGTCAAGGCGTGTGCGAGCTGGTCGAAATGCTGCTGGAAAAAGATGCCGCGCTGGTTGGCGTCGAACGCATCGGGGTTCAGTTGGGGCAGTCCACCGATGGGCACCCGTTATGGCTGCCTCCAGAATCGGTGATGTTGGTAATTGGCAATTCCGGGGCCGGAAAATCCAGTTACATCACCTGGCTGACGGAAAGAATGGTCCAGGCTCATCAGGGATTCTGCATCATCGATCCAGAGGGCGACTACCTCACGCTGGAAGACGCGGTGACCATCGGCGGCCTCACTGCGCCCCCGACGACAGAAGATGCCGTGCACTATCTTTTGCAGGCGCAGCTCAATGTGGTGGTCAATGCCCTTGCCCTGGATCTCTCGGCGCGCGTGCAGTTGTTTGGCGACCTGCTGCCTTTTCTTCAGCATTTGCGCAGCACTTCAGGTCGCCCCTACTGGTTGATCGTCGACGAAGCGCATTACATGCTTCCCCACTGTTCAAGTTGGCCGCCCGGCTTTCTCAAGGACATCGGCGCAATCATCGTAGCCCTCGACTTCGACCAGGTCTGCCCGGAGCTACTTGATGGGGTCGACGTGCTGGTAACGCTTGGCAGCATTGCTCGGGAACTGGTCGAGCAATTCGCCAAACGCATGCAGCGACCTTCCCCTCGGTTTCCCGAGCGGACGCCAGGTCTGGAGCATGCCTGTCTCTGGAGTTTGCACGGAGACGACGAGGTATACCTGATCGAACAGATGCAGCCGCATCAAAAGCACCATCGCCACAGCGGCAAGTACGTTGCGGGAGACGTCGGTGCATGGCGATCATTCTACTTTCCTGCGCTTGGCCGGAGTGCCGCCAACCTGACTGAGTTTTTATCCTGTTTAACGCAAATTGAAGAACCCGCCCTTCGCGAGCATCTCGATGCCGGGGATTTCTCCAATTGGTTTCGCAAAGTGATCCGGGACGATGTGCTTGCCAATAAGACCCGCCTTATCGAAATGGACAAAAGCATGGTCCCCAAAAAGGCGATGGATCAGATCAGGCGCATCGTCCAATCGCGCTATCACCTCTGAATCGGCCGGAGTCAGACGCTCAGCCGGTATGCACAACGTTCGTTCAGCGTGAGTCAAGGAAACGGAACAGCTCCTCCTCTTGGTCAAAGTGCAGGCGCGCCAGGGTATCGAGCCTGATCAATTGATGCTGAATTTCGTCGGCATCGGCCCCGGCCGGTTCGGCATTGAAATCACGACTCATGCGCGCCAGCAAATGGATCAGGCGGAAGATCTCTCGGTGGGCGTGACTCATGGCTGACATCGGGTCCTCGCCTGGCAACCGTTGCGTTAAAAGCGGGTAAAGCAGCTGTTCATCATCATGCTCGTGGTGCGCCAATGAGGTTTGTAACCTGTCGACCAGCTCCTGCAGTTCGGTTCGTGCCTGTACAACCGGGCGCCGGGCGAAGTCAGCGGCCAGGTGGTGCAGGTCACTCAGCACGCTGGACAGTTGCCGGTGTTCATCCTGCAGCCGATCAATATGCTCTGCAGTCAGCATGCCCTTTCGACGCCCCCACAGTGGCCCCAATGCCCGCAACGCATTGAGGATAATCAGCACATCAATGCCCTCCTGCACCACAGCGCCGATGAGTGGCGCAAGAAAGCCGAGCGCCGCCGCGACCATGGCCAGCAACGACAGGCCCATGCCGGCCAGCACACCGACGACAGCGATATGGCGGGTTCGCTGAGCGATGTCCAGGGCCTCGACCAGACGATCCAGGCGATCGACCAGCAGAACGACGCCCGCGGCTTGTGCCGAAGCGGTTGCACCGCTGGCCCCCATTGCCACACCAACGTTAGCCGCCGCCAATGCGGGCGCATCATTGATGCCGTCACCGACCATCAGCGTGGGGCTGCGCAAACAGCCCTCCTGCACAGCCCGCACCTTATCCTCGGGTGTCAAACCCGCGCGCAGCTCGTCGATTCCGGCAGACATTGCGATCATCTCGGCAGTTTCCGGGCGATCGCCGGTGAGCATGACGATTCTCTCGATCCCTTTGCAGCGTAACCGGCGCAGCGTTTGTGGAGTTTCGCGCCGAACAGTGTCAGCGAGGACCAAAAGGCCCGCCAGTTTTCCATCCACTTCGATAAAGCTTCCGCTACAGGCCAGATAATCCATGTGGCGAAGCATGGCGACAGCCCAATCGGTTTCGTAAGCATCCTGATGAGCAAAAGACAGTGTGCCCAATCGCACCTGCTTACCGTCGATGAGCCCGCAAAGCCCCTCGCCCGGACTCTCCTGCACCTCGGTTGGCAGGCTGAGGGACACCCTGCGCTGTTGCGCTGCCTCGACAATGGCCTGAGAGATGGGATGCGTCGAAGCCTGTGCGAGCGAGGCCGCCAGGCCAAGCAATTGCTGCGGATCGGCCAGTCCATTGACTTCGATCGACTGCAGGCGCGCGTGTCCACTGGTCAGCGTGCCGGTTTTGTCGAAAAACACTTGTTTGATCCCGGCCAGCGCTTCCAGGGTGGCGCCATCCTTGATCAATATTCCGCGCCGCGCGGCTCGGGATATACCCGACATGATCGAAATGGGCACTGCCAGAATCAGAGGACAAGGCGTGGCCACCACCAGCACCGCCAACGCTCGCAAGGGGTCGCCGCTCAGATGCCACGCCAGCGCCGCCACCAACAAAGTCAACGGGATAAAAAACAGTGCATAGCGGTCAGCCAGGCGCACAAAAGGCGCGCGTGAACGGCGCGCCGCTTCGGCCAGCCGCACGATGGCAGCGTAGGTGCTTTGCGCAACCGTTCGCGTAGCGACCAGCAGAATGGGGGCGCCAACGTTGGAGACTCCGCTGGGCAACTGCTCACCTTCTCTTCGGGTCACGGGCAAGGATTCACCGCTGAGTGCCGACTCGTCCAGAATCGCTGTCGGGCTGAGCAAGCGACCATCGACCGGTACAACCTCTCCTAGCCGTACCAGCAATGTCTGATCTGGATGAATCTGTTCAACGGGAATCTGGCGTAAGCCCCCCTTCTCCTGCAACCAGGCAAAACGCGGTGCCCGATCGATAAGCGCACGCAGTTCACGCTCGGCTCGTTGACGGGTAAAGAATTCCAGCGTGCGACCGGTCGCCAGCATCAGAGCGATCACTGCTGCGACCAAAGCCTGCTCGAAAAACAGGGCGGCGCTGATCGACAACAGTGCGATCAAATCCACTCCTGCCTCACGTCGGGCCAATCGCCCGGCAATCTCGACGAGCAGAACCAATGCCATCGTCAGGCTGCCTGCGGCCCAGCAATACGATGCCCAATCATTCTCTTGCGCACGATGTGCAACGACACCAGCCAGCAACGCCAGCGTTGTAAGCAGCAAAAGCATGGGGTCCAGCCATTTACTGAACATTGCTCTTCACGCCTCTGAACCGAATGTAGCCCCGCCTGTTACCGGAGCTCTGCACCCGGGAGTTGTGGTCTTTTTGATTTAGCTCAAAGTCTTTCTATCGCTCCAGCGTAGAAAAAAGACATGGGCTTTGCCGGCCCATGCATTTCAGTCACCTGGAAGAGGACAAGATCATGAGCGACATCACCCTGCGCAATACCATTTTGGATGAGCTTGACTTTCAACCCGACATCGATGCCGCCCACATTGGCGTCAGCGTGGAAAATGGCATCGTCACACTGTCCGGCCACGTGAAAAGCTACGCTCAAAAAATCAGCGCCGAGCGCGCGGTCAAGGCGATCAAAGGAGTACGTGCCGTGGCTGAAGAAATACAGGTTCGCCTGGATAAGGGTGCAGGTACGGACGATGACACCATCGCAAACCGTGCCGTCAATATCATCTCGTGGCGTTCCGACACACCCGCCGGCGACATCAAGGTCGTCGTGCAAAAAGGCTGGGTAACCCTGGAAGGCCAGGTGGACTGGCAGTATCAGAAAGAAGTCGCTGAAAGTGCGGTGCGCAAATTGTCAGGCGTTGTCGGGGTGGATAACAGAATCACCCTGCGCCCGAGAGTGAAGGTCGTCGATATCCAACAAAGTATCGAAGAAGCCCTCAAGCGCAATGCCGAAGTTGATGCCAAGGGCATACGGATCAAGGTCGATGGCAGTGTTGTAAAACTCGAAGGCAAAGTGCATTTCTGGCGTGAGCGTGAAATCGCCGAACGAGCAGCGTGGTCGGTGCCGGGCGTCAGCAAAGTGGAAGACCAGCTATTGATAGCCTGAATCACGGCCCCGGAAATTCCCTGAATATCCGGGGCTGTCCATGCTACGCCGCCTCCATCGGGGAATCGTGTGTGATCACGACATGCTGATGCTGCCGGGCAACATGAATGAGGAAATTGGCATCTACGTGGACCTGTTTTTTTAAGTCCATATGCAGATCAAGTCCGGTGACGGCCAACAGCGCAAGAAAGAACTTGAGCGTTTGGGATTTCTTCGCGTCAAGTGACCGCCCGATGGAGGGCTGAACGGTGAACGCCCCTGAAAATTCCTGGATTGATATTCTCAGCAACGGCCGCCCGGTGTTGATCAGATATGTCACGCAAGCAGATCAAGTTCGTGAATACGCTCTGGTCCGGCATTCGGCGCCTGAGTCCCGGCATGCGCTGTTACTCAGGCAGCAGCACGCTCCCCACCAGACCCAAGCCTGTATCGCGCTGGCCCACGAGAATGGCCGCTTGATCGAAATCGGCGCCAGTCGCTATGCCGCGACGGGCAAATACCAGTGCGAATGCGCCGTGACCATCGCATCTGGCTGGAAACGCCTCGGTCTGGGAACGTTATTGCTGGAGTACTTGATCGACGCTGCCCGCGCCAATGGCGTCCACCACTTGTACTCGGTCAGCACCTCCAGCAACGCGCCCTTTCGTGAGTTGGCCAGATGTCTGGGTTTTGAAACCCACGACGATCCTTTCGACCCCCATAAGGTCATTCATCGCCTGTACCTGTAACGCCTATGCAAAGTTTCAAGCCGACGCATCAACTTCTGGTATGACCCGAGCGCCTTGCCGCCACAAGTTGCTCGCCATTCGGAGGACGACACTCATGAACTCTCATACGCACACATTGCTGGACAAATTAATCGGCCAGCGACACTTCCATGACACATCGCACATACCGCCAGTGTTGCGTCAATACGCCGAGCCGCTACCAGACCTGGACTCCCCCGCTTTCGGGGACCTGTTTGATCGCTACGCTGACGCGAGGGTGGTGATGATTGGCGAAGCAAGCCATGGGACCGCCGATTTCTATCGAGCCCGGGCAGTCATCACCCAAAGCCTGATCGAGCGACACGGTTTTAATATCGTCGCAGTGGAAGCCGACTGGCCGGACGCCGGCCACGTAGATCAGTATGTCCGAGGTCTGGCGCACACGGCGTGGACGCGCCACATTTTCAGCCGTTTCCCCACCTGGATGTGGCGAAACGGCGAAGTAAAAGCCTTCGCCCACTGGCTGCATCAATTCAACCATCGGCAGAGCCCTCAACATCGCGTCGAGTTTCGCGGCCTGGATGTCTACAGCTTGCGCAACTCCATCCATGAGGTACTGAGTTATCTGGATCGGATTGACCCGAAATTGGCCCAAGAAGCGCGTCGGCGCTATGGGTGTCTGACCCCATGGCAGGATGATCCTTCTTTGTACGGTCATTTCGTCGAGCGTGGCGGCGTGATGCCCTGTGAGCAACCGGTGATCGAGCAGCTCAGTGCCATGCTGGCTGACCAACTGACGGGGCTTATCCAAAACAACGAAGCATTCTTCAATGCGACGCAGAATGCCCGCGTAGTGATAGCGGCCGAGCAATATTACCGCGCGATCTATCGGGGTTCGGCAGCCTCCTGGAACCTGCGAGACCGACACATGTTCGATACGTTGCGCGCGGTACTGGAACATCGGGGGCCGCAGGCCAAGGCTGTGGTCTGGGCCCACAACTCCCATATCGGCAATGCCGCCGCCACGGAAATGGGCTGGAAGGGGCAGTTCAATATCGGCCAACTGTGCCGCAATGCCTTTGGACGTGATGTGGTCCTGATTGGTATGGCCACCGACCGTGGTCAGGTCGCAGCGGCCGATGACTGGGACGGCGAGATGTTGATCAAGGACATTCGCCCTTCTCGACCAGACAGCTGGGAACATCAATTTCTCAAGGCCGGGGTTGCAGCATCATTGACGGACTGGCGTGCTCCGCAGCAAAAGGAGCTTCGCAGTGCTCTGTCCGCGGTCTTGCTGGGACGCGCCATCGGGGTGATTTACCGTCCCCAGACTGAACGCTTCAGTCACTACTTCGAGTCGATGCTGGCGGAGCAATTCGATGCCATGATCTGGTTCGAGCAAACCAGGCCGGTCACCGCGCTGCCGCTGCCGAAAAACCAGCGACTGGAAGCAGAAGATGAAACCTATCCGTTTGGCGTGTGATGAACCTGAAACGATGTCCAGCGTTATGGTTGACGACTATCGCGAGCAATTGAGTGTTGGCAATCTGCTGCGACAGTAAGAACGACCCACTACGTCGTCCGCAGGTGCTGCTCAAACCAGTCGCCGGCGAGCCTGGCGACTTCTTCCAGCGTGCCAGGCTCTTCAAAAAGATGCGTGGCACCCTCCACGACTTCCAGCCGTTGCTCACACCGCAGGATTTGTGAGCTCCGGCGATTCAAGGCCAGTGTCATTGGGTCTTGTGCGCCAACAATCTGCAACGTTGGCGCCTTCACTCGGGCCAGGGCCGGCCCGGCCAGATCGGTTCGCCCACCCCGGCTGACCACTGCCCCTACCACCGACGCCCGCTCGGCGGCAGCCACCATTGCTGCCGCCGCACCGGTACTGGCGCCGAACAGACCCATGAGCAAAGAACACAACTCACGGTCCCGCCCGACCCAATCGATCACATCGATCAACCGTCTAGCCAGCAGGGAAATATCGAAGCGCAGGACCCCGCTAAGATTATCCAGGCGCTGCTCCGGTTCCGTCAGCAAGTCGAACAGCAGCGAGGCCAAGCCCCGAAGGGCTAATACATCGGCCACGTATTGATTGCGCGGGCTCAATCGACCACTCCCGCTGCCGTGTACGAAGATGACCAGGGCGCGCGCGTTCTCCGGCAAACGCAAATCGGCGGACAATTCAACGCCAGGCAGATCCAGGCATCTAAATTCAGCTTCAGGCATCGCGATGTTCCGTGCAGGAGACGCTCGGCAATTTTCGCTCCCAAGCGCGTTGCAAGAGATCGATGACTTCTTCGTCCGAGGTCTGGGGAAAATCCAGATACCAGTAGCCGATCGACATCATCCAGTCAGGAATGAGCGGACAGATCACTTCGTCCACTTGCATCGATAAATCCTCGACTGTTTCCCGAGGAGCAACCGGTACCGCAACGATGACGCGCTCCGGCGCCTGCATCTTTACCGCCTGGATCGCAGCCATCATCGAAGAACCTGTGGCAAGACCGTCGTCGATCAGGATGACCACCTGGCCCCTTACTTTCGGTGGCGGGCGGGTTCCCCGATACGCTTTTTCACGTCGCGACAGCTCCTGCGCTTCCCGGGCGACCACCGCCTCGAAACCGGCTCGATCGATCGGGTGCGCCCGCAGCGCATCCTCGTTGAGGATTTGTACACCGCCACTGGCTATGGCGCCCATGGCGTATTCGGGGTGCGAAGGGACGCCGAGCTTGCGTACCAGCATCAGGTCCAGCCGCACACGCAGGGCGGTGGCGACTTCATAGGCCACCGGGACACCGCCACGGGGCAAGGCCAGGATGATTACCTCAGGCCTGTCAGCGTATTTGAGCAAGGGTTCGACCAAGCGCCGACCGGCTTCGGCGCGGTTAGGCAAGGTCGTTTGCAGTGAGGGACTGTGGATCACGTTAACCTCCTGGGAAGTTGAAGAAGGAAGTTGAACAATGGCGATTCATGACCGCGCTAAACGGCCAGGATGCTGCACGTCACCTGGTACAGGACATGTTCGGTGGTGCTGCCCAACAGTTTGTCCATGCCGTGACGCTCGACTCTGCCCATCACAATCACGTCCATCTCTCGCTCATCGGCGAACGCTTGCAGCACGGCTACGGGATGCCCCTCGATGAAATGCCGCCGGTCAGCCGGCACGCCATACCGACCAGCCAGGTCGAGGAAGGATTTTTCATGGCCTTGGCGCAACTGACTGAAGAGATCCGGGAGGGTCAGGCCCCCGCCGCCCATATCACCCAGGAACAGCGCAGATGCGTCGCAGGCATACACCAGGTGCAACTCGGCCTGACACTGGATAGCCAGGCTGGACGCCTGCTGGATGATCCGCTCATTGAGCCCGTCCTCCTGTTCCAGGGTGTCGGCCACATCGACCGCTGCCACTACCTTGCGCGGCAAAGGATGATCACCTTCGCCAGGCAGGTACACCGGTACCGGACAATGACGCAACAGACGCCAGTCCAGTGGGGTAAAGAAACCGCGCTTGAGCGCGGGCTCGCGTTGCACCTGCTTGATCAACAGGTCGGGCTGCATTTCCGCGACATAATCGAGAATGTCTTGCTGCAGGTCATCGGCCCATTTCGCCTCCGCCGTCACCTCAAGCCCCCTGCTGCGCAGGTGACCGGTGTGGTATTCGAGCCAGTTGCGCTGGTCTTGCAGGTACTCTTCGCGTGCTTTTTCCCGATCGCCTTCTTCGAGTAGCGACAAGAGCTTCCAGGTTGGGATCAAGGCGGCGACGTGCAGGCTGGCACCACTGGCCTTGGCCAGCGCGGCGGCATGGTCCAGGGCTTTGGACTGGCGCAGGGCCGGGTTGATGATCAGCAATAATCGTTGATACTGGCTCATGATCGGACTCCACGAAACTTGCTTGTCGCTGCCCGCCACCCTGAACGAACCGCTTGCTGTCCGGTGACCAGGCACCTGTATGGATTTCAGAATCCACCGTGAAGGCGGCCTTGACGTTGATTTATGTCAAGTGCCTGTACGAGCAGGCGACTTGTGGTCAAGCGCACGCTTCGCGCCTTCGGCACACACCGTGTACAGCAGACTGATCGCCAGCACCGATGCCAGGATCGGTAACGGCAAAGGCGCCAATCCCAGCGAAGCGGCGATTGAGCTGTACGGCAGCCCGATCGCCAGCAGCCCGACCGCCAGGGCACTGACCATCAGTAGCGTTGCCGGGCGACTGCGATAGAACGGTTTGTAGGTACGCACAATGAAAATCGTCAGCAGCTGGGTCAGCAGCGACTCCACGAACCAGCCGCTGCGAAAAACCTCGGGCACCATCTGCGACAGCAGGTACAAAGCCACGAACGTCACGATGTCGAACAACGAGCTCACCAGCCCGAAGACCACCATGAAATTGCGGATCTGAATGATGTCCCAGCGATGCGGGGTACTTTGCCATTCCCGGTCAACGTTATCGCTGGCGATACCCATGGAGGGAATGTCCGACAGGAAGTTGTTAAGCAGGATCTGCTTGGCGAGCAGCGGCAGAAAGGGCAGCGCCAGCGACGCGAGGGCCATGCTGATCATGTTGCCGAAGTTGGCGCTGGAAACGATGGAAATGTACTTCAAGGTGTTGGCAAACGTGTGCCGCCCCTCTTCGATACCCTCGCGCAGCACGTCCAGGTCGTGCTCCAGCAGCACAAAGTCGGCGGCCTGCTTGGCCACGTCGGCAGCGTTGTCCACGGAGATCCCGATGTCCGCCACTTGCAGCGCCGGGGCATCGTTGATTCCGTCCCCCATGTACCCCACCACATGACCGGTCTTCTGCAGGGCGCGGATGATGCGCTCCTTCTGATTGGGGTCGACTTCGGCGAACAGGGTCGTGCGCGCCGCCAGGTGCATCAGCGCCTCGTCCTTCATTACTGCCAGCTCGGCGCCGGTAATGATGCGCTCCACAGGCAGGCCGACTGCCGTGCCGACATGCCGCACCACCAGGTGATTGTCGCCGCTGATGATTTTCACCTGCACTCCGAGCCTGTCGAGGGTGGCGATGGTTTGCGTGACTCCCGGTTCCGGCGGATCAAAAAACAACAGGAAACCGCGAAAGCTCATGTCTCGCTCATCCTCGCGGCCATAATGCATCTGCTCCGGCAGCTCACGCGTGGCAAGTCCCAGGACGCGGTAGCCCTGCTCGCTCCACTCGCCGAAGCGTTGCGCGATCAATGCCCGTTCAGCGGTGTCCAGTGCCACGCTCTGGCCCCCATGCCGCACCTGCGTACAGACCTGCAACACGTTGTCCAACGCTCCCTTGGTAATCATCAAGCGGGGAGCCGGCGGCTTCTGGCTGACCACCACACTCAGGCGCTTGCGCACGAAGTCATAAGGGATTTCATCGATTTTCCGCACCCCGTCGTCCGTCCCCAGGTCTTTGCCCGCGAGGGTGATGGCATCGTCCATGGCGTTGCGCATGCCGGTCTGCAGGCTCGCGTTGAGCACTGCCAGTTGCAGAACGCTCGGTGCTGCGATGCCTTCGACATCCATCGCTGCGTCCAGAACCACAACCCCGCGGGTCAGGGTTCCAGTCTTGTCGGTACACAGAATGTCGATGGTCCCGAGATTTTCAATGGCATTGAGGTGACGCACGATCACCCCCTTGCCGGCCATGCGCTGCGCACCTTTGGCCAGGGTGATACTGAGGATCGCCGGCAACAGTTCCGGCGACAGTCCGATGGACAGGGCAATCGCAAACATGAGCGTGTCGAGGGGGGGACGATGCAGCAGGATGTTGATGCCGAACACGACGATGGTGATCACCAGCATTACGCGCAGCAGCAGGCCGCCAAAGTGCCGCAGGCCTCGCTCGAACTCCGTTTCCGGAGGGCGTAGCGCAAGAGTTCTGGCGATATGACCGATTTCACTGTCCTGGCCGTAGCGGGTCACCAGAACTTCGGCCGAACCGCTGCGCACCGACGTGCCCATGAACACACAATTGTGACGCTGCGCGAGGGTGGCTTCCGGGGCGCAATCCCCCGGTGTTTTCTCCACCGGGTAGGTTTCGCCGGTCAGCAGGCCCTCGCCGATGAAACAATCGAGTGCCTGCAGGATACGACCGTCGGCAGCGATCAGGCTGCCGGCGGTGAGCACCAGAATGTCCCCGGGCACCACATCGCTGGCGGCAACATCCAGCAAGTGGCCCTCTCGCCGCACGGTCGCTCGCAAGGCAATCTTGCTGCGCAACTGCTCAACCGCACGGCTGGCACGATTCTCGTACCAGGCACTGAGCACCGCGCTGATCAGCACAATGCAACCGACGATTGCCGCATCCAGCCAGTCCCCCACCCACACGGCAATACCGGCGCCGGCGATCAGAATCAATACCAACGGCGTACGCATCTGCTCCAGCACCAGCCTGCCCAGTCCCTTGGGTCGATCCTTGATTGGGGTGGGGGCTCGACGCCGTCGTGCCCTGGCTTGAGCGTGACTCAATCCCGCTGGCCCACTGTGCAAGCTAATGAACAATTGACTGACCGCCGGACTCCAGTAATCCGGGTTTGCCGCAAGGCCGTGCCCGTGAGCGGAGGAATGCCATTCCCGGTGCGCCAGCCAAAGGCCGGGAAGCATCGGCAACCAGAACGTCAGGCCGCGAAACAGCAAGGTTGCGGAAAGCGCCACCGCCACGTCGATACCGGCCCAGTGCATGGTGACGACGGCAGCCGCCTCGAACGCCCCAAGACCACCCGGCACAATGCCAATACTGCGCAAGACGCTGGCGAGCATGAACCCGGCAAACAGGCCCAAGGGCGGCGCCGAAACACCTAGCGAGCGCACCAGCACCCACAGGGTTGCACTGTCCAGAAGGATGATTGCCAGTTCCAGCAAGGTGATGCGCAACAGCAGAAGGCGGCTGCGCACCAGACGCCGGTCCGCGCCGGTCAGCAAGGCAAGGCTTCTGGCAACGATCGCCAACCGTTGGCCCGGCACATGGGTCATCAGTCGTGCATTGCCCGCCAGCCCCGGAGTGACAAGCGCCAGCAGCAGGCTGAATGCGACGAAGATCACGCAGGTGGTCAGCACGGCGGTGGTACCGTGCCCCTGAACAATGATGACCGGCAACGCCAGGCCCACCGACAAGGCATAGGCCAGAAAATACCCCGACAGGTCCAGTACCAGACACGCCAGCACCACCGGCCTGACAAAGCCCAGACGAACAAACGAGGCCACGACAGCGAACGCCCCGCTGATCCCGGAGGATGGCAGCGCCTGGTCGACAAACAGCTTCATCACGCTGAGCTTGCCCGCGACCCACAGGGACAGGTCCTGGCCCCCGGCCTTGAGCACTACGCGAAAGACCTGGCCCTGGGCGACGTATGTCAGGGCCTGCAGAACGAAAGCAACGATGAGCCATTGCGGCTGCGCCTGCGTCAGCAAGCGGCTGAAGGATTCGACATCGGTAAAATGCAGAGCAACCCCTACCACCGTCGCAAACATCGCGGCGCCCAGCAGCCAGGTCAGCCACAGGGCCGACCGGCTGTAATGCCGGCCACGTTCCAGTGCTGGCTGTCGGTCGATCTCTGAAACGGGTGGTTTTAACGACATGCGGTGCCCCTGCGCAAATGAAGGCACCCGGGTACTGGCGCTGCCATCAGTCGAAACCGGAAGTGGGCTTGACGATCATCAGGCTGCAGGGTGCCCGGTTCGTCAACGTTTCGACCGTACTGCCGACAAAACCATCGACATCGCGTTGATAGGCCGCCCCCAGCACCAGAATATCAAAAGCATTCTGGCGGGCGAACAGTTCGATCACCTTGTGGGGAATGCCGGTCAGTTGATGCCGCCGAGGCTTGTCGATGCCGTAGCGTTCGGCGAGCGCATCGAATGCCTCTTGTTGGGTATCGGTAATCGCCTCGCACAAGCTGCGGTCCAGACTTGGTGTCGGCACACTCATCGCGGCGTCCCCCAGCACCGACCAGTTACAGACGTTCAACAGCTGCAACGTCGCGCCGGTTGCGTCTGCCAGGGTTTTGGCGAGATCAAGAATCCGGTCGTTGAGGCCCTGGGTCAGTTCTTCCAGATGAGAAAGGTCGATGGCTGCCAGTATTTTCGCAGGCACGGGATTGGCGCCTTCGCTCACCAGGTGCAGATGAGCCGGACAGTCGCGCAGCAATACCCAGTCCAGCGGCCGATGAAAGGCACGCTCGAGTGCCGGCACATACTGCATGTCCTTGATCACCAGATCGGCATGGAAGTCATTGATGTATTCGAGTACATGGGCGGGCGTGGTCCTGGCCCACACCACTTCGGTGCTGACTGGCAGTCCGGCGCTGCGCTGAAACCGCGCTTGCTGTTCCAGCCACTGCCGGTGCACTTGCAGATAGCCCTCCCGCGCCTGAGTCATGGCATTCGGGTCCAAGAGACCCGCTACCGCCAGCGCCTGGACATAATCGAATGCCACGATATGCAAAAGCGCTCCGGTTGCCCTGGCCAGCGCTTCGGCACGTTCGAAGGCCGGAGAACGATTCATCTCGGGGCGAGCGATCAACAAAATGCGTTTGAGTTTGAGCATCACTTTTCCCCGGCAATGCTTGGCTGATCCTGCCAGCCTGACGTCCCTGTTCCGACTCGTGACCGATCTCGATTACTTGCGCACCGCTTTTTCGGCCATGCGTCTTGCGCGCTCGTACGCCTCTTCAGCCGCTCGCTGCGCCTGCTCTGCCTTGAGCAACGCCTCATCGGCCCGAAGCCTGGCGGTTGCGGCGTTGTCCTCGGCGGACTCCAGCCGAGCGTCGAATTCTTCGGTCTGGCGATGACCGCAACCGCCAGTCGCCGCCACCAGCAAACCGAGCACGACGATGACCAAGCGCCTGTTCATGGTTTTCTCCTCAATGGATCAATGCTGAAGGCCGTGTTGGCTTGAGTATCTGGCGTTGGGCTCCGCCGGCTCTGATCTTTGTCAAACAAATCGCTCGATTGCGGCCGCTGCGGCCCGAAGCGCCATTGTTGATATTCCTCAACGAAATTTTGTCGGCCAGGCGTAGAAAAAAGACCTGGCCAAGGCTATTCGCGTCAAGGTCGAAGGTCCCGATCAAATGATCGATTCTGGAGGGCGGCCCCCGCCGTAACTTGATTTAAATCAAGCGTCACCCTCAGCGCACAGGTTCAATTGACGACTCGCCCTGAAGCGAAAGTAGATGATGAGTGACATATTCCATTGGTCGTTTTTTTTCTTTGCCGACGCCGGTTTGAGTGCCCCTGACAGACGGGCAACTATAATTAAACGCCCGTGTGATGGGGATCACATTCATGTCCGACACCAAAGCGTTGCAATTTCGTCGCCTCAAGTCGGCCTGCTCCAACTGCAGTGTGCTGGAGCTGTGTTTGCCGATCGGCCTGTCCGGGCCGGAGGTAGAGCGGCTGGATGCACTCATCGCCCAGCGCTTCAAAGTCAGGAAAGGCGCGGCCCTTTACCGTGAAGGTGATCCGTTGCGATCCCTGTATGCCGTCCGCCTGGGGTCATTCAAGACCAATTTGCTGTCCCTCGACGGGCGTGAGCAGGTCACCGGTTTTCAAATGCCGGGAGAAATGCTCGGCCTGGACGCCATCAGCACTGACTCCCATACCTGCAACGCCTTTGCACTGGAAGACAGCGAAGTCTGCCCGATCCATTTTTCCCATCTGGAAAAACTCGCGCAGCAACTGCCCTCGCTGCAACACAACCTGACCAAGCTGCTGAGCCGGGAAATCGTGCGCGACCACGACATGCTCATGTTGCTCGGTACGATGAACTCCGACGAACGCCTGGCAGCCTTCCTTCTGAACCTCTCGCAACGCCTGAACCAGCGCGGTTACTCGGCGAAAAACTTCGTACTGAAAATGCGCCGCGAGGAAATCGGCTCGTACCTGGGTTTGCGCCTGGAAACCATTTGCCGGGGCATCGCGCACTTGCGCGACAAGGATCTGGTGGAGATCTCCGGGCGTGACGTAAAAGTCCTCGACCTGGAAGGGCTCAAGCAGATGATCGCCGGTTGCCATCGCCCTGTCGGGCATTGATCTCGTCCAATCTGGAGCCTGCCTGTGCGCGCCATGGTTCTGCACTCGCCCGGACAGCCGCTGCAACGGGAAGAACGTCCGGTTCCCGTTCCCGGCGAACGGCAACTGTTGATCAAAGTCCTGGCCTGCGGTGTGTGCCGTACCGATTTGCACCTGTTGGACGGCGAACTGCCGCAAGCGGTGCTGCCTCGGGTGCCGGGGCATGAAATCGTCGGTGAAGTCACCGCTGTGGGTAGCGACGTCGCCTCTGAGTGGATCGGACGACGGGTCGGTGTTCCCTGGCTGGGCTGGACCTGTGGCGAATGCACGTTCTGCCGATCGGGCCGAGAAAACCTCTGCGATCAGGCGCAGTTCACCGGCTGCCAACTGGACGGCGGCTACGCCGAGTACACCGTTGCCGATCCGCGATTCTGCTTCCCGATTCCCGATGCCCTGAGCGATCTGCAGGCCGCGCCCCTGCTGTGTGCCGGACTGATCGGCTTTCGTGCGTTGCAAATGGCCCGTGACGCCCGCCACCTCGGTCTCTACGGGTTTGGCGCGGCAGCCCACCTGGCGATCCAGATCGCCCGGGGCCGCCACCAACAGGTGTACGCCTTCACCCGGCCCGAGGATCACGAAAGCCAGGCCTATGCCCGCAAGCTGGGGGCCGTATGGGCCGGCCCTTCGGATCAACTGCCGCCTCATCCGCTGGATGCCGGCCTGATTTTCGCTCCGGTCGGCGCGCTGGTGCCTCTGGCGCTGTCGGCAACAGTCAAGGGCGGTTGCGTGATCTGCGCCGGAATTCACATGAGCGACATCCCCGCTTTCCCCTATCGTCTGCTCTGGGGCGAACGCATCCTGCGCTCGGTAGCCAACCTGACCCGTGAGGACGGCACTGCGTTTTTCACCGAGCTGCAACACACGTCAGTGCACTGCGACGTCACCCGGTTTGCGCTGGATGAGGCCAATCAGGCCTTGGCCTGTTTGCGCAGTGGTCGGTTCAACGGCGCCATCGTGCTCACTCCCTGATGCTTGATCGACCACATTGTTGACGTGACCACAGGCATCGTTGTCATGCCAACGCGTAGTGATCTGGTTGAATAGTGATCTGGGTGAAGTTGCGGTAGCTGGCACCAGACCGCGGATCGCTCATCACCAAGCCGCCCTGTAAATGGCCAAAGCATCGTCATGGCTGACTTCGCGCGGATTGTTCACCAACAGTCGTTGCTGCAGCATCGCGTCACTGGCCAATTGTTCGAGGCAATTCCCGGGGACGTTGATATCACGCAGGCGAGCCGGCAGGCCGCAGCGCTGCGACAGTTGCTCCAGTTCCGTAATCATCTGCTCGGCGAGGCTGCTGCGATCACCTGCCTGCAACCGGTCCCCAAGCAATGGCGCGGCAAGTTCGGCGTAATCCGCTTGGGCCATGGGCAGGTTGAAACGCAGAACGTGCGGCAGCACTAACGCATTGGACAAGCCGTGGGGAATATGGAAGTGCCCGCCCAGCGGATAAGCCAGGGCATGCACTGCGGCAACCGGTGCGTTGGCAAACGCCTGCCCGGCAAGGCAGGCGCCGAGCAGCATGGCCTGACGTGCAGCGAGATGACCGCCGTTATGTACCGCTTGATCAAGGTTCGTCGCCAGCAGTCGCAACGCCTCGCGAGCGAGCAGGCTGGACAGCGGGTTGCGTTTGATTTTGCTGGTGTAAGCCTCGATGGCGTGGACCATCGCATCGATACCCGTAGCGGCCGTGACCTGTGGTGGCAGCCCCAGGGTGCAGACGGCGTCGAGGATGGCGAGATCCGGCAGCAGCAATGACGAAACGATGCCCATTTTGCTGGTTTCGCCGGTGGTGACGATGGCGATCGGCGTGACTTCCGAACCGGTGCCCGCCGTGGTCGGCACCTGAATCAACGACAGGCGCCTGCCCTTGGCCTGATCGACGCCGTACAACTGGTTGAGTGTCTGGGCATTGTCGGGGTGGGCGAGCAACGCGACCAGTTTGGCGACGTCCATCGAGCTGCCGCCACCGAAACCGACAATCAGGTCGGCACCGATGTGCCGGGCGCGCTCGACCGCCGCCAGTACGCAGTTTTCATGGGGGTCGGCGGATACATCACTGAAAATCGCCACAGCGACTTTCGCAGTACTGAACCCTGGCAGCAGGTCGTCAAGTAAACCGAGCCGGGCAATTCCCGGATCGGTGACGATCAAAACGCGCCGGGCACCGCGTTCCCGGCACAGGTTGGCGAGTCGTTGCACCGCGCCGGCTTCGCAGAGAATCTGCGCGGCGGTGGCAAAGCTGAAGGACTGCATCGACACGATTCCTTGTTTTTATGAGTGACAGGCCTGATCAGGCGTTGAAATCGCCGGCCGCAATTGCCATCAGGCAATTCGCTCCGCCCAGTAACGCTTCGCGATGAGCGCCGGCGCGGGGCAGCAGACGTCGCCAATAGAAGTCAGCAGTGTGCAATTTGGTTTGATAAAACTCGCGATCAGGACTTCCTTGCGACAAGGCCTGCTGCGCGCAGACAGCAGCCTGCAGCCAAAGAGCGGCCAGCAGGACGTATGCCGAGTAGGCAAGAAAATCCACCGACACCGCGCCGATTTCCTGCGGATCGCGCTGACAGGCTTCGATGACCGAGGTGCCGAGTGCGCGCCATTCGGTCAACCGCAGGCTGACTACCCGGGCCATTTCCTGCAGCGTTTCATGGGATTGGGCGGTATCAAGCCCTGTTGCCAATTCATCGATCAGCGCATCGAGCTCGGCACCGCCGTCGGCCAGCAGTTTGCGGCGTATCAGATCCAGCGCCTGGATACCGTTGGTGCCTTCGTAGAGTTGAGTGATGCGGCTATCGCGCATTAACTGCTCCATGCCCCACTCGCGGATATAGCCGTGTCCGCCATAGAGCTGCACGCCAAGGCTGGCGACTTCCTGCCCCACGTCGGTAAAGAACGCTTTGACAATCGGAATCAGCAGCGCTGCACGGCGCTTCGCCGCGTTATGTTCCTCGCCCATTCCCCCTTCCTGGTCCAGCTGCCGCGCGGTATAGGCAGCGAGCATCCGGCAACCTTCAGTCAGCGCTTTTTGCGTCAACAGCATGCGGCGCACGTCGGGATGAACAATGATCGGATCGGCGGCCTGATCAGGCGCGACCGCACCGGCCAGGGAGCGGGACTGTAAACGCTCACGGGCGTAGCTCAGGCCACCCTGAAACGCCGCTTCGGCAATACCCAGGCCTTGCAGGCCCACCTGGAAACGCGCGTCATTCATCATGGTGAACATGCAGGCCAATCCCTGATTCGCCTCACCAACCAGCCAGCCTTGCGCACCGTCGAAATTCATCACGCACGTCGAGGTGCCCTTGATGCCCATCTTGTGTTCCAGCGCACCGCAACCAAGACTGTTGCGCTGGCCATCGGGCAGAATTTTCGGCACAAGAAACAGGCTGATCCCCCTCACCCCCGGCGGCGCGCTCGGCAGACGGGCGAGTACCAGGTGGATGATGTTATCGGTCAGATCCTGCTCGCCACCGCTGATGAAAATCTTGGTACCCGTGACCCGGTAACTGCCATCACCTTCAGGCTGAGCACGGGTGCGCAACAGGGCCAGATCGGTGCCGGCATGAGGTTCGGTGAGGCACATGGTTCCGGTCCATTCACCGCTGACCATTTTCGCCAGATACGTTTGTTTGAGCGCCGGGCTGCCGTGTCGATGCACGGCCAGCACCGCGCTTTCAGTCAGACCTGAGTAAATGCGAAAGGCCAGGGAAGCCGACATCAGCATTTCGTGAAAACATGCCGCAACCATCTGCGGCACGCCCTGCCCCCCGAACGCCAGCGGCCCGGTCATGCTGGCCCAACCGTTAGCAACGTATTGTCGATACGCCTGGCGAAACCCTCGTGGCGTGCTGACTTCACGGCCATGCATCTGACAGCCCTGCTCGTCACTGTTGCGATTGAGCGGAGCGATGACTTCGCCGGCAAAACGCGCCGCCTCCTCGAGGATGCCATCAATCGTGTCGCGGTCGAGCTCAGTGCGCATTTGCTGACAATGTTCAGTGACGTTGAACAGTTCGTGCAAAACAAAGCGCATTTCACGCAGTGGCGCCTGGTAAGTCATACCTCACCCTCCTGGACATTGAAGAAGTGCCTGCCGTCAGCAATCAATTGGCGGATCAGCGCTGCCGGTCGCCAGCACTCACCGAACAGGCTTTGCAAATGTTCGAGCCGTGCGGCAATCAGGGGTAAACCTTGTGCGTCAGCCCAGCGCATCGGGCCACCTGTGTCCTTGGGAAACCCGTAACCGTTGAGCCAGACTTGATCGATGTCATGGCTGTTGGCAGCGATCTTTTCTTCGAGGATTTTCGCGCCCTCATTGATCAAGGCCAGCAGGCAGCGCTCGAGGATTTCCTGTTTGGAGATCTCGCGGCGGCGATAACCCAGCCCATGAGAGATTTCGAGCACCAGCGCGTCGACCTGAGGATCGTGTTCGGCGTGACGGCTGTCCTCCGGGTAGCTGTAGTAGCCATGGCCGGTTTTCTGACCGAAGCGGCCAAGGTCGCACAGCGCGTTATCAACCTGTACCAAAGGTGCCTCCATGCCCTCCCCGGCCAGTTGCCGCGCGCGCCACTCCAGATCGATACCGACCACGTCATACATGCGGAACGGGCCCATGGCGAAACCGAATTGCTGCAATACCGCATCGACCTGATGGGGTAATGCGCCCTCAAGCAACAACTTGCGCGCTTCGGCCACGTAGCTGGCGAGCATGCGATTACCGATGAAGCCGGGACAGTTCCCTGCGACGACCACAACCTTGCCGATCCGCTCGCCCAGCCTGCACGCAGCATCGAGCACCCCGCTGTTGGTGCGTGCACCACGGATGACTTCCAGCAGCTTCATGACGTGCGCCGGGCTGAAGAAATGCAGTCCCAATACTTGCTGCGGGCGAGCCGTGACGGCGGCAATGGCGTCGATGTCCAGCGCGGACGTATTACTGGCCAGAATGGCCTGCGGCTTGAGTTGGCGGTCGAGTGCGCGAAAGATTTCCTGTTTGAGCTCAAGGCTCTCGTACACCGCTTCGATCACCAGATCGACCTCGGCCAACGCCGCATAATCGTGAACGGCCTGGACACGCTGGCGGTTGGCTTCAGCCTCAGGCTGGCTGATGCGCTGCTTGACGACCTGCTGCGACCAGATCTGCTCGATCGCACTCAACCCTGCGTCGAGAGTCGGTGTATTGCTGTCCAGCCAAAGCACTGGCAGTCCGGCGCTGGCCAGGCTGATGACGATGCCGCGGCCCATGGTGCCGGCACCAATGACAGCAACCTGTCTGATATCCAAAGAGGTACTCACACGCATGCTCCAGAGACGAAAAGAACAGCCGCCACCCTAAGCACGCATCAGATATTTTTGAAATTTAGATTAACCATGGAATATATTTTCCCCATGAATATGTCGAACTTTGATCTGAATCTATTGCGCGTCCTTGACATGCTGTTGCGCGAGCAAAATGTCTCGCGCGCAGCTGAGCGGCTGGCATTGACGCAACCTACGGTCAGCAATGCACTGGCGCGGTTGCGTGACCTGCTTGACGATCCGCTGCTGGTGCGTGTCGGCCGTCGCATGTGCCCGACGCCTCGCGCACTCGCCCTCGAAGGGCCAATTCGCGCGGCACTCGGGCAAATTGAGCAGACGCTGGCTATCGGCGATGTCTTCCAGCCGCTGCTCAGCCACCGCCAGTTGCGCATTGCGTTGACCGATTTTGTCGAACAGCTGTGCATGCCACCCTTGCTGGCGCATCTGCAGACAGCGGCGCCGCACCTGCGCATCGACGTTGTGCACCTGGCACCCAATCTGCCGGCCGATGCGCTGGACCGCGGCGATCTGGACATGGTGCTCGGGCGCTTCAACGAGCTGCCGGCGAGGTTCACCCGGCAACTTTGGCGCCGGGAAACGTTGCGGGTTGCCGTGCGCCGCAATCATCCGCAGGTCAACCACTCTCTGGATCTTCAAACCTTCTTGCGGTTGCGCCACCTCTGGGTGCACGGCGGGCAAACCCGCGGAATGGTCGATCAATGGCTGGCCGAACAGAATCTGCAACGACAGATCGTGTACACCACACCCAATTACTTGCAGGCCGCGCACCTTGTAGCAGCCACCGACCTCTGCGTTGTCCTGCCCACTCAGCTCGCCCAGCAGTTCGCCGAATTGCTGCCACTGGACTTGCATGATCTGCCGTTTGCGCTGGATCCTTTCGAACTGGATCTGGTGTATCTGAGCCATCGCCAACATGACCCGGCGCTGGCCTGGCTGTCGGAGCAGATCCTCGCCATCGCGCAGCCTTGAAAGCATCGAAAAATGAGATGGCCACCATGCCGCTCTGGTATTGGCTGCGCTTTGGCAGGCTACTTAGAGTGATTGGCCCTCAACAATAACAAGGAACACCCCATGCGTTTGCGACCCTCATTGCTGGCACTGGCCGTGCTTGCACCGTTGTCCGGCCTGGCAGCTACGCCAGCCAAGGATGCAACGGCCATCACCCTCGACAGCAACGCGCAATGGCTGCAACGTCTGCCATTTGCCGACCGTAGTGATTTCGAGACCGCGAACCGTGGCCTGATCGAGGGTTATGACGCAGTGGTCAGCAATGGCGCGGGCAACAGTGTCTGGGACCCAGGTCAATACGCGTTTCTCAACAACGCTGACGCGCCTGGCACGGTCAATCCGAGTCTGTGGCGGATCGCCCGACTCAACAGCATCGCGGGGCTCTTCAAGGTCACCGAAGGCATTTATCAGATCCGCGGCCTGGACCTGGCGAACATGACTATTGTCGAGGGCGACAGCGGGCTGATCGTGATGGATCCGCTGCTGTCGGTCGAGACGGCAAAAGCTGGCATGGCGCTGTATTTCAAACACCGACCGCGCAAACCGGTCAACACAGTGATTTACACCCATCCGCACGTCGATCATTTTGGCGGCGTGCGCGGGGTGATCGATGAGGCCGACGTCAAGGCGGGCAAGGTTCAGGTCATTGCACCGCAGGGGTTTTTCGAGCACGCCATCGGTGAAAACGTATTGGCCGGGCCGGCGATGAAGCGTCGCGCCCAATACATGTACGGCGCCGCGTTGCCGCGCAGTGAGCGCGGTCAGGTGGATGCGGGCCTGGGCAAAGGAATTCCGGCCAATGCCACCATCAGCCTCATCGCCCCCACACGGGAAATCACCCAGCCGCTGGAACGGCTGATACTGGACGGCATTGAGGCCGAGTTCCAGCTCACCCCCGGCACCGAAGCCCCAGCAGAAATGAACATCTATTTTCCAGGATTCAAGGCATTGTGCATGGCCGAAAACGCCACGCACGTTCAGCACAACGTGCTGACCTTGCGTGGCGCGTTGGTACGTGACCCGAAAATCTGGGCACATTATCTCGATCAGTCATTACGCCAATACGGTGATCAGGCGCAGGTCGTTTTCGCCCAGCATCACTGGCCGACCTGGGGTGGCCAGCAAATACGCGACTACCTGGCCGATCAACGTGACATGTACGCTTTCATCGACAGCCAGACGCTGCGCCTGATCAACCAGGGCCTGACGCCAATGGAAATCGCGGCGACCCTGACAAGTCTGCCGCCGCAATTGGCGAGCAAGTGGTATAGCCGTGACTACTACGGCTCGTTGAGCCACAACGTACGCGCGGTCTACCAGCGTTACATGGGGTTCTATGACGGTAATCCCGCCAATCTCGACCCGCTGACGCCACGCGATGCCGGCAAGCGTTACGTGGCGGCCATGGGCGGTGCCGATCAGGTACTCAAGCAAGCGCATACCGCGTTCGACGCAGGCGACTATCGCTGGGTGGCGCAGTTGGTCAACCACTTGGTGTTTGCCGAACCGGACAACGTTCAGGCGCGACAACTGCAGGCCGACGCACTGGAACAATTGGGTTATCAAAGCGAAAACGCCACGTGGCGCAATGCCTACCTCAGCGGCGCACAGGAATTGCGCGATGGCGTAGCTGCGGCAAGCGGTGCCGGTGGCAACGCCGATGACATGGTGCGAGCCCTCACACCCACCCTGTTTTTTGATTACCTGGCGGTGCGCATTGATGCGTTCAAGGCCGCTGATCGCGACCTGACCATCAACTGGCGCTTTACCGACCTGAACGAGGATTACGCCCTGACCCTGCGCAACGGTGTATTGACCCACCGTGACCGAACCCGCCACGAGCACGCCGATGTCGAGGTCAGCATGGCCAAGTCAACGCTCGACCGCATTGCCCTCAAGCAGACCGGTTTTCTCAAGGAAGCCACCCTGGGCGACATTTCCATTCAAGGCGAACGTTTGAAGTTTTTGCAGTTCATGGGCGGTCTCGACGAAGCGGATGCGCGATTCAACATCGTCACCCCTTGAATAGGCCGAGCGGTGTGTCAATCACCGCTCAACAATCCCGCCACGCCAATGACTGCCATGACACATACGCCAGCGCCGAGGCTCAATATCGAACCCGGCGCCGGCATTGCACGCTCCGCCTCCAGCATCGCCAGGCCCTGCCGATATCGCCGTCCGGGCCGACACATCATGACCAGCACCGGCACCATTGCGACGGCGGACTGCAGCCAATCGCCCGCCCGGAACGCCAGCACCGCTACGACCAGCAGCGAGACGGTCGTGCGTCGCCACGCCAGCTCAGTACGTTCGGCCTGCAAGCCTGGATCAACCATGCCAACGCGGCCACAACACTACCGTGAGCATCAATGCCGCAAAGACGCAAGCGAGGGTCAACAAGGGCACCAACGTCGGCAGTGGCAGCGCCCGGCGCTGTCGCAATGCTCGCTCCACGCGCAGCCAGCGCAAGCAAGCCCCCGAACTGATCAACAGGCTTACGAGCATCAGGCTCAGCGCCATGCCCATGCGCAATGGCGGCGCGAAGGCGTTCACCGCCAGGGCTTCGACTGCGATGCCCCCTCCGAGCAATGCCAGGGAGGTGCGCATCCAGGCAAGAAAGGTTCGCTCGTTGGCTAATGTAAAGCGTGGGTCCGGCGGCTCGCCCTCGCCCAGCAGCCGTTCGGTCCAGCAACGGGTTGATCGCTCGCTCATCAACGCACTCCGAAGCTGCGCAATGCGCCGGGCGAAAAGTACGAGAGGCTGGTGGCGAGGTTGAACACAAACGGGCGCTG
Organism: Pseudomonas sp. B26(2017); assembly: GCF_002113045.1. NCBI lineage: Bacteria > Pseudomonadati > Pseudomonadota > Gammaproteobacteria > Pseudomonadales > Pseudomonadaceae > Pseudomonas > Pseudomonas sp. B26(2017). The sequence goes on along the minus strand of NZ_NEJJ01000001.1, from coordinate 348,247 downwards.
TTGTTCGTTGATCAATCCGGAGACGTGATAGCGCGAGCTCTTGAGGTCATAAGTAACCTCCAGCGCGTTCACTGCCACCTGCCCGACCGGGTGATAAAAACTGTGTGCCGCAGTGGTGCGCCACAGCTCGCCGTGCTGATCGTAGACGTCCGCCTCCAGAATCGCCCAGGTGTCTTCATCAACGTAGAAATGGCGTTGGGTGTAGATGTGCCTGGCGCCGGGCTTCAGGGTAGCGACCACTTCCCAGACACGGTGCAGTTCGTAGCGCGTCGGCCCCGGGTCGAGATGACCACGCTGGATCAGCCCGCTGTAGCGCAAGTCCGGGGACGCCAGCCGGTAGCTGTTGTAGGGCACATGCAGCAGTTTTTTGCCGAGCAATTTCCACTCGTACCGGTCGGGTGCGCCATTGAACATGTCGCGGCTGTCTGCGGTACGCAGGCCTGCCGTGCCGGGGCCGGTGGTGTCATAGTCGACTCCCGGGGCGCGGCGCACCCGTCGCTGGCCGGCACTGTAGACCCAAGAAAGGCGTGGTTGGGCGACTTGATCGAGCGTCTCGTGCACGACGATGGCATCGCCGGCCACACGTGACGGCGCGGTCATCCGGTAGGTGAAGTAGTACAGGATATTATCTGTCGCATCATCTGAGACGGGTTGCGGGAGAGCGACGTCCTGACGCGAGCTCATGCGCACGAAGCGACCGTTCTTCAGCGGCGTCACGCTGTCGGACATCAGGCTGTAACTGGCGTTGCGTGGGCGTGTCAGATGGTTCCAGATCACCTGCAGGCCGTTGGCGGGAATGGGAAAGGCAATCGCCCCGGAAAAACCCTTCAAGCCATTGCCACCATCCACCAGCGTTGCATTGGCAGCATTGCGTGCTGCCGACAGGGCCACCGCTGAAGGTACGCCGGCACTGCGATGGGTCGGGTAGACCGGCAATCGCATTGTTTCGGGAAACCGCTTGAGCATGGCGATCTGGCCTGGTGTCAACTGATCCTGATACTGCTGCGCATTCGCGGCGGTGATCTCATAAAGCGGTTGTTCATCGGCGTATGGGTCAAGCGGCGTACCATTGCTGGCCAACCGAAACTGCGCGGTGTCGAGTCCGCCCTGCCAGGCTGGAATTCTGCCATCGGCGCTGGCGGCACGTTCCGCTCCCGCCGGGGTCAGGTGTTCGCCAAGGCCGTCCGCCGCCATCGCACCGGTGATCCAGAGCAAACCGAATAGCATCATGCATGTGGTCTTCATCGTCGTGCCCTTCAGAAAGTGACGCCCAAGCTCAGTGAGAGAAAATCGCGGTCGCCGCGCGTGCCGTAATCGCCGTCGATGTAATCGGTGTAAGCGAGACTTACGCTGTAGGTACTGGCGAGCGTCGCGTCCAGACCGACGCTGATGGCTTTCGAGCCCTCACTGAATGCCGAGCCTTCCACCGGCCCTGTGCCGTGCACGTCATGAGCCCAGGACAGGTTCGGGCGAAAATCGAAACCGGCCAGAACATTGGGATAGGTCCACGTTGCGCGCACGCGGTAACCCCAGGAAAACGGCGTGAGAAACCCTTCGTTGTTGCAGTGCTGCGGCGTTTTCGAGATGGCCTGACAAACGCGAGGATCGGCCAGTTCTCCGCTGTTGAATGTGCCCGAGCGTCCATACCGGGGGCCGCCGCGCCCCTCCAGACCGCCGACATACGTGGCGCCGATTTCGCCCACCAGCAGCAGCTGACTGGCCCCCATCATTTGACCGAACGAATGCAGGGCGGTGATTTGTGCCTGGGTCATTTCCTTGCGCCGGTAGCCATCGAACAGCGCACTGTCGCGGTCGGTTCGCAAACCTTCGCCCAGCAATGGCGAGCGACCTTCGATATTGAGCAGTGACTGAATAATGTCCGTGCCGTTGAGTTGCATCGGCATGTTCGGCCGATAGCTCAGTTCGCCCTGCAGCGCCGTTCCAGTACGCAGGGTGGTGGCGAACGAAAGCCCATACAGGCGAATGTCTTCCGGGTACTGGACCTGATATTGCGAAGTCCCCAGACGCAGTGCGCCAGTCAGCGACTGGCCTGCGGCCGAGGCCACAAATGCCCCGCACCCGGCAGCGCCAATACCCAGGTTGGCGCATAACTTTGGAGCGAACGCGGTGTTGTTGAAATACGGGCTGCTGACGGTGCCCATGTAAGGCGTGCGGCTGTGATAGTTGGCCGCGTAGGCGCCGAATTCGGTGTCCAAAGCGCTGACGTACCAGCGCAGCGACAATCCCCATTGCCCGCCGTTGCGTGCGTCATCGTCTGCTGCGCGGGGAATGCGCACGCCCTCTTGCGTCAGGTTGACCCCCAACGGCGTCAACCCGGCCACGGCGGCAGGGTTACCCAGCAATTTGGCGCCGACATCAAGGCCATCGCAGCCGTCAGGCAGAAAATCGTTGTTGGAGAAAAACGTCGCGCAGTTGTCGAGTTGAGTCTGCTCCCAATCAAGTTGATAGAAAGCGTCGAACGACAGTGCCTCGGTCAGGTTTTGCGTGACATAGAACAGGTTGACCGGCACCAGCGCATCCTTGACTTCGGAACCCGGACGGCGCAGCGCGGACAGGTTGAACGGGTTGATGACGTTGAGCCCGCCCTGAATGAAGGTGCTTTCGCCCCAGTTCACCACTTGCTTGCCCAGGCGCACCGAGCCCGGCTGGCCGTCGATGTCGTAGAGGTAGTAGCCAAAAGCATCGAGCAACTGAGTGCCCGCGGTTTTCGCCGATCGCTTGCGGTTGTTGTCGGCGACCTTCTTGAAGCGCTGGTCATGATCGCGCAGCGCGGTGTCGTACCAATATGTGCCGCGTAAAAACACGCCAATGTTGTCGCGCTTCAGCTCAAGGTCATGGGTACCCTTGAACACCGCCGAGAACACATCGCCGGAGGCGAAGTTGAGTTTGCCATCGTCGCTGTTGGCGCTGTTGTGTAACGCCGGATCAGGGTTGGCCGTGGAAATACTCGTGCCCAGGCTCAGCGCCGAATCGAACTGGGCTTCGAGATCGTTCCATTGAAATTGCAGGGCGACGGCAGGACTGGAAACACAACAGCAAGACAATAAAAAAAACGACGGTCGAGCGAGACCGCGAATATGCAATTGCATCACTCTTTACCTCTTATTGTGTTTATCGAGAGTGAGATTTCCGGGGATGTCTTGTAGCGGGGACAGCGCCCGCTGACTCAGCAGGCAAGCGGATTGTTGCGGTTGATCTGGGCCTCTTGTTATGTCTCTATGGATACTAAGTAGGCGCCCCGACCTGAACAAATAGCGTCTTCAGATAGTTGCCATAACACTTCGGCATACCAGAGATTGACCCCATGACGTTGAAACAGCTGCGTTACCTCATCGCGATTGTCGAGGCTGGAAGCTTCTCCAGCGCCGCGCGACGCGCCTTCATTGCCCAACCGGCGTTGAGTCGACAGATCGGCTTGCTGGAAAGCGAACTGGATATGCAATTGCTGTCGCGCCTGCATGACGGCATCGAATTGACCGACGCCGGCCGGCAGTTGTATGAGGTGGCGCGTTCGGTGATTCAGCAAGTCGACTCAGTGAAGGATGAGCTCAAATCAAGCCGTGGCAATCCCATGGGGCACGTGTCGATCTCCATTCCGGCGACGGCGTCGGCACTGCTGCTGCCAGCGATCATCACCCAGGCGCAGAGCAAATTTCCGGGGATCAAATTGACGGTGTGGGACGGCCTGAGCCGTGAAGGCGGCCAGGCGATCGAGTTGGGCAAGGTCGATTTTGGTGTGGTGCCCAATGCCGAGGAGCTGGAACACGTCATCGCCGAACCGGTGTTTACCGAGGACCTTTTCTGGGTCGGCGCCACCGCGCAAGAAGCCAATCACTCACCGATCAGCCTCGCCGAAGCGGCCGCGACGCGCCTGGTGATGCCGCCGCGCGCACTGCATCTGCGCCGGCGTATCGAACAGGCCGCAATGGAAACCGGCGTGACACTTGATTCCAGCTACGAACAACAGTCGGCGCCGGGCATCAGCAGTCTGGTGCGCGCGGGACTGGCAGCGACCATCAGCAACTGGCCGCCATTGACGGATCTGCTTGAACCGATTTCAGCGCGACTGATCGTCGAGCCGCGCATCACGCGCACCGTGTCCCTCGCCCATTCGCAGCACAAGCCGCTGTCGTTCGCCGCCACCTGCATGCGCGACCTGGTGCGCAGCCTGCTTGTAGACGCTGTCATCGAAGGCCGCTGGAAAGGCAGCCTGATCGAACGCACTATCGAGCCACCGCTGAGTTTTGTCGGCGAAGCCTGAAGCTGTCACGGCGCAGTCGGACGGCGCCGTTTGCTCAAATCACTGCCGGCCGCCCGACAGCGTCGACCTGAAGCAAGCGCTGGCGAGTCTTCTGCGGATTCATCCACAACAAGCCCGCCAGCCCGGCAACCACCAGCACCGCCCCGCATACCAGAAACCCTTCGGCGTAACCCGCCGGATGCTCGGCGCCAGCACCCTGCACCAACAATCCGGTGACCACCGGAGCCGACAGACCGGCCAGCGACGCAATGCCGTTGCCAATCGCGAGGACGCCTGCACGCTGGCTGCCCGGCGTGAACTCGGCGAGCATCGCCGGGCCGACCGAATACATCACCAGAGCCAGCCCCCCGCTGAACGTCAGACAGACGATCCGCTCCACGTTGCTCAGGCCCTCAAGCATGAGCGCGGCGGACAGCAGGCCGCTGACAATCAGGCAAATGGCAACGAATGCGCCCCGCGACCAGCGGGTCGTGATGCCCGCACGCATGAACCGTTGCGATAACCAGGCCAGAAACAGACTCAACGGTGTCGTCACCACCACGAACAGTACAAACACCCGCCCCGTCATGATCGGGTCAATGCCCAAACCGGTCTGCAGGTAGCTCGGCACCCATGTCAGGGTCAGTGCCAGCGACCAGTTGGCGGCGAAATGACAGAGGTAGTTGCTCAGTACCGTGCTGTCGAGCAGTAGCCGCCGATAAGCGACCCTGGCTTCGTCCAGTCTCAATTGCCCGGTGCGAATCCTGTCGAGGGTGCCTTCGCTGCCAAGCAACCACCACAACACACACCACACTGCACCGATCACCGCGAGCACGATGAAGTTCATGCGCCAGCCGTAATGCACGCTGATCCACGGGATCATCGCACCGGCGACCAGCAGCCCCAGCGCACTGCCCGTGTGCAGCAGCGCAACCGGCAGATTGCGACGGTCATTGGGAAACCATTTGTACAGCGCATGGGTCGCAACTGGCGACGCCGGGCCTTCGCCAATGCCGAGCAACACCCGGCAGGCAATGATGGCCCACAGCGAACTGACGAACAGCATCGGTAACTGGATCACCGCCCAGAACGCCCCCATGCCCAGCAACAATGTGCGCGTGGGGCGGCGGTTGGCGACAAATCCCCCGATCACAGCGGATATGGCAAAAAACCAGTGCAAGGCGCCGCCCACCAGACCGAATTCGGTGGGGGTCAGGCCCAGCTCCTTGGACATCGGTACCGCGACCAGGCCAATGACCACTTTGTCGAGGAAGTTCACCAGCATCAAAACCGCCAGCAGTACCGCAATCATCCAGGCCGTGCCCGGACGCGCAGGTTTGTCAGTGTGAGTCATGGTCATCTCTCGTTATTGTTTTTATCGGAGCGTCCGGCCCGCAAGGCCGGACGTACGGCAAGCGACCCTAAGCGGGCATCAGCACGCCTTTGGCGATGGTGTTGCGCTGGATTTCACTGGTTCCGGTCAGGATGCGCATCATCCGCGTCGCACGGAAAATCCACTCCACGGGATGCCCGCGCAACAGACCGGCACCGCCGTGGATCTGCACCGCACGGTCAGCGATCCGGAACGCGGTCTCCGAGACGAACAGCTTGCACATCGGTGCCTGGGTACGAATGTCGCCACCGCTGTCATTTACTGCCGCAGTGGCGTACACCATGCTTCGGGCAGCGTGCAGTTCGGTGGCCATGTCGGCGATCATGTGATTGATCGACTGGAACATCGCGATCGGCTGACCGAACTGCTTGCGGGTTCGCGCGTAGTCGATCGACAGGTTCAGCGCCAGACCGGCCAGCCCCAGCAACGTCGGGCAATGGAGCAGGCGGTTGAGGGTAATGCGGCCCATCGCCAATTTGAAGCCCTGCCCCTCTTCGCCGATGCGATGGGTCACCGGTACGCGAACTTCATCGAGAAAAATATCCCCATGCGCACCGCCGCCGGACATCACCGAATAGTCGCTTTCGATGCGTACGCCGGGTGCTTTCAGGTCGACAAAAAAAGCCGAAATGTTTTGTGCTCCCGTGCCCGGTCCGGTGACCGCCAATAGCACGGCAATGTCGGCGTAAGGTGCGCCTGAAATGAAGCGTTTGCCGCCGTTGAGAACGTAATGGTCACCCTCCAGCCGCGCACGGGTCTGAATGGCCGCCGCATCAGAACCGGCCTCGCTTTCAGTGAGGGCGAAGCACACGGCTTTCTGCGCTTTGCAGATGGGCTGCAGGATCGTTTCGACCTGCACGGGACTTGCGACTTTGAACAGATGACCAATGCGCGGCGGACCGGACAGTTCGCCCAGAATGTGTGGCGCCAGCATCGAACCGGTCAGCACCGTCGCCTCCTTCACCGCACACAGATCGGCGACGCTCAGCCCCGCGCCGCCGATGGCTTCGGGCAGCATGATGTTGTAGTAACCCAATTCGCACGAACGCTGCCAGACCTGCTGCAATACCTGGCGGGGATGCGGTTCGGCCCAACTGAGGCCTTCACGCTGTTCAAGCGGGCGGATTTCTTCGCGGACAAAGCCCTCGATGCCTTCGATAATGCCGCGCGCCTTTTCACTTGGTTGATACATGATGATGTCCTCGGTCAGATGCGGCGTTCGCTGTTTTGCCAATAGGCATCGCGGATCAGGCGGCGGACCACCTTGCCGTTGGGGTTTTTCGGCAACTCGCTGACGAAGTCCACGCCGCGCGGTTTCTTGAAGCCCGCCAGGATCCGGGCGCAATGCTCGATGATTTCGGTTGCGCTGATCTCGGCGCCGGGCTTGAGTACGATGACGGCGTGCACCGCTTCGCCCCACTGCTCGTCGGGGACGCCGACCACCGCCGCCTCAAAGACCTGCGGCAAGGTGTAAAGCACCTGTTCGACCTCGGTCGGGTAGACGTTGAAGCCGCCGGAAATGATCATTTCCTTTTTGCGGTCGACGATGAATACATAACCCTCGTCGTCCACCGTCGCCAGGTCGCCAGTGAGGTAGTAACCGTCGCGCATCACCTCCGCGGTCAGCTGTGGCGCCCGCCAGTAGCCCTGCATGATGTCAGGCCCCTTGACGACAATTTCGCCAATCTCACCGGGCTTTACATCGTCGAACTCATCATTGACCACCCGCAGGTCTGTCTCGAAATAACAACGCCCGCACGAGCTCAGACGCCGGTAGTCACCGTCCTCGCACAAGTGATCCTGTTCGGTCAGCACGGTCACCAGCGAGCAGGTTTCACCCGCGCCGTAACCCTGCGCCAGAATCGGCCCGAACACCTCTATAGCGCGTTTTACCAACGACGGTGCCATGGGCGCGGCGCCATACATGAGCAGGCGCAGACTGCTCAGGTCATACCGTGACACGTCTGGGAGATTCACCAGCCGATTGATCATCGCAGGGACCAGAAACAGGCGCGTTACCCGTTCGCGCTGAATGCTTTCCAGCAACTGCCGATCGTCGTAACGCTCCAGCAGCAGGTTGCAGGCACCGACAGCCAGCAACGGCATCAACTGCATGCCGCTGGCATGGGTGATCGGGCCGACGTGAGCCATGACATCGCCCGGCACTGCTCGTCGCGTGGGGCTGGCGATACTCTTGCGGATCAGCGCCTTGCGGTTGCCGACGCTGAGCATGGCAGCCTTGAGCACGCCGGAACTGCCAGAGGTGTAATGCAAAACGGCGAGGGTGTCGTCAGGCAGATCACAGCTGACAGGCTTGTCACAGCCTTGGCTGAGCAAGGTCGGATAATCGATGTCGGCGCCACCTTCGTCCAGCGATACGATCAAGCGCAGTGCAGGCACTTCGGTACGTCGGGCGATCAGCGCTTCGGCGAATGCCGCCGTGGTGATCAGCGCCACGCTGCAGGAGTCGTTGAGGATCTGAACGACTTCATCCAGCGACAGCCTTGCGTTGATCGGGACCTTGACCAGCCCAGCCTTGTAGAACGCCACCTCGGCCTCCACCAGCTCGACTCGGTTGGGCGCAAGAATGCCGACATGCTCACCGGTGCGGATACCCTTCTCCAGCAGGCTGGAAGCAAGCTGATTGGTGCGTCGCTCAAGCTGAGCAAATGTAAGCCGGCTTCGGTGATCAATGACCGCCATATGCTGCGGCCAGTACTTGGCACTTCGACTAATTATTTTTCCGAGGTTCACGTTGTTGTTCTCGTCGACAGTAAAAACCCGATCGATGCTAAACAGCGCAAACCTAACGGCGGTAATAACAGTTACGGATGGGGGCTATAACGTTTTTGACTGGAGCACGATGGATCCGTTGAGCAAGACCTCACGAGCGTCACGATCACTATTCGTCCCGCCCCCCGCTACTCAACCAAGCCTTCACATCGTGGTGTGTGGCTTCGGATACACACGAAAAATTGCCGCTTCATTGTCAGGTGGTGTTTTTCCGCCTATCTTGTTTAATACCTATACAAAATGATCTTATGCGTACAACATTTTTTGCTGCCAACCTATTTTTACGGGCCCTCCTGCCGCGAGAAAGCGAAATTTGATGGCCACAACCCTGTACGTGCGATGCATGGCGTACAAGAAAGCGGGGCGAATACTTCCCCCGGTACCTCCGCAATCAGGAAGTAAGGCAATGTCTCGATTACTGCTGTTACTGACACTGATGCTCAGCATCGCAAGCTGCACCGGCGTGGATGTCAATCGTTATGCCGATCAACAGCCAGCCCTGGATCTGCACCGTTTTTTCAGCCAGCCCGTCAAGGCCTGGGGAATGTTCCAGAAGCGCAGCGGCGAAGTGACCAAGCGTTTCGAAGTCACGATCGTCAGCCGCCGCGAAGGCGACAACCTGATTCTCGACGAGCGCTTCCTGTACAGCGACGGTACCCGCCAGCAGCGCGTATGGACATTGACGCCCGAGGGCCAGGGACGCTGGAGCGGTCGCGCCGGCGATGTGGTCGGCGTTGCCCGGGGCCAGATTGCCGGGAACGCCCTGCACTGGCGTTATCGCCTGAACCTGCCCGTCGACGATTCGACCTATGAAATGAGCATGGACGACTGGATGTATCTGATGGATGAGGACACGTTGATCAACCGCACCAGCATGTCCAAGTTTGGCGTGGAAGTTGGTCAGGTGACTTTGTTCTTCCGTCGTCAGGGCACAGAAGCAAGCCCATGATCCGTACAACGCAGAGCTCAGTTGAATGAACGCAACCCGCCGTCTGTGCCTGGTACTGGGCGACCAGTTGTCCTTCGACCTGGCTTCATTACAGGCACTCGATGCCGAGCGCGATACGGTGTTGCTGGTCGAAGTCATGGAAGAAGCCAGCCATGTGCCCCACCATCCACAGAAGATCGCCCTGATCTTCAGCGCCATGCGCCACTTCGCCAAGGCGCTGCGAGACCAGGGCGTACGTGTTGAATATGTCACCCTGGATGATCCAGATAACCGCAATTCGGTGCCGGGTGAGTTACAGCGCTGGCAAGCGCTGTTGCAGGCCGAAGAAGTGCACGTCACCGAGTGCGGCGACTGGCGGCTGGAGCACTCGATGAAGGAATGCGGCTTGCCGATTCACTGGCACGCCGATACGCGTTTTCTGTGCAGTCGCGAAGAGTTCGCTGCATGGGCCGAGGGCAAAAAACAGCTGCGCATGGAGTTCTTCTACCGGGAGATGCGGCGTAAGAGCCGCTTGCTGCTCAATGGCGACGGTTCTCCGGTGGGAGGGGCGTGGAATTTCGATGCCGAGAATCGCAAGGCCCTGCCCAAAGGCGTGAAAGCCCCCTACCCCGCGCGCTTCCATAACGACGCCATCACCAGCGAAGTACTGGCACTGGTCAAGGCGCGTTTCAGCCAGCACTACGGCGCGCTCGATGACTTCAACTATCCCGTCACCCATGCCGATGCGCAGGCACTGTGGGCGTACTTTCTCGATTACGGTCTGGCCGGGTTTGGCGATTACCAGGACGCCATGGCCAGTGATGAGCCGTTCCTGTTTCATGCGCGCATCAGCGCAGCACTCAATATCGGCCTGCTGGACTTGCGGCAGCTGTGCAGCGACGTGGAGTCGGCATACTGGTCCGGCAGCGTTGCGCTCAACGCCGCCGAAGGCTTCATTCGGCAACTGATCGGCTGGCGTGAATATGTGCGAGGCGTGTATTGGCTGAAAATGCCCGACTACGCGCTGGGCAACTCGTTCGGCAACACCCGGCCACTGCCTGAGTTCTACTGGACCGGCGATACACAGATGAACTGCATGCGCCACGCCATCGGGCAAAGCTTGCAGCACGCCTACGCGCATCACATTCAGCGGCTGATGGTCACCGGCAATTTCGCCCTGCTCGCCGGTATCGCACCGAGCCAGATCTGCGAATGGTATCTGGCGATCTACATGGATGCCTTTGACTGGGTCGAGCTGCCTAACACACTGGGCATGGTCATGCACGCCGATGGCGGTTATCTCGGTTCCAAACCCTATTGCGCCAGCGGCCAGTACATCAATCGCATGTCGGATTACTGCCGCGATTGCACGTACAAGGTCAGCGAAAGCACGGCGGACAATGCCTGCCCGTTCAATTCGCTGTACTGGCATTTCCTGATGCGCCACGGCGAGCTGCTGCGGGGCAATCAGCGCATGAGCATGATGTACAAGAACCTCGATCGCATGCCGCAGGCCAGGCAAGAGGCACTGTGGCAACGCGGCGAGAAGCTGCTGGCCCGCCTGGACAAGGGGGAGTCGATCTGAACTCGGTGTTCGCCCGAAACCATCGGTGAAACTTAACGACGGCGCCACCTGTCAACGAATGAACAGCAATCAAGCCTGACCGTTTTGCGATGACCACTGTCCCAGTCCGGCCTGTCCGCCCCATGAAACCGGCCCCTGAAAAACCTAACAAAGCAGGTGAGATGGATACCCTCAAACACCTTACTCGCGAAGCACTTGAGTCCGAGGTAAAGCGATTACGCGCCGCGCTACTGAGCAGTGAAGTCGACACTGAGCAGAATGTGGCGGCCCAACTGCAGGCCAGTAGAGCTGCGCTCGCCCGCAGTGAGGAACGCTTCAGCACCATTCTGGAAACCATTGAATCGGCATTTGCCATCGTCAAAGTCAAATTCGACGCCAACGACGATCCCGTCGACTACTACTTCGTCGAGGCCAATCCGGCGTTCGAGCGCCAGTGCGGGGTCAACCTGCGCGGCAAATGGGTCACCGAGTTCGCGCCCAATCTGGAACGCTTCTGGTTCGAAACCTACGGCCATGTGGCCAAGACCGGGGAACCGGCGAACTTCGAAAATTACGCCAATACCTTTGAACGCTGGTTCGATGTGCGCGCCGTGCGGGTCGGCGATCCGGCCGACCGGCAGATCGCGATCCTGTTCAACGACGTCACCGAGCGACGCGATGCCGAGGAGCGCTTGCGCGCCAGTGAAGCGATCGCCCGGGAGAACGTCGAGCGCGTGCAACTGGCCCTCGCCGCCGGCGCCATTATCGGCACCTGGCATTGGGACCTGCTGACTGATCGCTTTGCCGTCGACGAAGGCTTCGCCCAGGTGTTCAACCTCGACCCGAGTCTGGGGCGCGAGGGCCTCAGCCTCGAACAAGTGATCACCAGCGTGCACCCCGACGATCGGGATGCGCTGACCACGGCGATCGACGAAGCCATTGGTCGCGGCGGCGCCTATTCCCATCAGTACCGCGTGCGCCGCGCCGACGGCAGATACCAGTGGATCGAAGCCAACGGCCGCGTTGAGTGTGCCGATGACAACAAACCACTACGCTTCCCCGGCGTCCTGATCGACGTCGAGGAACGCCGCACCGTTGAGGCGGAGCGCGACGGGGCTATCGCCGCCTTGCGTGCGCTCAACGACACACTGGAACAACGGGTGTCATCGCGCACCGCCGAGTTGATGCAAGCGGAAGAAAAACTGCGTCAGTCGCAGAAGATGGAGGCGGTCGGCCAACTGACGGGGGGCCTGGCTCATGACTTCAATAATTTGCTGGCCGGCGTTTCTGGCGCGCTGGAATTGATGGGGACGCGGATCAGTCAGGGCCGGTATAGCGAAGTCGACAAATACATGGTCACCGCTCAGGGCGCGGTCAAGCGTGCTGCTGCCCTCACCCACCGCCTGCTGGCGTTCTCCAGACGCCAGACCCTCGATCCGCGCCCTACCGACGTCAACATGCTGATGACCGGCATGACCGAACTGATCCAGCGCACCGTGGGCCCGAGCATTTTTCTGGAAACCATTGGCTCGCCGGAGCTCTGGCCGACGCTGGTGGATGCCAGTCAACTGGAAAACGCGCTGCTCAACCTGTGCATCAACGCCCGCGATGCGATGCCCGATGGCGGACGCATTACCATTGAAACGGCCAATCGCACCATGGATGCCGAGACCGCCGCCGCGCTGGACATTCCCGAAGGTGAATACGTGTGTCTGTGCGTCACCGATACCGGCATCGGCATGTCGGCGGATGTGGTCGCCAAGGCCTTCGACCCGTTCTTTACCACCAAGCCGCTGGGCCAGGGCACGGGGCTCGGGCTGTCGATGATCTACGGTTTCGCCAAGCAATCCGGCGGCCAGGTGCGCGTGCACTCGCAGGTCGACCGAGGCACCACGATGTGCATCTACTTGCCGCGTCACTGCGGCGACCCCGTGCACAGTCTCGATGACAAGCACATCGCACCGGCTGTAGTTCCCAAGGCCAGCGAGACCATTCTGGTGGTGGACGATGAACCCACGGTGCGCGCCTTGCTGACCGAAGTGCTTGGCGATCTCGGCTACAACCTGCTTGAGGCAAGCGACAGCGTTGCAGGCCTGAAGGTGTTGCAATCGAACGTGCATATCGACTTGCTGATCACCGACGTCGGCCTGCCGGGTGGCATGAACGGCCGACAACTGGCTGACGCCGGCAGAGAGATCCGGCCGAACCTGACGACCCTCTTCATTACCGGTTACGCGGAGAACGCAGTGATCGGCGCCGGACAACTGGGCCCCGGCATGCAGGTGCTGACCAAGCCCTTCGCGATCGACACGCTGGTGGCGCGGGTCAGTGAACTGATGTGCTCAAGATCCGAATGAACGACCGCTGCGGCGGAACAAACCAGGCAGACGGGCTGCGGCCAAGGAGTATGAAATGGTGACTTTCCTGATTTTCATGATCGCCTGCGGCGCGGCCGCAACCACCGGCATGGTTTTCAAGCCAGGCCAATGGTACGCGCAGCTCGACAAACCGAAGTTCACCCCGCCCAACTGGGTGTTTCCGGTGGCATGGACGACGATCTACCTGCTGCTGGCCTGGGTTGGCTACCGCTTGACCCTGATTCCCGGCAGCGAAATGGTGTTGGCGTTATGGGCGGCGCAGATTGCCCTGAACACGCTGTGGACACCGGTGTTTTTCGGTGCCCAGCGGATCGTTGCCGCGATGATCATTCTCGTACTGTTGTGGCTGGTCGTCGCCGTGATGGTGGTGCTGGCCTTGCGCCTGGATGTCATCACCGGGTTGATCCTGTTCCCTTATCTGGCCTGGCTGTGTGTCGCCGCGGCGCTGAACTTCTCGATCATGCGCAATAACCGGGTGAATTAGTGTGCGCCCGTCACAAAGACGACGAGCGCTTCAAGGTCTCGCTCGGTAACTCCTTGAACATCGCCCGGTAACTGCTTGAAAAGCGGCCCAAATGCCAGAACGACCAGTTCATCGCAACCTCGGCCACTGTCGTATCTGCCGGCGAACGTTTGAGCAATTCTCGCCGGGCACTGTTGAGCCTGCGCAAACGCAGCCAATGGCTCGGCGACATCCCCGTGTACGCCTTGAACGTCTGCTGCAGCTGGCGCAGGGAAACTCCGGCGACCCGCGACAGTTCCAGCAGATTCAGGGTTTGCTCCGGTGAATCTGCCGCCCACTCGCCCACGCGCTTGAGGGTGATTCGTTCTTCGGCGCGACGCTGCAAACCACCGCCGTCCAGGCACACGCTCGCGTTGTCGAGGATGAACAGGCAGTCCTCCAGCAACTGCTGGGTCAGCGCTTCTTTGCTTGGTTGATCAAGGGTTTGCGACAACTTCGTGAGTGTCGAGCTTAACCAGCGACTGAACAATCCGTTCTGCGCGCCATTGAGCGGCGCCATGAACAGACCTTCCAGCCTGGCCATGTCCAACCCATTGCGCTGGACGAATTCCGGGCCGAACACCACGGCGATCTCCTGGTAGTTCTCCGGGGTGATCCAGATGTTGCGGCTCTCTTCATTGAGCAGATAAAGCGCGTTGTCGCTGCGATCGAAACAGAACGCCAGCGAGCCTTCCGGCGCGCTGAAATTCTGCTCGACCCGGGTGTTCATCTGTTCTTCGTAGACCTCCACACCCTGCAAGTCCAGATAACGGATCTGCCCGGCGAAATGCCCCGGCGACATCTGCTGGTAATGCTGAACCCAACCCGGCGTGGCGCGGATCTGTTCGGTGACATCGGCGGTGTTGAAAGCTTGAACCTGTAGCGGATTACACGTCGTCATGGGAGACCTTGCGCACTCTTTTGGTGCGCTTTGGTGCTGCTGAAAGTGGATAGATGGAACGTCAAGGCCCGCCCAAGATAGTCGTCAACGCGCCACAGGGGAAGCCTGCGAAAGATGAAATCGCTTTTCCCCCGCGTCAACAAAACCAACGACGAGGTCTTTATGAATGCCCCTTTCGATCAGCTGTTCACATGGCTGAAAGATCACAAGATTACCGAAGTGGAATGCGTGGTCAGCGACCTGACCGGCATCGCCCGCGGCAAGATCGCACCGACCAACAAGTTCCTGCATGAGCGAGGCATGCGCCTGCCGGAAAGTGTGCTGCTGCAAACGGTAACCGGGGATTTTGTCGACGACGACGTCTACTACGATCTGCTCGATCCGGCCGACATCGACATGGTCTGCAAGCCGGTGAGCGACGCGGTGTACGTGATTCCGTGGGCCATCGAGCCGACCGCCATCGTCATCCACGACACCTTCGACAAGTTCGGCAACCCGATCGAACTGTCGCCGCGCAACGTGCTCAAGAAAGTCCTGCAGCTGTACACCGACAAAGGCTGGAAGCCGATCGTGGCGCCGGAAATGGAGTTCTACCTGACCCAGCGCTGCGAAGACCCGGACTTGCCGTTGAAGGCACCGCTGGGCCGTTCCGGTCGTGCCGAGAGTGGTCGTCAGTCGTTCTCCATCGATGCCGCCAACGAATTCGATCCACTGTTCGAAGACGTTTACGACTGGTGCGAACTGCAAGGCCTGGACCTGGACACGCTGATCCACGAAGACGGCCCGGCGCAGATGGAAATCAACTTCCGTCACGGCGATGCGCTGGATCTGGCCGACCAGATCACCGTGTTCAAGCGCACCCTGCGTGAAGCCGCGCTCAAGCACAACGTGACCGCAACCTTCATGGCCAAGCCGATCGGCGACGAGCCCGGCAGCGCCATGCACCTGCATCAGAGCGTGGTCGAGATCGCCAGCGGCCAACCGATTTTCGCCAATGCCGACGGCAGCATGAGCGACCTGTTCCGCCACCACATCGGCGGCCTGCAGAAATACATCCCGAAAGTGCTGCCGATGTTCGCGCCGAACGTGAACTCGTTCCGCCGCTTCCTGCCGGACACTTCGGCGCCGGTCAACGTCGAGTGGGGCGAAGAAAACCGCACCGTCGGCCTGCGTGTGCCGACCTCCGGGCCTGAGGCGATGCGGGTTGAAAACCGTTTGCCGGGTGCTGACGCCAACCCGTACCTGGCGATCGCGGCGAGCCTGCTGTGCGGTTACATCGGCATGGTCGAAGGCGTCGAGCCGAGCGCTGCCGTCGAAGGCCGGGCTTACGAGCGCCGCAACCTGCGCCTGCCGATCACCATCGAAGAAGCCCTGACCCAAATGGAAGAGTGCGACACCGTCGCGCAATACCTGGGCAGCAAATTCGTACGCGGCTACGTCGCGGTGAAACGCGCCGAGCATGAAAACTTCAAGCGCGTGATCAGTTCCTGGGAGCGGGAGTTCCTGTTGCTGAGCGTCTGATTAAAACAACAAAAACCAACCCACGATCGTTCCCACGCTCTGCGTGGGAATGCAGCCCGGGACGCTCTGCGTCCCAAGAGCGGACGCGGAGCGTCCATTGAGGCATTCCCACGCAGAGCGTGGGAACGATCAGCAAGAGTCGCCTGAAAAATCCAATAATTCGAAGAGGTGTCGATATGCGTCTGTTGAAATCCTTGATCCCCGCCGCTCTGGCCCTGGCGTGCAGTGCCGGTGCCATCGCCCAACCCCAGGTCAGCGTCTACAACTGGACCGATTACATCGGCGAAACCACCCTCGCCGACTTCCAGTCCACCAGCGGAATCAAGGTGATCTACGACGTCTTCGACTCCAATGAAACCCTTGAAGGCAAACTGCTCGCCGGCCGTACCGGGTATGACGTGGTGGTGCCCTCCAACCACTTCCTCGCCCGTCAGGTCAAGGCCGGTGCATTCCTCAAACTGGATCGCTCGCAGCTGCCGAACTGGAAAAACCTCGACCCGAAACTGCTGGCCCTGCTTCAGAAAAACGATCCGGGCAACGAGCACTCGGTGCCATACCTGTGGGGCACCAACGGCATCGGCTACAACGTCGACAAGGTCAAGCAAGTGCTGGGCATCGATCACATCGATTCCTGGGCCGTGCTGTTCGAACCGGAGAACCTGAAGAAACTCACCCAGTGCGGCGTGTCGATGATGGACTCGGCCGATGAAGTGTTCCCGGCCATCCTCAACTACATGGGCATGGACCCGCGCAGCGAAAAACCCGAAGACTACAAGAAGGCTGAAGAGAAACTGCTGAGCATCCGGCCGTACATCACCTATTTCCATTCCTCGAAATACGTGTCCGACCTGGCCAACGGCGACATCTGCGTGGCCTTCGGTTACTCCGGCGACGTGTTCCAGGCCGCCAACCGCGCCAAGGAAGCCAAGAACGGCGTGAACATCGCTTACTCGATTCCCAAGGAAGGCGCGAACCTGTGGTTCGACCTGCTGGCGATTCCTGCCGATGCCGGCAACACCAAGGAAGCCCACGCCTTCATCAATTACCTGCTCGACCCGCAAGTGATCGCCAAGGTCAGCGCCTCGGTCGGCTACGCCAACCCGAACCCGGCGGCCAAGCAATACATGGATGCCGAGCTGGTCAACAATCCCGAGGTCTATCCGTCCCAGGAAGTCCTCGACAAGCTCTATATCTCCTCTACCCCGCCTCAGTCGATCATGCGTCTGATGACCCGGTCCTGGAGCAAAGTGAAGTCGAACAAATGAATCAGTACACCCAGGAACACGCCCTCTCCTATTACGCCGCGTCGGCCCGTGCCAGCACACCCTATTCGGAGCTGACGGACGATCTGATCGCCGATGTCTGCGTGATCGGCGGCGGTTTCACCGGCGTCAACACGGCCATTGAACTGGCGCAGCGCGGGCTCTCGGTGATCCTGCTCGAAGCCCGGCGCATCGGCTGGGGCGCCAGCGGGCGCAATGGCGGGCAATTGATTCGCGGGATCGGTCATGACGTCGAAGGTTTCTCACGGCATGTCGGCAGCGAAGGCGTGCGCTACCTGCACCGGGCCGGGATCGACTCGGTGGAGCTGGTGCGCCAGCGCATCACCGACAACGCCATCGAGTGCGACCTGCGCTGGGGCTTCTGTGAGCTGGCCAACACGCCGGCGCAGTTCGACGCCTTCAAGGCCGAGCAGGACAGTCTCGCGCAGCTGGGTTATCGCCATGAAACGCGGCTGGTTGCCCCTGAGCTGATTCGTCAGCAAGTGGTGAACGCGGGTGTCTACAAGGGCGGCCTGATCGACATGGGCTCAGGCCACTTGCACCCATTGGATCTGGTGCAGGGCGAAGCGCGGCTGGCAGCCACCCTCGGGGTGCGGATTTTCGAGCAGAGCCCGGTGCTGAAAATCGTCCACGGCTCGACCGTTCAGGTTCGCACTCAGAGCGGCACCGTGCGCGCTGGCAGCCTGGTGCTCGGCTGCAACGCGCACCTGGACGAACTCGAACAGCAACTCAGTGGCAAGGTGCTGCCCGCCGGCAGTTACATCATCGCCACCGAACCGCTGTCGGCGGCGCGCGCCGCCGAACTGATTCCGCAGAACCTGGCGCTGTGCGACCAGAAAGTCGGCCTCGACTACTACCGGCTCTCGGCGGACCGCCGCTTGCTGTTCGGCGGCGCCTGCCATTATTCGGGACGGGACCCGGCGGACATCGCCGCCTACATGCGCCCGAAGATGCTCAAGGTCTTCCCGCAACTGGCGGACGTACGCATCGACTACCAGTGGGGCGGCAAGATCGGCATCACCGCCAACCGTTTCCCGCAGGTCGGTCGACTCAAGCAACAGCCGAACGTGTTCTACGCCCAGGGCTATTCCGGCCACGGTCTGAACGTTACCCACTGGTGCGCCAAGCTGTTGGGTGAGGCGATCCACGCCGGTCACAGTCAGGGCATGGACGTGTTCAGCCACGTACCGCACATGACCTTCCCCGGCGGTCCGGCGCTGCGCTCGCCATTGCTGGCACTGGGCATGTTCTGGTATCGCCTGCGAGAGTTGTTGGGATAAGGCGTCCTGCACATTTGCTCTATCGCGAAGCACTTCTATATTGATGAAGTGCTTTGGCGTTCCTGACGCTCAGTGCCCGATACACTCTGGAGGTCATGGATGGAGTCGTCAGCCGCCGATCAACCGCGAGCGCCCGGCCAGGCGTCGGTCAAGACCCGCCGTTTCAGCATTTCGCTGGTGTGGATCGTGCCGATCATCGCGGTGCTGGTGGGCATTTCGCTGGTAGTGCACAACCTGATGCAGGAAGGCCCCAGCATCATCGTCACTTTCAAGACCGGCAGCGGCCTGACCGCCAACAAGACCGAGGTCAAATACCGCAACGTGGTGATCGGCCAGGTCACGGATGTCGAGCTGAGCAACGACCAGAAACACGTCAACGCCACGATCAAACTGGCCAAGCAAGCCGAAACCTTTACCCGCGCAGACTCACAGTTCTGGGTGGTGCGCCCGCGCATTGGTGCGGGCGGTGTCTCGGGCATCGACACGTTGCTGTCCGGTGACTACATCGGCGCCGACATCGGTCAGTCCAACTCGCGCGCAAAACACTTCAAAGGCCTGGAAAACCCGCCGCCGATCACCTACGGCGAACCGGGCAAGCGCTTCAACCTGCACGCCTCGGACCTCGGCTCGCTGGACATCGGCTCGCCGGTCTATTACCGCAAGATTCCAGTCGGTCAGGTGGTGGCCTACGCACTGGACGCCGATGGCAAAGGGGTGAACATCGAGGTGTTCATCCACGCGCCAAACGATGCTTTTGTCACCGAAAACACCCGGTTCTGGAACGCCAGCGGCATTGACGTCAACGTCGGCGCCAACGGCTTTGCGGTGAAAACCGAATCGTTGTCGACCTTGCTGGTCGGCGGCATCGCCTTTCGCGCGCCGGAGTACAGCCCCAACGATGTCGCTGCCGCCGAAGAAAAAACCTATGACCTGTTCGACGATCAGCAAACCGCCCTCGCCCCGCCCAACGGCAAGGCGCAGTACCTGAGTTTGCGTTTCGACCAGGCGCTGCGCGGGCTGAAAGTCGATGCGCCGGTGGAATTTCTCGGCATCGAGATCGGCCGGGTGGTCAGCGTCAACCTCGACTTCGACGCGAAAAAACGCAGCTTCCCGCTCAACGTCGGCATCGTGATCTACCCCGCACGCCTCGGCCAGGCTCATATCAAGATGCTCAAGGCACTCGAGCACAATCCGGACGACGAGGCGGCGGCCGTACGCCTGATCGGCACCTTCATCGACAACGGTCTGCGCGCCCAGGCCCGTAGCGGCAACCTGCTGACCGGCCAGTTGTACATTGCCCTGGACTTCTTCCCCAAAGCCGAAAAAGTCGCGTTTGACCCCACTGCCCGCCCGGTCAGCGTTCCGACCGTCCCCGGCAGCCTCGAACAGTTGCAGGAAAAACTCGAAGCGATGGTCGACAAACTCAACAAGCTGCCGGTGGAACGGATTGCCGGCAACCTCGACAGCAACCTCGTGGAATTGCGCAAAGGCCTGACCCAGTTCAACGCCAAGACCCTGCCCGGCGTGCAGAACACCCTCGCCGACGTGAGCAAGACCTTGCAATCGGCCAGTTCGACCCTGGCCGAAGATTCACCGCAACGCGAACAACTGAGCCAGACCCTCGACGAGCTCGGGCGCATGTCCCGTTCGCTGCGTGAGCTGTCCGATTATCTGGGCCGTCATCCGGAATCGTTGATTCGCGGCCGCCCCGACAACGCCGCGCCACTGGACCTCAAAGGGCCGCCGCGCAACTGAGCACAGGAGCTGTCCCATGGCTTTAAAGCTGAAGTTCACCGTGCTCGCGATCAGCTTGTTGCTCGGCGCGTGCAGCAGCGCCCCGATCAGCTTTCATACACTGACGCCGACGCAACCGGTGGCCGGCCGCGCTGATTCGGAGATCGCCATCGAAAGCATCAGCGTGCCGCCGCAGGTCGACCGGCCGCAAATCGTGATCCGCCAGGGCAACAGCGGCCTGGCGATTCTTGAGACCGAATGGTGGGGCGCGAGCCTCAGTGATGAATTGCGCAGCGCGCTGGTGGATCAACTGAGCAATGCCGGCGGCGTGCGCAAAACGTCCGTGCGCATCGATGTGCAACGCTTCGATTCGATTCCCGGGCAATACGGGCTGATCGACGTCAAATGGCGCCTGCGCCAGGCCAACGCCGGGGACGATGCCCTGCTCGCCTGCCGTTCGCTGCTGCAAACCCCGTCCGGACCGACCATCGACGATCTGGTGGGAGCCCAGCAGAACAACGTCAAGCGTCTGGCTGCGCTGATCAGTCAGGCAGCGGGCACTTCGCGCGGCTGTCCACCGTCCTCTTGAGGAACCGGGCTCAGCGAGACGGCAAAACGACAACCGTGGGGCTCGCGCGTGGTGAGCCGGACTTGCCAGTGCTCCCGGTTGCAGATCCGCTGCACCAGTGACAATCCCAGTCCTAGCCCCTCTCCTCGACGCTCGTCACCGCGCACGAACGGCTGAAACATCGCTTGTCGCTGTTCCTCCGGAATACCGATGCCGCTGTCTTCGACCACAAAACCGTTTTCCCCGACGCTCAGCCTGACAAAACCCTGATCGGTGTAATGCCAGGCATTTCGCAGCAGGTTGCCCATTACTGACTGCAAGAAGGTCTGGTTGTAGCGAGCCGCGCCGGCCGGGTTGATGTCGCAGAAAAAATCGAGCCCTTTTTCGCGGATCAGCCGACCCCAGATTTCACTTTGGACCCGCGCTACCTCCTCAAGCGTGACACAAATGTCACCACCGGTATCTTCCTGCGAGCGGGCGAGCATGAGGAAGGTGTCCACCAGCTGACGCATTTCATGGCTGGCCCGGGCGATACGGTTGACCTGCGCGGCCGAACGGGCATCGAGCGACGGATTGGCGAGCAGTAACTCGCAGGCGCCGCCGAGCACCATCAACGGTGTGCGAAGCTCATGGCTCACGTCGCTGGTAAAGAGCTTTTCACGGCTCAGCGTTTCGCGCAGCCGGCCCAGTGTCTGATCGAACGAGAGCGCCAGTTCCCCGACCTCGTCCGCCGCGTAGTCCGGATGCAGGGGCGGCGCCAGCACCAGCAGCTGGTCGCGGTGACGAACCTGGCGTGCCAGCCGAATGACCGGGGCCATCACGCGCCGTGCCAGCAATCGGCCCAGCACAATCGCAAGCAGAATGCTCAGAATGAATCCCACCGCGACCACAATGAACAACAGACGCTCACGCTGCTCGAGACTCTCCTGATCACGCAACAGCACGTATTTGCGTCCACCCACCATCTCGACCATGGCGAAAAAACCGTCACCCTCGAACATGACCTCCTGAAACCCCGGTGACAGAGACGCCAGTGACGGAACCAGCGCCATGGCACCCGGCCCGCCTTCGAAGAAAAACAGCTCGCTCTTTTCCGGTCGATGGCTCCAGCGACTGATGTCATCCATAGCCAGCAAACGATGCAGACCGCCCATCAGGGTCGTGGCCGTCAACTTGTGTTCCACCACATGCACGGTGGCAACGATTCCCAGCGCAAATACGCCGGCCACCAGCGCACTCATCGAGGCGAATACGATGACGATCCGTTTCGTCAGGCTTTGCTTGAAATCCATTCGGCTGGAGGACTCCACCTCTGTTGTCAGACTCAGCGGTCAACATCAGGTGTGTACTCAGTAGATGTGACCGAACAGATTCAGCTTCACCTCAAACAGCAACAGTTGTTAAGCCAGCCCGGTAAAAAAAGCGTATTTGAGTCTGGTTATCAGAAACTTGATTAATTGCACACTTTCAACTCTCGCAAATTTTTCACATGTTCTTCACTGCGGCCCAACGTGAACAGCTCCAACATTCAGCCAGCATTCAAGTACGCAACCATAAAGTTGATTAAATCGCAGGCCACTCGCGCCTGCGAAGTTAAGGGGCATGGCGTGGAGCGACAGATGCTGTTAACAGCGGTCTATAAACAACGTCGAATATTGCGACTTGGAAAACTGCTGACGGTTATCGGTGCAGGGGTAGCGATTGCACTGGTCAGCGGCTTCGTCTGGGTAACCCGCTCACCCATTGATCTGGGCCATGCGGGGAAGGCCTCAAGAGCTGATTGGACCAACGCCTGGCAGGCGGGCGAAGTCGTGGCGCTGGTGCGCCATGCTGAACGTTGCGACCGCTCCGACCATGTTTGTCTGGGCCCGGAAGACGGTATCACTCAGGTAGGCAATGACTCGGCTGCGCGGGTGGGCAAGGGTTTTGCGAGGCTGGGCATGCAGCAGGCGCAGGTGTTGACCAGCCCGCTGACCCGGACCGTGCAAACGGCGCGTGCCATGTTCGGGCAGGACGCTACTGCCCAGACCTGGCTTGAATCCTGCGGTCCGTCGCTGCGTAACGAGGTGGTGGCGCACAAAGTTGCGCAACGCAATCTGGTGCTGATCACCCACAGCGGCTGTATCAGCGACTTTGAAAAACAGACCGGTTTCCCTCACGCGATCGCCGCTGATTATGGAAGCACGCTGTTTGTTCGCCTTGATGCCAAGGGGCAACTTAAAGTGCTGGGTATTCTGGATGCCGAGGCATGGTCTCAACTCAATAGTGATTAACGCCTTGGACAGCTAATTGACAGTTCCGAGTTGCATTCAATCAAACAAAGCAGACTTCATTAAATTGTAATAAGCGGTGTATCTGCCCCCGATTTACTGGACAGCTGTTTTTTTCAGGCTTTGCTGTATCGCGAGAACTTCGGCCTGGAGGTACGGCAGTTCTCTGGATACAGGAAATGCCCCGACACCTGCATTCATTCAGCACGATGACACGCTCGCTCAGGAACACGCCGGGCAGGTCATCGACATCAGAACTTCGTACGGTACCAAGGCTTTGTCATGACGTCTGAGAACAACCCGCTGCGACACACTGCCCTCTTGTCCCCGGCAACAACAATCGAACGCTGGGCCATCCCCGGCCTGATTCTGGCGTTCGTGGTGTTTTACCTGCTGCCGTTGATGAACCACGGCCTGTGGATCCCCGATGAAACCCGCTACGGCCAGATCAGCCAGGAAATGCTGCTGAGTGGCAATTGGGTAGCCCCGCATTTCATGGGCATCCGTTATTTCGAGAAACCGATTGCCGGCTACTGGTTGATTGCCATCGGCCAGGCGATTTTCGGTGACAACCTGTTTGGCGTACGCATTGCTTCGGCGCTGAGTACCGGAGTCAGTGTCTGGCTGACTTATCTGCTGGCCCGTCGACTCTGGAACAACCCTCGAATCAGCCTCGCGAGCGCCCTGTTGTACATGAGTTTCGGGCTGATCGCCGGTCAGGCGGGCTATGCCAATCTCGATCCGCAATTCACCTTGTGGGTCAACCTGAGCATGGTGGCTGCGTGGTTTGCCATCGACAGCCGCACGCCCCGCGCTCGCCTGGGTGGCTGGGTCCTGCTCGGCGTCGCATGTGGCATGGGCCTGATGACCAAAGGCTTCCTCGCCCTGCTGTTGCCGGTGCTGATCGCCCTGCCCTACATGGTCTGGCAACGACGGTTCGGTGAGCTGGTGCGTTACGGACTGGTCGCTATGGCGGTCTGCGCCCTCGTCAGCCTGCCTTGGGTATTGGCAGTCCATTACCGGGAACCGGACTTCTGGCGGTTCTTCTTCTGGCACGAACACATCCGTCGCTTTGCCGCCGGAGACGACGCGCAACATGCCCGTCCGTGGTGGTTCTACCTGCCTTTGCTGTTTGCCTCAACCCTGCCGTGGGCGCTGCTGCTACCTTCGAGCTTGCTGCGCATGTGGCGCGAAAGGGGTGAGGCAAAAATTGCGTACCTGGCACTGTGGTTCCTGCTGCCACTGGCCTTTTTCAGTCTGAGCAGCGGCAAACTTCCTACGTACATCATGCCGTGCCTGCTGCCCGTCGCGCTGTTGATGGGGCAAACCGTGGTCAGGTGGCAGGATCAACGCAATGGCCGGATCCTGCGCCTGAACGGTGTGATCAACACGGTGCTCGCCAGTGTTGCGTTGGTGGCCCTGCTCTATCTTCAGGCCAGGAAAGAAATCTACGAAAACACCGAGATGTTCAGCCTGTCGCTGGCTTATATCGTGGTGATGGGCTGGATCATCGCCAACGCCTTGCAAGTGCTGCGGCCACTGACGTTGTGGGCAATGCCGGCATTGGGTATCGGACTGCTCGTAGCGTTGCTGCCTGCGGCCATGCCGGCGCAGATCGTCAACAGCAAGATGCCCGATCAGTTCATTGCCGAGCATCAACGGGAACTGAGTGAAACCGCGTCCCTGCTGAGCAACGATCTGGGCGCGGCCTCGGCGCTGGCGTGGCGCCTGAAACGCCCGCAAGTGGACCTGTTCAACACCATCGGCGAATTGAAATACGGCCTCGAAAACCCGGCCATGTCGGCACGCAAAGTCACCCTGGACAGCGTCGACCAGTGGATGACCGACGCGCGGAAAAAAGGCGCCGTCGGTGTGGTGCTGCGCGTCAACAGCACGCAGGAAGAACAGGAAGTAGAACGGCTGCCGGTGGACGGCAAGCATTATCGGCGCGGCAATCTGCACATTTTCATCTTTGCGCAGGGTCAGCCATGACGGTGCGCAACAATGACCGTACCGCCCTGCTGCTCCTGCTGGCCGCCAGCGCCCTGATGTTGCTATTGGGCCTGGGCAGCCGCGAACTGTGGGGCGCGGAAACCCGCTGGGCCAACATCGCGTTGCAGATGCTGCAAAGCGGCGATTACTTCGATCCGTACCTCAAGGGCGATCCCTATTACGACAAGCCGTTGCTGTCGTACTGGCTGATCACCGCAACCGCAGGGTTGACCGGTGGCCTGGATCACTGGTCGCTGCGTCTGCCTTCGGTGCTGTCCGCGTGGTTGAGCGTTTGGCTGGTGTATCGGCTGGGCGAGCAGTTATTTCGCAAGGGCACGGGGCTGATCGCCGGGTGGATGCTGGCAACCACCTTCTACTTCGTGTTCTGGGCACGGGTCGCCACGGCCGACATTCTGACCGTGTGCGGAGTGCTGGCAGCGGTCTGGTGGTATTGGCGCGGCCCAGAGGACACCCGTTTTTCGCGTTACGTGGTGTTCTGCTGTTTGCTGGCCCTGACCTCACTGTTCAAGGGGCTGATCGGCTTTATCCTGCCGGGGCTGGTGCTGCTGCCGCACCTGTTGAATAACGGTCGCTGGAAGCGTCATCTCAATCTGAGACTGCTCGCCGCGCTGTTGATTGCCGGGGTGTTCTACATGACGCCGTTCCTGCTGTCCCACCTCTACGGCGCGCCGAATTACGGGCAGAGCGGCCTCGGGCTGGTATTGCGGGAAAATGTCGTGCGGTTTTTCCAGCCATTCGACAACATCGGCCCGATCTACACCTATTTGCTGTACCTGCCGATTTATACCCTGCCCTGGGCGCCGTGCTGGATCGCTGCCTTGTGGGTCGCGGCGCGGAACTGGAAACACATCGAGCCGGACACCCGCTGGCTGATTCAGGGGCTGGGATTATTAATGCTGTTCTTCACGGCCAGCGGCAGCCGACGCAGTTATTACGTGCTGCCACTGGTGCCGTTCGCGCAACTGCTCGGGGCGTGGTGGATCACCCGGCGCGTGGCGGCTCGAAATGGCGCAGGCCCGTACGGCGGGCGTGGCCTGAAAATCGCTTTCGGCGTGGCTACTGTCCTGCTGCTCGGCATACTCGGTGTGCTTTACCCGTGGACCAACAGCGGAGGCGGTGTAATCCGTTTCGGCGAAACCGTCCTTCTGCAAGCCAGCCAACGCGCACCGTTGAGCCAATGGCGCCTGGTCATGGTCGACGTCGACAACAAAGTCCCCTTGTACCTGCAGACGGGCGGCGCGCCGTTCTACTACGTACCGGAAAACCGGGATTTCCCCCGCGACGGCGATACCGCCGCCATGTTCGCCTGGCTGGAACGCACCAGCGGTCAGCATTGGGATCCGCAACGAACCCTCTTTGTCGCCCAGTACCGCACCGGCGATTCCATTCCGCTGAATCACCTCAGCCGCGACCATCAAGTCATCACCACCACGCCCACGCGCGGCGAACAGCTGTTCCACGGCCGGGAAGATCAAAGCGTGGCCTACCTCCCCCAACGTTTCTGAAAGACAGCGCCGGGTTCGCCCGGCGTCCCCGCCAAGTGACTGCTAACCTGAATGGCAATGACATGTATTAACGGTTGGTTTGACGATTTTTTCTCATTTGCTTCTCTACATTGCCAGCCAACATATGCAAATCATTCGCATTGAAACTCACGCGAACGCTTGCCCATGAACGTCTAAAAAACAGGAGCTGCCCCGCCATGAGTCCATCCCTTCCGTCCTTCCTGAAACAGGCCGCGCTGGCGACTGCGCTGCTTGCTGCCGGGCAGGCCTTTGCCGCCGATTCAGTCGGCCTTCTGGTCTACAACGCCCAGCACGAAACCCTGACCAAGGCCTGGGTGGCCGGGTTCACCGAAGAAACCGGGATTCCGGTCACGGTGCGCAACGGCGACGATACGGAAATGGGCAATCAGATCGTGCAGGAAGGTGCGGCGTCGCCAGCGGATGTGTTCCTGACGGAAAACTCCCCGGCCATGGTGCTGGTGGACAACGCCAAGCTGTTCGCGCCCGTGGCTCCGGCGACCCTCGAACAAGTCGATGCGGCGTATCGCCCGGCCCACGGCCATTGGGTCGGTATCGCCGCGCGCTCCACGGTGTTCGTCTACAACCCGGCCAAGCTGTCGGAAAAAGACCTGCCCAAATCGCTGATGGACCTCGCAAGCCCGGCCTGGAGAGGTCGCTGGGCCGCGTCGCCTGCCGGTGCGGATTTCCAGGCGATCGTCGCCGCCGTGCTGCAACAGAAAGGCGAAGCCGCCACCCTCGAATGGCTCAAGGGCATGAAAGCCAACTTCACCGCCTACCGTGGCAACAGCTCGGTGCTCAAAGCGGTGAACGCCGGACAAGTCGACAGCGGCGTGATCTATCACTATTACGCTTTCGTCGATCAGGCCAAGACCGGCGAAAACAGCAAGAACACCGCCCTGCACTACTTCAAGCATCAGGATCCGGGCGCATTCGTGAGCATTTCCGGTGGCGGCGTGCTGGCTTCCAGCAAACACCAGGAAGACGCGCAGAAATTCCTCCAATACATCACCGGCAAGCAAGGCCAGGAAGTGTTGCGTACCGGCAACTCTTTTGAATACGCCGTTGGCAAGGACGCCGGATCCAATCCGAAACTGGTGCCGTTGAAGGACCTGGACGCGCCGAAAGTCGATGCATCGAAGCTCGACAGCAAGAAAGCCGTCGAACTGATGACCCAGGCAGGACTGCTGTAATTGATGCCTGAATCGCTGCACGCGGAGATCGTTGCGACGCCCTCCGCCCATTTGTCCCGCAGGACCCGCGCCCTCAACGGACGCGGGAGTCCGTGGGTGGTCGTGCTGGCCATCGCGGTGTCGCTGTTGTCGTTGGTGCCGATCGGCTTTGTGATCGGCGTCTCGTGGTACACCGGCTGGGCAACCATCGAAGCTTTGGTCTTCCGCCCTCGGGTCGCCGAGCTGCTGATCAATACCGTGCTGCTGGTACTGATCACGCTGCCGATCTGCATCGTACTCGGCACCACTCTGGCGTGGCTGACCGAACGTACCGACCTGCCGGGGCGACGGCTGTGGTCATTGCTGGCGGTCGCGCCGCTGGCGGTGCCGGCGTTCGTGCACAGCTACGCGTGGGTCAGCCTGATTCCGTCGATCAATGGATTGCCGGCCGGGGTGCTGGTGTCGGTGATCGCCTATTTCCCGTTCCTGTACTTGCCGATTGCAGCGACGTTGCGCCGCCTCGATCCGGCGATTGAAGACGTCGCCGAATCCCTCGGCCTCAAGCCATGGGCGGTGTTTTTCCGGGTGGTGTTGCCGCAACTGCGCCTGGCGATCTGCGGCGGTGCGTTGCTGGTCGGTCTGCACTTGCTGGCGGAATACGGCCTGTACGCGATGATCCGCTTCGACACTTTCACCACGGCGATTTTCGACCAGTTCAAATCAACCTTTAACGGCCCGGCCGCCAACATGCTCGCCAGTGTATTGGCACTGTGTTGCCTGGCGATGCTGATGGTGGAATCCGGCGCCCGTGGTCATGCGCGATACGCCCGCGTCGGCTCCGGCAGCGCCCGCGAACAACGCACCGTGCGCCTGCATCGGCGCACTGCCGCGCTGGGCTTGTGCCTGCAAGGCCTGACCTGCCTGCTGGCCCTCGGCGTGCCGTTGCTGACCCTCGGCAAATGGCTGATCGCCGGCGGCGCCGAGGTGTGGCAAGGCAACGAATTGCTGCCGGCGTTGCTGCAAACGCTGTCGTTCGGGGTGGCCGGTGCGCTGTTGACCAGCCTCGCGGCGATCCCGATTGCCTGGCTGTCAATTCGTGCCCCCGGCAAGCTGCAGCGCCTGCTCGAAGGCTGCAATTACATCACCAGCGCGCTGCCGGGAATCGTCGTGGCGCTGGCACTGGTGACCGTGACCATCCATTTCGCCCGACCGATCTACCAGACCACGATCACCGTGCTGCTGGCCTATCTGCTGATGTTTCTGCCCCGGGCACTGGTCAGCCTGCGCGCCGGGTTTGCGCAGGCGCCGGTCGAGCTGGAAAACATCGCGCAAAGCCTCGGGCGCTCACCGTTGCGCGCCCTGTGGCAGATCACCTTGCGTCTGGCGGCGCCCGGTGCGGCGGCGGGCGCGGCGCTGGTGTTTCTGGCGATCACCAATGAACTGACCGCGACCCTGCTGCTCGCGCCCAACGGCACGCGCACCCTGGCCACCGGTTTCTGGGCCATGACCAGCGAAATCGACTACGCCGCCGCAGCGCCTTACGCGCTGCTGATGGTGCTGTTGTCGCTGCCGCTCACGGCCATCCTCTATCACCAATCCAGGCGCAGTGCCGGCCGATGAACGCTCTCGAAATCAACTCATTAAGCAAAGCCTTCGGCGCACAAACGGCGCTGGACTCCGTCAACCTGTCCGTCCCGACCGGCAGCCGCACAGTGATCGTCGGCCCCTCCGGCTCCGGCAAGACCACCCTGTTGCGGATGATCGCCGGGTTCGAATTCCCCGACGCCGGCAGCCTCACGCTCAACGGCCAGACCCTGGTCGACAGCACCCACGCCGTACCCGCGTATCAACGGCAGATTGGTTACGTGCCGCAGGACGGTGCGCTGTTCCCGCACATGACCGTGGCCGACAACATCGGATTCGGACTAACGGAAACCGGCGGCACCCGAACCGAACGCATTCAGGCACTGATGGACAGCGTCGCCCTGAACGCCGACATGGCTGCGCGTTGGCCCCACGAACTGTCCGGCGGCCAGCAACAACGGGTGTCACTCGCTCGCGCACTGGCCCAGCGGCCACGCCTGATGCTGCTCGACGAGCCCTTTTCCGCCCTCGACACCGGCTTGCGCGGCGCCATGCGCAAAATGGTCGCGCGCCTGCTGGAGGATGCCGGCGTGACCACGATTCTGGTGACCCACGATCAGGGCGAAGCGCTGTCGTTCGCCGACCAGTTGGCCGTCATGCGCGACGGTCGTCTGGTGCAGTCGGGGCATCCGATGGACCTCTACCGCTATCCCTGCGACGAACAGACCGCGCATTTTCTCGGCGAAGCCGTGGTCATGCCCGCCCGGATCGAAGCCGGCTGGGCCCATTGCGACCTGGGTCGGGTGGCGGTCAACACCAACGGTTTTTCCGGCGCCGCGCAGATCATGCTGCGGCCGGAACAACTTCAACTCTCGGACATCCCGGCCGACCCGGACGGCTGCCACGCAGTGGTCACTGATCGAGACTTCGGCGGCAACGTCTGCACCCTGACCGTGGAACTTCGCTCCCGGGCCAGCCCCGGCCGCTCATTGCTGGTACGCAGCTCCGGCATGCACGCGCCACCGGCCGGCAGCACCGTGCAGTTGTCCATTCTGGGGGCAGCCCACGTCTTTGCGATGCCCTGACTACAGGTCGAAGCGATCCACCGCGCGGCGCCGCTCGTTGTCGTCGCGCACGTCGTAGCTGGCGGTCGTCTGGATGTTGCTGTGGTGGGCCAGCTTCTGGGCGATCGACAGGTCGTGTTCTTCGATCACCCGAGTGATGAACGAACGCCGGAAATCATGGGGCATGATTTTCACACCGACCTGGGTCCCGCGCTGACGGGCAATGTAATAGATCGCGTGCTTGGTAATGCGCTCACGGGTGATGTGGCTGCCACGGCGGATGCGGTTGAACAGAAACGTGTCGTCGCTCTCGCCTTCCTTGAGTTCCGAGCGACGAAACTCCAGCCAGGCATTCAGTTTGGCGAACGCCCAGGCTGGCGCGTACTTGATCAGTTGTTTATTGCCCTTGGCGGTGACGCACAGACTGCGCTCGTTGAAGTCCACCTGATTGAGGTCCAGATCCACCGACTCCGACTTGCGCATGCCGGTGCCGTACAACAGCGCAATCACCGCCGCATCACGCAAACCTTGCGGTCGCGGGTCGGCCGCGCAGACTTCCATCAATTCATGTATCAGCGTGCGCTTCAAGTTGCGCCCCTGAGACAGTCGTGTACCGGCAATGCCTTTGACCGAGCGCATCTTCAAAAGATGTTCCTGGCTGATCAGGCTCATGCGCCACGCTTCATTCATCACACCGCGAATCGCGTTTACATACAGCGAAGACGTATTCGGCGCGTAATTGTCGGCGCGCAATGCGGCGACTAACGCAACCACATCTTCCGGTTGCAGTGCATGCCAGGGAATGTCTTCGACGTTCATGTCTTCGAAGCCGAGACGGTCGGCGGCATCTTGCAGAACGTAACGCATGGTCAGTTGGCTGGAGGGAGCCAGACGCGCCAGATACACGGTCATCGGGTTGGTTTTCAGGGTGTCGGGGGATGCAACGGGTAAGTCAATCAAACGTCGGGCCTTGAGTAAAAACAGTTCAACACAGCAACTAACAACTGCAACATTTTTAATATAAGGGGAACACTTCCGTAGGACTTTTCTACTAAAAACCGCGATAAGCGGTAGAAGTCTGAACAGTGGCTGTATGGGTTTCAGATAAACGATTCGCCGACCGGTTTTTCATGTTCCTTTCACAAAAACGGGCATAACCTTAATTCCACTGAGTCCTGTGCCGGCGCTGCCCAACCTGCCGGGCAACGCCTGAAATGTCAACCGAACCCGACGTTATGTCGTCTTGGCAACTTATTGATGCAAAGGATTTTTTCGCGTCTACGCTTTGATTGGATCCGATTTCCTATTGGATCTATTTCTTTTTTCTTTGCAATGAGGTGTGCATGAGTCAGGCGTTTCTCCCCTTCTCTCGCCCCAGTATCGGCGACGAAGAAATTGCCGCCGTAGAGCAAGTACTGCGGTCCGGCTGGATCACCACCGGGCCGAAAAACCAGGCACTTGAAGAACAGTTTGCGCAGTACGTCGGTTGCCGGCATGCCGTGGCACTTTCCTCGGCCACCGGTGCCATGCATGTAACGTTGCTGGCGCTGGGCATCGGCCCCGGCGATGAAGTCATCACCCCGTCGCAGACCTGGGTGTCCACCGCCAACATGATTTCCCTGCTCGGCGCCACGCCGGTGTTCGTCGATGTCGACCGCGACACCCTGATGACCGACGCCGCGCGCATCGAAGCCGCCATTACCCCGCGTACCAAAGCGATCATTCCCGTGCATTACGCCGGCGCCGCGTTCGACCTTGATCCGCTGTACGCGCTGGCCGACAAACACGGCATCGCCGTGATCGAAGACGCCGCCCATGCCGCCGGCACCCGCTATAAGGGCCGCCACGTCGGTTCGCATGGCACCGCGATCTTCTCGTTCCACGCGATCAAGAACATGACCTGCGCCGAAGGCGCGATGTTCGTCACCGACGACCAAGCCCTGGCCAACCGCGTGCGCATGCTCAAGTTCCATGGCCTGGGCGTCGATGCCTACGATCGCCTGACCCATGGCCGCAAACCCCAGGCCCAGGTGATCGAGCCCGGTTTCAAATACAACCTGGCCGACATCAACGCCGCGATTGCGCTGGTGCAACTGGAACGTCTGGACGCAATCAACGCCCGCCGCACCGAACTGGCCACGCAATACCTGCAAAAACTCGAAGGCCTGCCGGTGCAACCGCTGGCGGTTCCGCATTACGCGCAACAGCACGCCTGGCACCTGTTCATCCTGCGCATCGACAGCGAGCGCTGCGGGATCGATCGCGAAGCCTTCATGAAGGGTTTGCAGGAGCAAGGCATCGGCACCGGCATCCACTTCATCGCCACCCACCTGCACACCTGGTATCGCCAGCGTGACCCGCACTTGTCCTTGCCTGACACCGAGTGGAACTCGGCGCGGCTGTGCTCGATTCCCTTGTTCCCCGACATGACCGACCAGGATCTGGACCGGGTCGTCGGGGCCATTCAACACCTGATGGGGAAACGCCCGTGAGACCTTATCCGATTCATTGCGTGTCGATCGTCATCCCGGTCTACAACGAAGAAGACAGCCTGCCGGAACTGTTGCGCCGCACCCGCGCCGCCTGCCAGCAATTGCGCCATGACTACGAAATCGTGCTGGTCGATGACGGCAGTCGCGACGCCTCCGCGCAATTGCTTGAAGACGCCGCGTTAGTCGAGGACAGCCCATTCGTGGCGGTCATCCTCAACCGCAACTACGGTCAGCACGCCGCGATCATGGCCGGTTTCGAACAGTGCAAGGGCGACGTGGTGATTACCCTCGACGCCGACCTGCAGAACCCGCCGGAAGAAATCCCGCGCCTGGTGGCCGAGGCCGAAAAGGGCTACGACGTGGTCGGCACCGTGCGCGGCAATCGTCAGGACTCGGCGTTGCGCCGCTATCCGTCGAAACTGATCAACCTCGCCGTGCAACGCTCAACCGGTGTCGCCATGAGCGACTACGGCTGCATGCTCCGCGCCTACCGCCGCACCATCATCGACGCGATGCTCGCCTGCCGCGAACGCAGCACATTCATTCCGATCCTCGCCAACAGCTTCGCCCGCCACACCACCGAAATCCCCGTGGCCCACGCCGAGCGCGAACACGGCGATTCGAAATACAGCCCGATGCGCCTGATCAACCTGATGTTCGACTTGATCACCTGCATGACCACCACGCCCCTGCGCCTGCTGAGCATCATCGGCTTCGCCATGGCCGGGCTCGGCGTGCTGTTCGCGGCGGCGCTGATTGTCATGCGCCTGGCGTTTGGCGCCGGCTGGGCCGGCGATGGCCTGTTCGTGCTGTTCGCCGTGCTGTTCGTGTTCACCGGTGGCCAGTTCATCGGCATGGGCCTGCTGGGCGAATACCTGGGCCGCATGTACAGCGATGTGCGCGCCCGCCCGCGTTTCTTCATCGAAAAGGTCCTGCGCGGGCACCCCGCCACGCCGGTTCCAGCCATCATCGTTGACGGCCTCAATTCCAACTCCACGTCTGATCAGGTTCTCTCATGAGCGCAAAAACCGTTGTCTTCGCTTACCACGATATTGGCTGCGCCGGCATTCAAGCCCTGCTCGACAGTGGCTATGACATTGCGGCGGTGTTTACCCATGCCGATGATCCTAAGGAGAACACCTTCTACGCTTCGGTTGCACAACTGTGCGCCAACAAAGGCATTGCGGTTCATGCCCCGGAAGACGCCAACCACCCGTTGTGGATCGAGCGGATTGCCAAGCTCGATCCGGACTACATCTTCTCCTTCTACTATCGCCACCTGCTGAGCGAGCCCCTGCTGGCGCTGGCCAAAAAA
The DNA here is from genome assembly GCF_002113045.1 of Pseudomonas sp. B26(2017). NCBI lineage: Bacteria > Pseudomonadati > Pseudomonadota > Gammaproteobacteria > Pseudomonadales > Pseudomonadaceae > Pseudomonas > Pseudomonas sp. B26(2017). Next base: position 313,708 of record NZ_NEJJ01000001.1, on the reverse strand, counting down.
GGCGCCTTCAACCTGCACGGCTCGTTGCTGCCGCGCTACCGTGGCCGTGCGCCGGCCAACTGGGTGCTGGTCAACGGCGAAACCGAAACCGGCGTGACCCTGCACCGCATGGTCAAACGTGCCGACGCCGGCGCCATCGTCGCCCAGCAGCGCGTGGCCATCGAACGCAGCGACAGCGCGCTGAGCCTGCACGGCAAACTGCGCGTCGCCGCCAGCGACCTGTTGCGCGACGCTTTGCCGGCGATGCTTCAGGGCCAACTCACCGAAACTCCGCAGGACGAATCCAAAGCCACGGTGTTCGGCCGTCGCACTCCGGCGGACGGCAAACTGGTCTGGGCGCAACCGGCGGAAAAACTGTTCAATCTGGTGCGGGCCGTGACCCAGCCCTACCCCGGCGCCTTCTGCGCCGTGGGCGAGCACAAGCTGATTGTGTGGAGCGCCGAAGTCGTCAAAGGCAACGAAGGCCAGGCGCCGGGCCGGGTCATCAGCGTCGATCCGCTGCGCATCGCCTGCGGTGAGGACTCGCTGGTGATCAACGCCGGTCAGCGCAACGACAACGGCCTGTACCTGAGCGGCCCGCAACTGGCCAATGAACTGGGTCTGGTGGACGGTTCGCTGCTGCGCGGTGCCGAATCCGGCCGTGGCCCGCGCCGCACACGGGTGCTGATCCTCGGTGTCAACGGTTTCATCGGCAACCATTTGTCCGAGCGCCTGCTGCGTGACGAGCGCTACGAAGTCTATGGCCTGGACATCGGTTCCGATGCCATCGACCGCCTGCGCAGCCATCCGCGTTTTCACTTCGTCGAAGGCGACATCAGCATTCACTCGGAATGGATCGAGTACCACATCAAGAAATGCGACGTGGTCCTGCCGCTGGTGGCCATCGCCACGCCAATCGAATACACGCGCAATCCGCTGCGGGTGTTCGAGCTCGACTTCGAAGAAAACCTCAAGCTGGTGCGCTACTGCGTCAAATACAACAAGCGCGTGATCTTTCCGTCGACCTCGGAAGTCTATGGCATGTGCCAGGACAAGCACTTCGACGAAGACACCTCGAACCTGATCGTCGGCCCGATCAACAAGCAGCGCTGGATCTACTCGGTGTCCAAGCAACTGCTGGACCGGGTGATATGGGCGTATGGCGCCAAAGGGTTGAACTTCACACTGTTCCGTCCCTTCAACTGGATGGGGCCACGACTGGATCGCCTTGATTCGGCGCGCATCGGCAGCTCCCGCGCCATCACCCAGTTGATCCTCAATCTGGTGGAAGGCACGCCGATCCGCCTGTTCGACGGTGGCGAGCAGAAACGCTGCTTCACCGACATCGCCGATGGCGTCGAGGCGCTGGCGCGGATCATCGATAACGACAACGACGTCTGCAACGGCCAGATCATCAACATCGGCAACCCGGACAACGAGGCGAGCATTCGCCAGTTGGGCGAAGAACTGTTGCGCCAGTTCGAAGCGCATCCGCTGCGTTCCAACTTCCCGCCGTTCGCCGGTTTCCGCGACGTCGAAAGCAAGGCGTTCTACGGCGCCGGCTACCAGGACGTCGAGCACCGCAAACCGAGCATCGCCAACGCCAAGCGCCTGCTGGACTGGACGCCGACCGTGGAAATGCGCGAGACCATCGGCAACACGCTGGATTTCTTCCTGCGTGAAGCGATGCTGGAAATCGAGAAGCGCCCTCATAAAGAGGCATGCTGATGCAGGCCGGATTGCGCATCGATGTCGACACCTATCGCGGCACCCGCGAAGGCGTGCCGCGCTTGCTGGAAATTCTCGATGAAGCGCAGATCAAGGCGACGTTTTTCTTCAGTGTCGGTCCGGACAACATGGGCCGGCATCTGTGGCGCCTGATCCGTCCGCAGTTCCTCTGGAAAATGCTGCGCTCCAACGCCGCCGGTCTGTACGGCTGGGACATCCTGCTCGCAGGCACGGCGTGGCCGGGCAAACCGATCGGCCGCGACCTCGGGCACCTGATGCGTCAGGCCCGGGCCGCCGGCCACGAGGTCGGCCTGCACGCCTGGGATCACCACGGCTGGCAGGCCAATGCCGGGCGCTGGAGCGATGCGCAACTGGTCGAGCAGATCCGTCAGGGCGTCGACACCTTGAGCGACATCCTCGGCGAAAAGGTCATGTGTTCAGCCGCCGCCGGTTGGCGTGCGGACGAGCGTGTGATCGAAGCCAAACAAGCCTTCGGCTTTCGCTACAACAGCGATTGCCGTGGGCAGCGGCTGTTTCGCCCATTGCTGTCTGACGGCTCGGTCGGCGCGCCGCAGATTCCGGTGGACCTGCCGACCTTCGATGAAGTGGTCGGGCCGAGTGTGGCGGCGAAGGATTTCAACGCTTTCATCCTCGACCGGTTCCGCCCGGACAACCTCAACGTCTACACCATTCACGCCGAAGTAGAAGGGATTCTGATGGCCGAAGATTTTCGTCGACTGCTGGCCGACGCACGCCAGCGACATATCCACTTTCAGCCGCTGGGCGACTTGCTGCCCGAGTTTCTCAACGCCCTGCCCGTCGGCCGTGTGCAACGCGGCGCCCTCGAAGGCCGCGAAGGCTGGCTGGGAGTGCAAGGCGCATGAGCAAACGCTGGGCATTACCGCTGTTGCTGGGGATTTTTCTGCTGGCCTATTTACTGCCGCTGGGCAGTCATGGTCTGTGGATTCCCGATGAAACCCGTTATGCGCAGATCAGCCAGGACATGCTGCTGAGCGGCAACTGGGTGTCGCCGCATTTCCTGAACCTGCGCTACTTCGAAAAACCGGCGGCCGGGTACTGGATGATCGCCCTCGGGCAGGCCGTGTTTGGGCAGAACCTGTTCGGCGTGCGGTTTGCCTCGGCCCTGAGCACCGGGCTGAGCGTGCTGCTGTGCTTTCTCATCGCCCGCCGTTTGTGGAATGACCCGCGCAAAAGCTTCGTCTGCGCCCTGCTCTACATGAGCTTCGTCATCGTTGCCGGCCAGGCCGGTTACGCCAACCTTGACCCGCAATTCACCTTCTGGGTCAACCTGAGTCTGGTGGCGCTGTGGTTTGCCCTCGACAGCCGTTCCAACGGCCAGCGCATGGCCGGTTGGGCGGTGCTGGGCCTGGCGTGCGGCATGGGGTTCATGACCAAGGGGTTTCTCGCCTGGCTGCTGCCGGTGCTAATCGCCTTGCCGTGGATGCTCTGGCAAAAGCGCTGGAAGGAATTGCTGCTGTACGGCCCGATTGCGATTGCCGTAGCGATCATCGTCAGCCTGCCGTGGGTGTTGGCGGTGCACGGTCAGGAACCGGATTACTGGCGATTCTTCTTCTGGCACGAGCACATCCGCCGGTTTGCCGGCGACGATGCCCAGCATGACGCGCCGTGGTGGTTCTATCTGCCACTGCTGGTGGCGTTCAGTCTGCCGTGGGTGGGAATGCTGCCGGTGGCGCTGAAACAGGCGTGGCAGACCCGGCGTGAAACGAGCATTGCGTTTCTCGGCCTGTGGCTGCTGATGCCGCTGTTGTTCTTCAGTCTGAGCAACGGCAAGTTGCCGACCTACATTCTGCCGTGCCTGCTGCCGCTGGCGTTGCTGCTGGGCCATGCACTGGCCGATCGCTTGCGCCTGGAGCAAGGCCGGGCGCTGGGCCTCAATGGCCTGCTGAACCTGTTGCTGGGCATCGTCACGCTGATCGGGCTGGTTTACGTGCAGCTCAAGCGCCCGCTGTACGACCACGAATTGCACAGTCTGGTGCTGGTGTTCATCGCCCTGACCGGCTGGATCATCAGCAACCTGCTGCAAGCGTTTCGTCCGTTGCAATGCTGGGCGGCGCCGGCGGTGGGCAGTTTGCTGCTGATCGCATTGCTGCCGGCAGCGCTGCCCAAATCGGTGGTGGCGAACAAGATGCCAGACCAGTTCATCCTCGCCCATCAAACGGAACTGGCGAGCGCCACGCACCTGCTGAGCAACGACCTGGGCGCCGCATCGGCCCTGTCCTGGCGCCTGAAACGTCCGCAGGTCGCGCTATACAACACGATAGGCGAATTGAAATATGGGCTTGCCTATCCTGACGGCATTCAACAACGGGTCGATCCCGATCAGGTGCAACAGTGGATGCGCGAAGCCCGCAAGACCGGTTCGGTCGGCGTGGTGATGCGGGTCAAGGGGCAAGACGAACTGGACGAACTCGACAGACTGCCCAAGGACGGCGTTCGTTATGAGCAAGGCAATCTGGTGATCATGATGCTTCCGCAGGAGGCGTCATGAGCCTGTGGTTGTTGTTGCTCGCCTGCCTGCTGACCTGCCTGGGCCAGGTCGCGCAGAAATTCGCCGTCGAGAGCTGGCGCGGCGCGAGCCTGCCGTGGTCGCGCAAAGTGCGCTCGCCGTGGCTGTGGCTGGCCCTGTTTGCCCTCGGCGGCGGATTGCTGGTGTGGCTGCTGGTGTTGCAGCGCCTGCCGGTCGGCATCGCCTACCCGATGCTCAGCCTGAATTTCGTGATCATCACCCTGATCGCCCGTTTCGCATTCAAGGAGCCCGTCGACATTCAGCACTGGTTCGGCGTGTTGCTGGTGATCGGCGGCGTGGTGCTGTTGGGGCAACAGTCATGAACCGGCGCCATGGAATTTTCTTCGCCCTGGCCAGCGTGCTGCTGGTGAGCGTGGCGCAACTGAGCATGCGCTGGAGCATGACGCGCCTGCCCCGACCGGATCAGTGGCTGACCGTGCCCGGTGTCGATTCAGTCGCGCTGGCCGTGGTGCTCGCGGCGATCTTCGCCTATGCGCTGTCGATGCTCTGCTGGCTCGCCGCCCTGCGCGATCTGCCGCTGGGCCGGGCCTATTCGCTGCTGAGCATCAGCTATGCGCTGGTGTATCTGCTGGCGGCCAGCCTGCCGTGGTTCAACGAATCCTTCAGTTTCTCCAAATCACTGGGCGTGGCGCTGGTCATGCTCGGGGTCATCACCATCAATACTCGTCCGGCCCGTGCGCCCGAATTGAGGAGTTCGCCATGAAAATCACAGTGTTTGGTAGCGGTTATGTCGGCCTGGTGCAGGCCGCCGTGCTGGCCGAAGTCGGCCATGACGTGGTGTGCATGGACATCGACGAGAAAAAAGTCGAACTGTTGCGTCAGGGCCACGTCAGCATCTTCGAGCCGGGGCTGGCCAGCCTGGTCCGCGAAGGCCTGGACGCCGGGCGCCTGCAATTCACCTGCGATGAAAAGCTCGCGGTGCAGCATGGCAAGGTCGCGTTCATTGCCGTCGGCACCCCATCGAAAGAAGACGGTTCGGCCGACCTGCGTTACGTGCTCTCGGTAGGCGACGCCGTGGCTCGCCACCGTGAACAGCCGCTGATTCTGGTGGAGAAATCCACCGTACCCGTCGGCACCGGCGACACCTTGCGCACCCATCTGGACAAAGCGCTACTCAAGGCCGGACGCCTGTTGCAGTTCGATATCGTCTCCAACCCGGAATTTCTCAAGGAAGGCTCGGCGGTCGCCGATTGCCGTCGGCCGGACCGGATCGTCATCGGCTGCGAACGCGAAGAAGTGCGCGACGTCATGCGCGATCTGTACTCGCCATTCAACCGCAATCATGACCGCATCATGTTCATGGACCTGCGCAGCGCCGAACTGACCAAGTACGCTGCCAACTGCATGCTGGCGACCAAGATCAGTTTCATCAACCAGATCGCCGAGCTGGCCGAACACCTGGGTGCGGACATCGAATCGGTGCGTCAGGGCATCGGCGCCGACAGCCGCATCGGCTACCACTTCATCTACCCCGGTTGCGGTTACGGCGGCTCGTGCTTCCCAAAAGACATGCGCGCACTGATCCACAGCGCCGAAGAGGCACACTGCTCCAGTGATTTGCTGCAAGCGGTGGAAGCGATCAACCAGCGGCAGAAACACAAGTTGTTCGAACGCATCAACGCGTTCTACAAGGGCGAACTGCGCGGCAAGACTTTCGCCCTATGGGGCCTGGCCTTCAAGCCGAATACCGACGACATGCGCGACGCGCCGAGCCGGGTGCTGCTGGAGTCATTGTGGGCCGCTGGCGCCAATGTGCGGGCGTTCGACCCGGAAGCCATGCAGGAAACCCAGCATCTGTACCCGGACGAATCGAAACTGATGCTGATGGGCACCCCGGAATCCGTGCTCGCCGGTTCCGACGCGCTGATCATCTGCACCGAATGGCAGCAGTTCAAGGCGCCGGATTTCGACCTGATCCAACAACGCCTCAAGGCCCCGGTGATCTTCGACGGCCGCAACCTGTACGACGCCGAACGCCTGGCCCGCAACGGCTTCCATTACTTCCCGATGGGCCGTGGCGAATCGCGCGCCCTGCCGATTCCCTTGCAGCAGTGGCCGCACGCTTCGGACGTGGCCTGATGGGGTTATCCCCCACCCTGCGCCGGCAGTCCCTGATCGCAGGGCTGCTGGCGTTCGTGTTGTTCATTGCCGGCGTGTACGGGCAAGCGCCGATCGGTTTCGACTCACGCTTCGTGCTGTTCGCCCAGGAAATGCTGCGACACGGACCCAGCGTGTTTCCCACCACTTATGGTGAGCCGTACGCGGATTATTCGGCGCTGTCGACGCTGTTCATCTGGCTGTTGTCGTTACCGTTCGGCACGGTCAACAGCCTGACGGCGTGGCTGCCGAGCGCGGTTGCCGGTGCGGTGATCGTGACGTTGATGTATCGCTTGCTCGCGCCTTCATCCGTGCGCTGGGCGGTGGTCAGCATCGCGCTGCTGATGCTCACCGGCACCTTCATCACCGAGACCCGCGCGGTGTCGCAGGATCTGATGCTCGCCGCCGTGGCGTTTTCGGTGTTCTACCTCGGCTATGCCCACGATCATTTCGCTGCCGCTCGACGCTGGCCGCTGGTGTTCCTTCTATTGCTGCTGGGGTTCGGTATTCGCGGGCCGATCGGGCTGGTGGTGCCGACCGGCATGCTGTGCAGTTACTACCTGCTGGATCGCCAATGGTCGCGTCTGTTGACCTTCGGTGTGCTGGCGTCGCTGCTGCTGGCGGCGTGCGTCGGGCTGTTGTTGTGGCTGGCGGATCTCAGCGGCGGGTCGGCGTTTCGTCAGGACGTGATCCGCATGCAGTTCATGGGGCGCATGGACGGCAGCGAAGGCGTCAGCGGTTCGCTGTATTACTTCACCAGCTCGCTGGGCAACTACGCGCTGGCGTATCCGCTGGCCTTGCTGGCGCTGGCGGCCGCGTGGCTGAGCCAACCTCGGCAGCGCGGCCCGGCCTTGCGACTGGTGCAGTATTGCGCGGCGGCGGGGTTGATCGTGATGGTCGGGCTGTCAATTCCGCAGGCGAAAAAGGCCCGCTACCTGCTGCCGATGCTGCCCATGGCGGCGATCATTGCGGCGTATCCGTTTCAGGTGTTGCACGGCCGGGTGTTTGCCTGGCTGCGTGTCGGCCTGCAGGGATTGTGGTTATTGATTCCTGGATTGTTGATCGTCCTGTTGTGGGTGGCGAAGCGACGGTTTCCCGAGTCGTTGACCGACCTGACACCGGTAATGATCGTGCTGGGATTGCTGCAGCTGGCCGCAATGTCGCGGTTGCGACTGCCGCGATGGCGAACCGAAGTCCTCGCGTTCAGCGCCGTACTGGCGGTCTGGTCGGCGTATGCGCTGGTGTTCGAGCCGGTCGAGCGCCAGCTCTATGACACGCGAACCTTCAGTCAGGCGGTAATGAAGCGGATCCACGAGCAACCCGCGCCGCTGGTGCTGCACGGCATGGGCAAGGACGCCAAGGCGATCAAGTTCATGGTCAACGTCGAGCAGGACCTGCAACCGCTGTTCACCGAAACCACGCAGGCACTCGAAGCACTCAAGGGGCCGGCGTGGCTGATGATGGATCGCAGTGACTACCTGGCCCTGCAAGGCACGCCGATCGGGGCATTGCAGCCAGTGCTGAGCGGGCGATTCGACAAAAACGATTATGTGTTGCTATGGCTGACGCCTTAACCTGCGCGCCTTGATTTCGACAGGGACCGCTGACTGATGACCTTTACCGTGCGACTGGCCCTGGCAGCCGATGCCATCGCCCTCCCCGCCATCGAGCGTTCGGCCGCTGCGCTGTTTCGCCTCGACCCGTCACTGGCCTGGCTGGCAGATGCCGCTGTGCCGCAGGCCTCGGCGCATTTAGCGGCCATTGAACGGGACGAACTGTGGGTGGCGGAAAACAACGACGGGCAACTTGCAGGTTTTTTAAGGGCGATGACTGTCGATCAACAGTTGCACATTGAGGAACTGTCCGTCAGCCAACACTTTCAAGGTCGGGGCGTCGGTCGCAAGTTGCTGTTGTCGGCGATTGAACAGGCGCGTCTGTGGCAACTTCGGGCAGTGACGCTGACGACGTCTCGCGACCTTGCATGGAATGCACCGTTCTATCAGCGCATGGGTTTTGCGCTATTGAACGCCGAAGACTGCGACGCGCGCCTGAACCAAGTATTGCGCAATGAAATCGCTCACGGATTGCCCGGCGAGCGACGTTGCGCCATGCGCCTGGTGCTCACGCCGTCGCCTTGAGATCAACCCCCAACGCCTGGGCAAACGCCTTGACCAACGGGCTGCGCACGGTGTTGTGTCGCAGGATCAGATTGAACGGCGTGTCGAAGTGGATCAGCTCCGGGCACACCGCGCGAAACTGCCCGGCGGCCACCAGCGTGGCGGCGTAATGCTGGGGCAGAAAGCCCACGAAACGCCCGGTCTTGATCAACAACGCCACCGCTTCGACCTGGGTCGCCGAGGCGGAATAACTGTCGTAGCGGGCAAAGTTGAGCTTGTCGCGATGGATCGCATAGCGGTGGTTGATGCACTCGTAATCCTGCAGCACGTTGCCGCCTATCTGGTCTGCCGGCAGGTCGAACAACGGGTGGCCGACGGCGCAGTAAGCCTGCGAGCGTTCTTCATAGAGCGGGTAATAATCGAATTCTTCGCGCTTTTGATAAACCGGAACGATTCCGGCCACTAAGCGACCTTCCACTACGCCTCTTTCAACTTCATCCAACTGGGTCGCCTGAAGTTGAAACCTTACTTTCGGCGAGTGCTCATTTATTTTTCTAAGCGCGGCAACTAACGGCGAATTATCGTCGCTGATCGTATTGTCGATCACCCCCACTCCCAGATCACCGATAAGTTCATTCTGCGCCGAACTAAGACGGTCACGAAAGTTGTCGACCGAGGCAAACAAGTCAATCGACGCCTGATACACCAGACGCCCCTCTTCGGTCAGGTGAAACCCTTCGCGACCCCGGGTACACAGGCGCATGCCGATGCGAATTTCCAGGTCGGAGATCTGCTTGCTGATCGCGGCCAGGCCCACGTTCAGCTCGTTTTGCGCCGCGCTGAAGCCGCCGGCCTCGACCACCGCCTTGAACACCTTGAGCAGTTTGAAATCCAGTCCGCTGAGGGCCAAAGGTGCCCGGTGAGCGGTTTTGACCGGTGGGTTTCCGGAATTGGAAAGTGGGGTTTCCATAATGCTGATTTACCTCTGGCGCAATGTTCAACAATCTGTGTCCAACAACAAAAACATCGCCGGCTAATAATAATGACCACAGAAAACAAGCCTTGGCAACCGCCAAAAAATCCCGAACATCAGTGCCAACTCACTGATCGGCAAACATAAAAAGCTGACACTTCGATCAGCTCTTGTCTCTTTGCAACTGCCCTCTTGAAAACTGCTTTGGCCTGATTCCGTCCGCGGCTGTTCGCTAAATAGCCAGCGCGATTTTCAGGGCCATGCACACCGATTTCAGTTCGCTTTACCGACGAGGAAAACAACAAATGTCTCAAACCACCGACCGTCTCTGGGGCGCCCGTTTCAAAAGCGGCCCGTCTGCCGCCCTGGCGGCCCTGTCTCGTTGCCCCGAGCGCTATTTCCGCCTGACGCCGTACGATCTGGCCGGCTCCAAGGCCCACGCCGGGGAACTGCAACGTGCCGGCCTGCTGGACGAGCAGGAAACCCGCACGATGATTGAAGCCCTGGACGGCATCGGTGCCGATTTCGCTGCCGGGTGCATCGCCCCGACGCTGGACGACGAAGACGTTCACACCTTCATCGAACGCCTGCTGACCGAGCGCCTGGGCGCGCTGGGCGGCAAGCTGCGCGCCGGCCGCTCGCGCAACGACCAGACCGCCAACGATCTGCGCCTGTTCCTGCGCGATCACGTGCGCACCCTGGCCGTGGAAGTGCTGGCCCTGCAAACGGCGCTGGTGGATCAGGCCGAGCAGCACGTCGAAAGCATCTGCCCCGGTTTCACCCACTTGCAGCAGGCGCAACCGATCGTGTTCGCCCATCACCTGCTGGCCCACGCCCAATCGATGTTGCGTGACGTGCAGCGCCTGGTGGACTGGGACGCACGCACTTCGCTGTCGCCCCTCGGTGCTGCGGCCATGGCCGGTTCCGCCATCGCTCGCCAGCCGCAGCAATCGGCCAAGGAAATGGGCTACGCCGGGGTTTGCGAAAACTCCATCGACGCCGTGGCCAGCCGCGATCACGTCGCCGAATTCCTGTTCATCGCCAGCATGCTCGGAATCAATATCTCGCGTCTGGCCGAAGAGTTCTGCCTGTGGTCGTCGCGCCAGTTCCGCTGGGTCGATCTGGATGACGCCTACGCCACCGGCAGCTCGATCATGCCGCAGAAGAAAAACCCCGACATCGCCGAACTGGCCCGGGGGAAGGCTGGCCGCCTGATCGGCAACCTGACCGGCCTGCTCTCGACGCTCAAATCCCTGCCGCTGTCGTACAACCGCGACCTGAGCGAAGACAAGAACGGCGTGCTCGACAGTGTCGACACCCTGCTGCTGGTGCTGCCGGCCATGGCCGGAATGGTTGCGACCATGACCGTCAATGTCGAGGAACTGCGGCGTCAGGCGCCGCTGGGTTTCACCCTCGCCACCGAAGTCGCCGACTGGCTGGCGGTGCGCGGTGTGCCGTTCAAGGAAGCCCACGAAATCACCGGAGCGCTGGTGCAAGCCTGCGAAAAACACGACCTCGAATTGTGGGAAGCCTCGCCGGCATTGCTGGCCGAGATCGACCCGCGCCTCACGGCAGACGTGCGTGACAGCCTGACCCTGGAAGCCGCCATCGCTGCCCGCAGCGGTTGGGGCGGCACCGCGCCGCAACAGGTGCGCGAGCAGATCGGCCGCTTGAAAACCGCCCTCGCCGCACAGCAGCAGTGGACCGAAAACTACCAGGGCTTCCGCCTCTGAGCCGGGTCCCCCTCCCACCGGGAGGGGGTTGATCGAAAAGTACAGTGTACGGAGAAACACCATGAGCCAGACTCAGGCAGAACGACTCCAGGCGGAGCGCAAACTGGCGGAAAACCAGTTCGACATTACCCAGTACCAACACGTGCCACGGCGTTATTACGGGCGGATTTTCTTCGCCACCGTGATCGTCATCGCCATCATCGGCCTGGTGCGGGCCTTCGCCGAAGGCAAGATCGAATGGTCGTACATCGGCCAGTTCCTCACCTCCGAAGCGATCATGTGGGGCCTGTTCAACACGATCATCATGGCCGTGCTGGCCATGGCGCTGGGTATCGTGTTCGGGGTCATCACCGCCATCATGCGCATGTCGGCCAACCCGATCCTGCGCTACGTGGCAGTGACCTACACCTGGCTGTTTCGCGGTACGCCGCTGATTCTGCAACTGCTGTTGTGGTTCAACCTGGCGCTGATCTTCCCCACCATCGGCATTCCCGGCCTGTTCCAGCTCGACACCGTGAGCCTGATGACGCCGTTCGTGGCCGCCCTGCTCGGCTTGAGCATCAACCAGGGCGCCTACACCGCAGAAGTGGTACGCGCCGGCCTGCTGTCGGTGGACACCGGCCAGTACGAAGCGGCCAAGTCGATCGGCATGCCACGCCTGCAAGCGCTGCGCCGGATCATCTTGCCCCAGGCCATGCGAATCATCATTCCGCCGGTCGGCAACGAATTTATCGGCATGGTGAAAATGACCTCGCTGGCGAGCGTGATCCAGTACTCGGAACTGCTCTACAACGCCCAGAACATCTACTACGCCAACGCCCGGGTCATGGAGCTGCTGATCGTCGCCGGTATCTGGTACCTGGCCACCGTCACCGTCCTGTCCTTTGGTCAAAGCCGTCTGGAGCGTCGTTTCGCTCGCGGCGCCGGCAAGCGTTCTTGAGGAATCCGTCATGAGAAGCATCGTCAAGGCCGTGAGCCTGAACAAATATTACGACCAGTACCACGCGCTCAAGGACATCAACATCGAGGTTGAGCAAGGCGAAGTGCTGTGCATCATCGGCCCGTCCGGCTCGGGCAAGAGCACCCTGCTGCGCTGCGTCAATCAGCTGGAAAAGATCGACAAGGGCGGCCTCTGGGTCGACGGCGAACTGGTCGGCTACCGCGTCGTCGGGCACAAGCTGCACGAACTCAACGAGTCGCAGATCGCTCGCCAGCGCCTGGCCACCGGAATGGTGTTCCAGCGCTTCAATCTGTTTCCGCACATGACTGTGCTGCAAAACATCATCGAGGGCCCGTGTCAGGTGCTCAAGCGTTCGCCCAAGGAGGCGCACGAAGAAGCCCTGGAACTGCTGGCCCGGGTCGGCCTGGCCGATAAACGCAACAGCTACCCGATTGAACTCTCGGGCGGTCAGCAGCAACGGGTGGCGATTGCCCGCGCCCTGGCCATGCGACCCAAGCTGATGCTGTTCGATGAACCTACTTCGGCACTCGACCCGGAACTGGTCGGTGAGGTGCTGTCGGTAATGCGCGATCTGGCGCAGACCGGCATGACCATGATCGTCGTCACCCATGAACTGGGCTTCGCCCGGGAGGTTTCCAACCGCATGGTGTTCATGGACGGCGGGCAGATCGTGGAGGCTGGAAGCCCCGAAGAAATACTAATAAGTCCGCAAAACCCGCGCACCCAAAGCTTCATTTCTGCCGTTCGAACCTGAGGCCCCTTTGGCCTTCACAACACTCATAAGAGAACGTCCATGAAGAACTTCGTCATTCCAGCAGTACTCACCTCCCTCATGTCTTGCGGTTTCGCCGTGGCCGCCGACTTGCCGGCCAGCATCAAGGAGAAAGGCGAGATCGTCGTCGCGATCATGCCCAACTATCCGCCGATGGATTTCAAGGATCCGGCCACCAACAAGCTCACCGGCCTTGACTACGACCTGGGCAACGCCCTGGCCGAACGCCTCGGGGTCAAGATCAAGTGGCAGGAAACCGGCTTCGAGCAAATGATCAACGCCCTGACCACCGAACGCGTGGACATGGTCCTGTCGGGCATGACCGACACCGCCGAGCGTCAGGCCAGCGTGACCTTCGTCGACTACTTCACCAGCGGCCCGCAGTTCTACACCTTGCAGAAAAACACCGCGACCAACGAGATCATCGACCTGTGCGGCAAGAAAGTCGGCACCAGCCGCCGCACCACCTTCCCGTCGGAAATTGCCGAGTGGAGCAAGGCCAACTGTGAAGCGGCCGGCAAGCCTGCGATCAACGTGGTCGGCACCGAAGGCTCGGCCGACGCCCGCGCCCAACTGCGCCAGAGCCGCATTGATGCGGCGATGCAGGGCAGCGAAACCCTGTCGTACCTCAAGACCCAGGAAAAGGACATGTACAAAACGGTCGGCCAACCGATCTCCGTGCAGTTCACCGGGCTGGGTGTGAGCAAGAAGAAGCCTGAGCTGAGTGAAGCCGTGAAAGTGGCGCTGCAGAGCATGGTGGATGACGGCAGCTATGGCGCGATTCTGAAGAAGTGGGATCTGGAATTGGGTGCGATCAAGGAAGTGACCATTAACGCGGGCAAGTAATCCGGTCAGCGCCACCTTTCCATTGTGGGAGCGAGCTTGCTCTGGGCGGCATTCCGACGAAGTCAGTGTGTCATTCACCAGAGATGTCGACTGACATGGCCTCATCGCGAGCAAGCTCGCTCCCACAGGTACAGCGTACGTCCCTACATGTGTGGAGCGCCCAATGCTCAGTTCACCCCAACCCGCCTGGCCCGACCAGCACAAAGCCTGCCTGGCCCTGGCCTTCGACCTCGACGGCCCGACCGGCGATGCCATGCTCAACAACTCGATCTGGCACAAACCCGAGTATTTCGGCTTCGGCGGCTACGGCCCTTACCGCGCCCTGCCGCGCTTGCTGGATCTGCTCGATACCTTCAAGATCCCGACCACCTTCTTCGTCCCCGCGTGGGTCGTGGAAAACTGGCCGAAACAATGCCAGGCCATCGTCGAACGCGGCCATGAAGTCGCCTACCACGGCTACAAGCACGAATCCTTCTACGCCCTGACGCTGGATCAGCAGCAGGCCGTGATGAACAAATCCCGCGACGTCTTCTGGCAATACCTGCACATCCGCGCCGAGGGCTTTCGCACGCCGTCCGGCGATTGGCGCGCCGAAACCCCGGCGATGCTGGCCGACAACGGCGTGATCTATTCCAGCAGCATGCGCGGCGACGATCGCCCGTATCTGGTCAACGTCCCCGGCCACGACACGCCGCTGGTGGAAATTCCCGGCCGCTGGGAAATGGACGACTACGCCTCCCTCGCCTACACCCGCGCACCGAACTTTCCGTCCGGGCTCGACCGCACCGCCAGCTACGAGCTGACCCTCGACAACTGGCAGCGCGAGTACGACGGCGCGATGGACGAAGGCCTGTGCCTGACCACCCTGTTCCACCCGAAAATCACTGGCAAACCGGGACGCATCCTGTTGCTGGAGAAACTCTTCGAACACATGCGCCAGCGCGAAGACGTGTGGTTTGCCACCTGCCGCGACGTCGCACGCTGGTGGCTGAAGGAGCATCACCATGGCTGACGCGAATAATCTCTGGCCTGCCGGTAAACGCTGCGCGGTGGTGCTGACCGTCGACTACAACGATATCCACGGCATTCTCACCCAGGCCCCGGAAGTCGCCGGGCGCGACAAGACGCTGTCGGTGTGGCGCTACGGCACCCAACGCGGCGTCGAGCGTTTGCTCGGCCTTTTCAGGGAACTCGGGGTGCGCAGCAGCTGGTTCGTGCCCGGCATCGTCGCCGAGGAAAACCCGCAGCATATCGTCGCGATCCAGGCTGACGGCCATGAAATCGCCTGCGCCGGCTACCGCCATCAGGATTACGACACGCTGGATCTGGCGACACAAAGCGCAGAGGTCGCCAAGGGTTGTGCTGCGCTGGAAGCCTTGACCGGCGTGCATCCCAGCGGTTTCCGGATCCCTGCGGGCAACGGCGCGCCGGGCTTCATCGAAGCCTTGAAAGACCACGGCATTCACTGGTCGTCATCATGGCGCGGCGATGACCTGCCCTTCCTTCATCCAACCGCGCCTGAAGTCGTCGAGTTGCCGTTGCATTACGAACTGGAAGACGAACCCTATTTCGCCTTCAACCTGAGCCCGGCCGTGCCGCCGGCGCAATCGCGGATCGCCTCCTACAGCCATACCCTGGGCAACCTGCAAATGGACTTCGCCGGATTTCACCGCTTCGGCCTGTGCTACGTGCTGCGCCTGCATCCGGAAATCATTGCCACGCCAGGGCGCATCGGCGTGCTGCGCGAATTGCTGCAATGCATTCAGCAGCATGACGACGTGTGGATCGCCACCGGCGCCGAAGTCGCGCAGTGGTGGGCGCAAACGGCGGCGCCGGTCGCGCAGGATCATCCGGCGTCGGTGTATGAACGCCATTATCGGGACTACCTCGTATGACGGAACGCATGCAGCGGCTGGCGCAGTTTTGCGTCGAGACCCGGTTTGAAGACCTGCCGCCGGCGTTGGTGGAACAGGCCAAACGGCACATTCTCGACACCTTCGGCGCAGCACTGGCCGGGGCCGACAGCGCGGTAGCGCTTCAGGCACGGCAGGTGTTCGCTGCAGAGCCGGGCACCGCGCGGGTCTGGGGTTCGTCACTGCGCGTCGGCGCGGGGCATGCGGCGTTGCTCAATGGCATCGCTGCCCACGCGCTGGAACTGGACGACACCGGCGGTTGCGACCACTCGGGCGCGGTGGTGTTGCCGGCAGTGATGGCGGCGCTATCGCTGGTGGATCGGCCGGTAGACGGTCGCGAGTTCATCACCGCCGTGGTGATCGGCTACGAAATCGGCCGGCGGGTGCTGGAAGCCTGCGGCAGTTATTCGGCGCACAACGGCGCCGGCTGGCATTCCACCGCCACCTGCGGCGTGTTCGGCGCGGCGGCGGCCTGTGCGCGGATCTTTGCGCTGGATCTCGGGCAAACCGTGTCGGCGCTCGGCATCGCCGGCAGTTTCAGCGGTGGGTTGTGGGCGTTCATCCATGACGGTTCGCAAAGCAAGAAACTGCACAGCGGCCGTGCGGCCGAGGGCGGTTTGCTCGCGGCGCGTTTTGCTCGCGAAGGTGTCAGTGGGCCGTCGATGTTGTTCGAGGATGTCTGGGGTGGTTTTCTTAAAACCCTCGCGCCGGGCAGTGCGCAGCCGGATGCGCTGAATGCTGATTTGCAACGGGTCTGGAAACTCGCGCGCTGTTCGATCAAACCCTATGCCGCGTGTCGTGGCACTCATTCGGCCATCGATGCGCTCGGTTTGTTGCTGGAGCAATTACAGGTCGGCGCGGATCAGGTGGAAGACGTCCAGGTGAGTTTGTGCGGGTTTCTGCTCGACATGTGCGGCGGTCGCGACACCCGAAGTCTGGCCGCTGCGCAGATGAGCCTGCCCTACGCCCTCGCCGCGCGACTGGTACACGGTCATTGCCGGTTGGAGGCTTATGACGAACAGCCACGCAACGATCCGCGCATTGCCCACTGGCTGACGCGCATTCGCCTTGAAGTGGATGAGCGACTGTCGGAGGATGGCGAGCCGGTAGTCGTCGTTCGAACCCGCGACGGTCGCGAAGCAAGCCTGTGTGTCGAGGTGCCGCTGGGCGCGCCGGGTAATCCGCTGAGTGAGGCGGCGCTGGAGGAGAAGTTTTTCAGTCTGGCGTTGCGGGTGATTTCACCGCTCAAGGCCGAGCCGCTATTCGCGCAGCTACGACAGCTGCAAACGCTGGATTCCGTGCGCGATCTCGAGCACCTGTTAACCGAATAAGGACATTTGATTTTTCCGTGGCCACCTACTCGCTCGTTATCCGCCGCCTGATGATCGTCTCGCTGACCATCGTCGTCAGCCGCGCCATCACCAGTCCGTTGCTCACACTGTTCTTGAGCAACAAGCTCGGCCTCAACCAACAGGACGTCGGATTGTTGCTGGGCATCGCGGTGTTTATCGCCACCCTGCTTGCGCTGTACGGCGGTTACATCATCGACCGGCTCGAGAAGCGTCGGTTGCTGATTCTGGCGATGCTCTCCAGTGCCATCGGCTTCGTGCTGCTGACCTTCGCCAAAGATCTGTACCTGACCACCCTGACGCTGGTCATTACTGAAACCGCCTCGGCGCTGTTCCTGATCGGCTCCAAGGCGATCCTCAGTGAAAACCTGCCCATGGGCCAGCGGGCCAAGGCGTTCTCGCTGCGCTACACCCTGACCAACATCGGCTACGCCACCGGCCCGATGCTCGGTGTGGTGATCGCCGGGGTGTATCCGATTGCGCCGTTCCTGATTGCTGCCGGCATCGCTTTCGGCAGCATCTTCCTGATGATCGGCATCCCGAAAGACGCCAGTCCGGTCGCCGCCATCGGCCAACCGCAGAGCTTCCTGAAAACCCTGATTACCCTGAAAAACGACCGCACGCTGATCATGTTCACTTGCGGTTGCCTGCTCAGCACCGTGGTTCACGGGCGTTTCACGCTGTACCTGTCGCAATACCTGCTGGTGGTCGAAGACTCGCAGCGAGCCCTGCAAACCATGGCCGCCCTGCTCGCCTGCAACGCCATCGCGGTGATCCTGTTGCAGTACCAGATCGGCCGTTTTCTCAACCGGGAAAAACTGCGCTACTGGATCGCCGCCGGCACCAGCCTGTTCATCCTCGGCCTGATCGGCTTCAGCCTGGCCGACAGCCTGGTGACCTGGTGCATCGCCATGTTCATCTTCACCCTTGGCGAGATGATCATTTACCCGTCGGAATTCCTGTTCGTCGACACCCTGGCCCCGGAGGAACTGCGCGGCAGCTATTACGGCGCGCAGAATCTGGCGGCGCTGGGCGGCGCATTGAGCCCGGTGATTTGCGGTTTCCTGCTGATGCATACGCCGGCGCCGACGATGTTCTACGCCCTCAGCGCACTGACCGCGCTGGGTGGTTTTCTGTGTTTCATGAGCGGGCGGCGCGTGGCTTTACTGCATAAATAATGCACTGAAACTGCATTTATATGAATTTGTCAGCATCGTGATTGCTTGGCACACTGTGCGCGTTCCTCCCCCAATAGTTGGAACTCTTCGAAGGACTTTCCGCGTTTACGGACAGTCCTTTTTTTTGCCCTGAATTTCACAAAGGATCGAATCTGCATGCTCGCTCGCTGGTTGCCCGCCGCCATCAACACCCGCCCCACCGAATGGAGCCGCGCCGCCATCGGTATGGCGCTGGGCACGTTGTTCAGCGTGTGGGCATGCAGTCAGGTGTTCGGCATTGAAGTGGCCTACCACCTGATCGGCCCGCTGGGCGCTTCGGCGGTGCTGCTGTTCGCGGTATCGTCCGGCGCACTCGCCCAGCCTTGGTCGATCATCGGTGGCTACCTGTGCGCGGGTGTCGTCGCGTTGCTGGTGGCCCACGTCCTCGGCCGAACCCTGGGCAGCGCCTGCCTCGCGGCGGGCGTGGCGCTGATCCTGATGTGCTGGCTGCGCTGCCTGCATCCACCGGCCGGCGCCGTCGCGTTGACCATGGTGCTGGCCGACCCGATGACCATCTCCATGGACTGGAAAGCCCTGGAACCGGTGATGCTCAGCGCCGCATGCCTGCTGCTGACCGCACTGGCCTACAACAACCTCACCCGCATCCGCTACCCGAAACGCCCCGCCGAACCGGCGCCGGCCGTAGCGCCGGTGGATATTCAGTCCATCACGGCCGAGGATCTGAAACGGGCGCTGGCGGATATGGAAGCGTTCATCGATGTCACACCGGAGGATCTGGAGCAGCTGATTCATGCCAGTGAGTTGCATGCCAGGCGGCGGAGCATTGGCCAGGTGTTCAGCTGAACCAGGAGCCCGCGCCTGTCAGCGTTGTCGATTGAAAAGAAGCGGCGATCCCGTGCATTTGGCCTAAGGCAAAAATGCAGACAGCCCGTGCACATATCCCCGTTGTACACGGCAAATTTGCACTGTTACGATCCGGTAACGCTCGCGCGCGAGCTTCTCGAATAAAGACAATAAAAGCAGGGAGTTAGTGATGACTGCTCAGGCTTCATCCCCGCGGACTTCGTCCATGGATGCCACGCCACACGAAGTGTTGGCCGAGGTTCGCAATCACATCGGTCATCTGACCCTCAACCGCCCCGCCGGTCTCAATGCCCTGACCCTCGACATGGTGCGCCAGCTCCAGCAACACCTGGACGCCTGGGCCGCTGATGCCGATATCCACGCGGTCACGCTGCGCGGTGCCGGCGAGAAAGCCTTCTGTGCCGGGGGCGACATTCGCTCCCTGTACGACAGCCATAAAAGCGGCGACACGCTGCACGAAGATTTCTTCGTCGAGGAATACGCCCTCGACCTGACGATCCACCACTACCGCAAACCGGTGCTGGCGCTGATGGACGGTTTCGTTCTCGGCGGCGGCATGGGTCTGGTGCAAGGCGCTGATCTGCGGGTAGTCACCGAGAAAAGCCGTCTGGCGATGCCGGAAGTGGCGATCGGGTATTTCCCGGATGTCGGTGGCAGCTATTTCCTGCCGCGCATTCCCGGCGAGCTGGGGATTTACCTGGGTGTCAGCGGCGTGCAGATCCGGGCGTCGGATGCGCTGTATTGCGGCCTCGCCGACTGGTATCTGGACAGCAGCAAACTCGGCACCCTCGACGAACAGCTCGACCAGTTGCAGTGGCACGACACGCCGCTGAAAGACCTGCAAAACCTGCTGGCCCGCCACGCGGTGCAAACCTTGCCGGATGCGCCGCTTGAAGCCTTGCGCCCGGCCATCGACCACTTCTTTGCCTTGCCTGACGTGCCGAGCATCGTCGAGCAACTGCGCGCCGTGACCGTCGCCGACAGCCACGAATGGGCGACCACCACCGCCGACCTGCTGGAAACCCGTTCGCCGCTGGCGATGGGCGTGACCCTGGAAATGCTCCGTCGCGGCCGGCACCTGAGCCTGGAACACTGCTTCGCCCTCGAACTGCATCTGGATCGCCAGTGGTTCGAGCGCGGCGACCTGATCGAAGGGGTGCGTGCCTTGCTGATCGACAAAGACAAATCACCGCGCTGGAACCCGCCGACGCTTGCTGCGCTGCACGCCGAGCACATCGCGAGTTTCTTCCACGGTTTTGAAGAGAGCGGGAGCTGAGCCATGCACGATCTCGAATTGACTGAAGACCAGGTAATGATCCGCGACATGGCCCGGGACTTTGCCCGTGGCGAAATCGCGCCACACGCGCAAGCCTGGGAAAAGGCCGGCTGGATCGATGACGGTCTGGTGGCGAAGATGGGTGAACTCGGCCTGCTGGGCATGGTAGTGCCGGAAGAATGGGGCGGCACTTACGTCGACTACGTGGCTTATGCGCTGGCGGTGGAAGAAATTTCCGCCGGTGACGGCGCGACCGGCGCGTTCATGAGCATTCACAACTCGGTGGGTTGTGGGCCGGTGCTCAATTACGGCAGCGAAGAACAGAAACAGACCTGGCTGGCCGATTTGGCCAGCGGCGCAGTGATCGGCTGCTTCTGCCTGACCGAACCCCAGGCCGGCTCCGAAGCGCACAACTTGCGCACCCGCGCCGAACTGCGCGACGGGCAATGGGTGATCAACGGCGCCAAGCAATTCGTCAGCAACGGCAAGCGGGCGAAGCTGGCAATCGTGTTTGCGGTGACCGATCCGGATCTCGGCAAGCGCGGCATCTCGGCGTTTCTGGTGCCGACCGATACGCCGGGCTTCATCGTCGATCGCACCGAACACAAGATGGGCATTCGCGCCTCCGACACCTGCGCGGTGACGCTGAACAATTGCAGCATTCCTGAAGCAAATCTGTTGGGTGAACGCGGTAAAGGTTTGGCGATTGCCCTTTCCAACCTGGAAGGCGGACGCATCGGCATTGCCGCGCAAGCATTGGGCATCGCCCGTGCGGCATTCGAAGCGGCGCTGGGTTACGCCCGTGATCGGGTGCAGTTCGGCAAGGCCATTGTCGAACACCAGAGCATCGCCAATCTGCTGGCGGACATGCAGATGCAGATCAACGCGGCACGCTTGATGATTCTGCATGCGGCGCGACTGAGAACAGCGGGTAAGCCGTGTCTGTCGGAGGCTTCGCAGGCCAAGCTGTTTGCTTCGGAAATGGCTGAGAAGGTGTGCTCGTCAGCGATTCAGATTCATGGCGGGTACGGGTATCTGGAGGATTACCCGGTGGAGAAGTATTACCGGGATGCGCGGATTACCCAGATTTATGAAGGGTCCAGCGAAATACAGCGGATGGTGATTGCGCGGGAGTTGAAGAACTACCAGCTCTAAAAGCTTCGCGAGCAAGCTCTGCTCCCACAGGGATTGGTGTAAACCTCAGATCCAATGTGGGAGCTGGCTTGCCAGCGATGGCGTCAGTGAATACGCCGCGTTACTTGCCCTGGAACTCCGGCGACCGCTTGGCCACAAACGCCGCCATGCCTTCCTTCTGATCCTGCGTCGCAAATGCCGCATGGAACACCCGACGCTCGAAACGCACGCCTTCAGTCAGGTTCACTTCGAACGCGCGGTTGACGCTTTCCTTGACCATCATCGCAATCGGCAACGATTTGCTGGCGATCACCGCTGCGACTTTCAGCGCTTCATCCAGCAACTCGGCACTCGGCACGATGCGCGCGACGATGCCGCAACGCTCGGCTTCCACCGCGTCGATCAAACGTCCGCTCAGGCACATCTCCATCGCTTTGGCCTTGCCTACAGCGCGGGTCAGGCGCTGGGTACCGCCCATGCCCGGCAGCACGCCGAGGTTGATTTCCGGCTGGCCAAACCTGGCGTTGTCGCCAGCCAGGATGAAGTCGCACATCAGCGCCAGTTCACAGCCGCCGCCGAGAGCAAAACCGTTGACCGCAGCGATGATCGGTTTGCGGCGGTTAGCCACGCGGTCGCTGTCGCTGAACAGGTCGTCCATGTAGATCTGCGGGTAGGTCAGATCAGCCATTTCCTTGATGTCGGCGCCGGCGGCAAAGGCTTTGGTCGAGCCGGTGATGACGATGCAACCAATGTTTGCGTCGGCTTCGAAACCATCGAGCGCGCGGTTCACTTCGCTGACCAGTTGCGCGTTGAGGGCATTCAGCGCCTGCGGGCGATTGAGGGTGATCAGGCCGACGCGGCCATGGGTTTCCAGCAAGATCGTTTCGTAACTCATGTGCAGATTCCTTCTCAAAGATTGCGCGAAATGACCATGCGCTGAATGTCGCTGGTGCCTTCGTAGATCTGGCAGACCCGCACGTCGCGGTAGATGCGCTCCAGCGGGAAGTCGTTGAGGTAACCGTAACCGCCGAGGGTTTGCAAGGCCATGGAGCAGACCTTCTCGGCCATTTCCGAGGCGAACAGCTTGGCCATCGACGCTTCGACCAGCGCCGGCTGACCGCTGTCACGCAGGGCGGCGGCGTAGTGCACCATCTGCCGCGCCACGGCGATCTGGGTCGCCATGTCCGCCAGGCGGAACGCCACAGCCTGATGCTCGATGATCGGCTTGCCGAAACTGTCGCGCTCGCGGGCGTAATCACGGGCGGCTTCGAACGCGGCGCGGGCCATGCCCACCGCTTGCGAAGCGATGCCGACGCGGCCGCCTTCGAGGTTGGCCAGGGCGATCTTGTAGCCCTCGCCCTCCTCGCCCAAACGGTTGGCCACCGGCACTTTCACGTCTTCGAACAGGATCTGGCAGGTGTCCGAGGCGTGCTGGCCGAGCTTGTCTTCAACCCGGGCGACTTTGTAGCCCGGCGAGTCGGTCGGAACGATGAAGGCGCTGATCCCGCGCTTGCCGGCACTCGGGTCGGTGACCGCAAACACGATCACGACCCCGGCGTTCTGCCCGGAGGTAATGAACTGTTTGCAACCGTTGAGCACATAGTGATCGCCTTCAAGGCGTGCCCGGGTTTTCAGGCTGCCGGCATCGGAACCGGCCTGGGGTTCGGTCAACGCGAAAGCACCGAGCATCTCGCCGCTGGCCAGCGGTTTGAGGAAGCGCTCGCGCTGGTCGTCGTTGCCGAACTTGAGGATCGGCACGCAACCCACCGAGTTGTGCACGCTCATGATGGTCGAGCAGGCACCGTCGCCGGCGGCGATTTCTTCCAGGGCCATGGCGTAGGCCAGGTAACCGGTGTCGCAACCGCCCCACTGCTCCGGCACCAGTATGCCGAAGAAGCCCAGTTCGGCCATTTCGCCGATGGCTTCTTTCGGGAAGCGATGCTCGCGGTCCCACTCGGCAGCAAACGGTTTCAGCCGTTCCTCGGCAAACTGCCGGGCCATGTCGCGGATTTGTTGTTGGTCATCGTTGGGAATCATGGCAAATCCTTACTCGGGTTCAGACGCACTCGACGGCCATCGCCGTGGCTTCGCCGCCGCCGATGCAGATCGCCGCAACGCCGCGTTTCAGGCCTTTCTGGCGCAGGGCCGAGAGCAAGGTCACCAGAATCCGCGCGCCGGATGCGCCGATCGGATGGCCCAGGGCGCAGGCACCGCCGTGGATGTTGAGTTTGTCGTGAGGGATTTCCAGGTGAGTCATCGCCGCCATGCCGACCACGGCGAAGGCTTCGTTGACTTCGAACAGATCGACCTGATCCAGCGACCAGCCGGTTTTCTTCATCAGCTTCTTGATCGCGCCAATCGGTGCCACCGGGAACAGGCCCGGGGTGTCAGCGAAAGCTGCGTGGCCGTGAATCACCGCCAGCGGTTTCAGCCCCTGTTTCTGCGCTTGCGACTGACGCATCAGCACCAGTGCGGCGGCGCCGTCAGAGATCGAGCTGGAGTTGGCCGCAGTTACCGTACCGCCCTCGCGGAACGCCGGTTTCAGCGAGGCAATCTTGTCCAGTTTGGCTTTCGGTGGCTGCTCGTCATTGCTGATCACCACTTGTTCCTTGCCGACCGTGACGGTCAGCGGGACGATCTCGGCCTTGAAGCTGCCGTCCTTGATCGCTTGCTGGGCGCGGGTGGTCGAGGCGATGGCGAAGGCGTCCTGAGCCTCGCGGCTGAAGTCGTTGGTTTCGGCGCAGTCCTCGGCGAAGGTGCCCATCAGGCGGCCCTTGTCGTAGGCGTCTTCGAGGCCGTCGAGGAACATCGAATCGAGCACCCGGCCGTGGCCCATGCGGTAACCGGCACGGGCCCGGTCCAGCAGGTACGGCGCGTTGGACATGCTTTCCATGCCGCCGGCGATCACCACATCGGCGCTGCCGGCCAGCAGCATGTCGTGGGCCAGAATGGCGGTTTCCATGCCCGAGCCGCACATTTTGTTGACGGTGGTGCAACGGGTGGATTTATCCAGCCCGGCGCCCAGTGCAGCCTGACGCGCAGGCGCCTGACCGAGACCGGCCGGCAGTACGCAGCCGAACAGCACTTCATCGACCGCGTCGGCGGCAATACCCGCGTGCTCAACCGCAGCCTTGATTGCAGCGGCGCCCAGTTGCGGCGCGGTCAGGCTTTTCAGTTCGCCCTGGAAACCGCCCATCGGGGTGCGGACAGCGCTGACGATGACAATTGGATCGTTGGAAATGGTCATGGGAAATCCTCCTTACTTGGCGGCCATGCGCAAGGCACCGTCGAGACGGATCACCTCGCCGTTGAGCATGCTGTTTTCAATGATATGCCGCACCAGCGCAGCGTACTCGGTAGGTTTGCCCAGACGCGGCGGGAACGGCACGCCGGCGGCCAGCGAGTCGCGCACTTCCGGGGTCATGCCGGCCATCATCGGGGTCTCGAAAATGCCCGGAGCGATGGTCATCACGCGGATACCGAAGCGCGCCAGCTCGCGGGCGGCAGGCAGGGTCAGGCTGGCGATGGCGCCTTTGGACGCGGAATACGCGGCTTGACCGATCTGGCCATCGAACGCCGCAACGGAGGCGGTGTTGATGATCACACCGCGCTCACCATCGGCGTTGGCTTCGCTTTCGGCAATCGCTGCCGCCGCCAGGCGCAGCATATTGAAGCTGCCGATCAGGTTGACGTTGATCACCTGAGCGAAGCTGGACAAGGCATGCGGGCCGTTCTTGCCGAGGATCTTTTCGCCACGAACGATGCCGGCGCAGTTCACCAGACCGTGCAGGCTGCCGAAGGCTTTAACGGTCGCCTGCACGGCAGCTTCGGCGGCAGCTTCGTTGCTGATGTCGGCCACCACGCTTTGCGCACCGAGGCGCTGGGCCTGGGCGGCGACGGCGTCGGCGTTCATGTCCACCAGCATCACTTTGGCGCCGGCGTTGACCAGCAATTCAGCGGTGGCGGCACCCAGGCCGGATGCGCCGCCGGTGACGATAAAAACCTTGTTCTCGATCTGCATGACAGTTTCCTTGGATTCAAGCTGAAACGTTGTGCGCCGCAGCCTCTTGAGCCTTGGCGATTTCCTGATTGCGCAAGATAAAGCGCTGCAATTTGCCGCTCGGGGTTTTCGGCAACTCGCTGACAAATTCGATTTCACGGGGGTACGAATGCGCGGCCAGACGTTTGCGCACGTGTTGGCGCAGTTCTTCGGCCAACGCCGGTTCGGCGCGATATTGCGGGTTGAGCACGACAAAGGCTTTGACCAGCTCAGTGCGCTCCGGATCGGGTTTGCCGACCACTGCGGCTTCCACCACGGCCGGGTGTTCGATCAGTGCGCTTTCCACGTCGAACGGGCCGACCCGGTAGCCGGACGTGGTGATGACATCATCGCTGCGACCGACGAAGCTGATGCTGCCGTCCGGGTTCCACTCCACGGTGTCGCCGCTCAGGTAGTAATCGCCGACGAAGGCCTTGGTCGGTACGCCTTCGTAACCGGCGAACCAGCACATCGGCGACTGTGTGCGGTCGATGGCGAGAATGCCGGGCTGGCCGACGCCGAGCTCGTTGTTCTGTTCGTCGAGCACCACGATGCGATGGCCCGGCGAGGCGAAACCGGCGGCGCCAACGTGGATCGGGTGTTCAAGGCCGTGGTGGTTGCACAGCACCATGCCCAGCTCGGTCTGGCCGTAGTGGTCGTGAATGACCACGCCGAGATTGTCGGCGAACCAGCGAATCACTTCCGGGTTCAGCGGCTCGCCGGCGCTGCTGACGATGCGCAGCTTGCCCTTGATCGACTTGGCGAACTCGTCGCCGCCGGCAATCAGCAGACGATACGCGGTGGGCGAACCGGTGAGGTTGGTGATGCCGTACTTGTTGATCACCCGGCAAGTGCTTTCGAGGGTGAACGGGCCATCGTAGAACGTGATCGGATGGCCCATCGACAACGGGCCGGTGACGCCGAAATAGATGCCGTAGGCCCAGCCCGGATCGGCGACGTTCCAGAACGCATCTTCCGGGCGCAAATCCACGGCATCGCGGGTGTAGCTCTGGAACGCGACGATCGCCTTGAGCGGCACCGACAGCGCTTTCGACGGGCCAGTGGTGCCCGAGGTGAACATCAGCAGGAACGGGTCTTCGCCGGTCAGCATGACCGGTTCGCAGATATTGG
Organism: Pseudomonas sp. B26(2017); assembly: GCF_002113045.1. Classification (NCBI taxonomy): domain Bacteria; kingdom Pseudomonadati; phylum Pseudomonadota; class Gammaproteobacteria; order Pseudomonadales; family Pseudomonadaceae; genus Pseudomonas; species Pseudomonas sp. B26(2017). Next base: position 287,049 of record NZ_NEJJ01000001.1, on the reverse strand, counting down.
AATGGTTGGCCAGCTCGGCCCAGAAACTGAAATCGCCACGGACGATGCCCTGGCCTTTCGGACCGCCGACGGTGACCAGCGTCGGGCAGTCGGCGACTTCGGCGAGTTTCGGCCGGTTGACCGCATCGGTGACCACGACTTTGGCACCGGAACTGTTCAGGCGATGCTCAAGGGCTTTAGGGCCGAACGCAGTGAACAGCGGTTGATACACTGCGCCGATGCGCCAGGTGGCGAACACGGTGATCAGCAATTCGATATTGCGCGGCAGCAGGCCGGCGACCTTGTCGCCCTTCTGCACGCCTTGGGCGAGAAGGAAATTGGCGAAACGCGCGGCTTTGTCCTGCAGATCGTTGAAGGTGTACGTCGCACTGGCGCCGTCGCGGCCTTCCCAGAACAGCGCGATGCGCCCCGGCAGTGCGTGCCGGTCACAACATTCGACGCAGGCGTTGAGCGCCTCGAGCGTGCCGCTCAGTGCGGCGTCCACGGTGTGCTGATAATCAAACTGTGCGGTGGCAGACAAGTAATCGCGCATTGCCAGAATCCCTCTGTTCTTATTAGGTTGGGGAACCGTAAACAACAGAGGAATACTCGCGCCGCACGCCGGCGGCGGCAATGGTCAAAGCCCTCAAAGTGGATGACTGGTTTGGCCAAGAATCCGGTTGCAACTGATCGTTCCCACGCTCTGCGTGGGAATGCAGCCCAGGACGCTCCGCGTCCCCTCCAGAGCTGGAACGCGGAGCGTCCCTTGAGGCATTCCCACGCAGAGCGTGGGAACGAGAATCAACGGTGGGAGGTGTGGGTCAGACCGCTTCGTTGAGAATCAAGCTGCGATAGTGCCCAGGATTGGTCCCCGACCACTTGCGAAACGCCTTGTAGAATGAACTGGCATCGGCAAACCCCAACCGCGTGGCGATCTCGGCAAAACTGATCGAAGGCTCCGCCAGCCAGGTGATTGCCAGCTCCTTGCGCACGCTGTCCTTGAGGCCCTGATAGGTCTGCCCTTCTTCCGCCAATCGCCGGCGCAGGGTCGAGGCCGACATGCACAGTTGCTGGGCAAGCGCATCGGTTTCCGGCCAGTGTTCGGCTGCCAGCTGCCGCAGATCCTGCTTGATCCGGCTCGCAAGGCTTTCCGGGTCGCGGTACTTGACCAGAATATTGGCCGGGGCATGGGCCAGAAAACGCTTCAACTCCTCAGGACTGCGCTTGATCGGCAGATCCAGTACCTCGGCGGCGAAGATCATCCGCGTGCGTGGCCGGTCGAAGCGCAGGTTTTCCGAGAACATCACCCGATAGTCATCACAGAAATCCGGCGCCGGGCAGCGCAGTTCGATAGCCAGGATCGGAATCCGCCGCCCCGCCAGCCAGCACGCCACGCCGTGGACGATCATCCAGTAAGTGAAATAGGTGAAGGCGCGGCGCGGTTGCGGGTCGTCTTCCAGCAGCACGATTTCCGCCAGGCTTTGCTGGCGCACCAGTTGCGCCGGCATGCGTTCGAGCATCAGCGACAGAAAATTCAAACCCGCGCCAAGCCCTGCGGCCAGATTCGGCTGGGCCATGGCGCTGCGGCAAAGAAATTCAAGGCTGCCGGATTTCAGCTTGCGCGGGTCCATGCCAAAAAACTCATCATCGCCGCGCCGCGCCAACAGGCGCCATAACCGCGCGTACTGGCTGGCCGGCACACGCGCGTCGGTGGGCAGCAGCGCCGGATCGATCCCGACCTTGTTCAAGACTTCTTCCGTGGCCACGCCCGGGGCACAACTTTGCAGCAGTGCTTCGCGCACCAGTTGAATGGCGATGGTGTCTTTTTCCGACATGGAACGCGCGCAATCCTGGTTGTAGTTTGAGTGGCGGGCATCTTAACGCAGCTGGCCGGACGTCGTGGATGTTCAGACTCGTTCAGCTGAGGTTCAGGTAAATGTCAATGAATGCCATGTGAGAATGACTTTCATTATGTTACAACTTGTAACCTCATTTCGTTACACAGTGATCGTCGAATGCTCGTTCCCTTTTTGATCATGTTGCGCGAAGGCATCGAAGCCGCGCTGATCGTTGGCATCATCGCCAGCTACCTGCAACAAACCGGCCGTGGCCAGTGGATGCCGGCGGTGTGGATCGGGGTGTTTCTCGCTGCTGCACTGGCGTTGCTGGTCGGTGGCGGCCTGGAACTGGTCAGTGCCGAATTCCCGCAAAAACAGCAGGAACTGTTCGAAGGCGTGGTCGGGCTGGTGGCCGTGGGCATTCTCAGTTCGATGGTGTTCTGGATGCGCAAGGTGGCGCGTTCGATCAAGCATTCGCTGCAAGCCTCTCTCGATCACGCACTGACTGCTTCGAAACATCAGGTCATCGCCCTGATCGCCATGGTGTTCTTTGCCGTGGCCCGGGAAGGTCTGGAAACCGTGTTTTTCCTGCTGGCCGTGTTTCAGCAAAGCGAAGGCCCGGCCGCGCCGATCGGCGCCCTGCTCGGCCTGATCCTCGCAATCATTGTCGGCTTCCTGATCTACAGCGGCAGCATGCGCCTGAACCTCTCGGCATTCTTCCGCTGGACCGGGCTGTTCATCCTCGTGGTCGCCGCCGGGATTCTCGCCAACTCGGTGCAGGCGCTGCATGAAGCCGGGGTCTGGAATCACCTGCAAACCGTGCTTTTCGACTTCAGCGCGACGCTGCCGATGGACGGCCCGCTGGGCTCGGTGCTGGCCGGCATGTTCGGTTATCAGGATGCGCCGACCGTCAGCACCCTCGGCGCATACCTGATTTACCTGGTGGTGGCGCTGGTGATGTTTTTCATGCCGGCGCCCAAGCCTGCCGCTCAATCGTCTTCCGTTTCCAGCCAATAAGGGCCTTCATGTCAAAGCCTGATATTCCTCAGAACTCGCCTCCCCGCGCCTTGCGCTGGGCGGTGGCCGGTTCGGTGGTCGTGATGATCGCCGCCGGTGGCCTGTTCTACTACGCCTCGAAAATGGCCGCCGCCAAACGTCAGCACAACCGTGATGAAGTGGTGGTCAATATTCATCCCCACAGTTGCGAACCGAACGCCCTGACGGTGCCGGCCGGCCGCGCCAGTTTCCGCATCGTCAACCGCTCCGACCGGGCGGTGGAATGGGAGATTCTCGATGGCGTGCTGGTGATCGAAGAGCGCGAGAACATCGCGCCGGGCCTGAGCCAGGTGATCAACGCCAACCTGCAACCCGGCGACTACGCCATCACTTGCGGTCTGTTGAGCAACCCGCGCGGTACCCTGCACGTGACACCAACCGCCGCCTCGGATGCCGCCGCCAAGGCCAAGCCGTCGATGGTTGCCTTCGTCGGGCCGTTGTCGGAGTTCCGCGTGTACCTGGCCAGCCAGGGCAGCGCGTTGATCAAAGCGGTGACGGCGCTGAATCAAGCCATCGACAGCGGCGATCTGGCCCAGGCTCAGGCGCTGTATTTGCCGGCCCGCGCCGCCTATCAGCGTCTGGCCCCCGCCGCTCAACGCCTGGCCGAACTGGACAACAGCATCAACGCCCGCGCCGATTACTTCGAGAAACGCGAGCAGGATCCAGCCTTCGTCGGTTTCCATCGCCTTGAATACGCGCTGTTCCAGCAACGCAAACTCGACGGCCTGACGCCCATTGCCCAAGGCCTGCTCGACAACGTCACCACGTTGAAACAACAGCTGCTGGCCCAGTCGCTGCCGCCGGAGCAACTGGTGGAAATCGTCGTGCGCAACCTCAACACCCTCGCCGACGTGCGCGCCGCCAGCGGCGAAGAGGAACGCTACAGCCACAGCGATCTCAACGGCTTCACGGCCAATCAGGAAACCGCGCACAAAGTCGTCGAACTGTTGCGCCCGCTGCTGAGCAAATCCGCCGCGGACCTGCTGCCGAAAATCGACAGCGCGATGGCTGATTTCGATACCACGCTGAACGGTTTCAAGGTCAAGGACGGCTACGCCAGTTACGACACCGTCAACGGTGAGCAACGCAAGCAGATCGCCGACAAGGCCAAGGCCCTGGCCGACGCCCTCGACGCCATTGATCCCGCCCTCGGCCTCTCCGGCCTGTAAGCAGAAGACGAATACCGATGAACGACTCCGAACATTTCAACCTGCAACGTCGCCGCGTATTGATGGGGATGGGCGCCGCCGGTGTCGCACTGGCCGGCACGGCGTTGAGCTGCCCGGCAATGGCCGCCGCGCCTGCGCAAGTCACCGAGGCGCCGAGCAGCGACAAGACCCAGGATCACCACGACTTTCATGGCGTACACCAGAGCGGCATCGTCACCCCGCGCCCGGCGTCTGGCATGCTGGTGTCGTTCGATGTGCTGGCCAGCGACCGTGAAGACCTGGAGCGGCTGTTCCGTACCCTCAACGAGCGCATCGCGTTCCTGATGAAGGGCGGCCCGGTGGCGCAGATCGATCCGAAGTTGCCACCGCCGGATTCCGGCATCCTCGGCCCGGTGGTGACACCGGACAACCTGACCATCACCGTGTCTGTCGGCGAATCATTGTTCGATGAGCGCTTTGGTCTTGCGTCCGCCAAACCCAAGCGTCTGGTGCGCATGGTCGGCTTCCCCAACGATGCGCTGGAAGCCGATTGCTGCCACGGCGACCTGAGCCTGCAGTTCTGTTCCAACACCGCCGACACCAATATCCACGCCCTGCGCGACATCGTGAAGAACCTGCCGGATCTGCTGCTGGTGCGCTGGAAACAGGAAGGCAGCGTGCCGGCGCAAGCCCCGGCCAAGCCCGGTGTGCCGGCGCAATCAGCACGTAACTTCCTGGGTTTCCGCGACGGTTCGGCCAACCCGGATTCCAACGACGGCAAAGCCATGGATCGCATCGTCTGGGTGCAACCGGGCAGCGACGAACCGGCCTGGGCGGCCCACGGCAGTTATCAGGCGGTGCGGATCATCCGCAACTTCGTCGAACGCTGGGACCGCACGCCGTTGCAGGAACAGGAAAGCATCATCGGCCGAGTCAAAACCACAGGCGCGCCAATGGGCGCCAGCCATGAGGCCGAAGTCCCGGATTACAGCAAGGACCCGCAAGGCAAGCTGACCAAACTCGACGCGCACATTCGCCTGGCCAACCCGCGCACCGCCGCGAGCCAGGCCAACCTGATCCTGCGCCGACCGTTCAATTACTCCAACGGCGTAAACAAGAACGGCCAGCTCGACATGGGCCTGCTGTTCATCTGTTATCAGGCCGACCTGGAAAAAGGCTTCATCACCGTGCAGACCCGCCTCAACGGCGAGCCGCTGGAGGAATACCTCAAGCCAGTCGGCGGCGGTTACTTCTTCACCCTGCCGGGTGTCACGGGCGACAAGGACTTCATCGGTCGCTCGCTGCTCGACGCTACTCAACCAAAAACAACTGCATAGCATTCAACAGGAGCCGCCCCATGAAAAAGACGCCACTCGCGTTATTGCTGACCCTTGGTTTGCTCAACATCCCGCTGTCGGCGTTCGCCGCGACCGCGCCACTGGACCTGGTGGGGCCGGTGTCGGACTACAAAATCTATGTCACCGAACAACTGGATGAACTGGCCAGCCACACCCAGCAGTTCACCGACGCCGTGAAGAAAGGCGACCTGACCACCGCGCAAAAGCTCTACGCGCCGACCCGCGTTTTTTACGAGTCGATCGAGCCGATTGCCGAGCTGTTCAGTGACCTCGATGCCTCCATCGACTCTCGCGTCGACGACCACGAGCAAGGCGTGAAAGCCGAAGATTTCACCGGTTTCCACCGCATCGAATACTCGCTGTTCTCGGAAAAGAGCACCAATGATCTGGACGCTCTGGCCGATGGCCTGAACAAGGACGTGAAGGACCTGCAAACCCGCGTCGCCGGTCTGACCTTCCCGCCGGAAAAAGTCGTCGGTGGCGCCGCTGCGCTGCTCGAAGAAGTCGCTGCGACCAAGATTTCCGGTGAAGAAGACCGTTACAGCCACACCGACTTGTACGACTTCCAGGGCAACATCGACGGCGCGAAAAAAATCGTCGACCTGTTCCGTCCGCAGATCGAGAAGCAGGACAAGGCCTTCGTCGCCAAAGTCGACAAGAACTTCGCCACCGTGGACAAGATCCTGGCCAAGTACAGGACCAAGGACGGTGGTTTCGAGACCTATGACAAAGTGAAGGACAACGACCGCAAGGCGCTGGTGGGCCCGGTCAATACCCTGGCCGAAGACCTGTCGACCTTGCGTGGCAAGCTCGGTCTGAACTGAGACTTGTAGCGCCTGTTCCACCCCTTTCGCGAGCAAGCTCGCTCCCACACCAGGTCTTTGTTGAACACAGAAATTGTGCTCAGCGAAGATCCAATGTGGGAGCGAGCTTGCTCGCGAAGGCATTTCTAGCGGCGCTGAAAATTCTGTGCCTTACAGAATGCGATAGAGCAACCGCTCCACCCGCACCCGGCTCACGCGCTTGAGGAACTTGGCGACCCCGGCCGGGTAATCCGGCAAGGCTTCCAAGTCCTGAAAACGTGCGATCCGCGTGGTGTGTTCGAAGATGTTTTCCAGCTCCAGCCGGCGCGGTTCCAACCACTCGCCTTTCGGGTCATCGATCAGCAAGGCGTTTTCCAGATCGAGACGGAACGCCCGCGGGTTGAGGTTATTGCCGGTCAGCAATGTGTAGCGCTGGTCGATCCACATGCCCTTGAGGTGATAGCTGTTGTCGCCTTCACGCCACAGGTGCAGGTTCAACTGGCCGCTGTCGATGTTGCGCTGATGCCGCTTGGCGAAACGGCGCAGGCTGATCTCGTACAAATACGGCAGCGCGGCAATCACCTTGAACGGCTCGCTCGGCGGGATGTAGAAGTCGTTGGCGGTCTTGTCGCCGACCACAATGTCGATCTTCACGCCGCGCGCCAGCGCCCGGTTGATCTCGCGGATCACCCCCAGCGGCAGGTTGAAGTACGGCGTGCAGATGGTCAGTTGCTTCTGCGCGCTGGCGATCAGCTCCAGAATCACCCGGTTCAGCGGGTTGTTCTTGCCCACACCCAGCAACGGGCTGACCGACAGGCCGGTATGCGCCGTGCTGCCGGCACTGGTGTCGTACGCCGCATATTTGAGACGGCTGCGCAGATCGCCGATGTCGTTGCGCAGGCTGCGAGTGGTCGGCAGGTTCGGCAGGTCGAGGCGGTGCACCGCTTTCGATTCGATCAGGCCGTGCTTGACCAGATGGTGCATCGAGTCCGCCAGTTCGCGGCTTTGCAGCACGTGATAACGGTCGAACCGGTACTTGTCGAATTTGTGCAGGTAAACGTTGTTCAGACTCGCACCGCTGTAAACCACGCAATCGTCGATCACGAAGCCTTTGAGGTGCAGCACGCCGAACAGCTCGCGGGTCTGCACCGGCACGCCATAGATCGGCACCTCGCTCTGGTGGGTGCGGGTCATTTCCTGATACCACGCCGAGTTGCCCGGCTGTTTGCCGGCGCCGATCAAGCCGCGTTGGGCCCGCAGCCAGTCGACGACCACCGCGATCTCGAGCTCTGGGCGCTTGAGTTTGGCGGCGTGCAAGGCATCAAGGATTTCCTGGCCGGCTTCGTCGTTTTGCAGATAGAGCGCGACGAGGTAGATGCGCTGGGTCGCCTGGGCGATTTTCTCCAGCAGGCAACGGCGGAAATCGGCGGCGCCGGGCAGGATCGTCACGGCCTCGGCGGTCAGCGGAAAGCTGCGCAGTTTGGGCAGCAGAGAGCGTTTGAAAAGCAACGGCATAGGGCTCGCAATGGGTCGAATCCGAAGAACCCGAGAGCTTACACCATCAACTCCTTCGGGTCTTGTGAGTGTCTGTAATGACTTGACTGATCGTTGATCGTTCCCACGCTCTGCGTGGGAATGCCTCAAGGGACGCTCCGCGTTCCAGCTCTGGAAGGGACGCGGAGCGTCCCGGGCTGCATTCCCACGCGGAGCGTGGGAACGATCAAAGCAAGAACAATAGAAATAACTGCTTGACCAAGGAGAACAATCGTTCTACTGTCCACCACATGAACGAAATCACAAGCAATAACACGACCCGAGACATCATTCTGGATGTCACCGAAAAGTTGATCTACAAAAGTGGCATCGCCGCCACCGGCATGGATCTACTGGTGAAAACCGCCGGTGTTTCCAGAAAGAGTATCTACCGCTACTTCGCCAACAAGGAGGAGTTGACCGTCGCCGCCCTGCAGCGCCGCGATGTGCGCTGGATGCACTGGTACAGAAGCGCCGTCGATCAGGCTGAAACCCCGGCCGACCGCCTGCTCAACCTGTTTACCGTGCTCAAGGCCTGGTTCGCCTCGGAAGGCTTTCGGGGCTGTGCCTTCATCAACACCAGCGGCGAGACGGGCGATCCCGAGGATCCGGTCCGCCTGGTCGCCAAGGACCACAAACAAAAGCTGCTCGACTACCTGTGCGAGCTGTGTACCGAACATGGTGCCGAGGAACCGCAACTGTTGGCCAAGCAGTTGCTGATCCTGATTGATGGCGCCATTACCGTAGCGCTTGTGATGGGTGATCACAGTGCCGCCGATAATGCGCAATGCATGGCGCGAAAGTTATTGGAGCTGTAACGCCTTAATAAGCCTGACAAGTTGTTTAACTGTTAATAGATCCGGAGACAAACATGTCTACTGCAGCCGAAGTTCGTCCGCCATTGCCACCCTTCAACCGTGAATCGGCCATTGAAAAAGTTCGTCTGGCCGAGGATGGCTGGAACTCCCGCGACCCGCATCGCGTGTCGCTGGCCTATACCCTGGACACCAAATGGCGCAACCGCGCCGAATTCGCCAACAACCGCGAAGAAGCCAAGGCATTTCTGACCCGCAAATGGGCCAAGGAACTGGATTACCGCCTGATCAAGGAACTCTGGGCTTACTCCGACACCCGCATCGCCGTGCGCTACGCCTACGAGTGGCGCGACGACTCGGGCAACTGGTTCCGCTCCTATGGCAACGAAAACTGGGAATTCGACGAGCACGGCCTGATGTTCCAGCGTTACGCCTGCATCAACGACATGCCGATCAAGGAAAGCGAACGCAAGTTCCACTGGCCACTGGGCCGGCGTCCGGATGATCATCCGGGGTTGTCTGAACTGGGTCTGTAATCACGGAGCCCGCCACTCAAGATGGAAGCAAGGATGCTTCCATTTCGTGCTTTCCCCAAAACAACAAAAGCCCGTTGTTTTTATCGCAAAAGGTACTTGTGGACTGTCAGTAATGACAGTAGTGACAACTGTAAATTCATCAAATCATTGTCATGCAACGAACGTGGCCGGTTGGACGACCGCCCTCTCTTCTACCCATGACAATGAGCAACTGATATGACGCAAAATAATCTGATCCCAAACGGTGATTTCGGCACCGGTGACTTTAGTCACTGGATTCCACGAAATTACGACACGCCTATGTCTGTCGTACACCAAAACGGTAACTATGTCGCACGCTTGGTCGGCGGTAGAAACCAGGGGCAGAATCTGGCAACCGAGCCCTTCCCCATTCAGCCCGGTGCATTCGCTTTGACATTCAATGTTCAGGCGCCCGAGGCTGTCCCGCTGCAAAACACCAAGGATCGACGGTTTCACATCACCGATAGCGGCAAAGCTTCCAATCCACTGGTTCACGCATTTATCGTCTACACACTTTGGGCGACCAACCGCAGCACTGGTGAAGCAGAAATCTGGTCAGGGTCGGAGTATGTCGATCCAAAAACAAGAACGATTACGCTCAATGGCATGATTCGACCAGGCTTCGAATGGTTGGACATTGTCTTCGCCATTCCCAGCAATCCCTTTGGCAACAAAGGGCCGTTCTTCATCGGCAATGTCTGGCTCTCGGTGGTGTAACAACTCCCTTCAGGCGCCGCTGGATGATTGAGGATCCCATTCGCGATGAACCAGTGTTACAGCTATGATGACCGCCCGTCCCTGCCCTGCCGAATAAGCCGATTCCATGCCTTTCGAACTCAGCGTTGACCTCACCACTCTGGCCATTCTGGCCCTTGTCGCTTTCATTGCCGGATTCATCGATGCCATCGCTGGCGGCGGCGGTCTGTTGACCACGCCCGCGTTGCTTACCGCCGGTTTGCCGCCGCATCTGGTGCTGGGTACCAACAAGCTGAGTTCGACCTTCGGTTCGGCCACCGCCAGTTTCACCTTCTACCGCCGCAAGCTGTTCCACCCCAAACAATGGATGCACGCGATTGTCGGCACGCTGGTCGGTGCGCTGACCGGCGCCATCGTCGCCCATTACCTGCCCGCCGAATGGTTGAACAAGATGCTGCCGGTGATCGTCTTCGCCTGCGGCCTGTACCTGTTGTTTGGCGGTACGCCGAAAGCGCCGCTGGACAGCGACGCACCGATCAAGAAGAAATGGCAATCGACGCAAGGCTTCAGCCTCGGTTTCTACGACGGCGTGGCCGGCCCCGGCACGGGCGCGTTCTGGACCGTCAGCAGTCTGCTGCTGTACCCGATCGATCTGGTCAAGGCCAGCGGCGTGGCGCGCAGCATGAACTTCGTCAGCAACATTGCGGCGCTGTCGGTGTTCATGTTTTCCGGGCAGGTGGACTGGATCATCGGCCTGAGCATGGGCCTGTCGGTGATGGTCGGCGCATTCTTCGGGGCGCGCACCGCGATCAGCGGCGGCGCCAAGTTCATTCGTCCGGTGTTCATCACCGTGGTGCTGGGGTTGACCGTGCGTCTAGCCTGGCAGCACTGGTTCAGCGTGGCCTAAGCGCCGCGCCACATAGACGTCGATCAGGTAACGTGCAATCGATTTGGACGCCGGCAACGGCGGCAGATCGTGCACGTTGAACCACTGGGCGTCCTCGATCTCGTCTTCCTGGCAGACAATCTCGCCACCGGCGTATTCGGCATGGAAGCCGAGCATCATCGAATGCGGAAACGGCCAGCACTGGCTGCCCATGTACTGGATGTTCTTCACTTCGATGCTGACTTCTTCGCGCACCTCGCGGATCAGGCAATCCTCAGCCGATTCCCCAGGCTCGGCAAACCCCGCCAGCGTGCTGTAGACCCCGGTGACGAAACGCGGTGAACGCGCCAGCAGCACTTCATCGCCACGGGTCACCAGCACGATCATGCTTGGCGATATCCGCGGATAACTGCGCAGGTCGCAGGGCTGGCAGTACATCGCCCGCTCCCGTGGCACCTGGATCATGGCCTGACCGCAATTGCCGCAGAAACGGTGTTCACGCGCCCATGTCCCGATTTGCGCGGCGTAGCCCAGCACCTTGTAGATCGTATGATCGCCGTCGAGCATGAACGCCCGCAGGCCTTTCCAGTTGCAACCCGGCACCTCGCTGGTGCTGCGCAGTTCCAGCAGATACACCGGTTCGCCATCGAGATGACCGATACCGTGCTCGGCAAGGATCGACAATTCCTGACGCTTGAGCCATTCCCGAGGGAACAGCGCGCCGTTGTCATCGAACAGGAAACCCTCGGGGCTGCGCGCCACGGCCCAGCCGCCGGGTTGATCGGTGTCCAGTACTGCAGTGGTCCAGCGAGATGTCATGGTTTCTCAATCCAGAAATTCGGGTTTCTGTTTGCTCATATGGGCGGCCATGGCCACGCGCAAATCGTTGGATTGCAGCATGGCAGCGTTCCAGGTGGCAACGTACTCGAGACCGTCGTCGATGCGATGGTCGCGCATGTAGCTGATCATTTCCTTGGTGCCGGTGACCGCGATCGGCGACTTGCCGGCGATGTCCCGGGCAATGTCCATCACGCCTTCGATCAGACCGTCCTTGTCGCTGTAGACGCTATTGACCAGACCGATGCTGCGCGCTTCTTCGGCGCCAAAGGTGCGACCGGTGTAAGCCAGCTCACGCAGCATGCCGTCACCAATGATCCGTGGCAACCGTTGCAGGGTGCCGACGTCCGCGGCCATGCCGATGTCGATTTCCTTGATCGAGAATTGCGCGTCCTCGGCGGCGTAGCGCATGTCGCAGGCGGCGATCAGGTCGATGGCGCCGCCCAGGCAGTAACCCTGGATCGCCGCGAGTACCGGTTTGCGGCAACTGTCGACCGCATTGAAGGATGCCTGCAGGGTCAGGATCTTCTTGCGCAACAGGCGTGCATTGCGCCCGACATCCTTGCCCAGCTCATTGGCCACGCCGGCCAGCATCATCAGGTCGATGCCCGAGGAAAAGTGTTTGCCGGCGCCACTGAGCACCACCACCCGCACTTCGTCGGTGTCGTCGATCCACTGGAACACTTCGACAATTTCGCTCCAGAACGCGGCGTTCATCGAGTTGATCTTTTCCGGACGATTGATCTGCACATGGGCGATGTTGTCGGCCAGTTCGACGCTGAAGGCGGTGTATTGAGTCATGGCAGAAATCCTTTACCGGGCTGGAAATGAGGCCCGAACTATAACAAGGCATCAGCACGGCGGTTCGGCCAAATGCGGGACTCTAGCCGTTCTTCACTGCGACGAAGGCCGCCGTCTCATAGGGCACTGTTACCACGTCCCTGCCCCGCAGCAGCGGCTCGCCGGCAATCAGCTCTGCTATCTGCTCGTCAATCCTCGCGCGCTGCTGGTCGCTCAGTGCAGCAATGAAACTGGTGGAACGCACCCGGTTGAAAATCACATCTTCCGGCGAGCCGGTATGGCCATGCTGAAAGTGCTGGGCTTGCAAGGGCCCGAACGCCGTATGGGGAAAGGCCTTGCGCCATTCGCCGGTGTAAAAGCGCGGCGTGTCGCCCTCCAGCGCATTGACGATGGCGTCCAGCTTGGGCACCCAGTCGACCCGGATGTCGCGCAGGTTCCAGATCAAACCCAGTTTGCCGCCCGGTTTGAGGACCCGGGCGATTTCATCCAGCGCCTCGGTACTGGCAAACCAGTGAAAGGCCTGCGCGCAGACCACCGCATCCACCGAGGCATCGGGCAGCGGCAAATCCGTTGCCGTACCGCTGACAGCCAGCACCTGCGGCCACGCCAGTGACAGTTTTTCCAGCATCTGCGCCACCGGTTCGACGGCGATTACCTGGGCACCGGTCGCCACCAGCCGTCCGGTGAATTTGCCGGTGCCGGCGCCGAGGTCGATAACGGTCTTGTGGCCATCAAGGCCCAGTGTGCCCATCAGCCATTCACTGACGGCCGGCGGATAGTCGGGCCGGCCTTTGACGTAGGTGTCGGCGGCGGTTTTGTAGCCGCTGGCGGCCGAGTGGTGAACCTGATCTTTCATGGCCAAACTCCCATGGTAGAACTGCAGATCGACAACGAATGCTGACGAGCATAACGCCGGAAAAAGGGCTTTCCTTTAACAAAGCCTGACAAAGCAATGAATAAATTTTCACCTTGCGGTGTTCAAAGTAAAACATGCCTCTCTGTGGAGCCTTGCCCATGACTATCCGTTCCGTTATGTTCGCCGCCCCGTTGCTGGTGGCCGCCGTTTTCGCGAGCCCCCTCGCCTTCGCCAATGGCGATGAAGAGGCGCCGGTGCAGAAACCCAACTGCCCCAAAGGCCAGGTGTTCGATACCAAAACCCAGAAGTGCGTGATGCAGACCAGCCGTCTGGTGCCCGACGCCGACCGGACCGATTACGCCTACCGTCTGGCCAAGGCCGGACGTTATGAAGAAGCCCTGGCCCTGCTCGACACGCTGGAACAACCGAATACCGCCAAGGCCCTCAACTATCGAGGTTATGCCACGCGAAAACTGGGGCGCACCGACGAAGGCATCGGTTATTACCTGCAATCGGTCAAGCTTGATCCGCAGTACGCGCAAGTCCGCGAATACCTGGGCGAAGCCTATGTGATCAAGGGCCGCGTCGATCTGGCGCAGGAGCAGTTGCAGCACATCCGGAAGATTTGCGGCACGACCTGCGAGGAATACCGGGACCTGGCCGAAGCCATCAACGACTCATCGAAAACCTGACACGACACGCGGAGGCGAACATTTTCAGCGATCAGGCCTACAGAGCCGAACTCGGGCAACACTTGGCACGCCTGTGGCGTTACGGCTTGCTGCTGTCGCGCAACCGGCACGTGGCCGAGGATCTAGTGCAAGCCACCTGCGTGCGGGCGCTCGAGCGTTCGGGCCAGTACGTAGCCGGCACGCGCATGGACCGCTGGCTGCTGAGCATTCTGCATTCGATCTGGCTTAACGAAGTGCGCGCCCGCCGGGTGCGCCAGGGTCAGGGCGTGGTGGACGCCGACAGCCAACTGGCATTCGACGGCGAATACGCCGCGCAGACCCACGTCATGGCAGCGCAGATAATCCGCCGGGTCGATGCGCTGCCGGAAACCCAGCGCGAAACGGTATATCTGGCCTACGTTGAAGGCCTGTCCTACCGCGAAGTCGCCGAGATCCTGCAAGTACCGATGGGCACGGTCATGAGTCGCCTGGCCACCGCGCGCCTGAAACTGGCCGAATACCCGCCGTTGCAAGCGGTACCGAACAGCCCCGCAGGAGACCGGCAATGAATACGCCTTCCGACGAGCAACTGGTGGCGTATCTGGACGATGAACTGGACCGGGAACAGCGCAGCCACCTCGACAGCCTCATTGCCGACGATCCGTTGCTGAGTTTGCGGGTGCAATGGCTGAGCCGCAGCAGCCTGCCATTCAAGGCTGCCTACGACGAACTGGCGCAACAGGCGCCGCTTGATCGCTTGCAGGCCCGACTCGACGCCGCGCCGTCACCGCAAAAAACCGGTTTCAGCCGCCGCTGGTTCATCGGCGCAGCGGCAGCGGGCGTGGCGCTCGCAGGTGTCGCGGCGGACCGTTTGTTTCTGGCTTGGCAAATGCAGCAATCGCACAACTGGCGCGAGCTGGTGGGTGATTACATGGCGCTGTATGTGCCGCAGACCCTCGAACATCTGCCCACTGATGAAGCCTCGCAACTGGCACAGTTGCGAACCGTCGATGCGCGGCTGGGCGTAAGCCTGTCTCCGGCGAAACTGAAACTGCCCGGCGCGCAGTTCAAACGCGCACAGCTCCTTGAATACGACGGCGTGCCCATCGCCCAGATGACCTGGCTCGACGCCACCCACGGCCCGCTGGCGCTGTGCGTCACGCGCACCAACAGCGGCAGCCAGCCGCTGGCCCATGAACGTCGGCACGCAATGAACGTGGTGTACTGGACCGAACGCGAACACGCCTGGATGCTGATCGGCCATCACCCGGCTTCCGAACTGGAAGACATGGCGAAAATGTTTAAGACCCGGCTCAACGGTTAAAGAATTTTTTCACTATGCTGCCCGGGTGAGTTTCCAAGAAGGATGGATTTATGCCGATTTCGCCACGCACAGCCCTGCTGGTCATCGACGTGCAGAACGACTTCATTCCCGGTGGCCAGTTGGCCGTGCCCGAAGGTGATTTGATCGTGCCGCTGATCAACCGGCTCGCCGGGCAGTTCAAGCAAGTGGTCATTTCCCAGGACTGGCACCCGGCCGGACATGCTTCGTTTGCCTCCAGTCATCCCGGCCGCCAGCCCTACGACCTGATTCAACTGCCGTATGGCGAGCAGACGCTGTGGCCGGATCACTGCATTCAGTGCTCACGCGGTGCCGAGTTTCATTCGGGACTCGACCTGCCCCACGCGCAGTTGATCATCCGCAAGGGTTGCAACCCGGACATCGACAGCTATTCGGCGTTTCTGGAAGCGGATCGCGTAACGACCACGGGTCTGGCCGGTTATCTGAAGGAGCGCGGCATCGACACGGTGTACATGGTCGGCCTGGCGCTGGATTTCTGCGTGATGTTCTCTGCGCTGGATGCACGGGCGGCGGGGTTTAACACCTTTGTAGTGCTGGATGCGTGCCGGGCCATTGATTTGAATGGCTCGCGGGCGACGGCGATCGAGCGGATGCAGGTAGCCGGGGTCGGATTGATCCAGTCGACTGAACTGCTTTGACCGACTTGCTGATCGTTCCCACGCTCCGCGTGGGAATGCATACGGTGACGCTCTGCGTCACAAAGGACGCGGAGCGTCCTAGGCGGCATTCCCACGCAGAGCGTGGGAACGATCAGCGCTCTGGGTGGGAACTCAGCGATCATCAGGTCGGGGTTGGCAGCCAGAGCCTGAACCGTGCCCCGCCCAACGGCGAGCCTTCCACCGTCAGTGTCCCGCCCTGCGCCTCGAGCGCCCGACGGCTGATCGCCAGCCCCAGGCCAAAGCCGCCGGTCGCCCGATCGCGGCTGCGATCCAGGCGATAGAACGGCTCGAAAATCCGCTCCCGCTCGTCTTCCGGAATGCCGATCCCGTCGTCATCCACCCAGATCTCGCACCCCTTCGGGCACACCTGCACGCCAATCTGAATGCGTTTTTCGCAGTAGCGCATGGCGTTGCGCAGCAGGTTCTGAATCGCCCGGGCCGTCAGGCGCGGGTCGAGAGAGAAGCGTTCCAGCTGATTGTGCAGCAGCACATCAATGACGATTTCCGGGGATTCCAGTTCTTCGTCGACGCTGCCCAGAATGCTGTCGATGAATTCGTCCAGCGACACTTCGACCTGCTCCGGCAGCTTCGCCGGATTCTGCAGGCGGCTGTAGGACAGCAGCTCCAGCACCAATTCATCCAGTTCACGAATGTGCGCGACCAACCCTTGCAGGCGTTCGCGGCTGGCTTGCGGCAAGTCATCGGACAGCGCCAGCGCCAGGCCGAAGTCCAGGCGGGTGAGCGGCGTGCGCAGTTCGTGGGACACCGCGTTGAGCAGATCCCGCTGCTGGTTGAGCAGGTTTTCGATGTCGCCGGCCATGGTGTCGAACACGTGGGCCAGACTGCCGATGTTCGAATTCGGGCCAATCTGCGTACGTTCGCTCAAATGGCCCTTGCCGAAGCGTTCGGCCGTGCCCTTGAGACGTTCCAGATCGCGCCAGTGCGGGCGAAACCAGAGCAACAGGCACGCCAGCAGACTCGCGCCGATCAGTACGTTGATGCTCCAGTACAACAGGTTCACGTCCATCGGATCCGGCGGCACCACCATCTGCACCGCCATTTCGTCGTTCAGCGGCGTGACCGCCAGCGTCCGCCAGCCCCAGTCACCGATACGCACCACGTTTTCGCCGCGACGCAGGCGCTCTTGTTCAATCGGGGTGAAGTCGGCGTTATCGATACGGGCGAGGACGATGTGCAGCGGCTGGAAATCCTTGTCCATCGACGCCGCAACCGCGGGCCACTGATCCTGCGGCGCAGCGCGAAACTGCTTGGTGATCAGCGACTGCAGGCCCCGGGAATAGTCGAGGTTGTAAGTCACGAAGCGGTCCCTGAACGCCATCACTACCAGATCCGGCACCAGATAGATCGCCGCGCTGTAGGAAACGATCGTTACCAGGTAGAGGCGAAACAGGATTCTGAACATCGAATCAGCATTCCCACTCGGAACGGCTGAACAGATAACCCTTGCCCCACACGGTCTTGATCTTGCGCGCCTCGCCGGCATGGTCGTCGAACTTGCGTCGCAGCTTGGAAATCGCCACGTCCACCGAACGATCGGTGCCGTTGAACTCGATGCCGCGCAGGCGTTGCAGGATCTGGTCACGACTCAGCACTTCGCCGGCATGACGGGCCAGCACCACCAGCAGGTTGTATTCGCCGCTGGACAGTTCGACCGGTTGCTCGCGCCAGGTCACGGTGCGCTCCGACAGGTCGATGCACAGATTGCCCATCAGAATCCGGTCGTTGGCGGTCATCGGTTCGCCGAGGCTGCTTCGACGCAACAAAGTACGGACCCGCGCCAGCAAGACGCGCGGCTCGCAGGGTTTGGTCACGTAATCGTCGGCGCCCATTTCCAGGCCCAGCACCTGATCGTGGCTGTCGTCACGAGCGGTGAGCATCAGGATCGGCAGCGTTGCCGAGTCGGCGCGCAACAAGCGACAGACCTGCAAGCCATCCAGGCCCGGCAGCATCAGGTCGAGGATCACCAGGTCCGGAGGATTGAGCCGCGCCCGTTCGCGCACATGGTCGCCACGGCCGATCACGCTGACGGAATAGCCGTTGCGCTCGAGATAGCTGGAGATCAGTTCGGCGAGGGCGTTGTCGTCTTCGACCAGGAGGATGTTGGGCATTGATGATCCAGATATTGCAGTGGTGTTTGTCAGGACCTCTTCGCGAAAAAGCTCGCTCCCACATTGAATTTGTGTCGTTCACAAAACCTGTGGGAGCGAGCTTGCTCGCGAAAGCGGCTTAACAGTCACGAAATAATTCAAGGCGTAAAGGATATACGCCCTCACTCGTCCCTGAGCAAAACCCTTACACAATTTCACACAGCACCTACAAAGCTTCACCGCTACCCTCGGCGACTGTCCGTAGGATGCGCAGATCAATATTGGGGGTTGTACATGTCGAAGAATCTGCTGGCCGGGCTCGGCCTGATCGCATTGGCGCTGACGCTGAGTGCCTGTGATAAATCCTCGAACGCCGAGGAACAGGCACCGCCGGCCACCGTGCGGATCGAAACCCTTGAGGCGCGCCCCCTGTCGATCAGCAGCGAACTCAGCGGGCGGATTGCCGCACCACGCATCGCCGAAGTTCGTGCCCGGGTGGCTGGCGTCGTGCTGCAACGCACCTTCCGCGAAGGCAGCGACGTTAAAAAGGGTGACGTGTTGTTCCGCATTGATCCGGCACCGTTCAAGGCTGACCTCGATAGCGCCGAAGCGGCCCTGCGCAAGGCCGAGGCCAACGCGTTCCAGGCAAAACTGCAGGAACAGCGCTACGCCCGGTTGATCGACGATAAAGCCATCAGCGCTCAGGATTACGACAACGCCCGCGCCAACGCCCGGCAAACCGCCGCCGACGTCGCCGCCAACAAGGCTGCCGTCGAGCGTGCGAAGCTGAATCTGGGCTATGCCACCGTCACCGCGCCGATTTCCGGGCGCGTCGGTCGTGCCTTGGTGACCGAAGGCGCGCTGGTCGGCCAGAACGAAACCACGCCCATGGCGCTGATCCAGCAACTGAACCCGATCCACGCCGACCTCACCCAGTCGACCCGCGAACTGAATGAGCTACGCCGGGCCTTCCGTTCCGGCCAGTTGCAGCAGGTCGGCCAGGATCAGGTCAAGGCCACGTTGATTCAGGACGACGGCAGCCTCTATCCGCTGCCGGGCAAGTTGCTGTTCAGCGACATCACCGTCGATCCGGGCACCGGGCAGATTATTCTGCGCAGCGAGTTTCCCAACCCCGACCTGGACCTGTTGCCCGGCAGCTATGTTCGCGTGCGTCTGGAACAAGGCGTGATTGAACACGGACTGACCGTGCCGCAACGTGCGGTGCAACGCGACAGCGCCGGTGTGGCGCAGGTGCTGACCGTTGACGATCAGATGCGCGTCGCTCTGCAACCGGTGCAACTGGGCGCCGTACAGAACGACCGCTGGATCGTCACCGGTGGCCTGAAGGCCGGCGACCGCGTGGTCATCGAAGGCCTGCAACACGCCCGCCCGGGCGAAGTGGTGCAGATCGACGACACCCCTCTTCCACTTGCCCAGACCTCTGGTCAGTAAGCAGGACGCTCTTCTATGCCGCAGTTCTTTATCGACCGCCCGGTGTTCGCCTGGGTCGTCGCGTTGTTCATCCTGTTGGCCGGTGCGCTGGCCATCCCGCAATTGCCGGTGGCGCAATACCCCGACGTCGCGCCGCCGCAGATCGAAATCTATGCCGTGTACCCGGGCGCCTCGGCGCAGACGGTCGACGAAAGCGTGGTCAGCCTGATCGAGGAAGAGCTTAACGGCGCCGATCACCTGCTGTATTTCGAATCGCAGAGCAGCCTCGGCAGCGCCACCATCAAGGCCACGTTCCAGCCGGGCACCAACCCGGAACTGGCGCAGGTCGATGTGCAGAACCGCCTGAAAGTGGTCGAGTCGCGCCTGCCGCAAGCGGTCAATCAGCAAGGTTTGCAGGTGGAGAAAGTCTCCGCCGGTTTTCTGCTGCTGATCACCCTGACTTCCAGCGACGGTAAGCTCGATGACGTAGCGCTCAGCGATTATCTGGCGCGCAACGTGATGAACGAGATCAAGCGCATCGACGGCGTCGGCAAGGCCCAGCTGTATGGCGCCGAGCGGGCGATGCGGATCTGGGTCGATCCGCAGAAGCTGATCGGTTTCAACCTGACGCCGGCGGACGTCAACGCCGCCATCGTCGCGCAAAACGCCCAGGTTTCGGCGGGCAGCATCGGCGATCTGCCGAACCCGGGCACCCAGGAAATCACCGCGACGATTCTGGTCAAGGGCCAACTGTCGACGCCGGAAGAGTTCGCCGACATCGTGCTCAAGGCCAATCCGGATGGTTCCACCGTACGCATCAAGGATGTGGCGCGGGTCGAGATCGGCAGCCAGGAATACCAGTTCGGCACCCGCCTGAACGGCAAGCCGTCCACCGCCGTCGGCGTGCAACTGTCGCCGGGCGCCAACGCCCTCAGCACCGCCACTTTGATCCGGGCGAAGATGGATGAACTGTCGCGCTACTTCCCGACTGGCGTGGAATACAAGATCCCCTACGACACTTCGCCATTCGTGAAGGTCTCGATCACCAAAGTGGTCTACACCCTCGGCGAGGCGATGTTGCTGGTGTTTGCGGTGATGTTCCTGTTCCTGCAGAACATCCGCTACACCCTGATCCCGACGCTGGTGGTGCCGGTGGCGCTGATGGGCACCTTCGCGACCATGCTCGCGCTGGGCTTCTCGATCAACGTGCTGACCATGTTCGGCATGGTGCTGGCCATCGGCATTCTGGTGGACGACGCCATCGTCGTGGTGGAGAACGTCGAACGGATCATGGCCACCGAAGGCCTGTCGCCCAAAGAGGCGACGCGCAAGGCGATGCGGCAGATTACCGGCGCGATCATCGGTATCACGCTGGTGCTGGTGGCGGTGTTCATTCCGATGGCGTTCATGCAGGGTTCGGTGGGCGTGATTTACCGGCAGTTCTCGCTGTCGATGGCCACTTCGATTCTGTTCTCGGCGTTCCTTGCCCTGACCTTGACCCCGGCACTGTGCGCAACGCTGCTCAAGCCGATCGCCAAGGGTGAACATCACGAGAAGACCGGGTTCTTCGGCTGGTTCAATTGCCGCTTCGAGCAACTGACCGATCGCTATCAGGGCTGGGTCGGCTACGCGCTGAAACGCACCGGGCGTTACCTGCTGATTTACGTTGTGCTGCTGGTGGGGCTGGGCCTGTGCTTTGCGCGTCTGCCCTCCTCGTTCCTGCCGGTCGAGGATCAGGGTTACACCATCACCGACATTCAGCTGCCGCCGGGCGCGACCAAGAATCGTACCGTGCAGGTCGCCGAGCAGCTCGAAGCGCACAACAATGGCGAACCGGGCATCAGTGACAGCGTGGTGATCCTGGGTTTCAGCTTCTCCGGTAGCGGGCAGAACGCCGCACTGGCGTTCACCACGCTCAAGGACTGGGCACAGCGTGGCAGCGATGATTCGGCCAGTTCGATTGCCGACCGCGCCAACATCGCCCTGAGTCAGATCAAGGATGCGATGGCGTTTTCGGTGCTGCCGCCGCCGGTGGACGGCCTCGGCACTTCCAGCGGCTTCGAATTTCGCCTGCAGGATCGCGGCGGCCTCGGCCACGCAACCTTGATGGAGGCACGCACCCAACTGCTGGAAGCCGCCGAGAAAAGCCCGATCCTGATGAACGTGCGTGAAAGCGCCCTGGCCGAAGCGCCGCAAGTGCAACTGGAAGTGGACCGCAAACAGGCCAACGCGCTGGGCATTTCGTTCGCCGACGTCGGCAACGTGCTGTCCACTGCCATCGGTTCTTCGTACGTCAATGACTTCCCCAATCAGGGGCGGATGCAACGCGTTGTCGTACAGGCTGAAGGCGATCGCCGCAGTCAGGTCGATGATCTGCTGAAAATGCACGTGCGCAACGACGCCGGGAAAATGGTGCCGCTGTCGGCATTTGTCCGAGCAACATGGACCCAAGGCCCGGCGCAGCTGACCCGCTACAACGGCTACCCGGCAATCTCGATTTCCGGTGAGCCGAAACCCGGCCACAGTACCGGCGAGGCCATGGCGGAGATCGAACGACTGGTAGCGCAAGGGCCGAAAGGTATGGGTCAGGAATGGACCGGTCTGTCGCTGCAGGAACGTTTGTCCGGCAGTCAGGCGCCGATTCTGCTCGGGTTGTCGCTGCTGATCGTGTTCCTGTGCCTGGCGGCGTTGTACGAGAGCTGGTCGATTCCGACTTCCGTGCTGCTGGTGGTGCCGCTCGGTGTGCTCGGCGCAGTGCTGGCGGTGACCTTGCGCGGGATGCCCAACGATGTGTTCTTCAAGGTCGGGCTGATCACCATCATCGGTCTGTCGGCGAAGAACGCGATCCTGATCATCGAGTTCGCCAAAAGCCTGTATGACGAAGGTCATGACCTGATTGACGCCACGCTGCAAGCGGCACGTCTGCGGTTGCGGCCGATTGTCATGACCTCGCTGGCGTTCATTCTCGGCGTGGTGCCGTTGGCGATTGCCACGGGCGCGAGTTCGGCGAGTCAGCAGGCGATTGGTACCGGGGTGATTGGCGGGATGATTACCGCAACATTGGCGGTGATCTTTGTACCGGTGTTCTTCGTTGTCGTGATCAAGCTTGTGCGCCGGTTCACCAAGCCTGAGTAATCGAGCGCTCCCGGCGCGGTGGCCACAGGTCGCCGCGCTGGGCTAAGGTGTCTGAACCACCCTGGCCCATCGAGTCCCCATGCGCTTCCTCGCCCGCACCCACCCTCGCCTCTCCGCTGCCGCCTTGCTCGGCCTTGCCGCAGGCCTGCTGGCCCCGGCCGACTCCGTTATCAGCAAAATCCTCATCGGCTGGAACGCCGGAGTCTGGACGTACCTGATCCTGATGCTTTGGCTGACCATCCGCGCCAAAGCGCCGGACGTCAGACGCATCGCCGAAGTCGAGGATGAAAATGCCGGGTTGGTGCTGTTCGTCGTCTGCATTGCCGCTTTGACCAGCCTGGCGGCCATTACCGTCGAGCTTGCAGGCAGCAAGGATCTGGAAACCACCCGCAAACTTCTGCATTACGGTTTTACCGCATTGACGGTCATCGGCTCATGGCTGCTGATCGGGGTGATTTTCTGCGTTCACTATGCCCGGCTGTTTTACACCTGGGACGGCAAGGAGCCGGCGCTGCGCTTTGCCGAGGGCCTGACGACGCCCAACTATTGGGACTTTCTGTACTTCTCGTTCACCATCGGCGTGGCGGTGCAGACGGCGGATGTCGGTGTGGCTACGCGGGAGATCCGCAAGATCGTGCTGGCGCAGTCATTGATCGGGTTTGTGTTCAATACGGCGATTCTGGGGTTCTCGATCAACATCGCCGCCGGCTTGTTTGGCTGACGTCAGCGGCTCCCTGCGAAACGCCATTTGTCGGCGACTTACGAATTTCTCCCGATCATTCACTTGACGATCGATTCTCTTCTGGTGTTTCCTGAAACCGGTTTCAGATCCAGATACAGTGATCTGACCTGACAAATCCAATAACAAGGTTTCAGACCGTGAACGACTTCTCCGCCGCCCAGCGCAGCCGCGTGACCATGCTTGACGTCGCCGAACACGCTGGCGTGTCCAAGGCCAGCGTCTCGCGCTTCATCGGCGATGACCGCGCCCTGCTCTCCGATGCCATCGCCCAACGCATCGAGCAGGCGATTGCCGAACTCGGCTACCGTCCCAATCAAATGGCCCGTGGTTTGAAGCGCGGCCGCACCCGCCTGATCGGCATGCTGGTGGCCGATATCCGCAACCCTTATTCGATTGCCGTGATGCACGGGGTGGAAACTGCCTGCCGCCGACACGGTTACAGCCTAGTGGTGTGCAACACCGATCGCGATGACGAGCAGGAACGCCAGCACCTGGCATTGCTGCGCTCGTACAACATCGAAGGGTTGATCGTGAACACCCTGGGCCATCACCGGGATGAACTGGATGAGCTGAAGCGGGAAATGCCGCTGGTGCTAGTGGATCGCAAGGTCGACGGGCTCGACAGCGACATGGTCGGGTTGAACAACCCGCAAGCCATCGAAATGGCGCTGGAGCATCTTCAACAACGAGGCTACCGCGATGTGCTGCTGGTGACCGAACCCTATGACGGCACCAGTTCGCGGATCGAGCGGGTCAGCGGTTTTCAGCAGCAGATTGGCCAACGCAAAGACATGAATGGCGCGGTGCTGGAAACCGGCCCAAGCCTTGCGAGCGATCTTCAAACCTTTTTGAACACACCTGATTCGGGTCCGAAAGCCCTTTTCTGCGCCAATGGCGTGGCGGCGCTGGCTTGCACCCTGGCCTTGCGTGAGATTGGCTGCCGGCTGTTCGAGGATGTCGGGTTGATCGCGCTGGATGACCTGGATTGGTATCCGTTGGTGGGCAGCGGGATTACCGCACTCGCCCAGCCTACAGAGGACATTGGTGCGCGGGCGTTTGAGTGTTTGCTCAAGCGGTTGCGTGGGGATATCGAGGCGGCGCGGACACTGGATTTTGCGCCGGTGCTCATTGAGCGCGGTTCCACCCAAAGGAAGTCGGTTGACTGATCAGGCCCTGTCGCTGGCAAGCCAGTTCCCACAGGTGTTCGGGTGTACTTGAGAACTGTGAAAGACGCGATATCTGTGGGAGCGGCGGTGCGACGACTCGACTAGCCCGCGAAGGGGCCCGAAAGAGCACTGCACCATTTGATGATTTTTTTTGAACAAAAATGAAACCGGTTTCAGAGGTAGATAACAATGAATAAACCTGCCGTTTCCATCAGTTTGTCCAGCTACGGCGCCGACCTTGTTCGCCAGCGTGGTCAGGCTTCATTCATCGAAGTGCTAGCCAGCGCCGGCGCCAATCGCATCGAATGGCGCGAAGAGCTGCTGACCAACGAAGTCCCCGGGCAACTCGCCGCCGCCACGCAAGCTCATGGCCTGCAAAGCATCTACTCCTCGCCCACCGAACTGTGGCTCGCCGGTCAGTCGCGGCCCAATCCCGAACTCATCACCGCGTTGCACAACGCCGAAGCGTTCGGTTCGAAGTGGCTGAAGGTTTCCCTTGGCTTTTTCACCGACAACAACGATCTGCAGACCCTCGCGCAAATCCTCTCGCAAAGCCCGGTGAAACTGCTGGTGGAGAACGATCAGACCCTGCACGGTGGTCGCATCGAGCCGTTCCAGCGTTTCTTCGCCGCCGTCGAACAACACAGCCTGCCCATCAAAATGACTTTCGATATCGGCAACTGGCAGTGGCAAGACCAGTCCGCCAACAGCGCTGCACGACTGCTGGGCCGCCACGTCGGTTATGTGCATTGCAAAGCCGTGGCCCGCCGTGCCGACGGCAAACTGGTTGCGGTTCCGCCGGCCGCCACCGACCTGCATCTGTGGGAACAACTGCTGCGGCACATGGCCCAAGGGGTCATGCGCGCCGCCGAATACCCGTTGCAGGGCGAGGACCTGGTGCAACTCACCACCGAACACATCGCTGCCCTTGCCCGCCTCGGCCAATCCCGCCTGGAGCCTGCTCATGTCTGAGATCGATATTCTGTCGTTCGGCGAAACCATGGCCATGTTTGTCGCCGAACAGAGCGGTGATCTGGCATTCGTCGATCAGTTCCACAGGCGGATTGCCGGGGCCGACAGCAACGTGGCCATCGGGTTGTCCCGGCTGGGTTTCAACGTTGCCTGGCTGAGCCGGGTCGGTGCCGATTCGCTGGGACGATTTGTCGTCGAGACCCTGGTTCGCGAAGGACTGGATTGCAGCCATGTGGAAGTCGACAACGCGCACCCGACCGGTTTCCAGCTCAAGTCGCGCAACGATGACGGCAGCGATCCGACGGTCGAGTACTTCCGTCGGGGCTCGGCGGCCAGTCATCTGTCGCCGCTGTCGATCACTCCGACGCTGCTCGCCGCCCGGCATCTGCACGCTACCGGCATTCCGCCGGCGCTTTCGGCATCGGCCCGGGAAATGTCCCGTGAATTGATGACCCACATGCGCAACGCCGGGCGCAGTGTGTCGTTCGATCCGAACCTGCGCCCGAGCCTGTGGGCCAGCGAGCGGGAGATGATCACCGAGATCAACCGCCTCGCCGCCCTCGCCCACTGGGTGTTGCCGGGGTTGAGTGAAGGTCGCTTGCTGACCGGGTTTGAAGACCCGGCGGATATTGCTGCGTTTTACCTCGATCAGGGTGCCGAAGCCGTGGCCATCAAACTCGGGCCGCAGGGCGCCTACTACCGCACGCATCTGGATCAGGGGTTTGTCGCCGGTGTGCCGGTGGCGCAGGTCGTGGACACGGTCGGTGCCGGCGATGGATTTGCGGTGGGGATGATCAGCGCCCTGCTGGAGCATCAGAGCTTTCCCGAAGCGGTCAGACGTGCCAACTGGATTGGCAGCCGTGCGGTGCAGAGCCGTGGCGACATGGAGGGTTTGCCGACCCGATCCGAACTCCCTGCTGATCGTTCCCACGCTCCTGCGTGGGAATGCAGTCCGTGACGCTCTGCGTCACATGGGACGCGGAGCGTCCCCGTAGGCATTCCCACGCAGAGCGTGGGAACGAGCATGCAATAAACCATTGAACCTGCTGCGACAAAAACAACAAGCTCAGGAGCAAGACCATGAAAACCGCAACCCTCGCCACCCGCCGCTGGTGGTACATCATGCCGATCGTGTTCATCACCTACAGCCTGGCGTACCTGGATCGGGCCAACTACGGTTTCGCCGCCGCCTCCGGAATGGCCGCAGACCTGATGATCACCCCGGGCCTGTCCTCACTGCTCGGCGCGCTGTTCTTCCTCGGGTACTTTTTCTTCCAGGTGCCCGGCGCGATCTACGCGCAAAAGCACAGCGTGAAGAAGCTGATTTTCGTCAGCCTGATTCTCTGGGGCGGGCTCGCCACGCTGACCGGTGTGGTCTCCAACGCGTATTGGCTGATCGTCATCCGCTTCATGCTCGGCGTGGTCGAAGCGGCAGTGATGCCGGCGATGCTGGTCTATCTCTGCCACTGGTTCACCCGTGCCGAACGTTCGCGGGCCAACACCTTCCTGATCCTCGGCAACCCGGTGACGATGCTCTGGATGTCGGTGGTTTCGGGCTATCTGGTGCAGCACTTCAGCTGGCGCTGGATGTTCATCATCGAAGGCTTGCCGGCGGTGCTCTGGGCGTTCATCTGGTGGAAACTCGCCGACGATCGCCCGGCCCAGGCCAAGTGGCTCAACGACCAGGAAAAGCACGATCTGGAAAGCGCTCTCGCCGCCGAACAAGTCGGAATCAAAGCGGTGAAGAACTACGCCGAAGCCTTCCGCTCGCCGAAGGTGATCATTCTGGCGCTGCAGTTTTTCTGCTGGAGCATCGGCGTCTACGGCTTCGTGCTGTGGCTGCCATCGATCCTCAAGGCCGGCGCGCAGATGGACATGATCGAGGCCGGCTGGCTGTCGGCGTTGCCTTATCTGGCGGCAGTGATCGGCATGCTGCTGGTGTCGTGGGGCTCGGACAAACTGCAAAAGCGTAAACGCTTCGTCTGGCCGCCATTACTGATTGCCTCGGTGGCGTTCTACGGCTCCTACGCTTTGGGCGCCGAGCATTTCTGGTGGTCGTACACGCTGCTGGTGATTGCCGGCGCCTGCATGTACGCGCCTTACGGGCCGTTCTTCGCCATCGTCCCGGAGATCCTTCCGGCCAACGTGGCCGGTGGCGCCATGGCGCTGATCAACAGCATGGGCGCCCTCGGTTCGTTCGGCGGCTCGTATCTGGTCGGTTACCTGAACAGCTCCACTGGTTCGCCCGGCGCTTCGTATCTGCTGATGAGCGGCGCGCTGATGCTCTCGGTAGTGCTGACGATTTTTCTCAAGCCCGGCGCCAGCGACCGGGTGACGGCCAAGCGCGGCGCACCGCGTCCGCTGCCGGCCCATTCCTGAATTGATAGAGAGATGACTGCGATGAAAAAGCAGGTTGTGTTGTACAAGAAACTGTCGCCGGCGCTGATGGCGCGTCTGCAAGAGCAGGTTGATGTAACGCTGATTGACAGCCTCGACGCCACTGGCCTGATGAAACTGCGCGATGCCCTGCCGGGCGCCCACGGCTTGCTCGGCGCCAGCCTGAAACTGGACGCGGCGCTGCTCGATCTGGCGCCGAAGCTCGAAGCGGTTTCCAGCGTGTCGGTGGGCGTCGACAACTACGACATCGACTACCTGACCCGGCGCAAAATCCTGCTGACCAACACCCCGGACGTGCTCACCGAAACCACCGCCGACACCGGATTCGCCCTGATATTGGCCACGGCCCGGCGCGTGGTTGAACTGGCGAACATGGTGCGCGGCGGGCACTGGCATCGCAGCATCGGCCCGGCGCATTTCGGCACCGACGTGCATGGCAAGACGTTGGGCATCATCGGCATGGGGCGGATCGGCGAAGCGCTGGCGCAGCGTGGGCATTTCGGGTTCGGGATGCCGGTGATCTATCACAGTCAGTCGCGCAAACCGGCGGTCGAAGAACGTTTCGATGCGCAGTACCGCAGTCTGGAGGAGTTGCTGCGACAAGCGGATTTCATTTGTCTGACGTTGCCGTTGACCGCGCAGACTGAAGGTTTGATCGGCGCCGAACAGTTTGCGCTGATGCGCCCCGAAAGCATTTTCATCAATATCTCGCGGGGCAAGGTGGTGGACGAAGCCGCGATGATCGACACCTTGCGGCATAACCGGATTCGCGCGGCGGGGCTCGATGTGTTCGAACGCGAGCCGTTGAATCATGACTCGCCGTTGTTGCAGTTGAACAACGTGGTAGCGACGCCGCACATGGGCTCGGCAACCCATGAGACGCGCGAGGCAATGGCGCGGTGTGCGGTGGAGAACCTGTTGGCGGCGTTGGCGGGTGAAAGGCCCGCCAATCTGGTCAATCCCCCACGTTGATCGTTCCCACGCTCTGCGTGGGAATGCAGCCCGGGACGCTCCGCGTCCTTCCAGAGCTGGAACGCGGAGCGTCCCTTGAGGCATCCCCACGCGGAGCATGGGAACGATCGGTGTAGTTGCTTGCGCGTGGGAACGATCGAGGTCAGGCACTTCGCAGTTGCAAAAGCTGCGCAGCGCACAAGGCGATCCGCGAACACGCATCCGCCAGCTTCACCCGATCCACCACCAACCCGATGCGAATATGCCCCGCCGCACTCGGCCCGAACGCCTCCCCCGCCAGCACCGAAACGCCATACCCTTCCAGCAGCCGCTCGGCAAAACCCTGCGCGCCGAGCCCGGTCTGGCGCACGTCGACCATCACGAACATCCCGCCATCCGGTTTGATCGGGTACAACCCCGGACAGTCGTGCAAGCGTTCGCACACCAGATCCCGGCGCAACCGGTATTCCTCGCGCATCTGCGTCACTTCCGGCAGATCCTTCTCCAGCGCGATCTGCGCTGCTTTCTGCACAAAATCCGGCAGACCGAACAACATGCTCAATGACAGATTCACCAGATGCTCGGCCAACGGTTTCGGGCCGATCATCCAGCCGATCCGCCAACCGGTCATGGCATGGGATTTCGACAGGCTGTTAATGGTGGCGGTGCGCTCGGCCATGCCCGGCAGGCTCGCCGGGCTGACGTGCTGGCCGTCGTATAACAATTCGCTGTAGACCTCATCGCTGATCAGCCACAGGTCATGACGGATGCACAACGCTGCCAGCTCCTGCCAGATCAGCAACGACAGACTGGCGCCGGAAGGATTGTTGGGGCTGTTGAGCAACATGGCCCGAGTCTTCGGGGTGATCCGCGCTGCGACATCTGCCGGGTCGACACGAAAACCGTTTTCCGGACGAACCGGCACCGGCACCACGATTGCGCCGCAAGCACCGAATACCCCTTCATAAGTCACGTACATCGGCTCGGCGACGATGACTTCATCGCCCGGATCCAGCAGACATTGCGCCACCGAATACACGGCGCATTGCGCGCCGGGCAGCACAATCACATGATCAGCGTCCACATCCTGGCCACTTTTTCGCCGATGGCGTTCGGCAATCCGTTTGCGCAGCGCCAGCCGGCCGCGCACTTCGGAATAATGGGTATCGCCCGCCAGCAGGCTGTCGATGGCGCCGTGGATGATCGGCAAGGGTGTATCGAAATCCGGATCACCCACCGACAGCAGCAACACATCGACCCCTTCGGCGCGCAGCTCTAGCGCTCGGTCGTGAATCCGCCAGGCCGCTGCTCCCTCCCCGGCGATTCGTTGGGTCAAGGCTGAATAGCGCATGTACGTCTCCTGATTGCGCGGTCTCCAGCCTACACCCTAGGTCAAATCACAAACCGCGCCACCATCGCATTCAAATCCACCGCCAGACGTGACAGTTCGTGGGTCGCGGCGCTGGTCTGGTTAGCGCCGGCGGCTGATTGCGTAGCCAGATCGCGGATATTCACCAGGTTGCGGTCAACCTCGCGGGACACCTGTGCCTGCTCTTCCGAAGCGCTGGCGATCACCAGATTGCGCTCGTTGATCTGGTGAATCGATTGCGTGATCTGTTCCAGCGCAACGCCGGCGGCACGGGCCATTTCCAGCGTCGTCTGGGTGCGCTGGTTGCTTTGCTGCATCGACTCGACCGCTTCGCCCGTGCCGTTCTGGATGCCGGCGACCATTTTTTCGATTTCCTGAGTCGATTGCGCGGTGCGATGAGCCAGGGCACGAACCTCGTCCGCGACCACGGCGAAACCGCGCCCGGCTTCACCGGCACGGGCCGCTTCAATGGCGGCGTTGAGTGCCAGCAGGTTGGTCTGTTCAGCGATAGCGCGGATCACGTCCAGCACCTTGCCGATGTCGCGGCCCTGAGCCGCCAGGCCTTCGATCATCTGTGCGGTGTTCTGCACGTCGTGGGTCATGGTCTGGATCGCGTCGACGGTCTTCACCACCTGATCACGACCTTCGCGGGCGGCGTGAGTCGACTGGTTCGACGCTTCGGAGGTCGACACCGCGTTGCGCGCCACCTCTTCCACCGCAGCGGTCATTTCGTTGACGGCAGTGGCAGCCTGTTCGATTTCGTCGTTCTGCTGTTGCAGGCCACGGGACGCTTCTTCGGTCACGGCGCTGAGCTCTTCGGCAGCGGCGCCGAGTTGCGTGGCGGAGCCGGCAATCTGTTCGATGGTCTTGCGCAAGTTGGTCTGCATCGCGGCCAGGGCTTCAAGCAGGCGCGCCGGCTCGTCCTTGCCGTCGACTTCGATGGGT
Organism: Pseudomonas sp. B26(2017); assembly: GCF_002113045.1. NCBI lineage: Bacteria > Pseudomonadati > Pseudomonadota > Gammaproteobacteria > Pseudomonadales > Pseudomonadaceae > Pseudomonas > Pseudomonas sp. B26(2017). Next base: position 255,977 of record NZ_NEJJ01000001.1, on the reverse strand, counting down.
TTGGTCAGGTTGCCGTCGGCGATGGTTTGGGCGGCAGCGACGGCGCGGTTCAGCGGGGTGACGATGCTGCGGGTCAGCAGCCAGGCCAGCACTACGGTCAGCAACGCGGCAATCACGGCCACCACAATGATCCCGGTGATCGCGCCGCTGTACTGGTCACCGGCCTGGGACGACGCGGTTTTCGCGTCGGCCGAGTTGATTGCAATCAGTTGGTTGAGCTGTTCGCCCATTTTGTCGGTGCCGTCCTTGATCTTCGTGTTGATCAGGGTACGCATCTCATCGACCTTGTCCTGGCGCGACAAGTCGATCATCTGGTTTTGGGCTTGCAGGTAATTGTCGAGGGTCGTCGCGAATGTCTGATACAGCGCGCGTTCTTCCGAACCGGCCGGCAGTGCCGCATAACTCGCCTGGGCGGTACGTACCTTGTCCACCAGCACGCCGATGCGGGTCTGGGCTTCCTGCAAGCCGGCAGGGTCGCGGTTGACCAGAATGCGGAACGAGAGAATGCGCAGTCGCAGGACGTTTTCCGTCACTACGGCGAGTTGAGTGACGCTGGGCAACTGTGTCGACTCCATCTCCAGGGACGCCTGACGGATGATCGACATGCGATTGACGGCGAACACGCCGAGCACGATCACAAGCAGAGCAATAAAGGCAAAACCGAGGAAGGCACGGGGCGCGATATTCAGATTACGCAAGGACATAGGAGGACTCTCGGATGATTGAAACTACGAGCGTCCATGCCGTGATCACTGGCCCATGGGGGCGGGCTTCAGTCCGGCGTCACTGTTTTTGGAAGTGTTGTGCGCCTGATTTCTTTATCGGCCAGGCTTGAGGAAGTTTGCGGGTAAAGATGAAATATTTTTCAAAGTGTTGCAGGTGTTTCAGCGGTGAAACACCCGTCGTTTTAGATGATGAGTGACACGTCAGTCCGGGGTTGCCATGCTCCAGACGCGCGCAATGTCTGTCGCGCGTTCGCGCAACAGGCGCGGCGCTTCGGCGCAGGCTTGTTCGAGTGTCATCGGGCCGCTGGTGACGGCGAAAGCTGCGTCGATGCCGTGCTCGTAGAGTGCCTGATAGCCCTCACCCAACGTGCCTGCGATGACAATGACCGGCACGCCGTGTTGCTTGGCGACCCGTGCAACGCCAAACGGGGTTTTGCCGCGCAGGGTCTGGGCATCGAAGCGCCCTTCTCCGGTGATCACCAGATCGGCGCCTTTCACGGCTTGCGCCAGACCGACCAGTTCCGCGACCACTTCAACCCCGGCCTGAAACCGTGCGCCGAGGAATGCCTTGGCGGCAAAACCCAGCCCACCCGCCGCACCGCTACCCGGCTCGTCCCGAACATCCTTGCCCAGCGCTTGCGCGCAGAGTCCGGCGAAATGACCGAGGGCCTGATCGAGTTGCTGCACTTGCGCCGGTGACGCGCCTTTCTGCGGACCGAAAATCGCCGAGGCGCCATGGGGGCCACACAGCGGATTGTTGACGTCGGCGGCGATGTCGAAGCGCACCTGTGCCAGACGCGGGTCAAGTTCGCTGAGATCCAGTCGTGCGAGTTGCGCCAGCGCCAGACCACCCGGCACCAGCGATTGCCCTTGAGCATCCAGCAGTTTCACGCCCAGCGCCTGCATCGCACCGGCGCCGCCGTCATTGGTGGCACTGCCGCCGATGGCCAGAATCACCCGTTGTGCGCCCGCATCCAGCGCGGCTCGGATCAGCTCGCCGGTGCCGAACGTGCTGCTGATGCACGCATCGCGTTGACCCGGCGGCACCAGTTGCAGGCCGCTGGCTTCGGCCATTTCGATGATTGCGGTGTGGTTGTGCGGCAGCCAGCCCCATGCGGCTTCGACCGCCGCGCCCAATGGGCCGCGTACACGGGCGCGGCGCAACTCGCCCTCGCAGGCGTCGAGAATCGACTCCACCGTCCCTTCGCCACCGTCGGCCATCGGGCATTTGACCAGCGTCGCCTGCGGCCAGACCTGCGCCAGGCCCAGCGCGATGGCTTCTGCAACGCCTTGGGCACTCAGGCTGTCCTTGAACGAATCGGGGGCGATGACGATTTTCATGCGAATTCTCCAGTTCCAGTGCCCCTCATGCTGCCAGTCGCTTGGAACGTTGACGCCTGTCCGCTGCACAAGTTGGATTGGCGTTTATTGTTCATTTTCACAAAGGCAGGGATTTCGGTGCTGAATGGTCCGGCCCTATCGCTGGCAAGCCAGCTCCCACAAGTATCCGAGCGTGCACAAAATATGTGAACGACGCAAAACCCTGTGGGAGCTGGCTTGCCAGCGATAGGACCCTCAAGAACACCTCATGCACTCGATTCAGTCTGCGGCAGCAATTGAACCCCGAGATACAGCGCCAACATGCCATCGAGCTTCAATGGATCGACCCCGCTCAACTCGGCAATCCGCTCCATCCGGTAACGCAGGCTGTTGCGGTGAATCCCCAGCGCATCGGCGCAGGCCTGACTCTGGCCGTCGTGATCGCACCAGCTGCGCAGGGTCGCGAGCAACTGGCCGTTGCTGTCCTTGGCGATGACTTTGCGTAACGGTTTGAGCAATTCATCCAGCGCGTCATCGTTGCGATGGCGCCAGAGCATCACCGGCAAGCGGTAGCGATTGAGGGTCAGCAGTCTTGAGTGCGGCAATACTTCTCGGCCATAGGCGAGCAAATCGCCGACCCGCCGATAGCAACGGCGCAACCCGGCCAACCCATCGGCCTGCCCGCCGACGGCGATGCGCAGGATGTTCCAGCCCAGGCCATCGAGTTTTTCCAGCAGGCGATCATGCTCGACGTTCTGACTCGCCGGCCGGCACCACAGCAGCGACGACTTGGCCGAACTTACGCACCAACTGTCGGGATAGCGCGACATCAGCCAGGCACTCAGTGCCTCGACGGTTTGTCCCGGCCCGTGTTCAAGTCCCAGCTCAAACAGATACGGCACCCGCGTCAGTTGCGGTTTGAGCCCGAGTTGCTGGGCCTCGTCAACCAACCTTGGCGAATCCCCTGCCTCACTCAACAGCAACGCCAGCAAGTCATCGCAACGTTGCCGTCGCCATTGCTGTTCGGATTGCTGGTTGCGCTGGCCGACCAGCATTTCGGCGGTCATGCGCACGAGCTCGGCGTAAGTGCGCAGTTGCTCCGGCTCGCCGGTAATGCCGAGCACACCGATCAACCGCTGATCGAGCAGCAACGGCAGATTGATCCCCGGCTGCACGCCTTTCAGATGCACGGCGGTCTGCGCGTCGATCTCCACCACCCGCCCGTTGGCCAGCACCAGTTGCGCGCCTTCGTGGCGGGTGTTGATCCGCTCCGGCTCGCCGCTGCCGAGGATCAGGCCCTGACTGTCCATGACGTTGACGTTGTACGGCAAAATGGCCATGGCCCGGTCGACGATGTCCTGGGCGAGGTCGTGGTCGAGTTCGAACATAAGGGGAAAATCCTTGAAAACAGGCGCGGACGGTTGTTCACCCGCACAGGGTCTGCCGGCAAACCCTGTGCTCAGGCACAAAGACAATCCGGCCAAAGGTGGCCGAGACTCTCAGGGCGATCAACGTTACCCTTTGCATCGCAAAAAATCATAATAAAGAGAGAGCCGCCATGTCGCAGAGCGCCGCTGCCGCCCAGACCATCGCTGACGATAAAAATGCCGTCTACAAACGCATCACCCTGCGTTTGATCCCCTTCATCTTCATCTGCTACCTGTTCAACTACCTCGACCGGGTCAACGTTGGATTCGCCAAACTGCAGATGCTCGACGCGCTGAAATTCAGCGAAACCGTGTACGGCCTCGGGGCCGGTATCTTCTTCATCGGTTACGTGCTGTGCGGCGTACCGAGCAACCTGGCGCTGACCAAATTCGGTCCACGGCGCTGGATCGCGCTGATGATGATCACCTGGGGCACGCTGTCGACCTGCCTGCTGTTCGTCACCACACCGACCCAGTTCTACACCTTGCGCCTGTTCACTGGCGCGGCCGAAGCCGGGTTCTTCCCGGGTGTTGTGCTGTATCTCTCGCAGTGGTTCCCGACCTTCCGCCGTGGCCGGATCATGGCGCTGTTCATGTCGGCAATCCCGGTGTCCGGCCTGCTCGGCAGCCCGTTTTCCGGCTGGATCCTCAATCACTTCGCCGCAGGTCAGGGCGGTCTGGCCGGTTGGCAGTGGATGTTCCTGCTGCAAGGCATTCCGACCGTGGTGCTGGGCGCACTCGCCTACTTCCTGCTCAGCGACAACTTCGCCGCTGCCAAATGGCTGACCCCGCACGAGCGTGCGGTGCTGGAAGCCGATCAGGCGGAAGACCTGGCGAACAAACCGAAAACCACCTCCGATTCGCTGATCGCGGTGTTCAAGAACCCGGCGATCTGGGCCTTCGGCCTGATCTACTTCTGCATCCAGAGCGGCGTTTACGCGATCAACTTCTGGCTGCCGTCGATCATCAAGAACCTCGGCTTCAGCGACAACCTGGTGATTGGCTGGTTGAGTGCGATTCCTTATCTGCTGGCCGCCGTGTTCATGCTGGTGGTCGGGCGTTCGGCGGACTTGCGCAAAGAACGTCGCTGGCACTTGGTGGTGCCGATGCTGATGGGTGCGATCGGCCTGCTGATCGCGGTGAACTTCGCGGCCAACCCGCCGATTGCGATCCTTGGTCTGACCATTGCGACCATGGGCGCGCTGACCGGTCTGCCGATGTTCTGGCCGGTGCCGACTGCCATGTTGAGCGCGGGTGCTGCGGCGGGTGGATTGGCGTTGATCAACTCGATGGGGCAGATGGCTGGATTCCTCAGTCCTTATCTGGTGGGTTGGGTCAAGGACAGCACCGGGTCGACCGATGCGGCGCTGTATCTGCTGGCGGGTGTGATTGTTGGCGGGAGTTTGCTGGCGTTGCGGATGACGCGGACGTTGCGGGCTTAAGCCTTAGTCGAAATACAGAAACGGCCCATTACGGGCCGTTTTCATTTAGATCGTTCCCACGCTCCGCGTGGGAACGCCTCAAGGGACGCTCCGCGTTCCAGCTCTGGAAGGGACGCGGAGCGTCCCGGGCTGCATTCCCACGCGGACGGTTCGACGCCTCGACGTGGGAACGATCAGGCTAAGGATCTGGCTACAGCGGCGCTTCAGCCTTCAGTTCCAGATTATCCAGCGCCCGATTCACCGCCAGTTCCCCCAGCATGATCAGTTGCGCGATCCCCAGCAGCACATGCCGATGCGAGCCGTCCACCAGGCCGGCGAAGTCGGTTGCCATGATTTTGGCCGAGGTCAGGGTTTCGCAGGCATCGGCCAACAGTTCTTCGCTCGGGATACCGGGGGCGATGAGGTAGCGGGTGTTGGGTTTGAGCAGCGGTTTTCTGGGGAGCAGCGGATTGAGATAGTGATCGAGGGCGCGTTCGGCGGCTTCGTGGAATTTCTTGGAATCGAGGGTTTCGTAGGGCGAGGTGGTGTCGGCTTCGGGTGGGTTGGGTGTTGGTTTGATCACGTTTGAATCTCCAAATCAGAAAAATGGAGCCATCAAACTTCGCTACCAAACGAAGAGGTGGTGGCCATGCACGGGTTGGTAGACCGGTGACTTGGAGAACCGGCGCGCTCGAAAGCGCCCCGCGCATGGCCACCATAAAAGCACGGACGGATAAGCGTCCGAATACGGTGAGTTGCGCAACAAGTCAGAACCGGGCTACCAAACCCCATCGCTGTTTTTCAGCGACGAGATAACGATAAAACCCGGCCTATAAGCGCACAAGCCGGCGGATTCTGGCGCAGTTGTAGGCAACGGCGCAAGGTTGTGTAGCCTGAGGTGCGTGTCTGAACGTGTCCTTTAAACGCCACGATTAAACGCTCACAAGATCCCCGTTTTTGCATCCAGTTCCAGCACCAATCCCCCCGGCATCTGCACAAAAATCTGCCAGATCCCGTCCTCCGGCACCTGCGCCACCTGATACGGCAACCCACTCCCCTGCACCCGCCTCAAAACCACCGCCGCGTCTTCATCCGTACGAAACGCAATATGACTCAAACCAGCGTCCTCAAACGAAGGCTGCTCAATCACATGCACCAACGCCTCCCCATCCTGATACAACCACCGCCCGGGAAACGGAAACGGCGGTCGCCGCCCCGGCGTCAATCCCAGCAATACATTGAAGGCGTCCTGAATCGGTTGCCCGTCCGGCGCATTGAACGCCAGGTGATCGAAGTGCCAGGTCATAACAATCCACCTCCGTCGACATCGATGATGCTGCCGCTGATAAAGCCGTTTTCCATGACCAGCATAAACGCGGCTGCCAGATCCTGCGGCGTGCCGATCCGGCCTACCGGCAGCGCCGCCGAGTTGCGGGCGAACATAGCATTGCGCTGGCTTTCGTCCATGCCGGCGTAGGCTTCGGTGTCAGTCACGCCGGGGCTGATCACGTTGACCCGACGCGGTGCCAACTCCTTTGCCAGTTGTTTGGCGAGCGATTCAAGCGCGGCGTTCAAAGTGGTCTTGATGAACTGCCCAGCGACAAATTTGCGCGACAACAAACCCGACGTCAGGGTGATGCTGCCCCGCTCGCTCAGGTACGGCAGCGCCGCTTGAATCGCGCGCAAGGTGCCCCAGAATTTCACGTCGAAGGCCTGCTGCGCTTGAATCAGATCGCTGTCGGCCAGAGGCTTGGCGCTGACGCTCGGCCCGGCGGTGATCACCAGATGATCGAGGGCGCCAATGCGTTCGAACAGTTGGCGCAGCGAGGCGTCATCGGTGACATCGGCAGTTTCGTGACGGACACCATCATGGATTTCGGACGTTTCAACACGGCGCCCGACCGAATAAACACGGGCGCCTCGTTCAGCGGCGTTCGACGCGACGGCGGCGCCAATGCCGCTGCTACCGCCGATGACCACAACAGTCTGGTTGTCGAATGGTTTCATGAGAGTTCTCCGGTGGGCTTGAGGAGATTGCATCTTCCCCGGTTGCCAATCGCAGAAAAATCCCGGTAAATCGGAAGGATCTTTAAAGGATTTTTACCAATGAGCTCGATTCTCGATCTTGAGATCTTCGTCCGCACCGCCGACTCCGGCAGCATTTCCGCCGCCGCCCGGGCGCTGGAGCTGACCCCGGCCGCCGCCAGCATCGCCTTGAAACGCCTGGAAACCCGCCTCGGCATCCGCCTGTTCGCCCGCTCGACCCGCAGCATGCGCCTGACCGAAGAAGGCCGGCGCTATCTGGAAAGTGTGCGCCTGGCACTGGCCACATTGGCCGAGGGCGAACAGGCGCTGAAGCAACAGACGGAAGGCCTTAGCGGCGTGTTGCAACTGGCGGCGCCGTCGGACTTCGGGCGCAATGTGTTGCTGCCGTGGCTGGACGATTTCAAGCGCGAGCACCCGCACATTCAACTGCAATTGCTGCTCAACGACCGGCATGCGGATCTGTTTCGCGAGACGGTGGATGTGGCGCTGCGCTTTGGCGTGCCGAGTGATTCGACGCTGGTGGCGTTACCGATTCTGCCTGAGCACCGGCGCGTGGCCTGCGCCAGTCCTGCGTATCTCGAGCGTCACGGCACGCCGCAAAATCCTGCCGAATTGAGCGAGCACAGCGCCCTGCTCTACCTGCGCAACGGCCGTCCCTACAACACCTGGCGCTTCCATCGCGAGGACGAAACGGTCGAGGTCGAAGTACGCGGCGACTACCTCAGCGACGACGGCGAAGTGGCCCGCCGCTGGGCGCTCGCCGGGCACGGCATCGCCTACAAAGCCTGGCTCGACGTGGCCGAAGACGTGCGCGCTGGGCGGCTGGTGACGCTGTTCGATGACTGGCACGGCGAGAACGTGCCGTTCAATCTGCTGTGCCCGCATCGGGTGCAGGTGTCGGAACAGGTGAAGGTGTTGCAGGCGTTTTTGCGGGTGCGTTGCCGAGCGCTCAGCCGATGACATCCGAAACCAAGCGCCCGATCAGGAGCAGTGGATCAAATTAGATAGGTATCAAGCACCACGATGTAAGAGTACTAAGCCCCGTGCTTCCGAAAATAGATAAATCCGTTCTCAAGTAATTATAGAAACGCCCATTTTGGCTGCATGCATTGACAATCTCTGGAATGAGCGGAATATAAACACGACGAACATCGGCAACAAAAGTATAGTTATAAGTCGTAAATCCTCCTAACAAGTTCATCCAGACAATCGCGTCATCTGCGCGTAACTTCTCAGTGCTTATTTGCAGCTTGAATTTATTAGTTACCGCAACAAGATAAGACAAAGTACTGCCTTCCTGATCGGTGACATAGATAGTTGCCACGCCACTTTTCAACCCCACCACTTTGCCCTGTGCCGTCACGGGAGCCGTCAGTGGATCAGACGATGCATAGTCATACGGCGGAACACCACCGGTTGGAACCCGAACGCCGGTATTGCCAATCGAATCCTCCCCTGTTTTCGGCCACCCATCGACCTTCACCGAAAACCCGCTCAGTTTCATCTGTGTCCGATCAATGTTGAAACCCAACCGCTCAATCTCCCAGGGTTCGGACTCAAACTGATTCCCGTTTTTTTCCTTCACAGTAAAACGGTGTGACCCTTCCGCTATTGATATGAACTTGCTTTCCCACTTGTAATTCGTTCCGACTTTGACTTCTTCCCTCACCGTACCGCCATCAAGAACTTGCAACACAACACCCGTCAGCGCAGCCCCTGACAACATGACCTTATTGTCAGAAACAGTCCCGCGATGTTCCAGTTCCACGTTGAACGAGTTCTTCATCGAAATAATCACGGGCTTCTGAATGACCCGTGCCCGTGCAATTTTTGAAATTGCATTAACTTCATTTCCACGAATACGTTCGTAAAGAACCTTGACCGTACTGTCGGCAATCACCTTGGCATTGTCGATCATCAACCGATGGGTAAACGGAAGCCTTGTCACCTCAGCGTCTACCACGTGTTCAACCACGCTTCCGCTACTGGGTGTCGCGAAGTACTTCACCCTCAAGGTATCTCCGCTTTCCCAGCGTGGTGCAAAAACATGAACCTGAATGGTCAGATCCCGAGTGCCGAGCTTGTTCCAATCAATAGTGTCCGGCTCATCGTCGGGGTCGTCCGGGTCCTCGGCAATGTCGGGGGCGGCCATTCTGGCGCCCTTCAGGTCAATCACCAGGCGGATCGGCTTCGACCAGGGCGAGGTCGGGTCCGCTCCGTTGGTGAGTTCGTCCTCGACCGTAAAGTCAAACGCGGCTTGCGGATTGTCGCCAGCGGCTTCGAAAAAAGCTTTATCGAGCCACACCCCGATGATGGTCGGCTCAGTGGTCGGTGTGGAGGGGGCCTCATCCGGATGGACCACATGAGTAAGAACATGGCCGTTGCAGCGCAGCGAGATTTTGTCGAATGCGCGGCAATAAGGGTACATGCAATACGCCTGCACCCCCTGCGCCGCGCGGTCGGCATCGATGCCGTCGTCAATCACGTCTTGCGGCAGGATGAGTCGAAGCTCGGAATGCCCTTCATCCCCTTTGATCTTGTCTTCGATGCCTGGACGAATCTCGTTGTATTTGATGGTAATGGGCGGTTCATAAGTCTCCTCGCTACTGTCAAGGCGCCGGGCCGTGTAGTTCAGGGTATTCGGCAGATCGGGAAGCAGCAGATTGTGGGCAATGTACAGCGTGGTCGCAGACGTAGCGGACTCGGTCTGTTCACTGGTGATTTTGTCCACACCGTTCAGATTCAGGAACACCGTCATGTTGGGCTCCTGGCCCAGCAAGGCTGGAACAATCACCGTTGCCCCCAGAGGTTTCTCCTCATAAAAACGAATGGCAAGACCATAATCCGCACCCGCCACATTTTCCTTGCCGTCGGGCAACCGAGGCGCGTAGAGATTGATTTCGTCACCCGCAGTCAACCCTTGATCAATCGGTTCAGTGGCCATGAGAACGCTCCTGATTTCACAAAATGTGTCGGCATTTTTTGCTCGCACCGTCAGAGCAGATCAGGCGCTATTCACAGGAAAATTTCCTACTGTCAGATCTGACAGTGGCGATGAACGGTCGGCAGTGCGCCAGAAACTTCGGGGCCGCTGCTGGACAAATTCACTTTGCCGCGTCGGATGCTTCTGGTATTTGATGGGAGCTTTCCCACCGACAAAAGGATTTCGGCATGAGCTATCGCACACTGGGTCACTCGGGGTTGCAGGTGTCCACCCTCACCCTCGGCACGATGATGTTTGGCGAACAGACCAGCGCGGAAGACTCGCTGCGCATCATCGACAAGGCGTGGGATCAAGGCATCAACTTCATCGACACCGCCGACGTCTACACCAATGGCCGCTCGGAAGAGATCGTCGGCGAAGCCATCGCCCGTCACCGGCATGAATGGGTGCTGGCGACCAAAGTCGGTTTCGGCCCCGTGGATGGCGTGCCGAACCGCAGCGGCTTGAGCCGCAAGCACATCTTCAATGGCCTGGAGGCCAGCCTGACCCGGCTCGGCACCGACTACCTCGACATCTATTACCTGCACCGCGAAGACCACAACACCCCGCTGGAAGTGACGATCTCGGCGATTGGCGATCTGATTCGCCAGGGCAAGATACGTTATTGGGGCCTGTCGAATTATCGCGGCTGGCGGATTGCCGAGGTGATTCGCGTGGCGGACAAACTCGGTGTTGATCGCCCGGTGATCAGCCAACCGCTGTACAACATCGTCAACCGTCAGGCCGAAACCGAGCAGATCACCGCAGCCCAGACTTACGGCCTCGGCGTGGTGCCTTACAGCCCGCTGGCCCGTGGCGTGCTCAGCGGCAAATACGCACCGGACGTAACGCCGGACGCCAACAGCCGTGCCGGGCGCCAAGACAAGCGAATTCTGGAAACCGAGTGGCGCGTGGAGTCGTTGCGCATTGCCCAGCAGATTCAGCAATACACAAAAGAGCGTGGGGTCGGGATTGTCGAGTTTGCGATTGCCTGGGTGCTGAACAACGGTGCGGTGACGTCGGCGATTGTCGGGCCGCGTACTGAGGAACAGTGGGATGCGTACACCAAGGCGCAGGCGGTGAAGATTACGGCGGAGGATGAGGCGTTTATCGATTCGCTGGTGACGCCGGGGCATGCTTCTACCCCGGGGTTCAACGATGTGAGCCATTTTGTGTCTGGGCGTAAACCCCATAAGGCTTAGGATTTTCCCTAAACCTTGAACAGCCGATACAATCGGCTGTTTTTTATTGAATCAAGCGCGATCAAACGGAATCTGATTGATCGTTCGGAATTTGCAAGGGATCAGCACATGTCCAATCGCTCCGCCGAGCTCCTCAGAAAGCCACTGCGCGGGCTGCTGTTCAAATTAACGGGCGATAAAGATCTGCGCGCCCTCACTTGCGCTATGGAGCCCGCAACTTTCGGCGATCGCCGCCCCTCACTTGCGTACCGGGCCGATATTGACGGACTTCGCGCCATCGCTGTTCTACTGGTGTTGATCTTCCACGGCGAACTGGCGCTTTTCCCGTCCGGTTTCATCGGCGTCGATATCTTCTTCGTGATTTCGGGTTATTTAACCACCGCTATCATCATGAAGTCGCTGCACAACGGCACGTTCACTTTCTCGGGGTTCTACACGCGCCGGATCTGGCGACTACAACCGGCCGTTATTGCGTTATTGATCGTCACATTGACGCTCACGACGCTACTGTATTTGCCCGATGATTACGTCGATTTTTTAAAAAGCGAAAAGTACACCTCGTTAATCATCTCCAACCAGTACTTTTCCAAAGTGACCACGGGTTACGCCACACCGGATGCAGCAAGCCTGCCGCTGTTGCACACCTGGTCTCTGGCCATCGAATGGCAGTGGTATCTGATACTCCCCCCGGGCATCTGGCTGCTCAACCGCTATCTGCCGAAAGTTATTTTCAAAGCGGCGGTGCTCGGCCTGACCGTGGCGGCAATGGTGCTCGCGCTGTACCTGTCTTACGCCACGCCTGAGAAAAACTACTATTTCTTCGCTGCGCGGATTTTCGAATTGATGATCGGCTCTTGTGCGGTCATCTTCAGTACGGACAAGTTCCGGCTCAATCGCCTGAGCGCCTCTGTGGTCTGTGCACTTTCGCTGGTCACGATCATCTATTGCGCTACCCGGGACGATATCTTGCCGGGATTCCCGCAATACCATGCCATTGCCGTATGTCTCGCTACTGCAGCTTTGCTGTACCAGGGGATTGGTGATGCAAGCATTTTCGCCAAGCTACTCGCGGCCAGACCCATAGTGTTTATCGGCACACTCTCGTACTCCTTGTATCTATGGCACTGGCCGATCCTGGCGGTGATGAATTACATGGGAATCGCGCTAACCCCGTCGATGACGATCATTTACTTCGTTTGCACTTTCATCACGGCCTGGCTCTCTTATGTGCTGATTGAAAACAAGTTCCGCAAGGCACGATTTGGCTTTGGCAAAACGCTCGTGGTACTGATGATTTTGCCCGCTATCGGCCTGTCGCTGCTGCACTCTGCCAGTGTCAGGCACGAGGGCTGGCCGGGCCGCTTCAATCAGGGCTACAGCAACATGCTCAACGATTTGAAAGCCTCTGTGCCAGTTGCTCGGGAAGGATGTCTTGGTGTCAGCGATGGTGCCGATCCTGGCTGCATATTCGGCGCCGATCAAACGGCGCCACAAGTATTTCTGATGGGCGATTCGTTTTCGAATCACTACTGGGGTTTTGTTGAAACGCTGGCCAGGGATGCCAATCTTGCTGTACTCGCACAGGCTTACCCGGCGTGCCTGGCATTGCCCGGGATCTACCAGTACGACGAGAAAAAATACAAGAACGCGTTGTTTGAAAAATGCCACGACGCCGCTCAACGCTATTACGAGATGATTGCGAACAAGCATTTCAAGTATGTGATTGTGGGCCAGTTCTGGGAGGCTTATTTGAACGGTGACATCGTCACCAAACGCGATGATCCTCACAGCCTGGAACTGTCCCGACAACGCTTTGGCGTAGCAATCCGGGAAGCCCTGGATATTATCGTCGCATCAGGCGCTATCCCGGTGTTTCTGGAGAACACGCTGCCCATGCCACCTGGTATCAACGCGTGCCTGCTGCGCCAGGTCAAGTTGCGTGGGCTGATGGGCAGCGTCGAGCAAGGCAGCCTCTGCGCTGCTATGCCATGGTCCGGTAGCAAAGAACCAGCGCTGGAAACACTTTTTAATGAACTGAAGACTGAATACCCCGGGTTAATCGTCATTGACCCGAAAACCGTGCAATGCACAGGTGATGCGTGCATGAACACGGTCGACGGTTTTCCGGTCTATCGTGACATTGGGCACATCACCGATTACGCCTCTTACAAGTTTGGCGAGATGTATCTCATGAACTTTGGTAATCCCTTGCAAGTTGGGCAGTGATGATTTCTGCCTCCGGACGGGCTCCGCGGCAAGGTTGAAAGCTTCGCGAGCAGGCGAATGTCTATGGGCTGTTTCATGTGTGGCAAATATTGAGCATCTGCCCAATATTCAGCACAAAAACCACGTATCCTGCGCACCCCGTTTGACCATTACCCCGCGAGGACAGTTTGTCTAAAGGTATCGCTCTCTCGGTAACAGCCTCGACGCTGTTTGCCGTCATGTATTACTACACCTCGCTGCTCACCCCGTTGAGCGGCGTGGAAATCTTCGGTTGGCGGATGCTGCTGACCGTGCCCTGCATGACCCTGTTCATGTTGTTGTCCGGCGAATGGCGGCGGGTGCTGGACCTGCTGCGCCGGATCCCTGCGCTGCCGAAGCTGACCGGCGGGTTGATCCTGTCGTCTGCGTTGCTGGGCGTGCAGTTGTGGCTGTTCATGTGGGCGCCGCTCAATGGTTACAGCCTCGATGTGTCACTGGGCTACTTCCTCCTGCCGCTGGCCATGGTGCTGACCGGGCGCATCGCTTATGGCGAGAGCCTGTCGTACCTGCAAAAAGTCGCGGTGTTCTTTGCCAGCCTCGGCGTGTTGAACGAGCTGTATCAGGTGGGCGGATTTTCCTGGGCGACGCTGGTGGTGGTCGTCGGTTATCCGTTGTACTTCGTGCTGCGCAAATACCTCAAGACCGACAACCTCGGCGGCCTGTGGGTCGACATGACTTTGATGCTGCCGGTGGCGTACTGGTTTGTGCGCGGCGGCGAACAGGGTTTCGGCGTGTTCGATCAGTACCCGGCGCTGACGTGGCTGATTCCGCTGCTCGGCCTGATCAGTGCATCGGCGCTGGTGGTGTACATCATTGCCAGTCGCCTTTTGCCGTTCAGCCTGTTCGGCTTGTTGAGTTACGTTGAACCGGTGTTGCTGCTGGGTGTGGCGCTGCTGCTGGGCGAGAGCATCAAACCCGGCGAATGGTTGACTTACATTCCGATCTGGCTGGCTGTGGTGGTGCTGGTATTTGAAGGGTTCAAGCATCTGATGCGCCAGCGGCGCCCGTAAGACGAGCAATAAAAAGCCCGGCCTGCAATTGCAGGCCGGGCTTTTTTACATCTGATGCGGGTTACTCGGTAGCGAGTACACCGCGACGCACCTGGTCACGCTCGATCGATTCGAACAGTGCCTTGAAGTTGCCTTCGCCGAAACCATCATCGCCCTTGCGCTGGATGAATTCGAAGAACACCGGGCCCATCAGGGTTTCCGAGAAGATCTGCAGCAGCAGACGCTTGTCGTCCTTGTCTGATGCGCCATCGAGCAGGATGCCGCGCGATTGCAACTGATCCACCGGTTCGCCGTGGTTCGGCAGGCGGCCTTCGAGCATTTCGTAGTAGGTGTCCGGCGGCGCGGTCATGAAGCGCATGCCGATTTTCTTCAACTGATCCCAGGTCTTGACCAGGTCGTCGGTGAGGAACGCCACGTGCTGGATGCCTTCGCCGTTGAACTGCATCAGGAACTCTTCGATCTGCCCGGCGCCCTTCGACGATTCTTCGTTGAGCGGGATGCGGATCATGCCGTCCGGCGCGGTCATCGCTTTCGAAGTCAGGCCGGTGTATTCGCCCTTGATATCGAAGTAACGGATTTCGCGGAAGTTGAACAGTTTCTCGTAAAAGTTCGCCCAGTAGGCCATGCGGCCGCGATACACGTTGTGGGTCAGGTGATCGATGATCTTCAGACCGGCACCGACCGGATTGCGATCAACGCCTTCGAGGAACACGAAGTCGATGTCATAGATGGAGCTGCCTTCGCCGAAACGGTCGATCAGGTACAGCGGCGCGCCGCCAATGCCTTTGATCGCCGGCAGGTTCAGTTCCATCGGGCCGGTTTCGATGTGGATCGGCTGAGCGCCGAGTTCCAGTGCGCGTTTGTAGGCTTTCTGCGAATCCTTGACCCGGAACGCCATGCCGCACACCGACGGGCCGTGCTCGGCCGCGAAGTACGAGGCGACGCTGTGCGGTTCGTTGTTGAGGATCAGATTGATCGCGCCCTGGCGATACAGGTGCACGTTCTTGGAACGGTGGGTCGCGACCTTGGTGAAGCCCATGATCTCGAAGATCGGCTCCAGAGTGTCAGGCGTCGGCGCTGCGAACTCGATGAACTCGAAGCCCATCAGGCCCATAGGGTTTTCATATAAATCTGCCATGGTTGGCGCCTCATCATTCTTATCAATTAACCAGAGTTATTTGTCAGTAATGCTGAGGCCGGTGGGTGGCGCACAGGAGATGCCACGCACACTGCGGGCGAGGAAGTCACCGTAGATCAGTTGAAACCCGAATATCTTCATTGTCGACCCAAGGCTCTTGCGGGCGAGGCTTCTGCTGCCAGAAGACGATTATTATTGTATGCGTAACCCGATTCTACACAGCGTAAATAGGGTTGTCTGCCCTCTCTATAAAATCCGCTTTTTTCGGGTCGGTGCAAGGGGTTTGTTGCACAGCCAGATACCCGCCAGAATCAGCACACCGCCCAGGCACATGGCCAGCGTCAGCTGTTCACCCAGCACGATTGCACCGGCCAGCACGGCGGTCAGCGGATTGAGAGCAATGAACACGCCGGAGCGTGTGGCGCCGATTTTACGGATGCCATCGTAGTAACCGATGTAGGCCAGCGCAGAACCGAGTACGCCCAGATAGGCCAGGCTCAGCCATTGGCGCGGGCCAAGCGCGGCCAAGGCCGCAACGTCCACTTCGCCCCGGCTCAGGGCCAGCGCCCACAACATCAGGGTGCCCAGTAAAATCGAAAAGGTCACGGTCTGCACCGGGCCGATGCTCTGATTGAGGCTGCGTGAGAACAGCGAATAGACGCCCCAGCTCAAAACGCAGCCGAGGATCAGCAGATCGCCAATCCACGCGTCCGGCGTTTCGCTCAACAGCTGCGGGTTGCGACTGACGATCACCACAGCCGCCCCGCTGATGCAGATCGCAATTCCGGTCACTTTCAACCGGCTCAGCCGCTCCCTGAACAGCAACCAGGACGCGAGACCAATGACCGCCGGGTTCAGCGCCACGATCAATGAGGCACGAGAAGCGTTGATGTATTGCAGCCCGTAAAAGAAGCACAGGTTGTAAAAGAAGATCCCGAAGAACCCCAGCAGCGCCAGTTGCAGCCATTGCCGGGGCGTGGGCCGCGCCAGCGCAATCCGCGCCAGTCGCAGAAACCCGAGCAATGCCACGCTGGCCAGCAAAAACCGCAGGCTGGCAGCAAACACCGGACTCAGGCTACCGGCCAGAAAACGCCCGGCCACCCACGTTCCGCCCCAGATCATGGTGACCAGGGCCAGGTTCAAATAGACGGGCACGTCCGAAGCGGCCGGACGAACAGGTTCATGACAACTCATAACGTTCCCAATGATGAGACTGGCGGATGACGTATCATTCGATCGATTCCTCATCATCGTAAAATGAGTCTTTACTCATGACCCTGACCCAACTCGAAATCTTCTCGATGGTGGCCGAACTGCGCGGCTTCACTCTCGCTGCCCATCGTCTGGGAGTTTCCCAGTCGGCGGTGTCCCACGCCTTGAAATCGCTGGAACAGGAACTGGGCGTCGAACTGCTGCGCCGGCATCAGTCGCAAGTTGAACTGAGCGACATCGGCGAGCAATTGCTGCTGCGCGCGCGGGCGATGCTCGGGCTGGCCAATACGTTGCGTCAGGAGGCCGCGGATGCGCGCGGCATGAAACGCGGCACCTTGCGCATTGGTTCTTTCGGGCCGACGTCCTCGATCAAGTTGCTACCGAAGATTCTTCAGCGCTATCGCGAGGCGCATCCGGGGATCGAAGTGCACATTGATGAAGGCCCGGATCGGCAAGTCATCCAGTGGCTGGAGGAGCGGCGGATCGACATCGGTTTTGTAGTGCTGCCAGAAGAACGCTTCGACACGTTTGCCCTGATTGAAGATCAGATGGTCGCCCTGCTCCCGCTCGGTCACCCGTTGGCGGCGCGTGAATCAGTAAGCCTCAAAGACCTTTGCAACGACCCGTTCGTGCTGACCGAGGCCGGTTCATCGGAGCTGGTTTCGCGCCTGTTCAACACCGCGCGGTTGAGCCCGAACATCCGCTATCGCTGCTCGCAACTGCTCAGCACTCTCGACACGGTCGGACGAGGCGATGCCATGACCGTGGTGGCCGAAGGTTCGTTGCCTTTCGATTCCGACCCACGCTATGTCAAGCGACCGCTGTCCCCCGCAGTCAACCGGCAAGTGGGCCTGGCGGTGCTGGATCAGCGCCAGGCGTCACCCGCCACGCTGGCATTCATTCAACTGGCAACACGGCTGGATTACCGTTGAGCAGCACAGGTGCCATTGACCATCTATCATGGGCTCAGATCACGGGAGTTGCGCGCACGCTTCGCCTGCCATCAAGTGCCCCACTCCATTGCGACAGGATGCGCCCATGCCACTGACCGTCAGGCCCCGCCGCAAGCGCAGCACCCGGATTATCGTGACGTTGCTGTGTGGCCTGCTGCCGATCGTACTCGGCAGCGTGATTCTTTATATGCAGGCCGGGCGCGCCCTTCAGCAGAGTTCGCAACACACCGCCGATGAAGCCCTGCGGCAGTTTGAACTGATGCTCGACAATACCGCCCTCGCCGCCCGGGAGTTGCTGCCGCTGGCCGGCCAGTCCTGCGAGACTGTAAAACTGGCCTTGCGCGAACAAGTCACCCGACGCCCGTTTGTGCGCTCGACCAATCTGGTATGGGACGACAATCTCTATTGCAGTTCGCTGTTTGGCGACTTCAAGGAAGTCGTCAATCCGGGCGACTACACCCAGGGCAAGTTGTGGCTCATGAACGGCAACCCGGTCACGCCCGATACTGCGTTGCTGGTATATCGTCTGAGCGAAGGGCGCGCAGGCGCACTGACCACGCTGGACGGCTATCACCTGAGCAACATCCTGCGTCTGATCGGCCGGCACACATTGTTGTTACTGCAAGTCGGCAACAACTGGCTCTCGGCCGACGGCAAAGTGCATCAAGGCGCACTGCCCGCGTTGCCGGTGGCGCAAAGTACCTTGCACTCGCCGCACTATGCATTCTCGGTCACCGCCGCGTTTCCGGAAGGCGAAACCTGGCGCTACATGAAAGATGAATACCCGCCGCTGTTCAGCCTGCTGATGTTCTTCGGTGCGGTATCGGCAGCGATCGGCTACATCTTGCAGAAGCGCTCCACATCGCCCAGCCATGAAATGCTGCGAGCTCTGGAGGCGGGAGAGTTTATTCCCTACTTTCAGCCGGTGGTGCATGGCGACAGTAAACAGTGGTCGGGCACGGAAGTGCTGATGCGCTGGAACCATCCCAAGGAGGGGCTGGTACGTCCGGACCTGTTCATCCCGTTTGCCGAACACTCCGGGCTTATCGTGCCAATGACCCGCGCCTTGATGCAGCAGACCGCTGTCCTGTTGGGGCCGCTTTCGTCGACCTTTACCGCGCCGTTCCACATTGGCATAAACATCACCGCCAGCCACTGCCAGGATCTGGAGCTGGTTGAGGATTGCCGTGAATTTTTGTCAGCTTTCCAGCCGGGCAGCATCAGCCTGGTCCTGGAGCTGACGGAACGCGAGCTGATCGAGCCGTCCGAGATCACCCACCAGCTGTTCGAGCAACTGCGTGCGATGGGTGTAAAGATCGCGATTGATGACTTTGGCACCGGTCATTCAAGCCTTGGCTACTTGAGAACGTTCAATGTCGACTTCCTCAAGATCGACCAGACATTTGTCGCGATGATCGATAAAGATGCCCTCTCCCGGCACATTCTGGACAGCATCATCGAGCTTTCCACCAAACTGGATCTGGGCATCGTGGCCGAAGGTGTAGAGACACAAGCCCAGTGTGATTATCTGGCCGCCCACCATGTCAACTTTCTGCAGGGCTACCTGTTCGGCAAACCGATGCCGGCTGCAGACTTCATCGATGCATTAACTCATCATTAACTTGGCAGCATAAATCCTGACTCGCCGACAGCTCGCACCAAATTGATACAAAACAGCGTTGTTGTTACATGAAGAAAAAGTCAGGATTTACTCTTGCCGCATTAACTACTACAATTTTTCTTACCTGTTGCGAGATTGACAGGTGAGCCATTATCACCGAGTCGCTTCAAGGCTCTTGGCTTATAGCTTTGTTTGCGGTTGGTTTCAGCCAAACACACTATTGGAGTAAAGATATTGTCCAGACTCGCTGAATTTCGTGCAGCTGAAAAAGCCCTTCAGGAACAGCTCAAGCAGCTTGAATCGCTGAAGAACGATGCCGGGCTCAAGAAAGAAATCGAATTCGAAGAAAAGCTCCAGGGGCTGATGAAAACCTACGGCAAAGGCCTGAAAGACATCATCGCCATTCTCGATCCGAACCCGGCGAAATCCGGTCTGCAATCGACCGCCGCACCTAAAACCCGCCGCGCTCGCGTGGTCAAGGTCTATCAGAACCCGCACACCGGCGAGCTGATCGAGACCAAGGGCGGCAACCACCGCGGCCTGAAGGCCTGGAAGGAACAATACGGTGCAGCCACCGTTGATTCCTGGTTGCGCAGTTAATCCCTCGCAAACATGAAAGCCCTGCATATGCAGGGCTTTTTTTTGGACAATATTTAACAAATACAACGACTTTTCTGGCAGAAAAGTTAAGTCTCAAACCCGTTCCGCACTGAAACTATGCTTCCGAATGTTGCCTCATTTCCCGGCAATAACTTTATGCTTAATCAGTTCGGGTATCTAACATCACGCTGACCACGAACAGGCGATTAGAATTTCAAGCTGTTTCGTGCCGCCACTATGTCATCGCCGCTGGCCTTATAAACCTCTGCCTGCCCGGCATACGAAAGTACGTAAGCCTTATTCGCCTCCACCGCTGCAACCAATGTTTGCGACAGCACGTGACGGCCGTTTTCAGTCACGGTACAAGTGGTCTCAAGTGCCGCAAGCGAGCCCAGCGTAGTCGCGTGAACCTTGTTGCAGACACTCTGATAACCGCTCTGGAAAAAGTCTTTCTGCACCGACTTGCGCATCTCCAGCAACACGCCCTGCAAGTTGACCTGATGACCACTTTCCACACGGGTCATCGTCAACTCCATCACCATCACCTGATTGCCATCGGCGTCAGTCTTCACCCCGCGCTGACGGGAGACGTCCGGGGATGTTTCAGGCAACGCCTCGACTTCCCAGCCGGCGGGCCAGGTGATGCTCGGCGCCTCGGCAAAGGCCGGTAGCGCCAGCAGGGAAAAACCCAGGAAAACGAACAGCGATTTGAACGGTCGGATCATTACCAGAGGCACTCGCGGATTGAGCCGTAAAGTCTGAGCCCCGCCCGCTCGCAGGGCAAGCCCACGCTTTCGGTTTGGCGATGCTGCCAGGCATGCGTATCATTGCGCCCATTCACTCGCCCCAATTTGTTACGGAGGGCCCATGAGCCTGCAAGAACTGAACACCTTCCCTGGCGTCACCGCCACCCCAGATAGCGCAACCCGCAACTTCGTGTTCAACCACACCATGCTGCGCGTCAAAGACATCACCAAATCGCTGGATTTCTACACCCGCGTACTGGGTTTCTCACTGGTAGAAAAGCGTGACTTCCCGGAAGCGGAATTCAGCCTGTACTTCCTCGCGCTGGTCGACAAATCGCAGATCCCGGCCGACGCCGCTGCGCGCACTGAGTGGATGAAGTCGATTCCCGGCATTCTTGAGCTGACCCACAACCACGGCACCGAGAACGACGCCGACTTCGCCTACCACAATGGCAACACCGACCCGCGCGGTTTCGGCCACATCTGCATTTCGGTACCGGATATCGTTGCCGCTTGCGTACGCTTTGAAGAGCTGGGCTGCGATTTCCAGAAGCGCCTGACCGATGGCCGCATGAAGAGCCTGGCGTTCATCAAGGATCCGGATGGTTATTGGGTCGAAATCATCCAGCCAGCGCCGCTGTAAAGCTGAGTCTGGGTAGAAAGCACCCCGCAAAGAAAAAACCCCATCATCACTGATGGGGTTTTTCTTTTTCAGGCCCGGGATTTATGCCGGAGCCGAAGTGCGGATCAGGTGATCGAAAGCGCTAAGCGAAGCCTTGGCGCCCTCGCCCACCGCAATCACGATCTGCTTGTACGGCACGGTGGTTACGTCACCGGCGGCAAAGATGCCGGGGATCGAGGTTTCACCGCGGTTGTCGACGATGATCTCGCCGCGCGGCGACAACTCGATGGTGCCCTTGAGCCAATCAGTGTTGGGCAGCAGACCAATCTGCACGAAAATCCCTTCCAGTTCGACGGTATGCAGCTCTTCGGTATTGCGATCCTTGTAGCGCAGGCCGTTGACCTTCTGGCCATCGCCGGTGACCTCGGTGGTCAGCGCACTGGTGATCACAGTGACGTTAGGCAGGCTGTGCAGCTTGCGTTGCAATACGGCGTCGGCGCGCAACTGAACGTCGAACTCCAGCAAAGTTACGTGTGACACGATACCGGCCAGATCGATCGCTGCCTCTACACCGGAGTTACCGCCGCCAATCACCGCCACACGCTTGCCTTTGAACAGCGGGCCGTCGCAATGCGGGCAATACGCTACACCCTTGTTGCGGTATTCCTGCTCGCCCGGCACGTTCATTTCGCGCCACCGCGCGCCGGTCGCCAGAATCACGCTCTTGGCCTTAAGGGTCGCGCCACTGGCGAAGCGGACTTCATGCAGCTCGCCATTCTTGCCCGGGATCAGCTTGTCGGCGCGTTGCAGGTTCATGATGTCGACGTCGTACTGCTTGACGTGTTCTTCCAGCGCGGTCGCCAGTTTCGGGCCTTCGGTTTCCTGAACGGAAATGAAGTTTTCGATGGCCATGGTGTCCAGTACCTGACCGCCGAAGCGCTCGGCTGCAACACCGGTGCGAATACCTTTACGTGCGGCATAAATCGCCGCCGAAGCACCCGCCGGGCCACCGCCGACCACCAGCACATCAAAGGCTTGCTTGGCGCTGATTTTCTCGGCCTGACGCTCGATGGCGCCGGTGTCGAGTTTGGCGAGGATTTCTTCCAGGCCCATACGGCCCTGGCCGAAGTTTTCGCCGTTCAGGTAAATGCTTGGTACAGCCATGATCTTGCGATCGTTGACTTCGTCCTGGAACAGCGCGCCGTCGATGGCGACGTGGCGGATGTTCGGGTTCAGCACGGCCATCAGGTTCAGCGCCTGAACGACATCCGGGCAGTTCTGGCAGGACAGCGAGAAGTAAGTCTCGAAGTTGAACTCACCCTTGAGCGAGCGGATCTGTTCGATCACTTCGACACTGGCCTTCGAAGGGTGTCCGCCGACTTGCAGCAGGGCCAGCACCAGCGAAGTGAATTCATGGCCCATCGGGATGCCGGCGAAACGCAGGCTGATGTCGGCACCGGGGCGATTGATCGAGAAGGACGGTTTGCGTGCATCGTCACCGCTGTCGATCAAGGTAATCTGATGCGAAAGACTGGCAACGTCTTTCAGCAGGTCAAGCATTTCACGGGATTTCGCACCGTCGTCGAGTGAGGCAACGATCTCGATCGGCTGGGTGACCCGTTCCAGGTACGATTTCAACTGGGCTTTAAGATTGGCGTCCAACATACGGGCGATCTCCTGACTTTATTTGAGGCGAAAAAAAGCCCGAGCGAATCTCGCCCGGGCTTTTCTATTGGGCGGTGCAGCTTACTTGAGTAGGTGCGGAGTTCCGCCCTGTATTGCGTGTGTCACAGACTTAGATCTTGCCGACCAGGTCCAGGGACGGAGCCAGAGTGGCCTCGCCTTCTTTCCACTTGGCCGGGCAAACTTCGCCTGGGTGAGCAGCAACGTACTGAGCAGCCTTGATTTTGCGCAGCAGCTCGGAAGCGTCGCGGCCAACGCCGCCATCGTTCAGTTCAACGATTTTGATTTGGCCTTCAGGGTTGATCACGAAGGTGCCACGATCCGCCAGACCAGCTTCTTCGATCAGCACGTCGAAGTTGCGGGAAATGACATGGGTCGGGTCGCCGATCATGGTGTATTCGATTTTGCCGATAGCTGGCGAAGTGTTGTGCCAGGCAGCGTGGGCAAAGTGGGTGTCGGTCGAAACGCTGTAGATCTCTACGCCCAGTTTCTGGAAGGCGGCGTAGTTGTCAGCCAGGTCTTCGAGTTCGGTTGGGCAAACGAAAGTGAAGTCGGCCGGGTAGAAGAACACTACGGACCATTTGCCTTTCAGGTCAGCGTCCGAGACTTGTACGAAGTCGCCGTTTTTGAACGCGGTAGCTTTGAACGGTTTTACTTGGCTGTTGATGATAGGCATTGATGACTCTCCGTCAGGGTTGTGAATTCGATGGGTGAATCCTACCCAGTCACTCGACGGATGGCTCATTGGCAAACCTGATGCTGCTGATTTGTTTTCGCTATTAGCTGAGGATATTAATAGAAGAAAACGATATCTACGGCGACAGCGGCTTATCCGTAATCCGGGCCATCCCGTGAAAAGGGCTCGCTTCAACATAGCGCATGGCGGACTTCATATCCTTCCAGCCGACGTAACTCATCAGTGACTTGAGATCCCAGCCGCTTTGATGGGCCCACGTTGCAAAACCTCGTCGCAGAGAGTGACTCGTGTAGCGCTCGGCGGAAATTCCGGCGCGCTCCAGAGCCTGACGCAGCAACGGAATCACACTGTTGGCGTGCAAGCCCTCCTCACTCAGATTGCCCCACCGGTCCACGGCGCGAAACACCGGGCCGCGTACGAGCGCAGCCTCGCTTATCCATTCGATATATGCCTGCACAGGGCACAACTTCAACAGCGCCGGGGCCTGATAGGTTTGCCCGATGTTTTCCCGATCACCCTTGCTGCGCGGCAGGTACAAAGTGATGCCGCTGCCAGCGTGCGCCTGCACATGCTCGATCTGCACCCGACACAGCTCATCGCTGCGAAAGCCGCGCCAGAAGCCCAGCAGGATCAATGCCCGATCGCGGCAGGCCCGTAACAGCACTGGTCGATCCTGTTTTTCCCGCGCCTCCCTCATTTCCTGCTCAAGCCAGGCGACAGTCTGTTCCAGATCTCGCAATTGCAACGGCTCGGCCTGCTTCTCCTGGGCGGGATGCAGGGCACGAATGCCCTTGAATACTTTGCGCACCACCGGGGACTTGGTCGGATCAGCGAAGCCCTGACTGTTGTGCCACTGCGCCAGCGCCGACAGACGCAACTTGAGCGTATTGACCGACAGCACGCCAGCATGTGCCACCAGATACCGGGCGATGCTGTCCGCTGTCGCTGGCAGAAACCCGCCCCACACGGACTCGAAATGCTCGATGGCCGCGCGATAACTGCGGCGGGTGTTGTCACGGGTAGCGGCTTGCAGGTAGCGATCGATATCGCTCATGGGCTGATTTTCTCGTTGCGTACTGAAGGTTTGATCGGAAATCGATTTTATGGGTTTCACATGGGGTAATACCAGTATATCCCGTCCGTTTATCGGTGCTTATTTCACTTTAATTTCAACGTGGTACACTGCGTACTTTAGTGGCATGTACCACAGTACGAAATGGTAGGAGCAGATATGGCCCGTGGCGGCGTCAATAAAGCAGTAGTCCAGATCGCGCGCGCAGCGATTCTCGCCCGTGGCGAACACCCCAGCATCGACGCAGTACGCATCGAACTGGGCAATACGGGTTCAAAAACCACAATTCATCGCTACCTGAAGGAACTGGATGACGGCAGCGAACCGGCCGATCCGTCGGCAGAACCTGTCGATGACGAACTCCTCGCCCTCGTCACACGCCTCGCCCAGCGCCTGAAAGAACAGGCGCAGGAGCCGATTGATCAGGCACGCGAGCAGTACGAGCACCAGCGTCAGGCACTGGAAAACGAGCTGAATCAGCTTCGTCAGGATCATGCGCAGCTGGAGAAGAAGCACGACATTCAGGCTGCCGCGCTGGCCAAGGAATCCGAAGCCCTGAGCGATACCCGCTCGATGCTGCAGACCGAGCAGACCCGCAACGCCGGACTGAATCAGGCGCTGGCCGATTTTGAATTGCGCTTGCAGGACAAGGACGAGCAGATCCGCTCGCTGGAAGAGAAGCACCTGCACGCCCGCGATGCGCTTGAACACTACCGCAACGCCATCAAGGAGCAGCGTGAGCAGGAGCAAAGCCGTCACGAGACGCAGGTGCAGCAGTTGCAGATGGAGTTGCGCCAGGCGCAGCAAAGCGCCCTCGTACGTCAGGACGAAATCACCCAGCTGCACCGCGACAACGAACGCCTGCTGACCGAAAATCGCGGCACCGTGCGCGAACTGAGCCTGTTGCAGGATCAGCTCAAGCACAGTAATCAGCGTCAGGATCAATTGCTGGAGCAAGCGTCCCGCGTCGACAGTGAACGCACCCTCCTCCAGGAACGTCTGCGCGTGGCCCTGCTGGAAAGTCAGACGCTCAAGCAGAACGTCGATGAGCAGTCGCAGCTCAATCAGTCATTGGAAAAAGAATTAACCAAGGCGCAAGACAGCCTGCGCCTGGCTACTACCGCTGAGGCAGCGCCAGACGCAGCCCAACCGAAAAAGACTTAAGCGCCGACCGGCGTACGCATTGTGACAAACTCTTCGGCCGCCGTCGGATGCACTCCGATGGTGTCGTCGAAGTCACGCTTGGTTGCACCAGCCTTCAAAGCGATTGCCAGCCCCTGCACGATCTCGCCAGCATCCGGGCCAACCATGTGACAGCCCAACACCTTGTCAGACTTGCCATCGACCACCAACTTCATCAGCGTGCGCTCCTGGCAGTCCGTCAGGGTCAGCTTCATCGGCCGGAAGCGGCTTTCGTAGATCACCACGTCGTGACCCGCCTCCCGCGCCTCTTCTTCAGTCAGGCCGACGGTGCCGATGTTCGGCAGACTGAACACTGCCGTCGGGATCATCTTGTAATCCACCGGACGGTATTGCTCAGGCTTGAACAGACGCCGCGCCACTGCCATGCCCTCAGCCAGCGCCACCGGCGTCAACTGAACACGACCGATGACATCGCCCAGCGCCAGGATTGAAGGCTCGGTGGTTTGAAACTGCTCATCGACCTTGATGAAGCCTTTGTCGTCGAGCTGCACATCGGTATTTTCCAGCCCCAGGTTGTCCAGCATCGGACGTCGGCCGGTGGCATAGAACACACAATCGGCTTCCAGCACGCGACCATCCTTGAGGGTTGCTTTCAGGCTGCCATCTGATTGCTTGTCGATACGGGCAATGTCGGCATTGAATTGCAGATCCAGGCCACGCTTGGTGAGTTCTTCCTTCAAGTGCTTACGAACCGAACCGTCGAAACCGCGCAGGAACAGATCTCCGCGATACAGCAACGTCGTATTGGCGCCCAGACCATGGAAGATTCCGGCGAATTCGACGGCGATGTAACCGCCACCGACGACCAGTACACGCTTGGGCAGCTCTTTGAGGAAGAACGCCTGGTTCGAGCTGATCGCATGCTCATGCCCCGGAATCTCGGGGATCTGCGGCCAGCCACCGGTGGCGATCAGAATATTCTTCGCGGTGTAGCGCTCGCCGTTGACCTCGACTTCGTGCGGGCCAACGATTTTCGCGTGAGCCTCATGCAGGGTCACGCCGCTGTTGACCAGCAGATTGCGATAAATGCCGTTCAGGCGATTGATTTCGCGATCCTTGTTGGCAATCAGCGTGGCCCAGTCAAAATCCGCCTCGCCCAGTTGCCAGCCGAAACCAGAGGACTGTTCGAAGTCTTCGGCAAAGTGGGCGCCGTACACCAACAGTTTTTTCGGTACGCAACCAACATTGACGCAGGTGCCGCCCAGATAACGGCTCTCGGCCACCGCTACTTTTGCGCCGAAACCTGCCGCAAAACGCGCAGCGCGCACACCGCCGGAACCGGCGCCAATCACATAAAGGTCAAAATCGTAGGCCATTTCTATCTCCTCGGCAGGAGATCAGCATACCCGCAGATGCTTATTGAGCAAGTCTCTACTGCAAGGGGACGGGCAATACCGGGAGGTTCTACCGTTAGCATTTGATTAATGGCTTTCTGCCGGTTGATTTTTTGGCAGCCGCAACGTATGCCAGGCGATCAGAATCGCTACGAGCGCCAGGCCGAAAGCGAGCCAATGCCAATGCAATTCCGCCCGCAAATGCACTTCCCGCCTGCTGCATCAACTGTTGCGCTTGATCCCCCGCCAACCCCGTCGCCACATGATGAGCGCCAGCCAGCGTTTCACTTGCCAGCATCGTCTGAACATCGCTCAAAAACGCTGGAAGCTGCAGGTCTGCTCGGTAGTGAGCCGTCACCAGGCCGCCAATCAGAGTAGTACCCAGCACCACGCCAACTTCATAGGCTGTTTCACTGATGGCGGATGCCGCCCCTGCCTTCGCCGGGGGCGCTGCACATCATTGGAAACCGTAGCGATCGCCCCCACTCCGATGTTGAGCAACGCGAACGCCACTACCAATACCGCAAGACTGCTGCCCATGCTGGCCACCAGCAAAAAGGCCGCACCGGTGAAAGCCACCAGAATCGGTATCAGTACATGCACCGGCATGCGCTGCGCGACTGGGACGACTGCCACTCCAACCATAATCGCCATGATTTGCCCCGGCACCAATGCAAGGCTCGCACTCAAGGGCGCCATTTGCAGAACAATCTGCAAAAACTGAGTCGTGAAGAAAACGAAGCCGACAAGAAACGCAAGACTCATCAAATTGATAAGGACTGATCCGCTGAAGGCGCCATTGCTGAACAGGGTCATGTCCATCAGGGGTACAGGAAGACGCAACTGGCGACGTACGAATATCCAGCCTGCCAGTGCACCTACCAGAAAGGTGCCAAACACAACACCGTCAATGCCCTCACTGGCGCCATGCTTGATGCTGTAAACGATACAACCCAGTGCGACCATCGACTGAAGGATGCTGATCGGGTCCAGCGGACCCGACACATCACGCTCTGATTCAGGGAGCAACAGCGGCCCCAGTACTAACAATGGAATCAGGACGGGTACCGCCAACAGAAAAATCGCGCCCCAATCAAAGAACTGCAGCAACACCCCTCCCACCAAAGGCCCTAGTGCCGAGCCGACAGTCAGCGTCGTTGCACAGATCGCTACTGCCACTCTGCGCTCTTCTCGATCCTCAAACACCGAACGTATCAATGCCAGCGTGGAGGGCATCAACATCGCGCCGAAAATCCCCATACAAGCCCGCCCGATAATCAGCTGCATCGATGTTGCGGAATATGCGGTCAGCACCGAGACCACCACAAACCCGAACGAGCCGATAAGCAGCAACTTACGGTGCCCCACCCGATCACCCAGGCTACCCATCGAAACCAGCAGTCCTGCGAGAACCAACGAATAGGCATCAATCATCCACAGCTGCTGGCTGGCCGTCGGACGCAAGGCTTCGGCGATTTTGGGTAACGCGAAACCCAATACGGTGTTATCAACGGTCACCAGCAGCACTGGCAACATGAGCACCGCCAGCCCTGACCAGCGTCTGGCACTTGATCTTCGTGTTGCAGCCATATTCTTTAACGCCACAAGCAACACTCCTTATTGCTGGAGAATAAATTTCACAACTGTCCTTCGACGATCATGAAACGCGGTCCTCCGCACCTCCCTGGCGAAGACGAGTCGGTTCAGCAGCGAACATGCAGGCTGACAATCGAACATTTGTTTCACATTGCATCCTGAATCGAATCGAGATGCGCTATTTCTCCCCACAAACGCAAACGCCCCGAACATGTCGGGGCGTTTGTTTTTAGCATCACACGATTCAGACCGTGTGACGTACCTTCAGACAGTCAGGCGCTATCAGTACGCCTTGCCAGTCTTGTAGAAATTCTCGAAGCAGAAGTTGGTTGCCTCGATGTAGCCTTCAGCACCGCCGCAGTCGAAACGCTTGCCCTTGAACTTGTAGGCCATCACGCAGCCGTTCTGGGCTTGTTTCATCAGGGCGTCGGTGATCTGGATTTCCCCGCCCTTGCCTGGCTCGGTCTGTTCGATCAGGTCGAAAATGTCCGGGGTCAGGATATAGCGGCCGATGATCGCCAGGTTCGACGGTGCGTCTTCCGGCTTTGGCTTCTCGACCATGCTGTGTACGCGGTAGATGTCGTCGCGGATCATTTCGCCAGCGATCACACCGTACTTGCTGGTTTCCTGCGGATCGACTTCCTGGATGGCAATGATCGAGCAGCGGAACTGCTTGTACAGCTTGACCATCTGGGTCAGTACGCCGTCGCCTTCGAGGTTGACACACAGGTCGTCTGCCAGCACCACAGCGAACGGTTCGTCACCGATCAGCGGACGACCGGTCAGGATCGCGTGGCCCAGGCCTTTCATTTCGGTCTGACGAGTGTAGGAGAACGAGCACTCGTCCAGCAGCTTGCGGATACCGACCAGGTATTTTTCCTTGTCGGTGCCTTTGATCTGGTTTTCCAGTTCATAGCTGATGTCGAAGTGGTCTTCCAGGGCGCGCTTGCCACGACCGGTCACGATGGAGATTTCGTTCAGGCCAGCATCCAGAGCTTCTTCGACGCCGTACTGGATCAGTGGCTTGTTTACCACCGGCAGCATTTCTTTGGGCATGGCCTTCGTCGCTGGGAGGAAGCGAGTACCGTAACCGGCTGCTGGGAACAAGCATTTCTTGATCATATAAGTCCTTGAAAGGGCTGTGTGTACGAGTTTCGGCGCAGTCTAATCAGGCGGCGTGCACCTTACAATGCCCCGCACTGGCTAACCGATGTCAACATAGAGAAATATTCTCGCGGATAGTTCAATCCGCACACAAAGGCTGCGAAATCAGCGTAGTCCAAAGATCCAGGAATACCTCATCGACCTGCGCCAGTCGCCGATTTACCGTTATCATGACGCCTTTGAAACAGCCAACGAGGCAGTGAGATGTCCGCAGCAAAAATCATCAATGGGTACAGCGTCGCCAAGGCGAAAGATGGCCAGTGGCATATCACCGCCGCCAACGGCGAAGATGTGTCCGGTCCGTTGCCCACTGAAGCGATGGCGATAGAGGTGGCCGCGGTGCTTGATTACACGCCTCCTGCACCGAAGCGTCGCGGCAAGGACCAAGACTGATCGGCAACCACGAATCTCGGCCCTGCCTTCGCGCAGGGCTTTTTTTGGGCTGTGCGCAAAGAACTGGCCAATCGCTATAACCTTTTCATGCCGGCGCTGTCATAGCGTCTAGCCCCCTCCTCCTCGAAGACGACATTGCCATGATCAACCGCCCCTTCATCAGTTTTCTACCCCTGATTGCGCTCGCGGCCCTGGCCGGCTGCGCCACATCGCAGACCACCTACCTGAACAACGGCGAACAGGGTTTGAGCATCGACTGCTCCGGCGAAGCCAATTCCTGGGCCAGCTGTTACGAAAAGGCTGATGCATCATGCGCCGGAACCGGCTATCGCATTGTCGGGACTGAAGGCACACCGGCGCCCAAGGAAGACGACAAGACGCTGGGCGTAGATGTCGGCAACTACAAAACCCGTAGCGTAGTGGTGGTATGTAAGTAGCCTTACATGTGAATTTCGGCGAATTTGATCCCCAGCCCGCGCACGACCTCGATCAGGTCATCGAGTCGGTTGAAGGATTCGACTTCGTCGTTATCGTCCACCAGAAAATAACTGCGACCGGCACTTTTCTTGAAGAACACGATCCACTCTCCCGGATTTGCCGGGTTCTGGATCACATGGGTAGCCGCAATGAGCCCTTCCTTGTGTCGCTCCCGCACCTGCTCTCTCTTCATTCACCTCTCCAGAAATGACAATGCCGCCACAGCAATGCTGTGACGGCATCAATGCTGACGGCGGACAGTCTATCAGCCGGAAATACAGGCAGTGGCGGCTTTGCGCACATCCCATGGACGCAGCGGCACATTGGACATCCGTTCATGCAGCTTGATGCTGCTGCCACCGGAGCGATCCTCGATATCAAACACTGCGGCGGGACCTGATCCCAGCTTGCCCGGAACGATGACCCGGACTTCGTCCTCGTGCCGCTCGACCTGCAGGGCGCCCCGGCTGCCGGACAGCTTCTCGGCCAGGCATTCAGCATACTCATGGGGCTTCTTACCGGAAATGACGTTCATGGTCGGCAGTGTTTCATTGATTTCCGAAACACTTGCGCAACCACCCATTGCCAATGCCAACGGCAGAATCACCACACCCCACTTCATACAAAACCTCCGATAAAGACCCTCCGACAGCACGAATGCCGTTTTTCTCCAAGGCCCATTGCATTTAATCCACATCGAATCGTGAATATCTGTTTTTAATTGTCAAAGCGGCGCCCGACGGCCGGATAATAACCTGTCCGGGCTGATAAACTGCGCCAATCGACAATGCTATCGTTTTGATTTTGTAGAAAAAGCCCTTCTGGAGGCGCCCATGAAATTCATTCACCAGCGCGAGCACCTCAACGAAGACGACATCGTCGTCATTCAATGCTCGCAAACCTGCAATATCCGCTTGATGAACGACGCCAACTTTCGCAGCTTCAAGAATGGCGGCCGTCACACCTATCACGGTGGTGCTTTCGACACGTTCCCGGCCCGTATTACCGCGCCGAGCACCGGCTTCTGGAACATCACCATCGACACCGTCAACCGCCGTGCGATCAGCGTGACCCGCAAGCCGACCCTGACGCACTCGATCAAGATCATTCGCCGCTCGAGCTCCAAACTCAGCTGAGCAACTCCGCCAACGCAGACAGGTAAGCATCAACGTGGCCCAAACGACCAAATACGTGATCAAGTACAAACTCAACGGTGAACGCCGTTTCGAGTTCGCCCAACTGGAAAAGGGCACGCCGGAAGAAGCCAAGGCAGCACTGGATGCCTTGCACGGCCAGAGCGACGATGTGATCAGCGACATCAGCGTCAGCAAGGCCCTGTAAACCCGGATGACAATTCGACCGCAAGCGGCGGAGTGTTCCGAGCGGGTGGACGGCCCACACTGAGACCTGAATGCAAGCCAAGGAATCAGCATGTCACGCTCATCCGTCTCTCCGCTCGATGCGCTCGACTGGATCGCCCTGGAGCAGCAACTGGACCAGGACGGTTGCGCGGTCGTCCGTACGCTGCTGCGCCCGGACACCTGTGATCGATTGAGTGCGCTTTACCCACAAAGTGAACCGTTTCGATCCCAAGTCATCATGGCCCGCCACGGTTTCGGGCGCGGGGAATACAAATACCTGCGCTATCCGCTTCCGCCCGTGGTCGAACGCCTGCGCAGCGCGCTCTACCCGCGACTTGTACCTTTGGCCAACCGCTGGCATGAGCGAATGGGGCTGCCTGAACGCTTTCCAGAACAGCACAGCGAATTTCTCCATCGCTGCCACGCTGCCGGTCAATTGCGGCCTACCCCGCTCTTGCTGCAATACGGCCCGCAGGACTACAACTGTCTGCATCAGGATCTGTACGGTGAACATGTCTTTCCGCTGCAAGTGGCGATTCTTCTGTCAGAACCTGGCAAAGATTTCACCGGCGGCGAGTTCGTTTTGACTGAACAGCGCCCGAGAATGCAGTCGCGCCCGCTGGTGATGGACCTGAGAAAAGGCGACGCGCTGATCTTTGCCGTCAACCAGCGCCCGGTCAAAGGCACGCGCGGCGACTATCGAGTAAGCATGCGCCACGGCGTCAGCCGATTGCACAGCGGAACACGGCATACTCTGGGCATCATTTTCCACGACGCGACCTGACGATCATGCAAACCACCTTCGACCTGTTCGCCGACACAGAATCCGAACAGCCCCGGCGCACCGAACAGATCGGTGAACAATCCTGGGTGCTGCGCGGCTTTGCCCTTCCACAAATCGAGCAGTTGTTGCCGGCCCTGGAATCGATCATCGCTCGCGCCCCGCTGCGCCACATGATGACGCCCGGGGGCTTCAGCATGTCGGTGGCCACCAGCAGTTGCGGAGCAGTGGGCTGGATCACCGATCGCAGCGGCTACCGCTATTCATCCGAAGATCCCGTGAGCCATCAGCCCTGGCCGGCCATGCCCGAAGTGTTTCGCGAGCTGGCCCAGACGGCAGCGAAAAGCGCCGGATTTGCCGACTTCGTTCCGGACTCCTGCCTGATCAATCGTTATGTCCCAGGCGCAAAGATGTCGCTGCATCAGGACAAAGACGAAAAAACCTACGAAGCGCCGATCGTTTCGCTGTCTTTGGGCCTACCCGCAACGTTCCTGTTCGGCGGTTTCGCACGCGGCGACAGGAGCCAGAAAATCTCGCTGCTGCACGGCGACATGGTGATCTGGGGTGGTGTAGACCGGCTGCGCTACCACGGGATCCTGCCGATCAAGCCCGGCCGGCATCCGCGCCTGGGCGAGCAGCGTTTCAACCTGACGTTTCGTACCGCTGGATAATCCTGCAAAGTTTGACCGCAAGGGTCGGAGTGTTCCGGCCGGTGGCACTGGTTAACCTGACATTCAACAGGTCAACGGACTCTCCATCATGAAAACGCTTTCCACCTCGCTGAACACTGAAGACGATCCACGGTGGGCCGCTGTCGTGGCACGCGACCCTCGGGCAGACGGCCAGTTTGTCTATGCCGTGAAAACCACCGGCATCTATTGCCGCCCCAGCAGCCTGGCGCGCTTGCCGAAACCGCAGAACGTCGAGTTCTTCGACACCGCCGAAGAAGCCGAGGCAGCGGGCTATCGCCCCAGCAAACGGGCGAGCAAGGATCAGACCGAAGTCGCTGCTCAGCATGCCGCCACCGTCGCGGCAGCCTGTCGCCAGATCGAAGCGTCGGACAGCCTGCCGGCACTCAACGATCTCGCCGAAACCGCTGGCCTGAGCGCCTTCCACTTTCATCGCGTCTTCAAGGCCGCAACGGGTCTGACCCCAAAAGGCTACGCCGCCGCACATCGCTCGCGCCGGGTCCGTCAGCGTCTGGCGGACGGCGGCTCGGTGACCGAGGCGTTGTATGACGCCGGTTTCAATTCCAACAGCCGTTTCTACGAGGCCGCCGATCAGGTACTGGGCATGAAACCCGGCGACTTCCGCGCAGCCGGGCAGAACAACGACATCCGCTTCGCCGTCGGCCAGTGCTCGCTCGGCGCCATTCTGGTGGCGCAGAGCGCGCGCGGAATCTGCGCGATTCTGCTGGGGGACGATCCGCACCAACTGGTGTGCGACCTGCAGGACCAGTTTCGCCGGGCCAACCTGATCGGTGCCGATGCCGAGTTCGAACAACTGATCGCTCGCGTCGTCGGCTTTATAGAGGCGCCTGCCATCGGCCTGGATTTGCCGCTGGATGTGCGCGGCACGGCGTTTCAGGAACGTGTGTGGCAGGCGCTGCGCGAAATTCCGGTCGGCAGCACCGCCAGCTACGCGGACATCGCCTTGCGTATCGGCTCGCCAAAAGCCGTGCGCGCAGTGGCCCAGGCTTGCGGCGCCAACAGCCTCGCGGTGGCCATTCCGTGCCACCGCGTGGTGCGCAGCGACGGTAACCTCAGCGGCTACCGCTGGGGCGTGGAACGCAAGCGAGAGCTGTTGCTGCGCGAAACGCAGGTTTAACGCAGCGATGTAAATCGCCACCGATTCGGGGCCCGACAGGCCTCGAAGTCGGTGGCAAATTTTCCGCTTTCGATCCGGTTCGTCTCGACGTCTGCTGACGGCTCGGTCACCGCAATCCCGGCGGTGACATCGAATGCTCCGGGCGGGCCGCGATGGCGCTGAGGTCTCAGCGATTGACGTCGACCACAACCCGTCCGCGCAACTGACCCGCGAGCAACTTCGGAGCCGCCTCAAGAGCTTCGCCGAGACCGATTTCATGGCTGATCAGTGGCAACAGCGCAAAATCCAGATCCTTCGCCAGACGATTCCAGGCCTCGATGCGGCGAGCCTTGGGCTGGGTCACGCTGTTGATCCCGGCCAGCGTCACGCCACGCAAAATGAACGGCGCCACAGACGCCGGGAAATCCATGCCCTGAGCCAGACCGCATGCGGCCACGGTGCCTTCGGCCCGGGTACTGGCGCAGGCATTGGCAAGCGTGTGGCTGCCGACTGAATCGATGACGCCCGCCAGATCAATCCCCGGAACCATCGGGAACTTGCGCACCACCGGGCTGCTACCGGTGATCGCCAGGCCGTCCTTGAAATTCAGCGTGCTGTACGCGACACGAACCGTCACATCGCCCGCAGGCAACTGCTCGTCATCAATCTCTTGCAGGTTGGCGCGATAACCGCTGTCGTCTTTGTCGATCAAAATGCCTTTGAACATGACTGCCTCTCACGGGTGGAATTCAGGATGTCGAGGGATTGGAATAGCACACGGCAACATTTTGCCCCACTCGACCTTTAGCCAATCGGGCCCGAACGCCCAGCCAGCGCCGGCTGTTCAAGCTACAAATCTGTGCTGGTCTTGGGAGTGGCTTTGCGTTAAAAAACCGGCTGCTACCGTCCCTGCCCTGTTTTGTCGTCGGAGAAGCTATCCCATGAGCCAATGGCCTGATACCCGCATTCTTGACCTTTTCGGCATCGAACTGCCGATCATCCAGGGCCCCATGGCCGGTGCCACCAATTCTTCGATGGTCATCGCAGCGTGCAACGCCGGTGGCCTCGGTTCGATGCCGGCTGCGATGCTGACCATCGAGCAACTGCGCGAAGAGCTGAAGACCATTCGCCAAGGCACGAACAAGCCGTTCAACGTCAACTTCTTCTGCCATCAACCGCCGGCCGCCGATGAGCAAAAGGCGCGAGAGTGGAAAAATCTGCTGGAGCCCTACTATCGCGAACTGGGTGTCGATTTCGATGCGCCGACGCCGGTGTCCAACCGTGCGCCCTTCGATGCGGCCGCCTGCGAGGTGCTGGAAGAATTTCGCCCTGAAGTGGTGAGCTTCCATTTCGGCCTGCCGGAAAAAGCCTTGCTGGATCGGGTCAAGGCCACCGGCGCGAAAATCCTCTCGTCGGCAACCACCGTCGACGAAGCAATCTGGCTGGAGCAGAACGGTTGCGACGCGATCATCGCCATGGGTTACGAGGCCGGAGGTCATCGCGGGATGTTCCTCAGCGCTGACCTGAGCAGTCAGGTCGGTACGTTTGCGCTGGTGCCGCAAGTGGTCGATGCGGTGAGTGTGCCGGTGATTGCTGCCGGTGCAATTGCCGATGCACGCGGCGTGGCAGCAGCGTTCATGCTCGGCGCTTCGGCGGTTCAGGTCGGCACGGCGTATCTGTTTACCCCGGAAGCGAAAGTCAGTGCTTCGCACCACAAGGCCTTGCGCACCGCCAAGGAAAGCGAGACGGCGGTAACCAATCTGTTTACCGGGCGTCCGGCACGGGGGATTCTCAATCGAGTGATGCGCGAACTGGGCCCGATGTCGGACAAGGCCCCTGCCTTTCCGCTGGCTGGCGGTGCCTTGATGCCACTGCGCGCAAAAGGCGAAGCCGAATTCAGTAACCTGTGGGCCGGTCAGGCGTTCACGCTCGGCAAAGACCTCGGCACTGCTGAACTGACCCGGCAACTGGCTGAAGGCGCGCTGGCAAAATTGACGCGGTGATCTACCCGAGCGAGTGAGGAGCGTGACGCCCTCACTCGGTTTAAAAGCAGTGCTTCCCGTTTGGCGGCATTTCGCTATATATTTCACTATATAGCGTTGCACCCCATCGTACGGCGCAGTCTATCCCTCCAATAACAACTGCCCACTGCACTTGCCATTCACGGAGCCGTTACATGATCAATCGTGCCACCCGCTTTGCCCCTGTCCTGTTCGCGGTATTCGCCATCGGCGCCGCCCAGGCCGACGAAGTGCAAGTCGCCGTCGCGGCCAACTTCACCGCACCGATCCAGGCGGTTGCCGCCGATTTCGAAAAAGACACCGGACACAAGTTGGTCGCTGCCTATGGCGCCACGGGCCAGTTCTACACCCAGATCAAAAATGGCGCGCCGTTCGACGTGTTCCTCTCGGCCGATGACACCACCCCTGAAAAACTCGAGAAAGAAGGCGACACCGTCAAGGGTTCGCGCTTCACCTACGCCATCGGCACCCTGGCACTGTGGTCGGCCAAGGAAGGTTACGTCGATGCCAAAGGCGACGTCCTGAAGAAAAACGAATATCAGCACCTGTCCATCGCCAACCCGAAAGCCGCCCCTTATGGTCTGGCCGCCACTCAGGTGCTGGAAAAACTGAATCTGACTGAGGCCACCAAAGCCAAGATCGTTGAAGGCCAGAACATCACCCAGGCTTACCAGTTCGTGTCCACCGGCAACGCCGAACTGGGCTTCGTTGCCCTGTCGCAGATCTACAAGGACGGCAAGGTCAGCAGCGGCTCGGCGTGGATCGTTCCAGCGAACATGCACGACCCGATCAAGCAAGACGCGGTGATCCTGAACAAAGGCAAAGACAACGCCGCTGCCAAGGCGCTGGTTGATTACCTCAAGGGCCCGAAAGCCGCTGCGGTCATCAAGTCCTACGGTTATCAGCTGTAAATGTCGCTGACGAGTGCCGATTTCGCGGCGATATGGCTGACCCTGAAGCTGGCGTCTCTGACCACCGCAATCCTGCTGGTCGTCGGCACTCCGATTGCCTTGTGGTTATCGCGCAGCCGTTCCTGGCTGCGCGGCCCCATCGGCGCGATTGTCGCCCTTCCATTGGTACTGCCACCGACGGTCATCGGTTTCTATCTGCTGCTGGCCCTCGGCCCCAATGGCTTCATTGGCCACTTCACCCAATGGCTGGGGCTCGGCACCTTGACCTTCAGTTTCACCGGACTGGTGATCGGTTCGGTGCTCTATTCCATGCCGTTCGTGGTGCAGCCATTGCAAAACGCCTTCTCCGCGATCGGCACTCGCCCACTGGAAGTGGCCGCGACATTACGCGCCAATCCCTGGGACACCTTCTTCAGCGTGATCCTGCCGCTGGCGCGTCCCGGCTTCATCACTGCAGCGATCCTTGGCTTCGCCCACACCGTTGGTGAATTCGGCGTGGTGCTGATGATCGGCGGGAATATTCCCGACAAGACCCGGGTGGTTTCCGTACAAATCTACGACCACGTCGAAGCCATGGAGTACGCCCAGGCGCACTGGCTGGCCGGGGCGATGCTGGTGTTTTCGTTTCTGGTGTTGCTGGCGCTGTATTCCAGCCGCAAGACCCGCGCGGGCTGGAGCTGATCGATGATTGATGCACGTCTGAAACTGGCCTGGTCAGGCTTCAGCCTCGATGTTGACCTGCAGATGCCCGGTCGCGGTGTGACAGCGCTGTTCGGTCAGTCCGGTTCGGGCAAGACCACTTGTCTGCGCTGCATCGCCGGGCTTGAGCGTGCGCCGCACGCCTTTATCCGCATCAATGACGAAGTCTGGCAGGACAGCGAAAAAGGCATTTTCGTGCCGCCGCACAAACGCGCGCTCGGCTATGTGTTTCAGGAAGCGAGCCTGTTTCCGCATCTGTCGGTACTGGCCAATCTGCAGTTCGGCCTCAAGCGCATTGCCAGGGCACAGCGCCGGGTCGACTTGACCCAAGCCACCGAACTGCTGGGGATCGGCCACTTGCTCGATCGCCACCCGCAACACTTGTCCGGCGGTGAGCGTCAGCGTGTCGGCATCGCTCGCGCATTGTTGACCAGCCCCCGGCTGCTGCTGATGGATGAGCCTTTGGCAGCCCTCGACAGTCAGCGCAAAAGAGAGATCCTGCCTTACCTGCAACGCCTGCACGACGAACTGGAAATCCCCGTGCTGTATGTCAGCCACGCGCAGGACGAAGTGGCCAGGCTCGCCGACCATCTGGTGCTGCTCAGCGACGGCAAAGCGCTGGCCAGCGGCCCGATTGGCGAAACCCTGGCACGGCTCGACCTGCCCCTGGCCATGGACAACGACGCTGGCGTGATCATCGAAGGCCAGGTCAGCGGGTACGATGCCGACTATCAATTGCTCAGCCTGCAACTACCGGACTCGCCCCTGAACATTCGCGTGACCCACGCGCCGTTGGCGAAGGGCCAGAGACTGCGATGCAAGGTTCACGCGCGGGACATCAGCCTGACCCTGCAAAACAGCGAATTCAGCAGCATCCTCAATCGCCTGCCGGTCACAGTCGTCAGCGAGCAACCAGCCGATAACGCTGCGCACGTGCTCATCCGCCTCGATGCCGGGGGAACACCGTTGCTGGCGCGCATCACTCGGTATTCTCGGGACCAGCTTGGCGTGCATCCGGGCCAGTCATTGTGGGCACAGATCAAGGCTGTCGCGGTACTGGCTTAAATCCGCGGGCACGACCGTCATGGCGCGCGGTCAATGGCTTTAACAGCCTGATTTGCCGCGAAGGAAGTCCGCCATGCCCGATACTGTGCTCACCGAAGTGTTGCCTTCTGATCTGCATTACGTTGATGACACGCAGCCCGGTATCACCCGCAAAAAGTTGCGCGGAAAATTCGCCTACTTCGATCCCGAAGGCCAGCGCATCACCGATCCTGACGAAATCAAACGCATCAACGCGCTGGCCGTTCCACCGGCCTACACCGACGTGTGGATTTGCGCCGACCCGCGCGGCCATTTGCAAGCCACCGGCCGCGACGCCCGTGGACGCAAGCAATATCGCTATCACCCGCGCTGGCGCGAAGTACGCGACGCGGATAAGTATTCACGCCTGCGCGAGTTCGGTCTGGCGCTGCCCAAACTGCGTAAACAGCTGGAGAAGCTGCTGGCAGCGCCGGGTTTCAGCCGCGACAAAGTCATGGCCACGGTCATCACGCTGCTCGACGCCACGCTGATCCGCGTCGGCAACACGCAATACGCCCGGGACAATCGCTCCTACGGCCTGACAACCCTGCGCAGCCGGCATGTCGAGGTCAACGGCAGTGCGATCCTGTTTCAGTTTCGCGGCAAGAGCGGTATTGAACACCAGATCACGGTGAAGGACCGGCGACTGGCTCGCATCATCAAGCGCTGCCTGGAAATTCCGGGACAGAACCTGTTCCAGTATCTGGATGAAAACGGCGAGCGGCACACTGTCAGTTCCTCTGACGTCAACACCTACCTGCAAACCCTGACCGGTGCAGATTTTACCGCCAAGGATTATCGGACCTGGGCCGGCAGCGCCCTCGCTCTGGCGGTCCTGCGGGAACTGCAATGGGAGTCCGAGACCGAGGCCAAGCGGCATGTGGTCGAGATGGTGAAGGGAGTCGCCCGCCAATTGGGCAACACGCCGGCAGTCTGTCGCAAGTGCTATATCCACCCGGCAGTGGTCGAACACTTCATGCTCGGCGCCCTGGCCGAGTTGCCGAAACCGCGCATCCGCAAAGGCCTGCGCAAGGAGGAAGTTGCGTTGGCGCTGTTCCTCGAGCGCATGGCCGAGCAAGCAGGCGCGCCTTGAAGCCTGCGCCCATCTCGACTAGGCTACGCCCTCTTACCTCCCCAGGACGATCGCAGAAGTGAACAACTAAGCCTTCAAAAATGTAATCGCGACACGCCGGTCATGGCGCTTGTCAGTGTTCACAACATTTTTTGGAGGCGCCGATGACTCACGTCTCGCGTACGCCTGCTCTCGTCTCCCTGAATCAACTGGGTTTTCAGTTCGCCAATGGCGAGACGATTTTCACTGCACTCAATCTGAAATTCGATCACACCCCGACCGCCATCGTTGGGCGCAACGGCGTTGGCAAAAGCATACTCGCGCGCCTGATCGCAGGACATTGGCACCCCACCAGCGGCAGCGTGACGCGCGCCGTGGCGACAACCTATGTGGCGCAAAACGTTGTCGCGACACACGGCCAGACGGTCGCCGAGTCCACCGGCTGCGCCGCGATTCTTCGGGCTCTGGAGCGGATGAATCAGGGCTGCGGATCAGTCGAGGATTTCGAACTTATTGGCGAACAATGGGATCTGGCAGAGCGGTTGCGCCGCTTGCTCGATGACTCAGGACTGAGCGAAGTCGCCTTCACCGACAAGACCGGCAACCTCAGCGGCGGCCAGCAAGCGCGGATTGCCCTGATTGGCGCTTTTTTGAGTCAGGCTCCGCTGCTGGTTCTGGATGAGCCGACCAACCACCTGGATGCATCCGGACGCCAATGGCTGATGAACTCGCTTGAGCGCTGGCACACCGGTTTGATCGTCGTCAGCCATGATCGGCAACTGCTCGACCGGATGCAGCGGATCGTCGAGCTGAGCGCGTCGGGCGCCGTTGAATTCGGTGGTAATTATTCGGCGTTCCGCGAGCATCAGCGAATTCATCAGGCGGCTGCGCAGGCTCGTCTCGACCACGCCAGAAGCGAACGCCAGCGCGAGCGGGTTCGATTACGGCGCGAACACGACACGGTACAGCGCCACGCCGCCAACTCCCGTCGCAACGCCGAAACCGCCAACATTGCCAGTTTCGAATACGTGGCGATCAAGGGCGCGGCACGGGAAATCATGGGGCATGTCCGTCAGGGTCATAAGGCCCGCAAGTCAGAACTCGACGCCCAGGTGCGCGAGGCTTACGCAAAGGTGCAGCCTGAGGACAGTGTGCAGATCAATCTGCCCGGCAGCGCCGTGCCGAACAACCGACAGATCTGCACGCTGATTGACGCTCGGCTGCCATGGTTGCCGAACGATGCGCTGAATCTTGCGATCCATGGCCCGATGCGCATCGCTGTCAGCGGGCCAAACGGCTGTGGCAAATCAACGCTGTTGAAAGTGCTCGCCGGGGAACTGACACCTGTCGATGGTACTGCCACAACCCACGTGCCCTTCGCGTTCCTGGATCAGCAATTGGCGCAACTGGACGATCAGCGCTCTATCACCGAGCAACTGATGATGCAGGGAGCCGCGCTCACTGAGGGCACTCTGCGCAGCTATCTCGCGCACTTGCAACTGGATGCGAGCCGCGCCACGGGTCTCAGCGCGGCATTGAGCGGTGGCGAGCGTCTGAAAGCGGCATTGGCGCTGGCCTTGTGGCGAGCGGATCCTGCGCAGCTGTTGCTGCTGGACGAACCGACCAACCATCTGGATCTGCAATCGGTGGAAGCATTCGAACGAGCGTTGCAGACATTTCCGGGCGCCATTGTCGCCGTTTCCCACGATCAGCACTTCCTTGAGGCGTTGAATCCGACCCACTGTCTGCGCTGGCACCGATCAGGCTGGCAACTGCAACCGACGAACTGACTTGCCTATTTTTTGCACGATCGGTCAGGGCTTCTATAGTTGATCTGGTACGAATCAGCTGCGGTGACGCCATGGAAGACATATTCGTCGTGAAGCGCTGCAACAAGATCGTCATCCACGGTCGGCGCGCAGGAGAAACCCTCCATGAGCCCGCCGAAGCCCAAGGCTGGTATCGCATCAGCGACACGCGAACCGGCGGTTTCATCGGCGATGGCTACGATCGGGAAGAGGACGCCCGCAAGGAATGTCATCGGCTCAACGCCGCCAGCTCGCGAGTGACCGCACCCGAGTCTTCGGGCCGATAGCGGTCATTTACGGGTCTATACTCAAAATCAGCTGAAGGAGCAGCGCCCCAACGGCAGAAAGCTCGCCCTCGCGAGCTTTTTGCTGCCACCGAGCGGATTAATGAACGGAGGTGTTCCATGTCCGAAAAAGAGTCCATCACCACTCTCCTTACCTTGCTCGAGGCCAGGGAGGCGCGTCTCGCGGCAGCCTGCA
Source organism: Pseudomonas sp. B26(2017) (assembly GCF_002113045.1). Lineage (NCBI taxonomy): Bacteria > Pseudomonadati > Pseudomonadota > Gammaproteobacteria > Pseudomonadales > Pseudomonadaceae > Pseudomonas > Pseudomonas sp. B26(2017). Next base: position 213,045 of record NZ_NEJJ01000001.1, on the reverse strand, counting down.
AAGAGATCGCCGACTGGGTCGACCATCAAGGCGGACACCCTACCGCCCTGCGCATCCGCGACCGGTTGAACGATATCGAAAAGGATACCCCGCTGATTCGCAGCACCCTGTCATCGCTCAAACCGATCGACCGGCCGTTGCCACGCTTCAGGTAGGACATCGGTTCACCTGCTGCATGAAAGAACGTCTTGGAGGTGTGTAAGGTCAAACCCTTTACACGTCACCAAGGAGACGTCTCATGGTCCTTCATTTCAAAGTAAACGGGCATCTGGCCTGTGGGCACAAGGGCAACAACCTCTCCTCGAGCAGCGAACTCAATCGAGTGAAGTGCCGCAGCTGCCGCAATACCGACGCATACAAGGATGCCCGCAAAGAACAGCGCAATGCAGCCCGGCGCGCGGCTCGTCATTCCAGGACTGCAAGACAGGGACCTGACCCAGTCATTTCAATGGGTCATAGCCGATCAACGTCTTTGGCTCCAAATACGCGCTCATCCCCCACCTGCCCATTTCGCGCCCAAGGCCTGAATGCTTGAATCCACCGAAGGGGGCACGCGGTTCGTGGGCCAAGGTGTTGATGAGCACGCGTCCCGAATCGATCTGACGGGCGACGTTCATACAACGTTCGGAGCTTTTTCCCAGCACCAGGGCGCTCAGCCCATAGTCCGTATCGTTGGCAATGCTGATCGCATCGGCATCATCCTCGAAGGGGATGATCGTCAGCACGGGGCCGAAAATTTCCTCACGCGCGATGCGCATCCGGTTGGTGGCATCAGTGAAGATCGTGGGCTTCACGAACCATCCGGCATGCAAGCCTTCCGGGCGACCTTCGCCACCCGCCAGCAACCTCGCGCCTTCTTCGTGGCCGGTACGGATGTAGCGCTGCACCCGCTCCCATTGTTTCTGGCTCACCATTGGACCGATGTCGGTGTGGGCGTTGCGTGGATCGCCCGATTGAATCTGTGAGACACCCTCCTTCGCAATCCGCTCGAACTCTGCCAGCCGGCTGCGCGGCACGAGGATGCGAGTGCCCGCGATGCAAGCCTGGCCGCTGTTGAGAAATCCGGCTTGCAGCACCAACGGCATGACCGCTTGGAAATCAGCATCGTCAAGCACCACGGTGGGGGACTTGCCGCCCAATTCGAGCGTCACGCGCTTCATGGTGTCGGCACCGGTTCTTACCAGATGCTGACCGACAGCGGACGAACCCGTGAACGAGATCTTGGCAACGTCGGGATGACGGGCGATCTCCTCGCCAACCACATCGCCCCGTCCGTTGACGACATTGAATACACCCGCTGGCAGCCCCGCTTCGTGCAACGCCCTGACCACGACCTGCGTCTGCAACGCGCTCATTTCGCTGGGCTTGATGACAGCGGTGCAGCCTGTCGCCAGCGCGGTGGCCAGCTTGTTGCAGATGAAGCCCGCATTGCTGTTCCAGGGCGTAATCAGGCCGGTCACGCCCACCGGCGTCAGAATGACCCTGGCCACGCCGACCTGTTCCTCGAAATCGAACGCCTCCAGTGCATCGATTGCTTGCGCAATCACATCGGCCGGATAAGTCGCCATCCAGCGCCCGCGAACCGCAGGCGCGCCGTATTCCACGAGGATGGCTTCCAGCAGTTCCTCCTCCCTTGCCGCCATGGCCCGGTGCATGCGTTGCAGTGCCGCAATGCGCTCCTCACGACTGGTATGAGACCACGCCGGAAACGCAACCTTGGCGGCTGCGATCGCACGCTGTGCGTCCAGTGCATCGCCCAGCCGAACCTGACCGATGACTTCCTCGGTGCTCGGGTTATGAAGGTCGAACCATTCCTGACCGTGCGGAATGACGAACTCGCCGTCGATGTAGATATGTTCAATGAGTTGCATGGCGACTCCTCGCTCAAAAACGACTCGCCTGAATCGAGCCTCTGTGATGAAGTCTAAGAAGGGTTCATTATTCCGATAAGCCACCCTTTGGCTTATGAAGCATCCGCATATTCAGGACAATCCATGCACAGAACAGGAATGACCGAGCTGGAAGTGGTTCTGGCCGTGGCGCGCCGCAGCAGTTTTCGCGGCGCAGCACAGGAATTGGGCATGTCCACTACCGCCGTGAGCAGTGCGGTGGCCGGGCTGGAAGCACGACTGAAAGTTCGCCTGTTCAATCGCTCCACGCGCAGCGTGGCCCTCACCGACATCGGGCAACGCTATGTGGCACGCATCGCACCTGCGTTGGCGCAGATCAAAAGTGCCGACGAAGAAGCCAGCGTCGGCCCCGATGAACCCAGCGGCACATTGCGCATCAATGCGCCGCATGGGGCGGCCTACCTGCTGTTGGATCCGCTATTGAAGCAGTACGCTCAGCGCTATCCCGAAGTGCGCATCGACATCGTCAGCGAATCAAGCATGGTCGACATCATCGCCGGTGGCTTCGACGCCGGGATTCGCCTGGCGGAGTCTGTGCCGCAAGATATGATTGCCGTGCCGCTGTCAGGTGACATCCGGATGCTCGTGGTAGCAACGCCCGAGTACCTCGAACGCCACGGCGTGCCCGAGCATCCGCGAGATCTGCTCACCCACCAGAGCATCTGCATGCGCATGGCCCACGGTGGCCTCTACCAGTGGGAACTGGAGCGCGATGGCCAAAAGCTGCAGATGGATCTGCCGGTGCGCTTCGCCTCCAACGAGTTGCTGGCCATCAAACAGGCCGTGGTGTTGGGCCTTGGCATTGGTTTCATTTCCGAGTGGTTCATCCAAGAAGAACTGGCGAGCGGCGCCCTCGTGCCGGTGTTGATGCCATGGTGCCCGTCGTTTGGCGGGTTGAGGCTCTACTACTCGGGCCATCGCTTCGTGCCAGCGCGATTGCGCGCACTGATTGAACTGGCGCAGGAGTTGCGGCCCACGGTGGTTTGATAGTGTTGCTGATTGATCGAGTGTGATCGATATTGCATGACTTTCCAGATCATCTCCCGCATGAACGCTATCTCGATCAATGGCAACTACCAACATGACTGCTCCTTTTAGTGGTGTGCTTTCACCAGATCGATCAGCGTAGAGACATCAGCGGCTAACTGTCGAGTGCGCTTCTAGCCGAAACCTGCCGTACCAGGCTACCGCTTTCGGCCAACAGCAGACGTCCGTGAATGTCTTGTGTCGGCCAGGTCTGGAACTTTAATAACCTGCTAGGCTGACCGCGATTCAGACTACCGGTTTTTGTGTGAACGCGAGGTAGTAGCCATTGCAGTCGCGCAGTCCAAACTCCCTTGAACCATAGTCAGTATCTTGAAGTGCCCAAGCGATATCGGCGTTGTTGATCACTGACTCGTAATAGCTATCTACATTCGATATCGCCAAGTAGAGCGTACCCGAGTACCCGACTGGTACTCCCCAAATATCCTGTTCAGTAAAGATGAGACTGCAGTCATCCAAGCGCACAGTGATTGTTGACGCAGCGGAGTCACTCACGGTGAAACCGAGAGTTTCGCGGTAGTAATTGCCAGTGGCGACAAGATCGTCGCAGCGCAGGAGCGTAGTTAACGGCATGCTGACCTCAGCTTGTGATTATGCACTCTATTCTGAGATTGAGAGTTGACATTAAAGACGATCGGTCTAAAGTACCTGCATGACCGACACCAAATCTCCAGTCCGCAGAGGACGTCCTCCAAAAGTTGCCCGAGAGCATGATGATACCCGCGAAATCTTGCTTCGCCGCGGGGTGGAAATGCTTACTGAACGAGGCCTTGCCAGTACCGGTATCGACAGCATTCTAAAATCTGCTCAGGTGCCTAAAGGCTCGTTCTATCACTACTTTGACAGCAAGGAAGCCTTTGGCATGGAGGTACTTGAGGTTTATGCAAATTTCTTTGCACGCAAACTAGAGCGTCATCTGCTAAACCCCGACTTCCCTCCCCTGCAACGCTTGGCAAACTTTGTTGAGGATGCCAAGTCTGGGATGTCCAGACATGAGTTTCGCCGAGGCTGTCTGGTAGGCAACCTCGGCCAGGAAGTATTTGCTCTGCCCGATGGTTTTCGAGTGCGGGTCGACGCTGTGTTGAACGATTGGCAGGCTCTTGTAGCAGCCTGTCTGGAAAAGGCAGTCGCCGCTGGCGAGCTATCGCAGCAAGCCGACTGCAGATCCATTGCTGCCTTTTTTTGGATTGGCTGGGAGGGCGCAGTGCTGCGCGCCAAACTCGTCGGGAATGTTTCCCCGCTGGATATTTTCTTCTCAGGATTTCTCGCCGGCATCACTCGGTGAAGCTTCCGCCCTTTTAAAGACGATCAGTCTAAAGTAAGGAGATTCAAAATGTTTAGAGCGATTGTTGCCGAAAAACGCGGTGAACATTATCAATCCCGATTGGCCGATCTCGACGAAGCCCAGTTACCGGATGGGGATGTCTTGGTACAGGTCGCTTATAGCACGTTGAATTTCAAGGACGCGCTCGCGATAACCGGTAAAAGCCCGGTCGTTCGACAATTCCCGATGGTGCCCGGTATCGATTTTGCGGGCACTGTAAAAGCCAGCTCTCATTCGGCCTATAAACCAGGCGATCGTGTCCTGCTCAATGGCTGGGGCGTAGGCGAAAGTCATTTTGGCGGACTTTCCCAGATGGCCAAAGTCAACGGTGACTGGCTCATACCGCTGCCTGAAGGGCTCAATGAACGCCAAACAATGGCAGTCGGAACCGCAGGATATACCGCCATGCTTTGCATCATGGCGCTTGAGCGAAATGGTCTCACTGCGAATCAAGGGCCGATTCTGGTCACTGGGGCAAATGGTGGGGTCGGAAGCTTTGCAATCACCCTTCTTGCACGGCGGGGATATACCGTCATGGCGTCGACCGGACGGCCCCAAGAAGCCGATTATTTGCGAGCATTGGGGGCTGATACGATCATCGACCGAGGCGAACTTTCGGTTCCGGGACGCCCTCTGGTCAAAGAGCGCTGGGCAGCCGCAATCGACTCGGTAGGCAGTCATACACTGGCCAATGTCTGCGCCGCAACCAAAGCCGAGGGGAGCGTTGCGGCATGCGGATTGGCGCAGGGGATGGACTTTCCCTCTTCAGTTGCACCATTCATCTTGAGAGGCGTCAATCTGTTGGGCATCAACAGCGTGACCCAACCCAAATCTAGACGTATCGAGGCGTGGGAGCGACTTGCGAAAGAATTGGATTTGAACAACCTTGCCCTGATCACCCGGGAAATTGGTCTGGAACAGGCGTTGGTGGCTTCGCAGGATTTACTTGACGGAAAAATACGCGGCCGCCTCATAGTAAATGTCAACGGCTGAGTAACAACCAGTCGCCATTCTTGCAATGATGCATAGGGCACTGCGCGGTGGGGAACACGCCACACATGGCAACAGCTGCGCAGCGTCCGGTCATGCGGTCTTGAGCCCATCTCTTGACAAATTTTATTGTCGATCCGCAAAAGGGCACCGCTACCCGCAAGCGCCCGGCCCGATCTGTAATGCTTGCAGACCGACGCGCATCCAGCCGATCCAACCGCCTGCCAGCGACAAGCCCCCTGCGCATAGCAGGGTTGCCAGCACTCCTTTTCTCATGCCTTAGCCATTGTGATATCGAGGCGAGATAGTGGTCGCTCGCGGATTGGCCAATTGACGATTGCGGCGATCAGGCTCAACCCAATGGCAATTTCCCACACCAGATCGTAATTGCCAGTGCGGTCATAGACTACGCCCCCCAACCACCCCCCCAGAAAGGCACCAAGTTGGTGGCAGAGATAAACAATACCGCCGAGCATCGACAAATTTCGCACGCCAAAAATCGTCGCAACCGTGCCGTTGGTCAATGGAACCGTCGAGAGCCACAGCACCCCCATGGCAATGCCAAACAGATAAGCCGTGAAAGCCGTGACCGGCACTACAAGAAAAACGCCAATCACCAGCGCACGCAACAAGTACAGCACAGTCAGCAGGCGCGGCTTGGAGTATCGCCCTCCTATCCAGCCGGCGACATAGGTGCCGGCAATATTGAACAGGCCGATAAGCGCCAGCACCGTTGTGCTGGTCGTGGCTGGTAAATGTTGATCCAGTAGAAACGCCGGAAGGTGCACGCCGATGAACACCACTTGAAAACCACAGACGAAAAAACCGAATGCCAGCAGCCAGAATCCCGAGTGGGTACAAGCTTCATGCAAGGCTTCACGCAGAGTTTGCTGGACGCCGACGACAGGGAGCGGTTTGTCGTTGAGCATACTGACCAAAGGCAAGATCAAGGCGACCAGTACACCCAGCATCAGCAATGCCTTGGACCAGCCCAGCCCCTCGATCATTCCCAATGAGCCAGGCAACATGATGAACTGACCGAACGAGCCGGCAGCGCTGGCCAGGCCCATGCCCATACTGCGTTTTTCCGGCGGTAACGCCCGGCCGACTACGCCCAGAATCACCGAAAACGTCGTGCCAGACAAACCGATGCCCACCAGTACGCCCGCACTGAGCATCAGGCTCGACGGTGAATCTGCAAAGCTCATGCACAACAAACCCACAGCGTAGAGCACGCCGCCGGTGAACACGACTTTGCCCGCACCGTAACGATCGGCCAGCCCTCCTGCGAATGGTTGGGCCAGCCCCCATAACAGATTCTGGAAGGCAATCGCGAAGGCAAATACCTCACGCCCCCAGCCGAACTGCAGGCTCATCGGCGCCAGAAACAGGCCAAATCCATGTCGAATACCCAACGACAGCGCCAGAATCAGCGCACTGCCAATAATCACCCTGGCGCTGGAGCGCATTGTATTGACCACGATGGTGCTTCCTTCTGTCATCAGCCGGGTCATCCCCACTGCCCTTATGAATAATCTGTGTGGAGCGGCCGACCGCCAGTTGGCATGACCGATCAGGCCGTGCCTGTTTCAGTCACCCGATACCCGCTCATGGCGTCAGATATACGTACACTGTCCGCTGCAGGCTGACTCGAAAGCCACTCTCGGGACTGCGACTCGATTTGTGCCGACGTCAGGTTGCCGTAATCCTGACGCAACCACCGGAACAGCCCGAGCATCATCACCACCAACACCAGAATGAAAGGAATGGCAGCAAGGGTCACGGCGGTCTTGAGCGTGGTCAGCGGTGCATTGATGTACAGCATGGCGGTGGGCAGTGCCGCCAACATGACGCACCAGAACACTCGAAGCCCAGGTGCAGGATCATCGCCCTCGCGCAAGTTACGCGTACTGGTGGCAGCCACGGTGAAGGAGACGGCATCCAGGTGTGAGGCCAAAAATACCAGCATCAGCAGGAAGTACAGCGCCGCCATCAACTTGCCCCAAGGCAAGCTGATGAGCAGCATCGAAACCCCCGCCTCCCCCCCACCGCTGCTGAGAATGGCCGGCGAGTCGATCAGTCCGGTGATGAACTGATGAATGGCGAAACTTTCCAGACTGCCGAAGAAAAACCAGCAACCAGCGCATCCGCCCAGAATCATCGCCAGTATCACTTCCCGTACAGTTCGCCCGCGTGATACGCGGGTAACGAAGATCGCTACGCCCGGTGTGTAGGTCGTCCAATAGAGCCAATAGAACGCGGTCCAGCCGCGCGGAAAATCACCATTGCCAGTGGGGTCGGTAGCAAGGCTCATCTGCACAAAGTGTTGCAGCATCAAGCCGATTCCATTGGTGATGTTACTCACGGCAAACTGAGTGGGCCCCAGTATCAAAACGATTAATCCGAACAGCAGCGTCAGCGCACAGGCAACTTTTGCCAGACGCTGCATGCCGCTGGCGATTCCCACGAAAGAAGTCAGGGAGAAAACAAGCGTCACTAATATGACCAGACCGGCCTTGAGCATAAAGCCATCGGTCAAGCCCAGAAGGTCAGCCAGCCCACGGGATACCGTGGAGGTTGTCAGTGTAATGGTCAGCACCAGGCCACCGAAAGTTGCCAGTAGGAAGATCAGATCGATCGCCCGCCCCGCCGGCCCCTTCGCCTTGAGGCCTGTGATCGCCTGCATCACGCTCGACAGGCTGAGACCTTCATTTCGTCGGACATGAAAATGGTATGCCATTGCCAGCGAGGCAATGGCATACATGGCCCAAGGTGTGATGCCCCAATGAAAAAATGAGTAGGCAATGCTGAATTCGAGTGCTTGCTTGCTAGCGGGGGCGATATTCAGCCCCGGGGTTAGGTAGTAGTAGCCCCACTCCATGAATGCCCAGTACATCGTGGCAGAACCCAGGCCCGCGCAAATGAACATGAATACCCAGCCTGTGTTGGTGTACTCCGGTGCGCCTGTGCCGAGGCGAATATGCCCGTATTTGCTGAACGCCAACGCAAAGGCAATGACGACCGAAGCGAAACCGAGCATTTGCACCCAAGAGCCGAACCAGCGCGTGGTCGTATCGAACCATTGCTCGGCCAGCATTTTGGAATGCTCGGGCGATGCGGTCAGCGCGCCGACAGCCGCCGTAATAACCACGAGGCTGATAACGATAAGGGACAGGTCTTTTTCTGTGGCGTGTGCCGAGAGCACGCGCCGAGGAGGTGACGACATCAACATCCAGGTAGCCTTTTATTATGATATTTGGAGGTTTGACACCCAGGTACCGGGCTGCCGGCGCGAGACCGCGCCCGGTACGCATCACCGGTGTTACTTCATGGTAGGCATCGAGAATTCGGCGCCTTCACGAATGCCCGACGACGGCCAGCGCTGAGTCACCGTTTTGCGCTTGCTGTAAAAACGCACGGCATCAGGCCCGTAGGCATGCAAATCGCCGAACAGCGATCGCTTCCAGCCGCCAAAGCTGTGGTAGGCGACTGGCACCGGTAGCGGCACATTAACCCCGACCATGCCGACTTTTATGTTGTCGGAGAAATAACGCGCAGCCTCGCCATCCCGGGTGAAAATGCAGGTGCCGTTGCCGTACTCGTGATCGTCGATCAGCTTCATGGCTTCCTGCATGCTCTGGGCACGGACGACCAGCAACACCGGGCCAAAGATTTCATCCTCATAGCAGCGCATGCCCGGTTTGACGTGATCAATCAACGTGCCGCCAACAAAGAACCCGCCTTCACAGGCCGGAACCTGGATGTCGCGACCATCAACCACCACCTCTGCCCCTTCCTCCTGGGCACTGTTGATATAGCCAACAACCTTCTGCTGATGCTCACGGGTGATCAACGGTCCAAAATCGTTGGTCTTGTCCTGATACTGGCCGACCTTGAGTTTGGCCATAGCTGCGCGCATTTTCTCAATCAGCGCATCAGCCGTTGCATCACCGACAGTGACCGCTACCGACAGCGCCATGCAACGCTCGCCGGACGAACCGAAGGCCGCGCCCACCAGTTGGTTGACGGCGTTGTCGATGTCGGCATCCGGCATGACGATGGCGTGGTTTTTCGCCCCGCCCAATGCCTGGCAGCGTTTGCCGTTGGCGGCGGCGGTGCGATAGATGTACTCGGCGATCGGCGTCGAACCGACGAAGCTCACCGCTTGCACGCGCGGGTCATGCAGCAGGGTGTCAACGGCTTCCTTGTCACCGTTGACCACACTCATCACGCCCTTTGGCAGACCGGCTTCCTGCAGTAATTGGGCGATGTACAGTGTCGAGCTTGGATCACGCTCGGACGGTTTGAGGATGAAGCAGTTGCCGCAGGCAACAGCCATCGGAAACATCCACAATGGAACCATCGCCGGGAAGTTGAATGGCGTGATACCAGCGACCACACCCAACGGCTGGAACTCACTCCACGAATCGATATTGGGACCGACATTCTTGCTGTGTTCGCCTTTAAGCAACTCGGGCACACCGCAGGCGTATTCAACGTTTTCGATGCCGCGCTGCAGCTCGCCCATGGCGTCGTGAAGAATTTTACCGTGCTCTTCACCAATCATCTGGCAGATGCGATCAGCGTTTTGCTCCAGCAATTCCTTGAAACGAAACATCACCCGGGCCCGCTTGATCGGGGGCGTGTTACGCCACTCGGGGAATGCCGCCTCAGCAGCGGTGATCGCTTCTTCAACAGTCGATTTCGAAGCGAGCAGAACCTGCTTGGTCGCTTCGCCTGTTGCCGGGTTGAAAACGGCTTGGGTACGGCCGTTATCGAGGATAACTTCGCCGTTGATCAAATGGCCTACGGTGTTCATATATGCGTTCCTTATTATTGAAGTGTGCGGTCTAGCCGCGGATATGTGCGCCGGCTTACCAAAGGTTGCGATACAGCTCGACCATTTCGTCAGCAGTAGGAACCCGTGGGTTATTACCAGGAGAGCCGGACGCCAGTGCCTGCTTGACCATCAGCGGCATCATTTCGAAAAACTTGCCGCGGCTGACACCGAAGCCTTCCAGCGTCGGCACTTGCAGCTCGTCATTGAGCGAGCGCAAATTCGCCAGCAACTTGGCGTTGGCCTCTTCATCGGAGTCTCGCGCAGTGGCGACGCCCATGGCCCGAGCGCAATCGGCATAACGATGTGGGGCACCGGGGATCGAGTACTCGGTAATAGTCGGCAGCAACATGGCGTTGGACAGACCATGGGGAACATGGAAGAACGCGCCAATCGGCCGGCTCATGCCATGCACCAGTGCCACCGACGCGGCTGAGAATGCGACACCAGCCAGTGTCGAGCCGAGCATCAGCGCTTCCCGAGCCTCGGCATCCTGGCCATCGCGATAAACCCGACGCAGGTTGGGACCGATCAGGCTCATGGCTGCCAGTGCCTGGCTGTCGCTATAGAGATTGGCCTTGAGACTGACGTAAGCCTCGATGGCGTGGGTCAGTGCATCCAGTCCGGTGTCAGCGGTTACGCGGGCGGGAAGACTCATAGTGAGGGTGTAGTCGACGAGTGCTGCGACCGGCATGAAGCCAATTCCTACGCAAAGCATTTTCTCGTCGGTCGTTTCATCGGTGATTATTGTGAATCGTGTGACTTCAGAGCCGGTGCCTGCCGTGGTAGGCACTGCAATGATGGGCAGTCCCTGCTCATTCACCTGACGCGGGAATTTGTAATCGCGCATCTGGCCGCCAAATTTGGCAAGAATGCTGATGGCCTTGGCGCTATCGATCGGACTGCCGCCACCCAGGGCAATGATGCTGTCATAGCTGCCGCTCCGGGTATGCTCAAGACCTGCTTGAATCGAGGCGACGGTCGGTTCCGGAACTGTGTCGGCAAACACATCGGCGGTGATGTCTTTGGCCGCGAGTACATCCTGAATATTTTGTGCGTAACCCAACTGCACCATCATCTTGTCGGTGATGATCAGCGGGCGACTGCAACCCAGACTGGCCAATACATCCGGAATGGCCTGACTGGCCTTGGCGCCGACTTGCAGGATACGTGGCAGGACGATTTGGTTGGACATGATGCCTCCAGAAGTTTGATACAGGCAGGGGGCGGCCCGGCAACGGCCGTCCCTGTTATCGGTTCTTGTAAGAAGGTTCGGTGGGTGGGTGCAGGTCAGCTCGGCAGGTATTCCTGGCTCCAGCTGTCGTTGATCACCTTTTTATCCATCAGTGCCTCGATCTGTGGCTCGCTAAAGCCCATCTCGCGCATGACGGCGCGGGTCGAGGCACCAAACTTTTCAGCCGGTGGCAATGCACGAATCGGTGCGTGCCGTGGGCGAATCGCAAACGGATCCAGCTGCGTAATGCGATGACCGCTTGGATGATCCGCATACACACTGAATGAGTAACTGCCGTTCCCGGTGCCCGGCAGACCATCCGCAGCACGACTGTATCGCTGGCGTAGCTGATCAATATTGTCCGGAACGGCGGCAGCCAGATTCACCGCTTGCAGGCGTTGCTGCCAGGTTTCACCGGGGGCCTGGGCCAGCGCCAGGGTCAGGAATGCCGCACGATCCTGCGCTTGAGCAATACCCCTCAGCCCGTCAACCGAGTCCAGTCGCTCAAGTTCGGTCAAGTCAGTATCGAGGTACAACCAGCCGTCAGCGGTGTGATAGAAGCGCGACAATTCGTGGTATCCCATCACGTCACGTCCCGATGGCTCATCGAATGGCGCACGTCCCACGTAGTCATAACAAAACGGAACCTGTACCAGGTTGCCAAGCGCCGCCAGCGATGTACGTGCGCGACTGACCTGACCGGTACGAGTTTTCTGGTAAAGCGCCGCCGCCACACCCAACGCCGCAGCGAATCCGCACATGACATCGATCGTGCCGACGTGCGCATGCTCTTCTGGCGTTTCCATCCCGCCGCCGAAGCGCAACATGATGCCGGTTGTGGCCTGAATCAGATCGTCGTAGCCCAGGTAGTCGGTACGCGGCCCGCGGCGTGGGCCACCGAAGCAATCGAGCTGACAGAAGATCACACCTGGGTTGATTGCCTTGAGGCTGGCCTCATCCAGCCCCAGCGGCGCAAGTTGACGATCAGGCGCATTCATTACGATCACGTCGACGGTCTGTACCAGCTTGTCGAATACCTCGCGTCCTTCCTGCTGGTTGAGGTCGACCAGAATGCTTTGTTTGCCGCGCGCCGACGACAGGCCGAAGACCACCGTATTCCACGGATCATAGTTTGGCGTGGTCGGATCAAGTTTGATCACCTCAGCGCCGAAGCGTCCCAGATAGGAAGTGGAATGTGGACCGGCGATGACGTTGGTCAGATCAAGAATCCGTACACCGTCCAGCCAGCCCTTCGGCGCGGAATCCGACACTGCCGGCAGGACATCACGCGGCGTTTCGTCCAGCGTTGCCAAAGCCTCGTCAATGCTGACATCACGGCGCGATACGGGGGCGAGCATCAGAGCCGCACTGTCTTCAAGCCAGGCCATTGGTCCCGGCTGCTTCATTACTCCGTATTTGTGGTCGATCACATCGACCACGAGCCCTGCGGTATTGGCGTGCTCATCGTGCAACCACTCCCGGGTCGAACGGTGTGGCGTGCCGGGGAACTGCCCTTCCCCGAAAATCACTTCCCACTGCGCCGAGGTCTTTGTCAGAAACACTTCTTTCATGCGCTCGGAGATGCGCTTGGCCCAATTGGCCGGGAGCGGATAAACCCCAAGCGAGGCATCGCCTTCCCACTGCGAGAACGGCAGGTACGGGTCATCCACCTTGGGCAAGCCGGCAGCGATCATCTCATCCAGCAATCCCATGGCTTGCAGGCAGCGTTTGGCGTGAGACCGGTGCGACGGGCAGACCGCATAGAACTTTCGGCCATCGGCGCATTCGTACGTGCGATAGAACGGGTCGAGGTACTCCTGCAACTCGTCGTAGCTAAGGTTCATCGGTAAACCTTGCGCACGTCGGCGCTCGATTTCCTTTTCGCGCAGGGTTTTGTAGCGCAGCGGATAATCGTCGATCTTGATCGAGTTATACGACAGTCCTTCCATCACCGCTGCCGCCAGCGGTACTTCTATTTCGTCCCCCAGACCGGTGCGTTGGCGAGCCTGCAATGCCAGCAACACCGAGGACGCGGCCAGCATAGTGCCGTACGCCGAGGCCAGTGGCAGCGGCGAGAAGCTCGGATTGAATCCCATCAATACACGGTTCTGCCCCATGTCAGTGAAAACACCGGAGGCCGAGGCGATGATTGCTTCAGTGGCGCGCCACTGCCGACGTAGCTCATCGTTGCTGGCAAAGCCTGGAATGGAAAGCGTGATCAGGCTTGGGCGCTCGGTACGTAGCTCGGAAAAATCGAGGCCCAGGCGAGTCATGACGCCTGGACGGAAGTTCTCGATCAGGATGTCAGCCTTGGCGATCATCTGCCGTGCCTGCTGAAGGCCTTCAGGCGACTTCAGGTCAAGACTGACGCAGAGCTTGTTGCGATTGAGCACGGCATTGGCCGGGCTATCCCAAAGCGGCCCACCGGGTGGGTCGATGTGAATGACCGTCGCTCCGAGATCCGCGAGGATCATCGCAACGGCCGGGCCGGCAATGTATTGACCGAAGTCGATGACGTTAACGCCACAAAGAGGCAGTTGACTGCGCTGTGCCATGATTCACCCTTTATTTTTATTGACCTGCCAGCAGTTGCGGGCAGGCCATTTCTTGATGTTTGAGGTCGTCAGCAACGTGGCGCAGCCCTTGCGGTGGCCGACTGCCGAAGAACGACTTGACGAATACTTTCGTGAAAAGTCGGTGTCGGCGAAAGCAATAAAAAAAAGCCCTGAGGGGTCATTTTTTTTATGTATTGCAAGCAGGATTTATGGGTTTATGCTCCGATGATCCCGAATCCATAGCATCCGGCCTTGCCAAAAGCCGGGGATTACAACAACAGGCGTGCACGCCATCGAGTTCGGCACCATGAAAAAACGATTGCCTCCACTTAACTGGTTGCGCGCCTTCGAGGCTGCGGCGCGTCACCTCAGCTTTACCGATGCCGCATTGGAGCTGAACCTGACCCAGGCTGCTATCAGCCAACAGATCAAGGCTCTCGAATCGCAACTCGGTGCTGCGCTGTTCAAGCGTTTGCCCCGGGGATTGGAGCTGACCGAACCGGGACTGGCGTTTTTGCCGGCGGTACATGACTCGGTGGAAAGACTGGCAGCGGCGACCGATGAGATATTCGGCCAAGGCCATCGTAAAGTGCTGACCATCCGCTTCAGCCTGGTTTATTTCACCCACTGGCTGGCACCCAGGCTCGCTCGCTTTCGCCAGTTACACCCCCAGATCAACCTGCGAATCACGAGCAATATCTGGATGGGCGAAACCGACCTGGAAGCAGATCTGGAGATTCGTTACGGCAGCGGCAAATGGCCGGGGCTCAAGAGCGAACGCCTGACGTGGGACAAACTGTTCCCCGTGTGCGCGCCCGAGTTGCCCTGCCCTGAAAAACCGCTGAACTCCCCTGCCGACCTGGGCCATCACCAACTGCTGCACGTTCTGGGCTATGAAGAAGGTTGGGGTTACTGGCTGAAAAAGGCCAAGGCCGATCATGTGGATTATTCACAAGGCATGCAGTTCGACACGCTGATCTCGGCCCTGAAAATGGCCGAGCTGGGCCAAGGGGTAGCACTGGCCCGCTCAACGTTGGTCGAACAGCACTTGGCGTCGGGTCAATTGATCGCACCATTGGCTGCGCGATTTGAAACTTCAGAGGCGTTTTACCTGGTCTACTCACCACACAAGATTGTCAATCCTCAAGCGGCTGCGTTTGCCGAATGGCTGACCGAAGAGGCCCAGGCCGAACGCCGGATCTGATAACCCTGCGGCGTTTCCAGTTGACTGTGGCCGACCGGAACACGGTGCAATCAACTGGAGCCCTCGAGCGGTCCTAGGGATAACCTTCCACCGCTCACGCATAAATAAATTCGCCCCATTGGCCATTTTTTTATTGCTTTTCCCCTTCCGTGTTTTTTCAGACAGTGAAGCCCTGATCGTTACTGAGGCTTTGCGCCGACAGCGTGCGTATCGCCCCGCAACGGTTACCCACAACAATAAAAAACGGGTATCACGTATGAACAGCTTCCCTTTGCTTTTGCTTTGTCCCCTGATCTGCGCCAGTGCTTTGGCCAACACAAGCCTTACAGTGGTGTCATATGGCGGCAACCTGACCGATGCGCAGATTCAAGCCGCCCATAAACCATTTACGGCCGCGACCGGTACCCAGGTCATTTCCGAGGATTACTCCGGTGGCATCGCGCAGATCAAGACCCAGGTCGACAGCAAGAAAGTCTCCTGGGACGTGGTAGATGCCGAGTTGCTCAACGTATTACGCGCCTGCAATACCGGTTTGCTGGAAAAAATCGACCCCAAGTCCCTCGCTCCCGCCCCCGACGGCACGCCAGCCGAAAAAGATTTCATTCCCGGCGCGTTAAGCGATTGCGGCGTTGCCAGCTACGTCTGGTCCACCGTGATGGCCTACAACAGCAACGCCTTTACGGGCGAGCAACCCAAGACACTGAAAGACTTCTTCGACATCAAGCGTTTTCCTGGCAAGCGATCATTGCGCAAGGCCCCGCAAGTCAATCTGGAATGGGCCTTGATGGCCGACGGCGTTCCCCGTGACCAAGTTTATGCAACACTTGAAACAGAGCAAGGCCTTGATCGCGCCTTCGCCAAACTCGACACCATCAAGGATCAGGTCGTCTGGTGGGAGGCTGGAGCGCAACCGCCACAGCTGTTAGCCGATGGCCAGGTCAGCATGACCTCCGCCTACAGCGGGCGCATCGTGATTGCCAGCAAGAAAGAACACCAGCCATTCAAGATCGTCTGGGACGGTCAGGTCTATGACATGGAGGCCTGGGTTTTACCGGCAGGAAATACCAATAAAACCCTCGCTTTCGACTTCCTCAAGTTTGCGACACAAAGCTCGGTACTCGCCGATCAAGCCAATTACATCCCCTACGGCCCTACGCGCTATTCCTCGCAAAAGATGCTCAGCCCGGAAGTCCAGGCTGACTTGCCTACCAGCCCCGCCAACTTCGCGAACGCCTTGCAAGTGAACTCCGAATGGTGGGGTGACCACGCCGATGAGTTGAACGAACGCTTCAACGCCTGGCTGGCCAGATAAGTCTTTTCAGCGGCTACGGGAGGCCGCTGCCATCAAAACTCAGGGACACGTGACGCCGTTCCTTCAGCGCGGAGCGAAGCGCGGCGTTATTCCAGCGCAATTCGAACAAGAACAATAGGTGCCCCATGGATTCACAATCGTTTGTCAGTTTCCGCAATGTTCAAAAAAGTTACGACGGCGAGTCGCTCGTAGTGAAGAACTTCAACCTGGATATTCAACAAGGCGAGTTCGTCACAATGCTGGGACCTTCCGGCTCGGGCAAGACCACATGCCTGATGATGCTTGCCGGATTTGAAACCGTTACCCACGGGGAAATCTGCATCGACGCCAGGCCTGTCAACGACATTGCGCCGCAGAAACGCGGCATCGGTATGGTGTTCCAGAACTATGCCTTGTTTCCGCACCTGACCATTGCCGAGAACCTGGCCTTTCCGCTCAAGGTGCGTAACTTCAGTCGCAGCGAGATTCAACAGCGTGTGACCCAAGCCCTGGACATGGTTGCCCTGGGCAAGTTGAGCAACCGCATGCCGGCGCAGCTTTCCGGGGGGCAAAAGCAACGCGTGGCACTGGCCCGTGCGCTGATTTTCGAGCCCAGACTGGTGCTGATGGATGAGCCACTGGGCGCGCTGGACAAACAGCTTCGCGAACAGATGCAGTACGAGATCAAGCGTCTGTCCAAGCAACTGGGTATCACCGTGGTGTACGTCACCCACGATCAGAGTGAAGCCCTGACCATGTCTGATCGCATCGCGGTCTTCAACGACGGCATCGTGCAGCAATTGGCCAATCCGTCAGATCTCTACGAAAAACCGGAAACCGCATTTGTCTCGAGCTTTATTGGTGAGAACAACCGCCTGCACGGCCAGGTCACGGCGATCGAGAATGGATACTGCACCGTGCGTGTTGGCGAGCACTTGCTCAAGGCCCGTGCGGTAAAAGTCTCGGGAGTGGGCTCACCTACTACCCTCTCGATTCGCCCCGAGCGCGTGTTGATGAACCCGGCTCAGTGGGAGTGTGAGAACCGTGTGCCCGCTCGCGTTCTCGAGGTCATCTACCACGGCGACCACTTACGCGCCCGCCTGGAATTGGCCGGGCACTCGGAATTCATCGTCAAGGTTGTCAATGCCGCTGGACGGAGTTGTCCCAGTGTCGGTGAGCAAATCATGTTGGGCTGGGCTGTCGACGACTGTCGCGCGCTGGATGCCTGAGCCATGACGCCTGCCAATCACTCTTCACTGGAGTCCACCATGAGCAGTTCATATGCCGCCCGGCCGCTGAGCGGGCAAGTCCTTGATGACCATGCGCAACCGAGCCTGCGCGTCCGTTTACAAAGAGCAGAACGGGTCAATAAGGTTCGTTCCCTGCTGCTGGTTCTCCCTTTGCTGGCCTTCATCACGGTGTTCTTTCTGCTGCCCATCGGAACCATGCTGATGCGCAGTGTAGAAAATGGAACGCTATCGACTTACATGCCGCTAACCAGCCAGGCGCTGGGTGACTGGGACGGTAAGGCCGTGCCGAATGAACAGGTTTACGCGACACTGGCTGAAGAAATAGTCAGCCTGGATCATAGTCAGCAGCTAGACCGAGTGGGCTCTGATCTCAACCGGGTCAAAAGTGGCTTCCAAAGCCTGTTCAGCAAAACCGCGCGAGAGCTGGGCAAGTCCAGACCTGCCAGCGGAAACTATGCAGCGGGAATGGTGAGCATAGACAGTCGATGGGGGCAACTCGGCACTTGGGCACAACTCAAATCCATGGCGCCTGCGTATTCGGGCATCCACTATCTGGCCGCCCTGGACTTGCAATACGACGATCAGGGCAACGTAGTACGTCAACCCGAGAGCCGGCGGATATACGTCAGCATTCTGTTGAAGACCCTGACCATGACCGTCGGCATCACGTTGCTATGCATGTTGCTGGGCTACCCGCTGGCATACATGCTGGCCACGCTGCCGGCCAAAGTCAGTAATGTCCTGATGATTCTGGTACTGCTGCCCTTCTGGACGTCGTTGCTGGTACGCACTACAGCCTGGATGGTGATCCTGCAATCGAGCGGCGTGCTCAACAGCACCCTGCTCAAGCTCGGCCTGATTGCCCAGCCACTGGATCTGATGTTCAACATGTGGGGCACAGTCATCGCCATGACGCACATCCTGCTGCCGTTCATGGTGCTGCCGATGTACAGCGTGATGAAGAGCATCGATCAGACCTACATCCGTGCTGCGCACTCTATGGGTGCCAGCTCGTTGCGAACCTTTGTACGCATCTATTTTCCACTTTCTCTGCCGGGCCTGAGCGCTGGCGGGATCCTGGTGTTCATCCTCGCCATTGGTTACTACATCACGCCAGCGTTGGTGGGCGGGCGTACCGGCCAGGTCATCAGCAACTTCATCGCGTACCACATGCAAACCTCACTCAACTGGGGCCTGGCCGCGGCCATCGGCAGCATCTTGCTGTTGATCGTGCTATTTCTCTATTGGCTGTACGACCGTGTGGTCGGCATCAGCAACATGAAACTGGGGTAACCGAAAATGAGCCTTCCAAGTTATACCGGCCCGCTGGGGCGCACCTGGTTCTACGGCGTTCGCGGCTTCGGTCTGTTGGTGCTGCTGTTTTTGATCTTGCCGGTGCTGGTAGTTATTCCACTGTCTTTCAACGTCGAGCCTTATTTCAGCTTCACCAGCGGTATGCTCAAGCTCGATCCGGCAGCGTTTTCCAATCGCTGGTACCACGAGTTGCTGGAAGATCCAATGTGGCTACTGTCATTCAAAAACAGCCTGATCATCGCCGCGAGTTCGACGGTGATCGCTACGCTGCTTGGCACCTTGGCGGCACTGGGGCTCAGTCGCTCAAACCTGCCGTGCAAAGCACTGCTGATGGGCACTCTGATTTCACCGATGATTGTCCCGGTGATCATTTCCTCGGCAGGTATGTACTTCTTCTACAGCACCTTGGGCCTGGCGCATAACCATCTTGGGATCATTCTCGCCCACGCGGTACTTGGCACACCGTTTGTGATCATCACGGTGACTGCGACCCTGGTGAGCTTCGATCACTCGTTGACACGGGCCGCTTCGAGCCTGGGTGCATCGTCCTCCTATACCTTCCTGCGAATCACTTTCCCGCTAATTCGCCCCGGAATCATTTCCGGAGGCCTCTTCGCCATGGTTACCTCGTTCGACGAAGCAGTGGTGGTGCAATTTCTCGGAGGCATCGAGCAACGCACAATCCCTCGGCAAATGTGGTCAGGGATGCGAGAGCAGATCAGCCCGACCATCTTGGCGGCCGCTACGTTACTGATTCTGGGGTCAGTGATGTTGTTAGTGGCGATTGAAATCATGCGCCGCCGCGCCTTGCGTTTACGTGGTATCAAGGAGTGAACCGGCTCCTAGCCGACAGCGCCTGAGTCGCCGTCGGCTGGGCGACACAAAGCTCCCAGCAGCTCTCCTACAGTGCTTGACTCCCTTCAATGGTATAGCTTTTGAAGTAATGGATTTCCCTGCGAAGTTTGAACGAATTCGTCTGCAATGATTAACGCGAAGGACGCGATGCTGGTGCCATTATCGCCAGGATGAGCGGACTGTGTCGGAGCTTTAGTCCAGTCCAGATTTTCGCAGGTATCATCGACAGCTCAATACCATTTGTTAGTAGCGGCGAATCGTCCATTCGCGACGAGCTGATTGGAAAAACGAAGGCCAAACGGCGAATCGAGGTCATTGGCGAGCTGGAGGTTTTGATTGATCGAATCATGGTCCGTAAAGCTGGGCACAAGGTCCACTCGACGCGGCTGATCGTGACAGAGGATGGCACTCCGATGACGGAGGCAATGTTGCGGAGACGGTTTGATGTGGCCCGGGAGGCCGCTGGAGTTGAAAAGGCCGAGTTCCAAATGCGCGATCTGCGCGCCAAGGCTGGCACCGACAAGGCGGAATCGAGTGGCGATATCATGCAGGCCAAGGATCAACCTGGGCATACCACTGTCGTGATGACCGAGCAGTACATTCGAAATCGCAAGGGCAAAAGAGTCATGCCCACGAAGTGAATTGCGGACCACTGTCGAAATTGCGGACCGGAAACAAACAAGGGTTTGCATCAGCATTCGCCCGCAAACCCTTGATTTAAGATGGTGCCCGAAGCCGGAATCGAACCGGCACGCCCTTACGAGCGGGGGATTTTAAGCACATTATTTTCTTCTTTTAAATCATGTACTTAGAGATATTATTTTTCCGCATCACACACTTTTCTTATCCGCTCCAAGACAGCAAAATCAGCACCTCAAAATAAATTGCGGAAAAAAATCGGGCTGTAAAGAGGCCTAGCCTCCCCTTGCGAGCGTCCGTTAATGGCCGTTAGCGGTCGCTTATAAAACCTCCACTTACAGCTGAAAGCAATCAGTCAGCCTACTAAGCCCTTACCAAATATTTGCCGGGCAATGACCATTCGTTGGATTTCATTTGTCCCCTCATAAATTTCGCTGATCTTGTTGTCCCGGTAGATCTCTTCGACCTTGTAATGACTTCCGTCTTCGGAAAGTTCACGCAAGAAGCCGTATCCCCCAAAGATCTGCACGCCATCACGCGCCATGTCGCCGGCGGCCTCGGTGGCATAGAATTTCGCCATCGCGGCCTCTGGCTCGGGGAACTCGGCGCCCATATCCATGCGCAGTGCGGCCTTGATGTAGAGATTGCGTGCATTTTCGATCTGGGTGGCACGCTCGGCCATCCGGAACTGCCAGTGCTGGAAGGCACCGAGTTTCTTGCCGAAAGCTTCGCGGTTGCGCAAATGCCCCGTGGAATGATCAAACGCGGCCTGAGCCATGCCGACACCGGTGGCCGCAATGCCGATCCTGCCGAACGTCAAAGTCGCCAGTGCTACACGCAGTCCCTGGTTGACCCCGCCGATGCGGCGCTCGATCGGAACCTCGACATGATCGAAATGCACATCGGCGGTGAGCTGACCGCGATTGCCCATTTTCAGATCGGGTTTGCCAATCCGCACACCAGGCTGATCGGTCTCGACCACCAGCTCGACCATGCCGTCCTCGTCGCTGCGGCAAAGCACAACGATAAAATCGGCCACGGGAGAGTTGGTGATAAAGCGTTTTTGCCCGTTTAGGATGTAAAGATCACCCTCTCGACGCGCAATCGTCGCAACAGCTCTAGGCGAAAGATCGGTGCTTGCCAGTGGTTCGGTCGTAGCAAATGCGCCGATTTTTTCTCCACGGATCACCGGCTTCAGGTAGCGCTCGCGAATGGCATCACTGCCCTTCTCCAGCGTACGTCCAGCAAGAATGCAGTGTACATCGAACACAGCGGCAATCGAGTTGCTGTGGTAGGCCAATTCCTCGCAGACCGTCGCGGTGGCTAGCACTCGATGTTCAAGGCCACGACCACCATCCTGCTGCGCAAAGGGAATGGCAAAAATGCCGTGGCGCGCCATGGCATCGAATACGTCGCGTGGAAAGTTCTCGATGCTTTCGTCTCGGTGGGCGATTTCATAGGCTCTGGGCGCCACGAATTCATCGGCGAATGCACGAACCTCCCTGCGAACCCCCTTCACTGTTTCTGAGGACATCAAGTCATGATAAAGCTCATCGGCCATACGTTTGGGGAACATCGTCATTTACTCACCTCTGCTTAAAATGACACCGCTGTACTTGAGGAAGAACCGGTCCGCGCGCCGCACGATTTCCGTGTAACGGTTCGCCAAGGCCAACTGCATCAACTCGATCTGCAGCTCTTCCTGTTCGATCATGTAATTGAGGAACACCCGTGATTCCGTCGGACCGATATCCCGCAGCGCCTTGAGCCACTGCAGGTATTTGACGGTTTCCCGATGGACGATTTTCAGCAACATACCCATCCATGGTCTTGGCACAGAAGAAATAAGCCAGGCCTTGGTTTTCGGAAAGATCCCCGGCTTGAATTCCAGTCCCCACTGTCGGGCCGCTGCCGAATAGCGCGGACTGTTAAACCGTTCCAGATCCCAATAGGTTTTCCAGAACACGCGGCGCTCATCGCCTTGTAGTCGTTCTGTCATGCGCCTTACCGCCATCAAGGCAAAGGCTCGGTTGGAGAGTTCGTGACGGAACCCGCTGATGAACTGTTTGGAAAGCATCGGTATTGGCTCACGTTCGCTTAGGTCGAAGAGTCTCGTCGTAGTCACTCATTGCAGGCATCGACAACGGTGTGTGCTGCTCCAGGTCGAGCAGGTGCTGACGGTATTGCGTGAGGTATTCGCGCCGGCCTTCATCGCTGATGTAGGGCACATGCCAGGCGATGAACGGCGGCAGGACCTCGAGTCCGACATATCCGAGCATGCCCTGGTGAATCGGGCGCAGCAGTGTCTCGATTTCGCCATGAATGGCCCCGGCGCCGAACATGTGCCGTTGCCCGCCCAGAGAGACTGCGAGCATCGCCGACTTGCCTCGCAATCCACCCAGGTCGTAGATGCGCCGCCCGCCGTAGCAATAGCCGGAGATAAACACCCGATCGACCCAGCCCTTGAGAATTGCCGGCATGCCGAACCAGTAGATCGGGAAGCTGAAAATGATCAGATCGGCCCACTGGACCTTGTCCAGCTCTGCCTGAATGTCCGCCGTGAGGCTGCCTTGTTTGTTGTTGTGCCGCTGCTCCAGTGCATAGACGAGGTACTCGGGATTGGCCCGCTGGTTGAAGTCTTCTGCACTGGCAACGGGATTAAAGTTCTGGGCATACAGATCGGAAACGATGACCTCGTTGCCCTGCCCGGCAATGACCTGCACCGCGAGATCTTTCATTGCCGTGGTGAAGGAGCCCGGCTCCGGGTGCGCATGCACAATCAATACATTCATGAAAACCGTTCCAGCTTCAGATAATGATCAGGGGGCAGCACTTGTCTGGCTGCCGAGGTAAGCGGCAACCGACTTGCGATCACCTTCATTCGCAATTTGCAGGGCGATGCCGCGCATCCAGATGCCCAGCTCGTCGGCATGGTTTTCCCCGCCACGCAGGCCTTGAGCAAAATGCTCGAGCTGGCGATCGATGTAGGCGCTATCGAGGATGCCGAGATTCGGCGTTTTCAAGTGGGCGAAACCTTCGCCTTTCGGTCCGTGGCACGCGGAGCACGTCGCCTGGTAAAGCGCTTGCCCATTGGGTTCGTCGGATGGCGCAGCCTTGCGCTTGCCGGTCAATATCTGACTCGAGAAATACCCGGCCAGTGACTTCATATCGCTGTCGCTCAGAGGGGTGGCGATTGCACGCATCTGCGTGCCGTGTGTATCACGGGCGTCGTAGCCGCGCCGTCCGCTCTTGAAGTTCTGCAATTGCGTCTCGAGATACACAGCCTGTTGGCCGGCCAGACGGGGCGCGCCCAATGCCGGGTTGCCCTGCCCATCGGCGCCGTGGCACGCCACGCAGCTGCCAGCCTGTGCAGGCACTTCAGCGTGAGCATCAAGTATCAAGGCGAACAGCAGCACGCCGAACGTAATCCTGACTTTCATCGTTAGCCGTTCTCCATTGTTGTTATTGCCGGGCGATTTGCTGCAGCAAGTCTTCGCGAACATGCTGGATGTCGGTGGGTACGGAAGGTCGCAAGCGCTGCACTTCACGGGCCGTGTAGGGCTCGAAATCATCGGGCAACTCAGCCGGGCTGAACGTCGTCAGCATCCAGTTGAGGACACCAGCGAGCGCCTCATCCGACAGCCCGGACAGCGCCGAGCCCGGCACCTGCACCAGATACGCCCGGCCACCGGGCACACTCAGGAATTTGCCGAGCTGGCCGGGAAATGCCGGAACCTGACGTTGCGGATTACCGCTGCCGTCTGGCAGATGACAACCCTGGCAATTGACCATGTAATCGAACTGCCGGGGCTCGGTTGCCCAGCTCCCGGAAGCTGCAAACGACATCCCGCACACCAGTGTGAACGCGACAAGTACGCGACTGGCCATCCCTACTCTTTCACCCCGATGACCACCGACAGCGAGCAGTGATACGGCATGTCGGCAAGGCTGCCGGAACACCAGTTCAGATCGTTCGAGCTTTGCGGACGGTAAAGCGGCGTATCGCCCTGATCGCGCTGGCACACGCAGCGGCCACAGTTACTTTTGCCGCAGCAATCGTTGTAAGAGATGACGTAGTCCTTGCCGTCAGACGGGTTGCGGCAAGTGCCGATCCAGGTGATGTCCGAGCGCACGGTGCCCGGGGGACAACTGTTGACCGTGCCGCCACAGCAACCACAGAGAAAACCGTCGATAGCGCAATAACGCCAGTAGTCGCAGCTGTTCGGATCGCCGCTTTCCACCAGTCCCGGGCTGGTCTGAGCAAAGGCGCCGCTGCGAAAAACCGGCAGCAATGTCGTGGCGCCAACCCCGATCATCATCGTCCCCAGACCGCCCAGAAATCCTCGCCGCGACGTATTGCGGGCGATCCGACGGGAGAACATCTCCGCCGCTTCATCGAACCATTTGATCGCCATGCTCAGTGCACCTGTTTGTAAAGAGGCTCATCGGACACCTGCAACGTTGCCCGGTACGCCTGGATCGAGGCATATCCCGTGTCCTGGGCTTCCAGCAGGCTTTCCAGATGTTCACGGGAATTGATCAGCCCATGGGTGACCACGGTGCCGTTGGCATCGATCAACACGCCGTACGGCAACTTGCTGATCTGGTAGGCCAGGCCGACTTCCTGCGACAGCAGGTAGGGAAATTCATGCAGTCGCTGCGTATCGATGAAGGCTTGATGGGCGGTCAGGTCCCCGTCGCTGGCGAGCACCACGCGCAAGCGCGCCCTCTCTTGCTGGCGCAAGGACTTGAGCACCGGCAGCAGCGTCTTGCACACCGGGCAGGTTTCCGAGAGGAAAAACAGCAATGTCGATTGCCCGTAGGCGCTGCTCCCGCCGATGCTCACCGTGCCGCCGGTGAGGCTGGTCAGGGTGAACGGCGGAGCGACTTCGCCCGCCTTGATCGATTTGCCCAGGGACAACGCCCCCACCGGTTTGATGCGTTCGTGCAGCACACCGATCTGCCGGGCCAGCGCCCAGACGGCCAGCAGCAGCGCAAGCGTCATCAACCAGGACAGGACGTTGGAAATCATCAGCGCATGCGTCGTGGTCATCACAGTTTCCTCAAGGCAGCGTGGTTGGCCATCAGCAAATGGGCCAACCCGTAGAAGGCGGTCGCGCTGATGAACAGAAAGACCAGGGTCAGTGCGTCGAACCACACCAACGGGCGGCCAGTGGCAGGCAACACAAGATTCAGCGCCAGCCCCGTAAGCAACAGGTTGCGCCAGACCAATGCAGCACTGGGCGGCTGAGGTTTGCCCCCGAAGTGGCAACCGCAATCTTCGATGGCCTCGCCGCGTCGAACGCTGATGGCCAGGACGCCGGCATAAAGCCCCAGCAACACCACGGCGGGTGCCGCCAGCCAAGGCATCTTCAGGCACAGAATCAGCCCGGCTGCGCTGAGGATTTCCCCGACAGGCAATAAAAAAACCAGCGCCCTGCGCGATCCTTGTCCGAGCCCGTAGCGCTGCAGCACTTGAACGAACGCTGATCGATTGCGCAGCTTTTGCATGCCGCCCGAACCCAACAAAAGTGCGAGCAAACCAGCGCTGGCCAGATGCACGAGCGGATCATCGATCACCATGGCATCACCACATTCATGAAACCCAGCGGGATATCGCCGACACTGCGCAGGTGCTCGCCACTGTCGGCGTCGTAGAGGTTGATGCCCTGACGCAACAGCGGCATCAGTCCCGCATCGCCCTGTGTGAGGTAGATCCACAGGGTGAACAGTTTCGGCATCGGCACCACCCAGTCGAGGCTGTACAGCCGTGGCTGTTCGCCCTGGCTGACACCGATGGCGGTGCTTTGCTCGTTCAGTTCAATGCGCTTCAGACGCTGTCGGGTCTTGAGGTCATAGACCCAGACTTCGGTGCCGGGCTTCTGGTAGTTCTCCGGTTTGTCCTTGTGCATCAGCACGAACAACCGGCCACTGCGCTCATGCAAAGCCGTGCCATGGTTGCCGGCGATGCCCCAGCCATCAGCACGCTCGGTTTCGCTGACCAATGACCAGTGATGCAGCGGCACCACGCCCTCGGCGGTCATCTTCAGCGCGTAGGCATTGTTTTTCTGCGAAACGAAATACCAGGTGTCGCCGAGACGCGAACCAGTGGTCAGTAGCAGATCCTGCAGCGGGTCGAACGCGGGGTCGGTGCGCTCTTGCAGCACCACTTGCCCCTGATCATCGAGACGCAGATGGAAGAACCCGCCATTGCCGCAAATCGAATAGAAATCCCGTGGTCCGGCCGGGTACACGGAAGCACATCCCGGTGTTGCCACTTCGCTGACAAACTGCCGGTTTTCCAGATCAACGATAGAGACCGATTGCGCAGGTGTGAAGTTGACCACCAGCAAAAAACGCTCATCGTCCGACAGTACGCTAAGGCCGCTGGAGATCAGCGCCGACATGCGCTTGGCGGGGATTTCGATCTCGTGCTTCGGGCTCAGAGTCCTGGCGTCGTAGACCGTGACCACGTCCGTGCGCTTGCCACGCACGCCACGGCTGAAATAGATCTCACTGGCGTAAATCTCGTCGCGTCGGTGCGACAACACCAGTCCGTTGGACCACATGCCGGTGCTCAACAAGCCGAGATTGCGACCGTTGTCATCGAACAGATACGCACGCCCGTCGACCATGTTCGGGGCATTGCTGCCCCAGATCCAAAACCAGTTCCGGTCGCGGTGATCTCCCAACACTTCGACTCCGGCCTGCTCGGGCACGAACCCGGCGAATACCGGCGATACGGCACAGAAAAAGGTCAAACCACACAGTAAAAGTTGCAGTGAACACTTGAGCATAAAAACACACTTCCGTGGCTTCGAACGACCCAGTCGGCCTGGATTCCAGTCTATGCGGGGGGTATCTGCGGCGACTTGACCCGGGGTGACAGTGCGGTTGGCATCCGGTGTCATTTTTCAGCTCCCGGGACGGCGTCGGGAACGATCACGCCTGTCGGACCGAACAGCAGCAGATCGCCGCTGGTGTTCGCCGCCAGAGCCGCGAGGTTCAAACGATCCTCGCGCTGCTCGACAGAGAAATGTTCGACAGCCGTGTCGGAACGCCCGACCAGTCCGCCGTTGCCGACCCAGGCAACGCGACCGTCATTGAGTTGGGTGACGGCGGTGATCGCCTCGTGGCTGCCGCTGTCCAGCCTTTGCCAGTATCTGCCGGAACTGTCCCCCATCAGCACCCGCCCGCTCATGCCGACCAGAAGGAGGCGCCCGTCGCGCAAACCGATTCCGCTCCAGAGCGAACCACTGACACCCGTATCCAGCGCCTGCCAGGTCGCACCGTGATCGCTGGAGCGATAGGCTTTGCCGGATTCCGCGGCAATGAACAATGTGCCGTCGCGGCCCGCAAACAAGGCGTTGAGGTGATGATCCTCGCCCTCTTCACCCACCTGCATCGGTTGCCATGTCGCGCCACCGTCCCGGGTCTGTGCAGCGTAGCCATAAGCGCCGACCACCATGCCGTGGCGGGCATTTTCAAACCACACCGAAAGCAGCGTCGGCTGGTCGTCCAGGCGCTTTTGCATGACCCAGGTCTGGCCGCCGTCATCGCTGTGCAGAACCACGCCATTGTGG
This sequence comes from Pseudomonas sp. B26(2017), assembly GCF_002113045.1. Classification (NCBI taxonomy): domain Bacteria; kingdom Pseudomonadati; phylum Pseudomonadota; class Gammaproteobacteria; order Pseudomonadales; family Pseudomonadaceae; genus Pseudomonas; species Pseudomonas sp. B26(2017). The sequence continues at coordinate 185,015 of NZ_NEJJ01000001.1, read as the reverse complement.
CCGACCGCCCAGCCCTGCCGGTCATCGGCAAAGCTCAGCGCAGTCAGCAAGCCGTCGACCGGGACGCTTCTGGATTGGCTCCAGACCCGGCCATCATCGGAATGAACGATCACGCCGTGGTCGCCGACCGCCACCCAGCGCTGTCCGGTCCGGGCGACCGCCACCAACGGGGCCGATTGCGCGTTGTTCAGCAAAATCGCCGGTGAATCGATTTCAGCCGCCCAAAGCCTGCCGGCGAAAACCAGAACCCAGGCCACGGCCAACCAACGAAACCATTGCAGTGCAATCATCGAGAGGCTCCTCGTCAGTGCGCGATCAGAGGCGCACGAACCGCCCCCCGACGCGGAATCAGGATTTCCAGTACCACGGCCAATGCGGGCAACAGGGTGATGGCCATCAGCATGTTGGCCATGAACATGAAGGTCAGCAGCAGTCCCATGTCGGCCTGAAACTTCAGCGCCGAGAACGACCAGGTGGCGACACCGACCGACAGTGTCAACGCGGTGAACACCGTTGCCACGCCGACTTCTCGCAGGGCCAGCTGGAAGGCATTGACGATGTCCTGGCCACGGGCCAGATGCATCTGCAAGCGGTTGTAGATATAGAACGCGTAATCCACGCCGATGCCGACGGCGAGTACCATCACCGGCAAGGTGGCGACGGTCAGGCCGATGTCGAGCGCTTTCATGAACCCGTAGCCGAGAAAGGTCGCCAGCGTCAGCGGTGCACAGCAGGCGATCAGTGCGCGCCAGTCGCGATAGACCAGCAGCACGAGCAGCGCGATGGTCAGGTACACATACAACATCATCGGCAGTTCGCAGGCTTCAACCACGTCGTTGGTCGCTGCCTGAACACCGGCATTGCCGCTGGCCAGGCGTAGGGTCACGCCGGGCATGCCGTGTTTGGCCCGATAACGCTCGACGGCGTTGACCACCCGTTTGAGGGTGCTGGCCTTGTGATCGGCCAGGTACAGGTTGACGGGCAGCAGCGTGCAGTCGGCGTTGTAGAGATGCAGCGCTTCCGGAACCTGACGGACAGCCTCACCCAGCGACAGCTCATCCCGAGGCAGAGCGGCCCATTTCGGGTTGCCCTCATTGACCCCGGAGGCCGCCAGCTTCGTCAGGGCCGGCAGCGATTGCGCCGACAGCACGCCCGGTACGTTGCCCAGTGCCCAGGTCAGACGATCCACGTAGGCCATGACGTCTTGCCGATAGCAGCCGCCCGCAGGCGTTTCCACCACCACGGTGAACTGGTCGAGCCCCAAGGAAAAATGGCTGACCACACTTTCCACATCCCGGTTGTAGCGCGAATCCTCGCGCAACTCCGGTGCTCCAGGCAGTACATGACCAATGTGTCGACCCTGGCTTTGCCATACCGCCATGGCCATCAGCGACAGACACAACAAGGTCGTAATCACTGCATTGCGCGGTTCGGCAATGCGTCCGAGTCTGACCATCGCATTGTCGCGTCTGGCCCGCAGCCGTTCGACCCGTGCGACCCAGCCCTGATCGAAACGGAAATAGCTTGCCATCAACGGCAACATGATCAGGTTGGTGATGATCTTGTACGCCACACCGACCGACGCCGTGATCGCCAACTCGCGAATCATCGGGATCGGAACCAGTACCAGCGTGGCAAAACCGACGAATGCCGTGATCAGGGCCAACGTGCCGGGTATGAACAGCGCAACGAAGCTGCGCCGGGCGGCGGTCATCCCGTCGGCCCCGGCACAGACCTCCCTGGCGATGAAATTGACCTGTTGCACGCCGTGGGACACCCCTACCGCAAACACCAGGAACGGCACGAGTATCGCCAGTGGATCGAGCCCGAAGCCCAGCAGCGTGAGGGTGCCGAACTGCCAGACCACCGACACCAGAGAGCACAGCAACGGCAACAGTGTCAGCGCCCAAGAGCGGGTATATCCATAGACAGCCAGTGCCGTGAGCACGAAGGCCAGGGCGAAAAAGGCCACCACGCTCTTGGCACCGGCACCGATATCGCCCATTTGTCTGGCGAAGCCGATAATCTGCACGTCGAGATCGGCATCGGCGTATTTCGCACGGACTTCGTCTTCCAGACGCTGACTGAATTGCAGGTAATTAAGACGCTGGCCGGTCTGCGGATCCGGGTCGGCCAGTTCGGCCACCACCATAGCGCCGCTGTAGTCGTTGGCCACCAGACTGCCGACGAAACCGCCGACGATGGTGCGCTCGCGAATGCCGGCAATCGCCTGGTCGTCCAGCGTGCTCACGGTGACATCGCCACCGATCACGTCTTCGGCCTTCATGCCCTCTTCCGTGATCTGAACGGCACGGGTGTTGGGTGTCCACAGCGAGGTGACGCTGCGCCGGTCGATGCCGGGCATGAAAAACAGCGTCTGGGTCAGGTCGTACAGGCGGGTCATCGCCTGTCTGTTCCAGATATCGCCGTGCCTGGCGTGCAGCACCACGATCACCCGGTTGGCGCCGAACAACACGTCGCGGTACTGGTTGAAAGTCTTGATGAATGCGTGTTGCTGCGGCAGTTGCTTGTCGAAACCGGCCGACATCTCCAGTCGCGAGGCAAAGCTGCCCATGATCATTGTGATGACCGCCAGCAGGCCCAGCGTTGCCAGGCGATGACGGAAGAAAAAGCGCTCGAGCGCCGACACCAGGAAAGCCAACATGGAATGCCTCGATACAGCCGCTATCGCGGACAACCTTTCGTCGCCCGGATCGCGCTGCGGGATCAGAAGGAGTAGGAAACGTTGCCGCTGAGGAAATCGCGGTCAGCCATCAGGTTGTTGTCGCCACCGCCCCAGAACTGCACCCATTGCAGTCCACCCTTCCAGCGGTCGCGGTAGTTGAACAGCAGCGCGGCGCTGAGCGATTTGCGCCCCTCCACGAACGGCATGGCGTTGGGCGACGTGCCCTTCACGTCATGGCTGAAATCTAGCTGCGGAGTGACTGTGATACCGGTGTCGAACAGGTTGGGATAGTTGATGCCGACCTCGGTGACGTAGCCCCAGGAGGTCTTGTCCGGGATCGAGTAGTCCGGCAGCAGATAAGGCACCTTGCCGGAGGTGTCCAGCCCCGGATAACGCGTGGCCACCGCTTCGGCGAGGATGAAACCATCCGAAGCGCCCAGCGCGCTCGGGATAAATCCGAGCGGATCATTGGCGGAGAAGGTGTAAACGGCATTCACGTCGACCTGCCATTTCTTTTCTTCGACAAAGCCTTTGTTCACGCCGGTATCGAACACGCTGTAGGGGTTGTAGCTCCCCGTGAAGCCGCGTCCGAACGGCACGGTCGGGTCAATCGCCACGCTGTCCTCGGGACGGTAGGAAATCTCGCCGGCGACCGCAACCGGGCCAGCCATGGTGCTTGCCGACAACCCGAACAGGTTTTTGTCTTCGCCGTAGTTGATGAAGTAGTTGTCCACCACCAGATTGTCCGGGTTGCTGACGGCGGAGTACCCGACAAAGGGCAGCTTGTCGTGATAACGCTGGTAGAACACACCGAAGTCGGTCGCAATGCTTTCCGCCGTCCAGCGCAGTGCAACACCGTACTGGCCGCTATTCTTCGCTTCGCGCTCGCCGCCGTAGGGAACGGCGAGGCCTGCAGCGATCAGCTCGGCATCGCTCAGGCCGCTGATGTTCGGCGCACCACAATGACCTTTCGGCAGACCGGCACAGGCGCCGCTGCCCGTCAGTCCTTCCACGTAGTTTGTCGGGTAATAGATTGGACGACGGCCCTCACCCACGACATCCGCCGACGAGAAGTAAGTACCCACCGGATCGAGGGCATAGGCATTCCATTTGAACTGGTAGTAAGCCTCAACACTGACGGTGTCGGTCAGGCCAATATTGAATGAAGCCATCGGTGCCGGAACGAACACCTCTTTCAACTGGGTACCGGGGGTGTGGTACTTGGGCAGGCTCAGGGCGTTGATCTGGTTGATGCCACCGGGCACGAAGATTTCCGATCCCCAGCTGATCACTTGATTACCGACCTTGACCTTGGCCGGCATGTCGCCCAGATCGAAACGTTTAGCCACCCACAGATCAAGCAGGTCGAAACGCTCGGTAGCATCTCGCCTGGCCTGATCGTCCAGTCCGGTGGTGCGCACGTTGTCCATCTTGAAGTCCCTGGCCCAGGCGACCCGGCCCAGCGCACTCCAGCCATCGCCAAAGCGCAGGCTCAATTCATGATTGCCCTTGATGACTTCGGAATACACATCGTGCTTGTCGTAGTTGAGATTGCCGTCGTCGCCGTTGCTGTAGTTAATGTCGGCATTGGCGTAGCCGTTGCCCCGAACCGGGTTGTAGTAGCGCGCCAGTTCATTGCCGGTGCCGGTGTTGCAGCCGCCACTGTCGTTGCCGAGGATGTGGCAATCGGGTGACTGCAGGCGGCTGGCGAAGCCAACGGACAGCGTGGAGTCGAAGCTGCCGGAAATCCCCGCCTCGTTGCCGAACATCAGGGCATGACTCGATGGTATCCACGCCAGGTTGATCGCTAAGGCAACCGCCAGCACGCAGGCGTTTCGCGGGAACGGGGCTCCCTGCGGTGCGATTGCACCGCATGAATTATTGCTCTGGTTCATGGGACAGCTCTCTGGAAGGGATCAGCGTTCGCCGCGACGACGCAGCTCATTGGCGTTGAACATCTTGTCGCTCACGCGTCCTTGCAGACCTGCCGTCAGATCGATGGACTCCCCTTCCTGAGTGAATCCGTCAGCGATATAGCGCCGCGCGATCAGGTCGTAGCTGACGTATTCGAATCCTGTACACGTCTGAATCTCGGGATCTGCCCACAGACTGCCCTCCTGTATCCGCCAGAGATTGCCCTTGGCGTCATACATGTCGACATGCAACAGGCTCCAGCTGTCCTCGTCGAAATAGAACATCCGCTTGGCGAACGAATGGCGCTTGTCAGCCTTGACCGTGGCCTCGACTACCCATACCCGATGCTTCTCATAACGTTGCACGTCTCGATTCAGGTAGTCCTGGCCGATCAATTTTTCGTAGGTGTTGGACTTGTCGACAAGCTTGTAAGAGTTGTAAGGCACGACCATTTCTTGCTTGCCGATCAACTTGAAGTCGTAGCGATCCAGCGCGCCGGTGAACATGTTGATCTGATCGACAAAGTACAGATTGTCGGAACCGGCGATGGGATTGTCGTAGGCGAACGATGGCGCCAGACGTACCCGACGCTGACCGGGAAAATAGATCCACGAACTCTGGACCTTATCGAGAAACGAGTGCACCAGGTACATCTCGCCAGCACGGGAGGATGGCGACAACACGTCGTAAAGCAGCTTGGCTTCGATGCCATCGGTGTCAGCCGGCGCCTTTACCGCCGCGTCGTTATAGGGGTAGAACTCGCTCGCCCATTGTTTGACTTCGGTCAGGGACCCACCCTTTTCCCGCATCAGGAACGAAATCTGCGCACGACGCCCCTTGGCCATGTAGCGCAACTTGTAGTTCCACATCGCCTGAATGCCGTTTTCCGGAATCGGGAAAGGCACGGCGGCGCCGGCGGCCTGCTCCAGGCGCCAGCCATCGCTGCCGATCCGCGCCTGACCGGCCAGTGACTTCGTGCGCGCAGCCACTTCATCCGGGATCGCACAACTGCGATGACTCGGGTAAACGTTCAGGTGGTAGCCGGGATAGGCCTTGATCAGTGCGGCCTGACCTTCGGGAAGAAGTTTCAGGTATTGGGCCAGGTTGTTTGCATCGATAGAGTAAAGGGGCTTGTCGCCGGCGTAGGGATCACCATGGCCCGGTGTCCAGCCGGCTGGCGCCTTCGCAAGGCCGCCGTTCCACGCGGGAATGCTTCCATCGGCGTTGCCGGCCTTTTCTGCGCCGATGGGTGTCAGTTCCCCACCCGGTTTGCTGAAGTCAGCCGCCGCAACGGCGTGCACCTGACTGAAACCGCAGAGCGCCAACAGCGCGCCACCCAACAACGAACGCGGGAGGTTTCTCATGTACGTCTCCTGGAGGGATCTTGTTATGTGTTTTTGTTGAAGGGATGACCGGACCGGTTGAAAAAGGGGCTGACAAACATCCAGCCCAAACAAGGTTCTGGTACACCTCGATGCAAAAACTAACCAAGGCACCGGGAGACGGCTTGCCAGCAGATGACAGGGCTTTTGACATCTGACGCCAATCGAGTGAAACGCTCAGGCGGGTGCAGCTTGCCCTCGTGCCCGCGAAAGGCTGATGATGAAAAGGCCCGTCGGGCAACAAGAACAGGCTAGTCAAGCAATCAAAGGCCGTAGCGCACAATGAAATCCGTCCGTACCGTCATGTCTGAAAACTTCTTTCGTCGATTCCGCGATGTCTTTGCACCACACCTGAGTGCCGTAGGCATGGACACCCGGGTCCTTGAACGGGCCGACATCGAAATACCCGGCGAGCAGTACGTCGCACTCTGGGAGGCAGCCGGCACGGTGAACCCTGATATCGGCCTTGATCTGGGCATTCAGACCGAAGCCAATGATTTCGGTGCACTCGGCCATGCCCTGCACTGCGCGCCGAGCGTCGAAAAAGCGCTGCGCATGCTGGAACAGTTCATCATTGTTTTCGCTCAGGAGTCAGTCATTAACTTCGAGTGCGAATCCAGATCGGCCTATGTCGAATATAAGATCATCGCCCCGACCATCCTCTATCGACGTCAGGATTCGGAATTCACGATTGCGTCGATTTTCCACCAGATCAATCTGCTGACGGACTGCATGATCAAGCCGCTTCGTGTCGACTTCGAACACGCAAAACCAGCAGATATTTCTGCACACAAGCGAATCTTCCAGTGCCCGATCCATTTCAATCAGCCCAGCAACCGGCTTCACTTGTCGCTCGACACCCTGCGCCTGCCGGTTTCCCATGCCAACGAACGCTTGCATGAGGCCCTCGAGCCGTATCTTGAGCGGCAACGAAAGGAACGGGTAATTTCCGACGACATCCTGCCGCAGATCACCCGCATGATTGCCTCGGGCATGAGCAGCGGCAACCTGTCGCTGGTGGAGATCAGCGAGCAAATGGGCCTTAGCCGGCGCACCTTACAGCGCCGGCTCAAGGATCAAGGCATCGAATTTTCATCGCTGATCGAAGATGTACGACGGGAACTGGCCCTGGCCTACATGCAGGGCTCGGATTATTCGGTGACGGAGATTTCGTTGCTGGTCGGCTATTCCGAATCCAGCTCGTTCACTCGCGCCTTTCGCCGCTGGACCGGCCAATCCCCCCAACAATACCGTGCTGCCCACCTGCCTCTTCGTTGATCGACCGACACGGCACAGCCGCCCGAGCTGATGGTTGGCACGTTGTGCCGACAAGACTGGCACCCACGGACAATTCGTCGACCGACCCGCTCGCTAACCTGAAATCCTTCCTTTGGGCCTGACGATCGGGCCGCTGCGCACCCGGCGGCATCCGTCAGACGCCAATCCGACTGTCCACCGGAGATTTCAGCATGAACCTGGCAGCCCCGGCGCTCTCCATCGACCGCAGCGAAGCAGAGGCCACACGTATATTTACCCTACAAACGGCCGCGCACCGGACCAACCCTGTTCCGAGCCTGCAGACACGAAAAGCCAACCTTAAACGACTGGAACGACTGTTGCTGGATAACCAGCACGCCATTTGCGAAGCGATCAGCCAGGATTTCGGAAACCGGGCCCACCAGGAAACGAAACTCCTTGAGTTATTCCTATCGGTTGACGGCATTCGTGATTGCCGCAAACGCCTAGGGAGCTGGATGAAGCCCCAGTCCAGGCACGGTTCGATCTGGTTTCTGGGTGCACGCAACACCGTGGTTCCGCAGCCCAAAGGCGTCGTCGGTGTAGTCGCGCCGTGGAATTACCCTTTGTTTCTGGTGATGGGGCCGGTGACCAGTGCACTGGCAGCCGGCAACCGTTGCATGGTGAAAATGGCCGCGAACTCGCGGCATTTGTGCAAATTGCTGCATCGGTTGGTCGCGGAGAATTTTGTCGAAGAGACGCTGGCCATCGTGCCGAATGTCAGCGGGTCGGTTTTTTCGAGCCTTCCGTTTGACCACTTGATCTTCACCGGCTCGGCGGACACCGGGCGGCAGGTCATGAAGGCGGCCTCGGCCAATCTGACACCGGTCACGCTCGAGCTGGGTGGCAAATCCCCCGTCATCGTGGCCGAAGACTTCGACCTTAAGACGGCGGCTGCGCGAATCCTGCAAATGAAAACGGTCAACGCCGGCCAGACCTGCGTAGCACCCGACTATGCCTTCGTTCACGAGTCGCAGCTCGAAGTTTTTGTCAGCCAATGTCGTGCAGTCGGAGCCAAACGCTACAGCGCCATCGAAGCGAGCGACTACACATCGATCATTGACTGCGCCTCCTACGAACGTTTGCAAAACTATCTGGAAGACGCGCGGAACAAAGGGGCAAGAATCATCCCGTTGCTGCCCGGGCGCACCCATGACGCGCAGACGCGAAAAATCTGCCCGGTGCTGGTGGTGAACACCCACGAGAACATGCACCTGATGCAAGAGGAAATCTTCGGTCCGATCCTGCCGGTGAAAACCTATAGAACCCTCGATGAAGTGCTGAACTACATCCAGGATCGTGACCATCCACTGGCACTTTACTTGTTCACTCATCAGCGAGCGGTTCAGGAAAAGGTCATTGCTTTGACCCAGTCGGGAGGCGTGGCCATCAACGATTGCGGTCTGCATGTCGCCCAGCACGACCTGCCTTTCGGTGGCGTGGGCGCCAGTGGAATGGGGCACTACCACGGGTATGAAGGTTTCGTCGAATTCTCCAAGCTGCGCCCAATCTTCAAGCAATTCATATGCCCGGCTTTTCCGTTGCTCTACCCGCCCTATGGAAAAATTTTCGACCGGTTGATGCGCCTGATGCTGGGGCGCTGACTCAAGCGATCATCTGATAACTGTATGGCCTTCGCCCCCTTCCTGATGACGAGAACAAGAACATGACAGTCGATCCGCGTGCGCACCTGGAAAACAAATCGTTTTGGCAACGCAACTACGGCGCTTACTCACCCAACCCGCCGCTGGCTCAAAGTTTCAAGGCGGATGTGGTGATCATCGGCGCCGGGTTCACCGGCCTGAATACCGCTTGGCAGTTCAAGCAGGACAACCCCAACGCCCGGGTGGTGGTGCTGGAAGCAGCTATCGTCGGCTTTGGTGCCAGCGGTCGCAATGCCGGATTCAGTACGAAAATGTTTGGCCTGGAGCCGGAGATGGTGCTGTTGCGCTGGGGACGGCAGAAAATGCTCGAGGCCCATCAATACTTAAAAAAGGCCGTGGCCTACACCAGAAACCTCATCGAAGAGCACCAGTTCCAGTCCGACTACCAACACAACGGTCTGGTCCGCATAAGTTATTGTGACAAGCAACTGGATCGAATGAAGAAAACCTATCAGCTTTTCCAGGAGCTGGGCATTGATGACGACATGATCTGGAGAGACAGATCCCGGGTACAGCAGGACTTCCATTCGGATCAGTTCGCCGGTGGAGTATACGAATCCGATACCGGGCAACTCGACCCCTGCAAACAGGTGCGAGCGCTGAAGAGACTGGCGGAATCCGCCGGGGTGGAAATCTACGAGACCACGCCGGTGACCCATATCGAACGAACGGCTTCGGTCATTCTCATCGAAACGCCGAGCCACAAAATCGCGGCTGACAAAATCGTCGTGGCCACCAATGCCTATTCACGGCAAATACCCGACACCCGACGGCTGCAGACCCGTCAGTACCCGCTTTGGACCTATCAGATCGTCACCGAACCATTGACCGAGAAGCAATGGGACAGCATTGGCTGGAAGGACAGGCAGTCGTTTGGCGACAACCGCCAAATGCTCCATTACTTCAGACCGACCGCCGATGGCCGCATCATCATGGGCGGCGGTGATGCGATCGTTCATCGGACAGAAGCCATGCGTGAGGTGCCTGCACCGGCGAGCTGGGATCACTGTGAAGCGCATTTGAAGTGGATCTACCCGCAACTCAGGGATACTCGAATCGACTATCGATGGGGCGGGCCTGTTTCGGTAAATGTTGATATGGTTCCAGAGATTAGCTTCATCAATGACGAACGCGTTATCTATTCCGGCGGATGCTTTGGTCATGGTGTGGCCTTGACCCACCTCAATGGCCGCACCATTGCTGACCTGCTCAACGGCAATAAAACCGAACTGACCGACTTCTGGATCGTCAATCGCCGATCGATTTCGTTGAGCAGCAACACACTGACCTTTCTTGGCGGCAGGCTCGCCCGACGCGCACTTCGAGCCTGGGACTGGTGGGAAGAAAGAGCTTTGGAACCAAAAGTCTGAACTAAATATGTCTCAGATGAAGTAATTTCATTAGTTTTGAGGTTTTCGTTGCAGTAAAGAGCTTTTTCTGCACAATTCCCGACATTGAAATTAAATCAGAGACTGACGCCCATGACTTCTCAGGATGAACGACTCATCAAGGCGCTGGCACTGGCCATCGTTGATCGCCCGCGGGCCACGCTCAAGGAACTGGCTGAAGCCGCGGGAGTGAGCAAAGCGACGCTTCACCGCTTTTGCGGTACACGTGACAATCTGGTGCAGATCATGGAAGGCCACGGTGAGACCGTGCTGAACCAGATCACCACGTCCACCGACCTGTTGCAGGGCGATCCCGTGCAAGCTTTGCGCAGTCTAGTCAACGAGCATCTGGCGCACCGTGAAATGCTGGTGTTCCTGCTCTTTCAGTATCGCCCGGACACGCTCACCGACACCGACGAAGGTAAACGCTGGCAGTTCTACCTCGATGCCCTCGATGCCTTCTTCCTGCGCGGCCAGCAACTGGGCGCGTTTCGTATCGATATCACCGCCGCGGTCTTTACCGAGCTGTTCCTGACCATGATCTTCGCCATGGTCGACGCCGAACGCCGTGGACGTGCCGCCAGTGCCAACTCGGCCAACGTCGTGGAACAGATGTTTCTGCATGGCGCTGCCAATCCCGTCTGTCCTCGATAACGCTGCATTTGACAAAAAAAGGCCCCGTGACCTATCGGTACACGGGGCTCAATGGCTGGACGCGCCAACCCAAAGGAGCTGTTTCAGGACTTGTCGGAAGACCAGCCGCCACCCAGCGAGCGGAACAAATCGATCAGCGCAATCTGCCGCTGAGTGCTGACTTCGATAAACGCCGTCTCGTTGACGAAGCTAGTGCGCTGGGCATCGAGGTAGCGCAGATGGCTGTCGATGCCACCTTCATAGCGCGCCTTGGCCAGTTTCAGGGTCTCGCTGCTGGTGTTGGCAAGGGCGCGCCGGGCTGCCTCTTCCCGACGCAAGGTGTCGGTGGCGGCCAGTGCATCGGCCACTTCGCGAAACGCCGTTTGTACCGTCCTTTCATAAGCCGCCACCGCCGAGTCCTTGCTGGCTTCGGCCAGACTCAAGCCGGCACGGTTGCGCCCGCCATCGAACAACGGCAGCGACAGGTTCGGCACAAAACTCCAGGACCGCGAGCCGCCGTCGAACAGACCGGACATTTGCGCACTGGACGTACCGAAACTGCCAGTCAGGCTGATGCGCGGGAAGAACGCCGCTCGTGCAGCGCCGATGTCGGCATTGCGCGCCTGCAAGCGATGCTCGGCGGCGAGAATGTCGGGCCGGCGCTCGATCAGGGCGGATGGGGTGTCCGGGGCGATGTCCTGCACCAGCATTGGCTCACTCGACAATTTCTCAGGAATCGACTTCGCCGCATCCCTGGTGCCGAGCAACAGCACCAGCGCGTTGAAGGCCTGCTGTTTCTGTCGAAGATTGCTCTCCTGCTCGGCCCGCGATTGTTCCACCAGCCCCAACGCTTCCTGATAGTCCAGCGCAGTGGCGGTACCGTTCGAACGGCGCTGGCTGATCAGGGCGAACGAATATTCGCGGCTAATCAGCGTTTGCTGGGTCAGCTCCAGACGACGCTGGGCGCCATCGTGAACCAGATAAGCCTGACTGACTTCGGCGATCAGGGCGATCTGCGCCGCACGGGCGGCTTCTTCAGTCGCCAGGTATTCCTGCAACGCAGAATCAGTGAGGCTCTTCACCCGGCCGAACAGATCCAGCTCATATTCCGGCAGCGCAACGCCCACCTGATAGTTGCTGGCAACCCCTGCCCGGCCATCGCTGGCCAGATCCGCCGGCAAACGCTGACGATTGCCGGAGGCATTGGCATTCAAGCCCGGAACCTGGTCGGCCCGCTGAATGCGGTATTGCGCCCGGGCCTGTTCAATGTCCAGCAGCGTCTGGCGCAACGAGCGGTTGTTGTCCAGCGCGATGGTCACCAGTCGGTGCAGATCGGGATCGACAATAAACGTCTGCCACGCCAGTTGATTGATCGGACTGCCTTGCTTCGTCGACTCTCCCGCCCAGTGATCCGCCACCGGTGCAACGGGACGCTCATAAGTCGGTGCCAGCGAGCAGCCGCCCAGCATCAGGGCGATCACCAGCGTAGAGAAAGCTGAAATACGCATGTGTCACTCCTGAGCCAAAGCGGGTTGTTCAATGGGTGCCGGTTTGCTGCGCAACCGCGACAGCACCCAGACAAAACAGATCGGTACGAACAGCACACCCAGCAGCGTCGCACTGAGCATGCCGCCAATAACGCCGGTACCGATGGCGCGCTGACTCGCCGCGCCGGCACCCGTGGCGATGGCCAGCGGCACGACACCGAGAATGAACGCCATGGAGGTCATCACGATGGGCCGGAAACGCAGGCGTGCGGCCTCGATGGCGGCATCACGCAGGCTGTAGCCCTTCTCCCACAGTTCCTTGGCGAACTCGACGATGAGGATCGCGTTCTTCGCCGCCAGACCGATGATGGTGATCAGCCCCACCTTGAAGTACACGTCGTTGGGCATGCCGACGACCATCACCGCCAGCACCGCACCGATGGCGCCGATCGGCACGATCAGCATCACGGTCAGCGGAATGGCCCAGCTTTCGTACAACGCCACCAGCAACAGGAACACCACCAGGATCGCCAACGCGAAGAGTTGCGTTGCCTGACCGCTGGAGACCTTTTCCTGATACGAAAGCCCCGTCCATTCGTAGCTGAAACCGGCCGGCAGTTGCGCGGCCAGACGCTCCATTTCCGCCATGGCTTCACCGGTGCTGTAACCCGGCCCGGCGTCACCGACGATGCGAATCGACGGATAACCGTTGTAGCGCACCAGTTGCACCGGCCCTTCTTCCCAATGGGTGGTGACGAAGGCGCTCAACGGAACCAGATTGCCGGCGCTGTTGTGAACGTACAGTTTGAGCACGCTTTCCGGGGTCATCCGGTCGCCCTGCTCGGCCTGCACCACGACGCGCTGCTGGCGGCCGGCGTTGGTGAAGTCGTTGATCACCTCCGAACCGAACGCGGCGGACAATGCCCCGCTGATCGATTCGAAACTCACGCCCAAGGTGCGGGCCTTGTCACGGTCGATCACCACCCGCAATTGCGGCGACTCGGCCAGACCTTCCATCATCGCGTAAAGGATTTTCGGGTTACCGTTAGCCTGTCCGAGCAACTGGTCACGGGCGGCGATCAAGGCTTCGCGGCCCAGACCAGCACGATCCTGCAGACGCAGCGCAAAACCGCCGGAGTTGCCCAGGCCATCGATCGGGGGCGGCGGCACGGCCATCACGGCGCCGTCGTTGGTCACGGCAAACTGCTCGTTGAGTGCCATGACTTCCGCCATGGCCGATTGATCTTCACCCCGCAGCGACCAGTCCTTGAACACCGGGAAGGCCAGCGCCGCGTTGTCACCCATGCCCGAGAAGCTGAAGCCCGAAACCAGGAAAGTCGATTGCACCGCGTCACGGGAAGCGAGGAAGCGCTCCAACTGTTCGCCAGTTGCCTCGGTACGGGTGCGGGTCGCGCCCGGCGGCAACTGCACGTCGACAATCATGTAGCCCTGGTCTTCCACCGGCACGAAGGACTCCGGCAAGCGCAGGTAGAAGTAACCGAGCCCCGCAATAATGCCCGCGTACACCAGCATCATCCGTCCGGCACGGGCGACCAGCCCGTTGTTCAGGATCGAATAACGCTCGGTGAGCCGGGCGAACCCACGGTTGAAGGCACCAAAGAAACCACGCTTTTCATGATGCCCCTGAGGGATCGGCTTGAGCAGCGTGGCGCACAGGGCCGGCGTGAAGGTCAGCGCGAGGAAGCCCGAGAACAGGATCGACACCGCCAGCGACACCGAAAACTGCTGGTAAATCACCCCCACCGAACCGGACATGAACGCCAGCGGCATGAACACTGCCGACAGCACCAGGGTGATGCCGATGATCGCGCCCGAGACCTGACTCATGGCCTTGACCGTGGCGTCGACCGGCGACAAGCCTTCTTCGGCCATTATCCGCTCGACGTTCTCCACCACCACGATGGCATCGTCCACCAGAATGCCGATTGCGAGCACCATGCCGAACATGGTCATCATGTTCACCGAGAAGCCCAGCAGGTACATCATCACCAGCGTGCCGAGCAGACACACCGGCACCACAATCGACGGAATCAGCGTGTAACGGATGTTCTGCAGGAACAGGAACATCACCAGGAACACCAGCACCATTGCCTCGATCAGGGTGTGAATCACCTTCTCGATGGCCACATCGACAAAACGCGATGTGTCGTAAGGCACGGAATATTCAACGTCCGAAGGGAAGTACGCCGACAGTTCCGCCAGGCGCTCCTTGACCGCACTGGCCGTCTGGATCGCGTTGGCACCCGGGGATAGCTGAATCGCTGCTGCCACCGCCGGTTTGCCATTCAGACGCGAGTTGAAGTTGTAGCTTTCCTGGCCAACTTCCACACGGGCGACGTCGCCCAGTTTGACCGTCGAGCCATCTTCGTTCGCGCGCAGGACGATGCGACCGAATTCTTGCGGATTATCCAGCGTGCCCTTTACCGCCAGCGTCGCGGTCAGTTCCTGCTGACTGCTGCTCGGCGTGCTGCCGAAGCTGCCCGCCGGCACCTGCACGTTCTGCCCCCGGATAGCATTGTTGACGTCCTCGATGGACAAGCCGTAGCCCACCAGTTTCTGCGGATCGATCCAGACCCGCATGGCGGCTTCGGACGAGAAGAACTGCAGTTTGCCGACACCCGGCACCCGGCGCAGTTCGTTGTTGATGTTGCGCGCGGCGTAGTCGCCCAATGCAGTCGTATCACTGTGCTGACTGCCTTCCTTGTAGCTGAGCGCATAGATCAGCAGGAAACCGGCGCTGGTCTGTTCCACCTCAAGGCCCTGAGTGAGCACCGCTTGCGGCATGCGCGCCTCGGCCTTTTTCAGGCGGTTTTGCACATCGACCTGGGCAAGTTGCGGATCGGTCCCGGGCTGGAACGTCACCACGATCTCGGCGATGCCGTTGGAGTTGTTGGTCGACTCGAAATACAACAGGTTCTTCGCACCGTTGAGCGACTCTTCGATCACGCTGGTGACCGAATCCACCAGCACCTTGGCCGAGGCACCGGGATAGGTCGCCGTCACCTTGATCTGGGGCGGCGCAACGTCGGGATACTGCGCCACCGGCAGCATCGGAATGACCAGCAGACCGGCCAGAGAGATGAACAACGCCACCACCCAGGCAAAGTTCGGGCGCTTGATGAAAAACTTGGACATCGGAAAATCCTCGCGACAAAGGCGCCCTTACTGTTTCGACTCAGGCGACTGAGCCAGGGCCGGGGATTGACCCGCAACGACCTTGGTCCCTGGTTGCAGGCCGGCCAGACCGCCGACGATCACCTGATCGCCGGCCTTCAGGCCCTCACTGATCTGCCAGCGCGAATCCTGCATGGCACCGGTCACGACAGTGCGTGCCTCGACCCGATCATCGGTGCCGACCACCAGCACCTGGGCGCTGCCATCGCTGCCGCGCTGCACCGAGCGCTGCGGCACGAGAATCGCCTGACTGTCGGTGCCCTGCGGCGTGCGCACACGCACAAACATGCCCGGCAACAGCACGCCGTCGGTATTAGCGAATTTGCCGCGCAACGACACCTGCCCGGTGCCGCGATCCACCGCCACGTCGGTAAACATCAGCGCCCCCTGACGCTCGTACGCGGTGCCCTCGACCCGAACCGACAACGCCGTGTTGTCGTCGGCGGAGAGTTTTCCGTCCTTGAGCGATTCACGCAGACGCAGTGCTTCGGCAGCCGATTGCGTGAAGTCGACGTACACCGGATCCAGCTGCTGAATGCGCGCCATCAAGGTTGCAGCCCCCTGCCCGACCAGCGCACCTTCGGTCACCAGCGCCCGACCGACACGACCGGAAATCGGCGCCGTCACCGAGGCATAACCGAGGTTCAACCGTGCCGTCTGCAGATCGGCCTGGGCCGAACGGGTGGCTGCCTGCGCGCTGCGCAGATCAGCCATGGCGCTGTCGAAATCCTGCTGGCTGACCGCCTCGATTTTCACCAGCGGCTCATAGCGCTTGACCCGGGCCCGCGCCTCAAGCGCAACGGACTGGGCGCGAGCCAGTTCACCCTCGGCCCGGGACAACGCCGCCTTAAGCGGTGCCGGGTCGATCTGGAACAACAGATCCCCGGCTTTCACATCCGCACCCTCTTCAAAACGCTTTTGCATCACGATGCCCGGCACCCGGGCACGCACTTCCGCGACGCGCATCGGTTCCACCCGGCCCGGCAGCTCTGAAGAGAGCGCCAACGCTTCAGTCTTCACCGCCAGCACTTCTACCGGACGGGCCACTTCAGCACTGCTCGCTGCCTGTTCCTCAGTCGGTCCACATCCACCCAACGCAATGGCGAGTGCCAACGAACTCGCCATCCCTACCGCACGCAAATTGCCCATAACTCACCCAAGGCTTGATCGAATTTGGCGCGAATGCTACGTTTCAAACCACGATGAGTCAACTTTGTCTCATATGAACTCTACATGAGTCGTAATAAACGCCGCTCAAGGCCTCTAATGAACTTAATTTCCCATGATGAACAACTGCTCAAGTCGTTGACCCTGGCCGTGGCCAACCGGCCACGGGCGACGATGAAGGAACTGGCGCAACTGGTAGGTGTGAGCAAGGCCACTCTGCACCGCTACTGCGGCACGCGAGAGAACTTGGTACTGCGACTGGAGGATCACGCCGAAGGCACGCTAAATTTGATTATTCGCAGCGCCGGCTTGCTGGAACGGGAGCCGCTGGACGCGCTGCGTCGATTGATCCGAGGCCATTTGGATCATCGGGAGCTATTAGCCTTCTTGATGGCGCAATATCGCCCTGACTTCCTCGATCTGGAACAGGGCGGCAAGCGCTGGCTGTTTTATTTGGAGGCTCTGGACAGCTTCTTTCTGAAAGGCCAGCACGCCGGGTTGTTTCGTATCGATATCACAGCGGCGATCCTGACCGAGCTGTTCATTTCGCTGATCTACGGGCTGGTGGATGCCGAACACCGCAGGCGCGCCGCCAACACTGACTCGGCACGAATACTTGAGCAGATGTTCCTGAACGGAGCGTTATTGGGTGAGGAGTATCGCGGACGCGTCCCTTTGCTGGAAGAAACACGCTAGTCCGTCAGAAACGCGTGAAGACACGGCTGAAGCGGGGAACCGGTGGACTAATGGAATGAATAATTTCTACCTCTATCCGACAGCACTAAACCCGTCAATCGATTAACTCCAATCAACGCTTCGTTAGCACTCGTCGAGTGCGAATCCAAAGTCATCACTGGAGGGAAGCAGCCGGGATTCCATAAGCAGAATTTCAGATGCGCGACCTAAGAGCAAAAGCGGCGACGGATAAGGAGGAGTCAACAGGGAGCATTCGAGAAGCTAGAGACCAGCTAGGATACAACCGTTGGGATGACAGAACAGTACATTCGAATGCGCAAGGGAATGAAGGCTACCCCCCACGAAGTGACTGACGGTCACGAATTGCGGAAAAGATTTTTTGATTGCGGAAAAAAGAACTAAGGGCTTGCATGAGATATCTCATGCAAGCCCTTGATATTCATGGTGCCCGAAGCCGGAATCGAACCGGCACGCCCTTACGAGCGGGGGATTTTAAGTCCCATGCGTCTACCAGTTTCGCCATTCGGGCGGTAGCGCGGTGTTGCTTTATTCTGATGACGATTCACAGTCCTGACAGGAACTGTGCATCGGTGACAGAGGGGGAAATATATACATCACTTCCCGGTGAAGCAAGTTTGCAGTTGTCGTTTCAAAGACTAAATCTTTCAGTGCAACGCAAATAAAAAAGCTCCGTAAATCATGGATCTACGGAGCTTGTTTATAGTGGAGGCCGAGGTCGGAATCGAACCGGCGTAGGCGGATTTGCAATCCGCTGCATAACCATTTTGCTACTCGGCCTCAAAACATTTGCTGTCAGTAGCGCAACAACAAACGCTGTATAAACTTGGAGCGGGAAACGAGACTCGAACTCGCGACCCCGACCTTGGCAAGGTCGTGCTCTACCAACTGAGCTATTCCCGCTTGGTGTGGCGCATTCTATAGATTCCAGATGCCCCGTCAACCCTTTGATTCAAAAAAGTTTTATTTCTTTTCAACATCGGTCTTCAGATGTGGCCAGGCAGCCCGAAGGTATTGAACCATCGACCATAAGGTCAGGCCTGCCGAGACCATCAGCAACGCATAACCGATGAAAACCCAGAAACTGAAATCCTTGGGGTTTGCCAGGAGGATCACCAGTGCGAGCATCTGCGCAGCAGTTTTCCACTTGCCCAGATTTGATACGGCTACATGGGCCCGGGCACCGAGTTCGGCCATCCACTCACGCAGCGCCGAGACAACGATCTCGCGACCGATGATGACAGCGGCCGGTAGAGTGAGCCATAGGTTGCCATGTTCTTGCACCAGCAACACCAAGGCAACAGCAACCATCAGTTTGTCAGCGACAGGATCCAGAAACGCACCAAACGGCGTGCTTTGCTCCAGACGTCGCGCGAGATAGCCGTCGAGCCAATCCGTTGCCGCCGCGAAAGCGAATACCGAACTTGAGGCCAGATAGCTCCATTGGTAAGGCAGGTAGAACAACAGAATGAAGATCGGGATGAGCAGGACGCGGAGAACGGTAATCAGATTAGGGATATTCATCGGCACAACTGGCTACGAGGTGAATGGGCATTCTACTCACTATGCAGGTTTGCATAAATCGACTCTGCTAGCTTTTTGCTGATCCCCGGTGCTTTGGCGATCTCTTCGATGCTTGCACGAGACAGCTCCTGCAATCCACCAAAATGTTTCAACAAGTCCCGACGCCGGGTCGGCCCGACGCCCGCAACGCCTTCCAGCGTGGAGGTGCGGCGGGTCTTGCCGCGCCGTGCACGGTGGCCAGTGATTGCAAAGCGGTGGGCTTCGTCACGGATCTGCTGAATCAGATGCAGTGCCGGCGAATCACCCCGCAAGGTGAACTCGTTTGCAGCATCATTCAGATACAAAGTCTCGAATCCCGCCTTGCGTGTTGCACCCTTTGCGACCCCCAGCAAGATCAAATCCGGAACAGCCAGTTCGTTGAGCACATCACGCGCCATCGACAGCTGCCCCTTGCCGCCGTCCACCAGCAGGATGTCCGGCAACTTGCCCTCGCCTTCCTTCAGCTTGCTGAAGCGTCGTGTCAGAGCCTGATGCATGGCGGCGTAATCGTCGCCTGCGGTCACGCCTTCGATGTTGTAGCGGCGGTAATCGGACTTGATCGCCCCTTCCGGGCCAAATACCACGCAGGAGGCCACCGTCGCTTCACCGCTGGAGTGGCTGATGTCGTAGCACTCAAGCCGTTGCGGCGGCTCATCGAGATTCAACACTTCTGCCAGTGCTTCGAAACGTGCGGCAACGTGTTGACGGTTTGCCAGCCTGGCGCCGAGTGCCTGTTCGGCATTGGTCACGGCCAGTTGCTGCCAGCGCGCCCGCGTGCCGCGAACCCGATGACTGATGCTCAACTCACGCCCGCGCAACGCCTGAATGGCCTCGATCAGCGCAGGAAAATCTTCGTGCACGACGTTGACGATCAACTCGCTCGGCAAGTCGCGTTCAGGGCTGCTGATGAAGTATTGCCCGAGGAACGCGGCCATGACCTCTGCCACATCCTCTTCGATCCCGACCTGGGGGAAGAAATTCTTGCTGCCAAGTACCCGCCCTCCCCGCACGCTGATCAGGTGGACGCAGGCACCGCCCGGGTTGACGAACGCGGCGATCACATCGATATCGCCCGTGCCGCCTTCCATGCTCTGCTGATCTTGCACCCGACGCAGCAAGGCGATCTGGTCGCGCAGTTCGGCGGCGCGTTCGAACTCGAGGTTGATTGCAGCCTCTTCCATCGCCGTCGACAGCTCATTGGTCAACGCATGGCTGCGTCCTTCGAGAAACATCACCGAGTGACGCACATCCTCGGCGTAAACCTCAGGCTCGACCAAGCCGACACAGGGCGCCTTGCAACGCTTGATCTGGTATTGCAGGCATGGCCGGGTCCGGTTCTTGTAATAACTGTCCTCGCACTGACGCACGAAGAACGTCTTCTGCAACAGGCTGAGGCTCTCGCGAATCGCCCCGGCGCTCGGATAAGGGCCGAAATATTTGCCCTTGGCCTTCTTGGCCCCGCGATGAATGCTCAGGCGCGGGAATTGCCCGTCAGACAGAAAGACATAGGGGTAGGATTTATCGTCGCGCAACAGAATGTTGTACGGCGGCCGCCACTCCTTGATCAGGGTTTGCTCAAGCAGCAACGCCTCTGTCTCGTTGGACGTGATGGTGGT
The DNA here is from genome assembly GCF_002113045.1 of Pseudomonas sp. B26(2017). NCBI lineage: Bacteria > Pseudomonadati > Pseudomonadota > Gammaproteobacteria > Pseudomonadales > Pseudomonadaceae > Pseudomonas > Pseudomonas sp. B26(2017). Next base: position 164,310 of record NZ_NEJJ01000001.1, on the reverse strand, counting down.
TTCGACCTGGGCGATACGCCCGACCAGGGCCGCGGTTTTCGGCGCCAGGCCTGTCTTGCGAAAGTAGCTGGCCAGACGCTTTTTGAGGTTCTTCGCCTTACCGACGTACAACAGACGCGCATCGCTGTCGAACATGCGATACACGCCGGGGCGCCCGCTGACGGTTGCTAGAAAGGCGCCCGAATCGAATACTTCAGTCATGGTCAAAGGCTGGCATCAACCATGCCGTGTCGAACCGCCAACAGCGTCAGTTCGACATCGCTGCTGATCGAGAGCTTCTCGAAAATACGGTAGCGGTAAGTGTTCACGGTTTTCGGCGACAAACACAATTTGTCGGAAATGATCTGAACCTTCTGACAACCGACAATCATCAACGCAATCTGGATTTCCCGTTCCGACAACGCGTCGAACGGTGAATCATTGGTCGGCTGAAAGGATTTGATCGCCAATTGCTGGGCAATCTGAGGGCTGATATAGCGCTGCCCGGCAAACACCAGGCGAATGGCCTGAACCATTTCCGGCAATCCGGCGCCCTTGGTCAGATACCCCGCCGCACCGGCCTGCAACAACCGCGTAGGAAACGGATCTTCCTCACACACGGTGACCGCGACCACTTTGATGTCGGGATGACTTCGCAACAGTTTGCGTGTGGCTTCGAGACCGCCGATGCCCGGCATCTTGACGTCCATCAGCACCACGTCAGGCTTCAACTCACGGGCCTTGATGAGGGATTCTTCCCCGGACTCGGCCTGGCCTACCACCTGCAAGCCATCGATATCGGCCAGCATTCGTGTAATGCCTGTACGAACGAGATCATGGTCGTCGACCACTAGCACCCTAATCAAGCAGACACCTCGCGATATGGTCTTATTGGGATGCCGGACACCTTAGCAAAAAGTGCCGGGCAGACCTAGCGGCAAGCGACATATAAAAAGTTTCAAGTCTTCATCGAGGGCTTGCCAGCCGTGGGTTTCAGAGCACAGGTGTACTGAAATCGAGCTGCATCCGCAGGAAACACTCGTCCTCGCCCTGCACAAACATTCCTTTTCTTAGATACAGATTTTGCGCCGGGTTGTTTTTGAACACCGTCAGGCGCAACGCCGGGCGCCGCTCCAGTCGAGCCATCGCAACAACCTGATCGATCGCCCAGGAACCCGCGCCCTGGCCTTGAGCGCTTTCGACGATCTGCAATTCGCGGATATACACAGCCCGAGCATCACGACTCAGGCTGAAATATCCCACTCGTTCACCGTCACGCAGGATCAACCAGTTTTCGCGCCCGGCCCAAGCGACATCGAACGCCTCGTCCTGCCACAGCAAGTCATAGTGAATGTAGTAGCGGAGCATGTTTCGGCAAGTCAGTTCTCGCGCAAACGACAGGTCGGCGGGTGTAGCCTGGCGTAACTCAACACTCATTCCGACCTCGATCTTCTTCAAGTTCATGACCCTTTCTTGAGCACACGTTCAGAAGCAGAGTGTGTCATACACTGGCGGGCGCTCAACCCATAGAGTCTCTCGGGTGCCTGCGATAGCAATTTCTGATTGCTGACGCGCAGCAGCCTCTAGTAAGCTCGGCGCATTCTTTGGAGACAGTTCATGCTCAACACCCTCTCACAGCTTCGTACCGCCAGCGCCTCGCGCTCGGTTGCGGCTGCCCGGGTGAACGGCGCCTGCGCTCCTGCAAGCTTTTATTTTGGGTATTGGTTTAGCCACTGGCGCGCCTGATACCCACACGGCGCCCATTTGAACGGGTCGCCTACCAGAGATTTCTCAACCCCCGGTCGGCCTCCCGACCGGGGTTTTTGTTTTTTCAGGCCCGAACTTTCTCAGCAACACATCAGACACTTTGAGGATTCAACCAATGAACTACGCCACTTATTACCGTTACGACAGTTTTACCGCCTGGCGATTTACCAGCCTCCGCTCGGGACAGCCTGCCGCCTCCGATCGGTCACCCACAGGTGGCAAGCCAACACACGTAGCCAATCCGGCCAATTGTCGAACACCCCAGTAGGGCCGAGTGAGCGGGAAATACCCGCCGTCCGCCCAGGAAGACTGAATATGAACTCGTCCGTTTCTGCTCTGCCACTGTCCACCCTGAACCCTGCCAACGAAGCACTGACCCTGCGTCTGCCGAGTTCGCTGCAACTCAAACAGCAATTGCCCCTGAGCAATGCGCTGAACCAGCAAGTCGTCGCCCACCGCCAGGCGGTCCGCGCGATTCTCGATGGCCATGATCCACGCCTGCTGGTAATCGTCGGCCCCTGCTCGATCCACGACCCCGAGTCCGCGCTTGAGTACGCCAGCAAACTTTCGCGCCTGGCCGAAGAAGTCCGTGATGACATGCTGCTCGTGATGCGTGCCTACGTCGAAAAACCTCGCACCACCGTTGGCTGGAAAGGCCTGGCCTACGACCCTCATCTCAATGGCAGCGACGACATGGCTACAGGCCTCACGCTGTCGCGCGAACTGATGCTGGAAATGATCCGCCTGGGACTGCCGATTGCCACCGAGTTGCTGCAGCCCATGGCGGCCGGGTACTTCGATGACCTGCTGAGCTGGGTTGCCATTGGCGCTCGCACGACTGAATCGCAGATCCACCGGGAAATGGCCAGCGGGCTGAGCATGCCTGTCGGTTTCAAAAACGGGACTGACGGTGGCGTGGCCGTCGCCGTTGACGCGATGCGTTCGGCAGCCCACGCCCATCGCCATTTTGGTGTAGACAGCCAGGGTCACCCGGCGATCATCCAGACCTCGGGCAATCCGGACACCCACCTGGTGCTGCGTGGTGGTCACAAAGGGCCGAATTACGACCGCAAAAGCGTTGCCATCATCAACACCGAGTTGAACCGCCTGAAAATTCCGAGCCGGATCATGGTCGATTGCAGCCATGCCAACAGCGGCAAGGACCCGCTCCGCCAGCCGGGCGTGTTCAACGATGTGCTGGAACAGCGACTGCAAGGTAACCGCTCATTGATCGGCATGATGCTCGAGTCGCATCTGTTCGAGGGATGTCAGGCACTCAGTGAATCGCTTCGCTATGGCGTTTCGGTGACCGACGGCTGTCTTGGATTCGATGCAACAGAACGTCTGTTGCTCGGGGCCGCACAACGCATTCGACAACAAGCCTGACAATCAAGCCGCCCTCCGGTGTGTGATGAACCCGGAGGGCGAGCCCATGTTCAACATCGACGTGTCCTCCCTGGATGCGCGGGATTCGTCCTGTTCTTTCGCTGCGCCCTTCTCTGGAAATCAAGACCTGCTCGCGAGAGCCTGCATTTAACGCGCTTGATTGATCACCCGATGTCAGCCCGACACCCGGCGAGACAGGGTGAACTGCACTGAAGCAAGTAGGCAAAAATTGGAAAAGCGCGCTCGACAAGCCGGGAACCCTCCAAATATTCAGAACCGGATCTCATTCAAAAGTGAAAATTCATACGAACTCTGATCCAGTTTCCACCGTACTAGAAAGAGTATTCAGGCATCGCCTGCGCAACGACTGTTTTAGAGTGACACGCAGACAACATCGATGAATCTCTGCGATCAAGGACGAAAAATGCAACGAAACGCCACAACTCTCTATCCCGTACTGTTGGTGCATGGTCTGTTCGGATTCGAGCGCATTGGCTCTTTCGAACTGTTCCATGACGTCAAACAGGCACTCAAGGCCGCTGGCGTTCAGGTATTTGTGCCGCACTTATCGGCCGTTCATGACAACGAAGTGCGAGGCGAGCAATTGCTCTCGCAGATCGACGCTGTGCTCCGAGGTACCGGCGCGACAAAAGTCAACCTGATCGGTCACAGCCAGGGCGCGTTGTCTGCTCGATACGCTGCAGCGCTTGCGCCACACAAGGTCGCTTCCGTGAGCTCGGTCAGCGGGCCCAACCACGGTTCGGAGCTGGCCGACTTGCTGCGCCAGGCACTGATCCCCGGACGTCTGCCGGAGACCGTGGCGCAGAATGTTGCGACGTTGTTTTCCGACTTTCTTTCTTTGCTCAGCGGACACAAAAAACTGCCTCACCATGCACTGGCAGCACTCAATGCACTGACGACAGAAGGAGTCGGCCAATTCAATGACAAATACCCGCAGGGCCTTCCCGAAACCTGGGGAGGCCAGGGCGCCGAGCGAGTCGATGGCGTTCACTATTATTCGTGGAGTGGCGTTGTGCCGAAGCTGACTGTGCAGCCCCTCGACCCGATGCAGGGCATCTGCCTGGCCCTGTCGGAATATTTCATTACAGAGCCCGCGCAGAACGACGGATTCGTCGGGCGTTTCAGCTCCCACCTCGGCACCGTGATCGGTTCCGATTATCCGCTCGACCATCTGCGCAGCCTGCGTCGGGGCATCGGCCAGGGCAACACGGAGAGTGACCCGATCCAACTCTATGTCGAACACGCCTTGCGCCTGCAAGCGGCTAATCTATAGCGGCCGGTATCAGACGAGCGAATGGAACTTTGCCGAGAAATCGGCCACTGAATCCGGTAGGCTCCCCCCTTTACTGATTTGATTGGAGTGTTTCCCCATGGCTAAAGCCACTGCCCGCCACATCCTGGTTTCCAGCGAAGCCAAGTGCAACGAACTCAAGGCCCAGATCGAAGGTGGCGCCGATTTCGCCGAAGTGGCCAAGGCCAACTCCACCTGCCCATCCAGCCGTCAGGGCGGCGACCTGGGTTCGTTCGGTCCTGGCCAGATGGTCAAGGAATTCGACACCGTGGTATTCAGCGCGCCGATCAACGTCGTGCAAGGCCCGGTGAAGACCCAGTTCGGCTACCACCTGCTGGAAGTGACCAGCCGTCAGGACTGATTTCAGCCCGACCTGCTGCGCAACGGCCCGCCTGATGGCGGGCCGTTTTGTTTCGATTACACCACACCGCTGGCGAACGACGCGCCGCTCGCGTACAAATTGCGCTTATCGATTACCCGGCTTTAAGGCTGACAATGCGACTGGCTTTCCCGACATTGATGTTCACTGCCGTGACCCTGCTGCTGGGGATCACCGGTGTGGACGCCGCACCGCAGCATGCGATGACCGTTTATGGCGAACCGGCAAAGTACCCGCCCGGCTTCAGTCACTTCGATTACACCAACGCCCGGGCGCCCAAGGGCGGAACGATGCGCCGCTCGGCCATCGAGATCGGCCACTTCGACCATGTCCTGCCGTATATCGACAAAGGCATCGGCGTCAGCCAGATCGACGGCCTGCTGTACTCCCCGCTGGCCCAGCGCTCGCTCGACGAGCCTTACACCGTATACGGTCTGGTGGCGCAAAAAATGGAACGCTCGGATGACGGCCTGTCCCTGCGCTTCTTCATCAATCCCAAGGCCCGCTTTGCCGATGGCAAGCCGATCACCTCCGAAGACGTTCGCTACACCTATGACTTGCTGATGACCCAGGGCAGCCTGCGTTATCGCACCCAGTTCGCCGACGTCAAAGGCGTAGAAGTTGAAGCGCCACTCACTGTGCGCTTCGATTTCAAGAGCAACGAGAACCGCACCCTGCCGCTGGACATCGCGACCCTGCCGGTATTTCCCGAACATTGGTGGAAAACCCGTGATTTTGCCGGCGGTGGCGGCTATGAACCGCCGCTGGGCAGCGGCCCGTATCGAGTCGGCAAGGTCGACTCCGGGCGCAGCATCACCTTTGAACGCAATCCCGACTGGTGGGGCAAGGACCTGCCGGTCAGCCGTGGCCTCTACAACTTCGATCACTTCAGCATCGAGTACTTCGGCGACACCGACGTCGCCCGCCAGGTCTTGCGTGGTGGCGCCTACGACTACAACCGTGAGTTCTCCGCCACTGGCTATTCCATCGGCTATGACAGCCCGGCCCTGAGCGACGGTCGCCTGCAAAAGGCGCATCTGGCCACCGAGGCGCCGCAGTCGGCCCAGGGATTCGTGTTCAATCTGCAAAAGCCGATGTTTCAGGATCGCCGCGTTCGTCAGGCGCTGGCCATGCTCTGGGATTTCGAGTGGAGCAACCGGCAGATGATGCGCAACATGTACATCCGCCAGCAGAGTTACTTCTCCAACACCGAACTGGCCGCCCGCAAGCTGCCGGATGCCGCCGAGCTGAAGATTCTCGAACCCTTGCGCGGACAGATTCCCGACGAAGTGTTCACCCAGGTCTTCGAGGCCCCGAAGACCGATGGCAGCGGCCTTATCCGCGACAAACAGCTGCAAGCGCTGGAGCTGCTGGAGCAGGCCGGCTGGAAACCTGATGGCGACCAGTTGGTCAACGACCGTGGCGAACCCTTGAGCTTCACCTTCCTGGTCAGCCAGAACGGCATGGATCGCCTGCTGCTGCCATACAAACGCACGCTGAAGCAGATCGGCATCAACCTCGACATCCGTCGCATCGACTCCTCGCAATACGTCAACCGCCTGATGAGCCGCGACTACGACATGATCGTCACCGGTTACCCGGTCACCACCTCCCCCGGCGGCGAACTGTTGAACTACTTCGGATCGGCGTCGGCCAACGACCCGGGCGCCAACAATTACATGGTGCTGAAGAACCCGGCGGTCGACACCTTGATCAACGGCCTGATACGCGCCTCGACCCAGGCCGACATGTTGCGTTATGCCCATGCGCTGGACCGGGTGCTGCAATGGAACTACTACTGGATTCCCAACTATTACCCGCCGGGCACGTCGACCGTGTGGTGGAACCGTTTCGGCATTCCCACCGTGCAGGCGAGCAATGACGAAGCGATCGAGAGCTGGTGGGAAATCAGCAGTACACCGCTGACCAACCAGCAGATGACGGCCGAGAAAATCAGCCGTGGCAGACCCGGAGGGCCGCACTGATGTGGGCTTACATACTGCGGCGCCTGCTGCTGATCATTCCGACGCTGGTGATCATTCTGCTGGTCAACTTCGTAATCATCCAGGCTGCGCCGGGTGGCCCGGTGGAACAGGCCATCGCCCACTTGCAAGGCATCGGCGGCGCCAGCGTCGGCGGCGGTGCGAGCGAAACCATGAGCGGCACGTCCCGCGCCAGTCGCGGCCTTGATCCGCAACTGATCAAGGACATCGAAAAGCAGTACGGCTTCGACAAACCGGCCCACGAACGCCTGTGGCTGATGCTCAAGAACTACGCGCAGCTGGATTTCGGCAAGAGTTTCTTCCGTGGCGCAACGGTCACCGACCTGATCCTGCAGAAAATGCCGGTGACCATCTCCCTCGGACTATGGGCCACCCTGATCACCTATCTGGTGTCGATCCCGTTGGGCATCCGCAAAGCCGTGCACCACGGCAGTCATTTCGATATCTGGAGCAGCACGGCAATCATCATCGGCTACGCCATGCCGGCATTCCTGTTCGCGATGTTCCTGATCGTGGTGTTTGCCGGCGGCACTTCGCTGAACTGGTTCCCGGTGCGCGGCCTGGTGTCCGACAACTTCGAATCCCTGTCGACGCTGGGCAAGATCGCCGACTACTTCTGGCACCTTGTATTGCCTGTCACGGCGCTGGTGATCGGCGGCTTTGCCACCCTGACCATCCTCACCAAGAACTCGTTCCTCAATGAGATCACCCGCCAATACGTGGTCACCGCGCGCGCCAAAGGCCTGAGCGAAAACCGGGTGCTCTATGGACACGTGTTCCGCAACGCGATGCTGCTGGTGGTGTCGGGCATTCCCCAAGCGTTCATCAGCGTGTTCTTTGCCGGTTCGTTGCTGATCGAAGTGATCTTCTCCCTCGACGGCCTCGGGCGCATGAGTTACGAAGCCGCCGTGTCCCGTGACTACCCGGTGGTGTTCGGTTCGCTGTTCATCTTCACCCTGTTCGGCCTCCTGATAAAACTGATCGGCGACCTGTGCTACACGCTGGTCGACCCGCGCATCGACTTCGCCGCGAGGAATGCCTGATGTTCAAGCTCTCGCCTCTGGGCCGTCGCCGCTTCGAACGCTTCAAGAAAAACCGCCGGGGCTGGTGGTCGCTGTGGTTGTTCATTGGTCTGTTCGTGATCAGTCTCGGTGGTGAATTGATCGCCAACGACAAGCCGCTGATCGTCAGTTATCAGGGCCAATGGTACTTCCCGGTGTTCAAGCGCCATACCGAACAGGAGTTCGGCGGACAACTGCCGTTCCAGGCCGACTACCGCAGCGATTACGTGCAGAAGCTGATCCGCAAGGACGGTGGCTGGCTGCTGTTTCCGCCGATTCCGTTCAGTGACGACACCCCGAACTACGACCTCAACAAACCGGCACCGAGCCCGCCGACTTCGGTCAACTGGCTGGGCACCGACGATCAGGCGCGCGACGTACTGGCTCGGGTGATCTTCGGCGCGCGGGTGTCGATCCTGTTCGCCCTGATGCTGACTTTCGTCAGCGCCCTGATCGGCATCGCGGCCGGTGCCCTGCAGGGTTATTACGGGGGCTGGGTCGATCTGCTCGGCCAGCGTTTGCTGGAAGTCTGGTCGGGATTGCCGGTGCTTTACCTGCTGATCATTCTCTCGGGATTCGTCGAGCCCAACTTCTGGTGGCTGCTGGGGATCATGGCGCTGTTTTCCTGGCTGGCGCTGGTGGACGTGGTACGCGCCGAGTTTCTGCGCGGGCGCAACCTCGAGTACGTCAAGGCTGCGCGGGCTCTGGGTTTGAGTGATCGCAAAGTGATTGTCCGGCACATCCTGCCCAACGCGATGAACGCGACCCTGAGCTACCTGCCTTTCATTCTGACCGGGGCGATTTCCACCCTGACCGCGCTGGATTTCCTCGGCTTCGGCATGCCCGCCGGCAGCGCGTCACTGGGCGAGTTGATCGGTCAGGGCAAGCAGAACCTGCAAGCGCCGTGGCTCGGATTGACCGCGTTCTTCACCCTGGCGCTGATTCTTTCTCTGTTGGTATTCATCGGCGAAGCGCTGCGCGATGCCTTTGACCCGCGCTCATGAACGGACCTTTGATATGACTGACAACCTGATCGAAATCCGTGACCTCAGCGTCGCCTTCCATGGCCAGACCGTGGTGCGCAACCTGTGCCTGGACATTCGCCCCGGCGAGTGCCTGGCACTGGTCGGCGAGTCGGGCTCGGGCAAGTCGGTGACCGCCCATTCGATTCTGCAACTGCTCCCGGAATGCGATGCCCGGACTACCGGCAGCATCCGCTATCGTGGCCAGGAACTGGTCGGCGCCGACCCCAAGACCCTGCGCGATCTGCGCGGCAACCGCATCGCCATGATTTTCCAGGAGCCGATGACCTCGCTCAATCCGTTGCACACGATTGAAAAGCAGATCGGCGAAACCCTGTTGCTGCACCGTGGCCTCGGCGGCAAGGAAGCTCAGGCGCGGATCCTCGAACTGCTCGAACTGGTGGGCATCCAGAAGCCGAAAGAGCGACTGAAGGCTTATCCGCATCAGTTGTCCGGCGGCCAGCGCCAGCGAGTCATGATTGCGATGGCCCTGGCCTGCGAACCCGAATTGCTGATCGCCGACGAGCCGACCACCGCCCTCGATGTGACCGTACAGCGCAAGATCCTGTTGCTGCTCAAATCCCTGCAACGGCGCCTGGGCATGTCGCTGCTGCTGATCAGCCATGACCTCAATCTGGTGCGCAGCATTGCCCAGCGGGTATGCGTGATGAAGGCCGGCGAAATCGTCGAGCAGGCGCCGTGCGAAACCCTGTTCACCGCACCGCAACACCCTTACAGCTGCGTGTTGCTCAACGCCGAACCGGAGGGCGAGGCGCTGCCCCGGGACGAACGTGAAAACGTGCTGGAAGTCGATGATCTGCGAGTCGACTTTACGGTGGGCGGCGGACTGTTCCGGCGCAAGCAATACCTGCGCGCGGTGGACGGCATCAGCCTGAACATCCAGCGCGGCAAGACTTTGGGCATCGTCGGCGAATCCGGCTCGGGCAAATCGACTCTCGGCCAGGCGATCCTGCGCCTGCTCGACTCCAAGGGCAGTATTCGCTTCCAGGGCACGGCACTTGACGGTCTCGACCAGAAGCAGATGCGGCCATGGCGCCGGCAGATGCAGGTGGTGTTTCAGGATCCGTTCGGCAGCCTCAGCCCGCGCATGTCGGTAGCGCAGATCATCAGCGAAGGGCTGGAAGTGCATTGCCAGTCCACCGCCGACGAGTGCGACGACCAGGTGATCCGCGTGCTCAAGGAGGTCGGGCTCGATCCCGAAAGCCGTCATCGCTACCCCCATGAGTTTTCCGGCGGCCAGCGTCAGCGCATTGCCATTGCCCGGGCGCTGGTATTGAAGCCTGCATTGATCCTGCTCGACGAGCCGACTTCGGCGCTGGATCGCACCGTGCAGAAACAGGTGGTCGCCCTGCTCCGCCAGCTTCAGGAAAAACACGGCCTGACGTACCTGTTCATCAGCCACGATCTTGCAGTGGTACGCGCCCTCGCCCACGACATGATCGTGATCAAGGACGGCAAGGTAGTCGAAAGTGGCGCCAGCCATGACGTGTTCGACTCACCGCAGCACCCGTACACCAAAGAGCTGTTGGCCGCAGCGCATCCGGGATAGGCATAATCGCGCCACCTGACTTCCGCCAATGGACGCCGCCATGAACACCACCGAAAGCCTCAAGGATTACCAACGGGTTCGCACGCTGGCGATCCGTTCGTTGTTCGAGATCATCGAGCAATCCAGTGAAGGCACGGTGATTGTCGACCGCGACGCGAACATCGTCTGGATGAACGAGCGCTACGCCCGACGTTTTGGTCTCGACTCTGCGGCCGGCGCCATCGGCAAACCCTGCGAAAGCGTAATCCCCGGCAGCCTGCTGCGCGAAGTGGTGCGCACCGGGCGGCCAATCCTGCTGGACATGCAGGACACCCCGAAAGAACCGCTGGTGGTGATGCGCCTGCCGATCCACGACGACGCCGGCGCGGTGATCGGCGCCATCGGTTTTGCCCTGTTCGGCGAATTACGCACCCTGTCGCCGATGCTCAAGCGCTACCTGAGCATGCAGGAAGAACTGGCCTCGACCCGCTCGCTGCTGCGTGCCCGGCAGACCAAATACAACTTTGCCCATTTCATCGGCACCAGCGCTGCCAGCCTCGAGGTCAAGCGCCGTGCCCGTCGCAGCGCCAGCGCCGAGTCGCCGGTTCTGTTGCTGGGCGAGACCGGCAGCGGCAAGGAGTTGCTGGCTCAAGCGATCCACGGCGCCTCGCCTCGTGCGCACAAAGCCTTCGTCAGCATCAACAGCGCAGCGATTCCCGAGGCGCTGCTCGAGGCCGAGTTCTTCGGAACGGCTCCCGGCGCCTTCACCGGTGCCGACCGCAAGGGCCGCACCGGCAAGTTGCAGATTGCTCAGGGCGGGACGCTGTTTCTCGACGAGATCGGCGACATGCCTCTGCCGCTGCAAAGCAAATTGCTGCGGGTGCTGCAGGAAAAGGAGTTCGAACCTGTCGGCTCCAACGACGTGATCCAAAGCGATGTGCGGGTGATTGCCGCAACGTCGACAGACCTGGAAGCGGCGATCAAGCGCGGCGAGTTCCGAGCGGACTTGTACTACCGGCTCAACGTGCTGCCGATTCAGGTGCCCCCACTGCGCGAACGGCTGGACGATCTGCCGGCGCTCAGTGAAGCGATTCTTGAAGAACTGCGCAGTCAACATGAGCTGAATCGCGAAGCGCTGGAGCTGCTGGGTCAGCATGCCTGGCCGGGGAATATCCGCGAGCTGCGCAATGTGCTGGAGCGAGCGGCGTTGCTCAGTGATGACTTGATGCTGACAGCGGACGACATTCGTGCCGCGATTGGCACGTTTACACCGGTTGAACGGACGCTGGCGCCTTTGTCAGAGCCGCTAGCCAGCGAGACCTTCAGTCAGGCCCGTGAGCGTTTCGACCGACAGTTGATTCAATCCACCCTCGCGCAATGCGGGGGCAAGGTGATCGAGGCGGCTGAGCGGCTCGGGCTTGGACGCTCGACGCTTTACAAGAAGATGATTGCGCTGGGCATTGCAAAGTCTCAATAGAGAGACATAAATCTCCGTAACGGGACAAAATCAAAAGCTTCGCGAGCAAGCTCACTCCCACAGGAGATATGGGTATCCATGTGGTAGCGGGCTTGCCCGCGAAAGCGTCCTCACAGCCATAGAAGTCTCAAAACAGAGACAAAACTTCGAAAACCACCACCAAACATCAACTTAATTCCTTTTATTTCAACAACTTAACCATCTGGCACAGATCTCGCTATAGCCCTTCCCACACCCGTTTCACCCACAAAAATAACAATCGAAGGAGCACACCATGAGTGTGATCATCGCCTTGGCAGCCCTGGCGCTGCTGATGCTTGCGGCCTACCGTGGCTACAGCGTTATCCTCTTTGCCCCGATCGCCGCCCTCGGCGCCGTCCTGCTCACCGACCCTTCCGCCGTCGCCCCAGCTTTCACCGGGGTGTTCATGGAGAAAATGGTCGGCTTCATCAAACTCTACTTTCCCGTGTTCCTGCTCGGCGCCGTGTTCGGCAAGCTGGTCGAGCTGTCGGGCTTCTCCCGCTCGATTGTCGCAGCAGCGATTCGGTTGCTCGGCACCCGCCAGGCGATGCTGGTGATCGTGCTGGTCTGCGCCCTGCTCACCTACGGCGGCGTTTCGCTGTTCGTGGTGGTGTTCGCGGTTTACCCGTTCGCGGCGGAAATGTTTCGCCAGAGCAATATCCCCAAACGCCTGATCCCGGCGACCATCGCCCTCGGCGCGTTCTCGTTCACCATGGACGCCCTGCCCGGCACGCCGCAGATCCAGAACATCATCCCCAGCACCTTCTTCAACACCACCGCGTGGGCGGCGCCGTGGCTGGGCGTGATCGGCACGATTTTCGTGTTCTGCGCCGGCATGCTGTTCTTGCAGCGCCAACGCAACAAGGCTCACCGTGCGGGTGAAGGCTACGGCACCGAACTGCGCAACGAACCGGAAACCGCCGAAGACCTCAAACTGCCGAACCCCTGGATTGCTCTTTCGCCGCTGCTGGCGGTGGGCATCATGAATCTGCTGTTCACCCAGTGGATTCCACAGTGGTACGGCAAAACCCACAGCCTCGCGCTGCCGGGCATGGCCGCGCCGGTCACCACCGAAATCGCCAAACTGACGGCGATCTGGGCGGTGCAAGCGGCTTTGCTGGTGGGCATCCTGATGGTGCTGGCGTTCGGTTTTAAAGCCATCAAAAGCAAGCTCGCCGAGGGCAGCAAAAGCGCTGTCAGCGGAGCGCTGCTGGCGGCGATGAATACCGCGTCGGAATACGGTTTCGGCGCTGTGATCGCTTCGTTGCCGGGGTTTCTGGTGCTGGCCGACTGGCTCAAGAGCATTCCCAATCCACTGGTCAACGAAGCGATCACCGTGACCTTGCTGGCGGGTATCACCGGCTCCGCTTCGGGCGGCATGAGCATCGCGCTGGCCGCGATGTCCGAACAATTCATCAGCGCCGCCCACGCCGCCAATATTCCGCTGGAGGTGCTGCACCGGGTGGCCGCAATGGCCAGCGGCGGCATGGACACCCTGCCGCACAACGGCGCGGTGATCACCCTGCTCGCCGTCACCGGCCTGACTCACCGTGAGGCCTACAAGGACATTTTCTGTATTACGCTGATCAAGACCCTGGCGGTTTTCGTGGTGATCGGCACTTTCTACGCCACTGGCATTGTGTGAGGTATTGATGACGACTCTTTCTGGCAAGACCGCACTGGTTACCGGCTCCACCAGCGGCATCGGGCTGGGCATCGCCCTGACGCTGGCCAAGGCTGGCGCCAATCTGATCCTCAACGGCTTTGGCGATGCTTCAAAGGTGATTGCCGAAGTCGAACAGTTCGGCGGCAAAGTCGGCCATCACCCGGCGGACGTCAGCGACCCGGCGCAGATCGCCGACATGATCGCCTACGCCGAACGCGAATTCGGCGGCGTGGATATTCTGGTCAACAACGCCGGCATCCAGCACGTTGCGGCGGTTGAAGAGTTTCCTGTGGAGCGCTGGGATTCAATCATCGCGATCAACCTGTCGTCAGTGTTTCACAGCACCCGCCTGAGTTTGCCGGGCATGCGCGCCAAGGGCTGGGGCCGGATCGTCAACATCGCCTCGGTGCACGGTCTGGTCGGTTCCACTGGCAAAGCCGCGTACGTGGCAGCCAAACATGGCGTGATCGGCCTGACCAAGGTGGTCGGCCTGGAAACCGCCGCCAGCAACGTCACCTGTAACGCCATCTGCCCGGGCTGGGTGCTGACGCCACTGGTGCAGAAGCAGATCGATGATCGCGCAGCCAAGGGTGTCGACCCACAGCAGGCGCAACACGACTTGCTGGCCGAGAAGCAGCCGTCGCTGGAGTTCGTCACCCCTGCACATCTGGGTGAACTGGTGCTGTTTCTGTGCAGCGAAGCCGGTAGCCAGGTGCGTGGGGCGGCGTGGAATATCGATGGCGGGTGGCTCGCGCAGTAAGCTTGCAACTGATCGCTCCCACGTTGCGGTGGGAGCTTTCTGACAAACAATAAGAGGCAAACCATGTCCGACATTCTCTGGCAGCCCGATGCCAAACGTATTGCCCGGTCCCGCATGGACGGCTTTCGGCGCTTCATCATCCAGCGTCACCACGTGCACCTCGACGACTACCCGGCCCTGCACCAATGGTCCATCGACCAGCGCGAAGCGTTCTGGCAGGCGATCGTCGATTTCTTCGATATCCGTTTTCATACCCAGCCCGACGCCGTTCTGCGTGACGGCCTGAAAATGCCGGGTGCCCAGTGGTTTCCCGGCGCCACCCTGAACTTCGCCGAACACCTGCTGAGCCGACGCGACGATGCAATCGCCGTGATCGCCATCGGGGAAAACGGTCAGCGAGAATTGCTGACCTGGGCCGACCTGGCCCAACACGTCGCCGGGTTCCAGGCCAGCCTGCAAGCGGCCGGCGTCGTAGTTGGCGACCGGGTCGCGGCCTGCATGCCCAACACCTGGCAAACCCTAGTGGCAATGCTCGCGACCACCAGTCTCGGCGCAATCTGGTCCTGTTCCTCACCGGACTTCGGCACCCACGGGGTGATTGATCGCTTCGGCCAGATCGAACCGAAAGTGTTGATCACCTGTGCCGGTTACCGCTACGCCGGCAAAGCGATCGACCAGACCGTCAAGGTCAACGAAATCCTCGAGCAGTTGCCGTCCTTGCAACAGCTGATCATCGTGCCTTACGCACGACCTCAGGCGCAGGCCACGGATTACCGGACACCCGCCAACGTCACGCTGTGGGACGACTTCTACGAACCAGGCGATGAACCGCACTTCGTCCCGGTGCCGTTCGACCATCCGCTGTACGTGCTCTATTCGAGCGGCACCACCGGCGTACCTAAATGCATCGTTCACAGCACCGGCGGCGTGTTGCTGCAACACGCCAAGGAACACGGGCTGCATGTCGATCTGGGCCCCGGCGACCGCTTGTTCTACTACACCACTTGCGGCTGGATGATGTGGAACTGGCTGGTGTCGGCGCTGGCAGTCGGCAGCGCGGTGGTGCTGTATGACGGCTCACCGTTTTATCCGGACAACGAGCGAATGCTGGAGCTGCTGGACGACGAGCAGGTCAGCGTGTTCGGCACCAGCCCGAAATTTCTCGCGACCCTGGAAAACAGCGGCATCAAGCCCCGTGAAACCTACGACTTGAGCCACCTGAAAACCCTGCTCTGTACCGGTTCCGCGCTGTCACCGCAGAGTTACGACTTCGTCTATCGCGATTTCAAACCCGACGTCTGCCTGTCCTCGATGTCCGGCGGCACGGACATCGTGTCCTGCTTCGTCAACGGCAACCCGATGTCGGCAGTGCGCCGGGGCGAGATCATGGGCAAGAGTCTGGCCATGGCCGTCGAAGTGTGGAACGACGCCGGGCAGCCGGTGATTGGTGAAAAAGGTGAGTTGGTGTGCACTCGACCATTCCCGGCGATGCCCGTCGGACTCTGGAACGATCCCGACGGCGAAAAGTTGCGCAAATCCTATTTCAGCCAGTTCCCCGGCGTCTGGGCCCAGGGTGACTACGCCGAACAATTGCCCCACGGCGGGATGCTGATTCACGGCCGCTCCGACGCCGTGCTCAATCCCGGCGGCGTGCGCATCGGTACGGCGGAAATCTACCGTCAGGTGGAGAAGGTTCCGGAGGTATTGGACAGTGTCGCCATTGGCCAACAATGGCAGGATGACGTGCGAGTAGTGCTGTTCGTGCGCCTCAAGGAAGGCATGGCGCTGGATGAGGCGCTGCAACAGCAGATCCGCCAAGTGATCCGCGCCAACACCACACCGCGCCATGTACCGGCGAAGATCGTCGCGGTCAGCGACATTCCGCGCACCATCAGCGGCAAGGTGGTGGAGCTGGCCGTGCGTAATGTGGTGCACGGTGAACCGGTGAAAAACACCGACGCGCTGGCCAACCCGCAAGCACTTGAGCAGTTTCGCAATCGGGTCGAACTTCGCGACTGACGCCTGTCAGTCCATCAGCCCCCACTCGCCAGTCGATGGCGGTGGGGACGACATGGTGTCGGCGTGGAGCTTCAGACGCAGGCGCAGGTTGTTGACCGAATCTGCGTTTTTCAGGGCCTCGTCTTCATCGATCACCCCTTCTGCCACCAGCGCAAACAGTGCACCGTCAAAGGTCTGCATGCCCAGTTCGGCCGATTTCTCCATGATGGTTTTCAGCTCGCCAAAGTCATTGCGCCGGATCAGGTCAGCAATCGTCGGCGTGCCGAGCATCACCTCGGCAGCGGCCCGGCGCTGACCGTCCCGGGTTCGGACCAGACGCTGGGAGACGAACGCCTTGAGGTGATTGCCCAAGGCATGCAGCAATTGTGGCCGGCGTTCTTCGGGGAAGAAATTGATGATCCGGTCCAGCGCCTGATTGGCGTTGTTGGCATGCAATGTCGACAACACAAGGTGCCCGGTTTCGGCGAAAGCCAGCGCATGCTCCATGGTCTCGCGGTCACGGATTTCGCCGATCAGCACCACGTCGGGGGCCTGGCGCAGGGTGTTTTTCAGCGCAGCGTGAAAGCTGCGCGTGTCGACTCCGACTTCGCGCTGGTTGATGATCGACTTCTTATGGCGATGGATGTATTCCACCGGGTCTTCAATGGTGATGATGTGACCGCTGCTGTGGCGATTGCGATGATCGATCAGCGCCGCCAGCGACGTGGATTTACCCGAGTCGGTGGCGCCGACGAACAGGATCAGCCCTTGCTTGAGCAACACCGATTCGAGCAATACCGACGGCAGTTTCAAGTCTTCGAATCGCGGAATATCGAGTTTGACGTTACGGATCACGATTGACACGTCGTTGCGTTGCTTGAAGATATTCACCCGAAAGCGACCGATGCCGGTGCGGGAAATCGCCAGGTTCATTTCCAGATCCCGGTCGAACTCCCGACGTTGTTCAGCGTCCATCAGGGAAGCGGCGACAGTGGCCACCTCACCGGGTTTGAAGGGCTGCTCGCTCAACGGCGTCAACACCCCGTCGAACCGCGCACTGGGCGGTGCGCCCGTGGACAGGAACAGATCCGAACCGTGGCGGCTCGCCAGTTGTTTGAGCAATGCATCGATTTCCATGGCCTAAAGCACCTGCGAAGCTTTCAATGAACACAAGACCGTGCGTCGTGACGCGACGGGTCTTACAGCGTCTACCGCACTAGGATAGTAGACGCCGCCTCACCGACCGATGTTCAGGATTGATGTGATGAACGCTGTACCAAACACCAACGACGCCCAGGCATTGATTGCCCGCACCGACTGGAGTCGCAGCCCGCTGGGCAGCGCCGACACCTGGCCACAAAGCCTGCGCACCGCGGTGGACATCGTGATTCACTCGCCGATGCCGATGCTGCTGTTGTGGGGCCCGCAACTGACCCAGATCTACAACAACGGCTTTGCGCTGCTCGCCGGGAGCAAACATCCGCACGCTTTCGGACAGCCGGCGCACCAGATATGGCCGGAACTTCGGGACTTTACCGACCCGATTTACAGCGCCGTCCTACAAGGCCAGGTGCGAACCTACAGCGAACGACGCTTTACCCTGCAACGGGACGGCAAGGATTCCGACTTCTGGCTGGATCTGACCTACAGCCCGATCCGCGACGAAAGCGCGCAAGTGGCCGGGATCCTGGTCACCGCCATTGAAACCAACGAACGCCGGCGCATCGCCCTGGAACTGCAGCAGCGCTCCGAAGACAGCCTCAAGGCCCAGCGCGAAAGCGAAGAGCGCCTGCAACTGGCGCTGGCGGCCACCGATGCGGTCGGCACCTGGGATTGGGATATTGGCGAAGACCGCTTCATCGCCGACGCGCATTTCGCCCAGTTGCACGGGGTCGACCCAGCGCTGGCCGGACAGTTGCCGATCAGTGAATACCTGCACGGCGTGCACCCCGAAGACCGCGCTCTGATCGCCCGCAGCATCAAGCATTGCATCACCCACGGCACCGAATACGCCGAGGAGTATCGACTGCTGCAAGCCAATGGCGAGCTGCGCTGGGTGTTCGCCCGCGGGCGCTGCTACAAGGATCATCATGGCCGGCCGATGCGTTTTCTGGGCGCCGCGCTGGATTTGACCGAACGCAAACACACTGAACAGGCACTGCGTCAAAGCCAGACCGAGCTGCAACTGATCATTAACGCCATGCCGATTCTGATCAGCTACGTCGACCACGAACAACGCTTTCGCCTGAACAATGCCGCGTACCTGGACTGGTACGGGCTCACGCCGCAAGAGCTGTACGGCCGCACGATCCGCGAAGTGATCGGCGAAGAGGCCTATTTCCTGCGGGCGCCGTACATTGCCGAAGCGCTCGCCGGCCAACCCTGCTCGTTCAGTCTGTACACGCCACACCGCGACGGCAGTCAGCGGCATGCCTTGATGAATTACCTGCCACGCCACGGCGCGGACGGCGCGGTGAACGGTTTCTACATCTTCGTGATCGACGAGACCGAACGTAAAAAAACCGAAGAAGCCCTGCGCAACCTCAACGAAACCCTTGAGGAACGCGTGAGTGCGCGCACCGAACAACTGGCCCAGGCCAACCAGCGTTTGCAGAATGAAATGTTCGAACGCGAGCGTGCCGAAGACGCCCTGCGCCACGCGCAGAAAATGGAAGCGGTGGGCCAGCTCACCGGCGGCATCGCCCATGACTTCAACAACATGCTGACCGGAATCATCGGCAGCCTCGACCTGATGCAACGCTATATCGCCAGCGGCCGCACCGATGAAATCAGCCGCTTCACCGATGCGGCAGTGTCCTCGGCCAACCGCGCGGCGGCGCTGACCCACCGTCTGCTGGCGTTCTCCCGGCGTCAGTCGCTGGATCGCAAGACTATCGACGTCAACGAGCTGGTCCATTCACTTGAAGACCTGATCCGCCGCACCAAGGGCGATCCGATCGAGCTCAAGTTGCGCCTGGCCGACCATGTCTGGTCCGTCAGCACTGACGTCAGTCAACTGGAAAACGCCCTGCTCAACCTGGTGATCAACGCCCGTGATGCCATGCCCGACGGCGGCGAGCTGCTGATCGAAACGGCCAACGTTTACCTCGACGGCAACGACATCACCACACTCGAACCGGTCAAGGCCGGCGACTACCTGATGCTCGCGGTGAGCGACAACGGCACCGGCATGACGCCGTCGGTGCGCTCGAAAGCCTTCGATCCGTTCTTCACCACCAAGCCGATCGGCCAGGGCACCGGGCTCGGGTTGTCGATGATTTATGGCTTCGCCCAGCAATCCGGCGGGCACGTCAGCCTCGACAGCCTGCCGGGCCAGGGCACCTGCGTGCGCCTGTACCTGCCGCGTTTGCATGCACTGGAACCGGAGCGGCCGGAGATCGAAACAGTCACCGAGACCCCTGCTGTCGCCACCGGCGAAACCGTGGTGGTGGTCGAGGACGATCCGGCGGTGCGCATGCTGGTCTTGGACCTGCTCAAGGAGCTGGGTTATCACGCCCATGAGGCCGAAGACGCCAAGGGTGCCTTGCCGCTACTCGAATCGGACCTGCGGGTGGACCTGCTGGTGACCGACGTCGGCCTGCCGGGCATGAACGGCCGGCAAATGGCGGAGATCGCTCGCCAGCATCGTCCGGGGCTCAAAGTGTTGTTCATGACCGGTTACGCGCAGAAAGCCGCCGAGCGTCAGGGCTTTCTCGAGGACGGCATGGACATGGTCGCCAAGCCGTTTTCCATCGAACAGCTGGCCGGCAAGATCCGCGCGATGTTCAGCCAAACCCCGTGACTTGAGGCATAATCCGCGCCCCGCCGTCACCCCGCTACAGGTATTGCACGATGAAAGCCCAAGCCCGCCACATTCTGGTGAAGACCGCCGAAGAGGCTGAAAAACTCAAACAACGCATCGCCAACGGTGAAGCATTCGATGTGCTGGCGAAGAAGTTTTCGACCTGCCCGTCCGGCAAGCGTGGCGGCGATCTGGGTGAAGTGCGGCCGGGTCAGATGGTCGGTGCGATCGATGCTGTGATCTTCAAGAAACCGCTGCGCACCGTGCACGGGCCGATCAAGAGCAAGTTCGGCTATCACCTGGTGCAGGTGTTTTTCCGCGACTGAGTGATTGACTTCGGGAGCAAGCTCGCTCCCACAAAGTATCTGTGAACGACACCAAACACTGTGGGAGCGAGCTTGCTCGCGATCCGATTGCGCAGCAATCGGCCATTCACCGATTACTTCGGAATCAGAGCCCCGGGTACTTGAATAACCCGGCTCGCTAGCAGATGGCCGGCCTGCGCCGCTTCCGTCGGGCTCCCTCCAAGCAAGCGACTGGCCAGATACGCCGCACTGAACGAATCCCCTGCCGCCGTGGTGTCCACCACCTTCTCGACCTTCTGCGCCGGGACTTCAAACGCTTCCCCGTCACAACGGATCAGACAGGCTTCGGCGCCGCGCTTGAGCACCACTTCCGGCGTGCCGATCTGCGCGTACGCTTCAAACACCGCGTCACAGTCTTCGAAATGGAACAGCGCCTGCTCGTCGTCCACCGTCAGCAACGCCAGATCGACATGAGGCAACACGCTGCGATAGGCCGCCCGCGCCTCCTCCACCGAGGCCCACAGGCGTGGACGGTAGTTGTTGTCGAAGACGATTCGCGCGTCACGCTGGCGGGCTTCGATCAAGGTCTCGATCAGTTTCTCCCGCCCCCGCGCACCGAGTACCGCCAGCGTGATGCCGCTGAAATACAGCACGTCGTAATCCGGCAGCGCCGCCAGAATCGGCGTGGCCGCCGGCGTGGTAAAGCAGTCGCGAACGGCGGCCTCGTTTCGCCAATACAGAAAGCGCCGCTCCCCGGCAGCATCGGTCTGGATGCAATACAAACCGGGCAGGCGACCGGGTAGACGCTGGACGAGATCCAGACCAATGCCTTCATCGGCCCAACTGCGGCACATTGCGTCACTGAAGCTGTCATCACCCAGCGCCGTGACGTAATCGACCTGCGCGTTGTCGCCCATGGCGCGGGACAGATAGACCGCCGTGTTCAGCGTGTCACCGCCAAAGCTCTGTTGCAGGCTGCCATCGGCACGTTGCTGGAGTTCGATCATGCATTCGCCGATCAGGGCGATGCGCGGGGTGTTCGGCCCCAATGGACTGAGCGTATTCATCAGAAGCAGGTTTCCATGGTTTCGATCACCGCCAGCTGCTCGTCCACCAGCAGCCCCACGCGCCATTTGTCGAAGGTCAGGCACGGGTGCGAAGTGCCAAAGGAAATGATGTCGCCGACGCGCAACTCGACGCCCGGCGCCACGGTCATGAACGCGTGCTGATCCATTACCGCGGTCACCTTGCAGGCGCCGACATCGTCGCCCTCCGCCGGCAGCACACCGGCCTTGTAACGCAACAGCGGCACCGGCATGCCGGCATCGAATGCCACGTCACGCTTGCCCAGAGCAATCACCGCAAAACCCGGCTCCGGCAGCGACTGCACGTGGGCCCAGACTTCCAGCGCCGGGCGCAGGCCTTCGTGCAGGTCGCTGCGACGGTCGAGCACGCAGCACTGGGCTTCCTTGTAGATACCGTGGTCGTGAGCCACGTAACTGCCGGGACGCAACACGCTGAGGAAACGCCCGCCAGCGTTCTGCGCTTCGAACGATTCGGCGATCAGGTCGTACCAGGCCGACCCCGACGCAGTGATGATCGGCTTGGCGATGGCAAACGCCCCGCTGTCCTGCAACTGCAACGCCAGACGCACGAGCGAGGCGGCGAATTCACGGATGCCGCTGACAGCGTGATCGCCATGGATCACGCCCTCGTAACCTTCAATGCCGGTCAGGGCCAGCGCCGGCTGCGCGCCGATGGCCTTGGCCAGTTCGATGACTTCCTGCTCGCTTCGGCAACCGCAGCGGCCACCGACCACGCCGTACTCGATCATCACGTTCAGGCGTACGCCGCGTGACGCGAAATAGGTGCCCAGATCGGCAACGTTGTCCGGGTGATCGACCATGCAATAGAAATCGAAGCCCGAATCGGCCGCCAACAGGTCGGCAATCAACGCCATGTTCGGCGTGCCGACCAGTTGGTTGGCCATCAGCACCCGGCGCACGCCGTGGGCGTAAGCGGCGCGGGTCTGGGTCGCGCTGGCCAGGGTGATGCCCCACGCGCCGGCGTCGAGCTGACGACGAAACAGCGCCGGGGTCATGCTGGTCTTGCCGTGGGGCGCGAGTTCGGCGCCGCTGTCGCTGACGAATGTCTGCATCCAGCGGATGTTGTGCTCCAACGCTTCGCGGTGCAGCACCAGCGCCGGCAGGCTGATGTCACGCACCAGTTGCGCGCCGAGGGCGGCATCGCCCTTTTCCACGGCAGCAGTGTTGTTGGCAGTCGTCATGGTCGAACTCCTCACAGTCGCGCCCGCAGGCAGGCGCGGTTATTCGTTGATTCGCCGGGCGAGGCTGTTGGCGCTCTCGATCAAGACCCGGCGATAGTCGTTGTAATGGGTCTTGGCATCGGCACGCGGGGCGACGATGCACAGGGTGCAGATGGCAACGCCTTGAGGGTCTTTGACCGGGGCGGCGAAGCAATGGGTAAAGGTGTCGGCGACACTGTCGAAGGAGAAGAAACCGTCGATTCCGGCCTGACGGATTTCCGCCAGAAACGTCTCCATCGGCAGGCGTTCGCCATCGGGCAAAATGAAGTCGTCGGGGTCGATCAGGTCGCTGATCTGCTGGTCGCTCAAGTGCGCCAGCAGCAGACGCCCGGACGCGGTCCACGGGATCGGCGCGTTCTCGCCGATATCGGAAGAAATGCGGAAATGCCGCTCGCCCTCCTTCATCAGCGCCACCGTGTATTTGCGCCCGTTGAGCAGGCACATCTGCGCGGTTTCCCGGGTCTGGCTGACGATCTCCTGCAAGGCGTGATCGGCCTCGCGACTGAGGTCGAAATGCCGCAAGTGCGCCTGGCCGAGGAAATACAGCTGACGACCGAGATAGACGTGACCGTCCTTGCCCACCGGCTCCAGAATCCGCCGTTCGAGCAACGAGGCCACCAGTTCGTAGACCGTGGATTTCGGGCTGCCGATGCCGTTGGCGATGTCGTTCGGGCGCAGTGGCTGGCCGATCTCCTTGAGGAAATCGAGGATATCGAACGCCCGGTCCAGACCGCGTGCCCGGCGCTTGATGGTGTCTTCGGTCATTTCAGTGGTTCCCATTCAAAGTGCCGGGAGTTTATCGCGAAAGATCGCTCCCACGCTCTGCGCGGGAGCGGTCGACGCTCAGGCCTTTTTCTTGTACGCGATGCAGTCGATCTCGACCTTGCAGTCGACCATCATGCTCGCCTGCACACAGGCCCGGGCCGGAGCGTGTTCAGGCTTGAAGTACTCGCCGAAGACCTTGTTGAAACTGGTGAAATCCCGCGGATCGTCCAGCCACACGCCGGCGCGTACCACATCTTCCAGGCCATAACCGGCCTCTTCGAGAATCGCGATCAGGTTCTTCATGGTCTGGTGCGTCTGCTCGACGATGCCACCGACAATGATCTCGCCATCCACCGCCGGCACCTGCCCGGAAACGTGCAGCCAGCCATCGGCTTCAACGGCGCGGGCGAATGGACGAGGCTGGCCGCCAGCGGCGGTGCTGCCGGTGCCGTAACGAGTAATGCTCATGGATGTTTCTCCTGATTGAAAACGTGAAAAGTCAGAACCGCGTGCTTTTGAGAAATTCCGCCAGCCGCGGCGATTGAGGGCGCTCGAACAGTTCCTTGGGAGGCCCTTGCTCTTCGATGCGCCCCTGATTCATGAAAACGATCTTGTCCGAGACCTCGAATGCAAAACGCATTTCGTGGGTCACCAGCAACATGGTCATGCCGTCCTCGGCCAGACCTTTGATCACGTTCAGCACTTCGCCGACCAGTTCCGGGTCGAGGGCCGAGGTGACTTCGTCGAACAGCATCAGGCTCGGGTTCATCGCAATCGCCCGGGCAATCGCCACGCGCTGCTGCTGACCGCCGGACAACTGGCCGGGAAAGTGATTGCGCCGCTCCAGCAGGCCGACCCGCTCCAGCCATTTTTCGGCCAGGACCACGGCTTCGTCCTTGTGCATCTTTTTGACTTTCAGCAGGCCGAGCGTGACGTTCTGCAACGCGGTGAGGTGCGGGAACAGGTTGAATTGCTGGAATGCCATGCCGGTCATCGCGCGATGGCGGGCGATGACTTTTTCCGGGTGACGCACGCGTTTGCCGTTGAGTTCGTCATAACCGATGGATTCGCCGTCGAGCAGGATCTGCCCGCCCTGGAATTCCTCGAGCATGTTCACGCAGCGCAGCAGCGTGGTCTTGCCCGAGCCACTGGAGCCGATCAGGGTCACGACGTTGCCGCGCTGCATGCTCAGGTCGACACCTTTGAGCACTTCGACTGCGCCGTATTGTTTGTGCAGACCACGGATGTCCAGCAGGGGCTGACCGTTCTGGACGTTGGAAACTTGAGCTTGAGTCATGGCAGGGCCACCCGCTTTTCAATGTGCCGGCCGAGTAATTCGATGCCGTAGTTGATGACGAAGAACAGAAAACCGGCGAACAGGTAAAACTCCAGGGTCATGAACGTCCGGGCGATGATCTGCTGGGTGCTGAGCAGCAGTTCGGCCACGCCGATCACCGACAGCAAGGTCGAGGCCTTGACGATCTCCGTGGACGAGTTGACCCAGGTCGGCAGGATCTGCCGCAGCGCCTGCGGCAACAGCACATAACCGAGGGACTGATAGAACGTCAGGCCGATGGCCTTGCCGGCTTCCATCTGCCCGCGCGGCAACGCTTGCAACGCACCGCGCACGATCTCCGCGACGTGCGAGCCGCAAAACAACGTCAATCCGAGTGCGCCGGCTTGAAACGCGCTGATCTGCCAGCCGAGCGCCGGTGCCATGTAGAAGCACGCCAGCACCAGCACGAACACCGGCGTGCCGCGAATCAGGTCGACATACAAGCGAAACGGCGCGCGCATCCAGAACTTGCCGTAAGTCAGCACCAGCCCGGCCAACACGCCGATGACCGTGCCGAACAGAATCGCCAGCGCCGATACCTGCACGCTGGTCAGAAAGCCTTGCCACAAGGCTTCGCGGGCAATCCACAACTCATGCAACCAACTGGGGGATTCGTACATCGCAGCCTCCTATCGGCGGATTGCCAGACGCTGCTCGAGGTAACGCAGCAGCATGGCAATGAGGTAACAGGCCGCGACATACAACGCCGTGGTCACCAGCCAGGTTTCAATCACCCGGTAGCTTTCGACGTTGATCTTGCGCGCGTAATAGGTCAGCTCCGGCACCGCGATCGCGGCGGCCAGCGAGGTGTCCTTGAACAGTGAAATGAAGTTGTTCGACAGGGCCGGCAGCACGTTGCGCAACATCACCGGCACGGTGACGTAGGCCTTCACCTGCCACTCGCCCAGACCAATCGCCAGCCCCGCTTCACGCTGGCCCTTGGGAATGCTCAACAAGCCGCCGCGGAACACCTCGGTCAGGTACGCCCCGGCATACAGCGACAGGGTGATGATGAACGAAGGGATCTTGTCCAACCGGATCCCCAGACTCGGCAACGCAAAGTAGATCAACAGAATCAACACCAGAATCGGCGTGTTACGGATCACCGTCACATACACCGATGCGAGCACCCGCAAGGCGCGATGCCTGGACAGCAAGGCAAACGCCATCAGCAGGCCGATCACGCAGCCGATGGCGATCGACACCAGCGCCAGTTCAAGGCCCAGACCGAGCCCCGCCAGCAAGGTGTCGAAATCGCGCCACACGGCGGCAAAGTTCAACTGATAGTTCATGGTCGGCAGTACCTTGAGCGGGGCGCGTCAGGGCGCCCCACTCTCACGGGATCATTTGAATTCGACAGGGAAACCGATGGCGGGCGATGGCAGATCCACGCCGAACCATTGCTTGAACGACGCGGCGTAGGTCGGGAACTCAACGCCGGTCATGGCTTCATGCAGGGTGGTGTTGACGAAGTTCAGCCAATCCTGATCGCCACGTTTGACGGCGCAGGCATAAGTCTGCGGGCTCCAGGCGTAAGTCGGGCTGCGGTAGCGGCCAGGGTTCTGCACCATCAGGTATTTGACCGAAGACTGGTCGGTGGCCGCCGCATCGGCGCGACCGGAATTCACCGCCTGATACATCAGATCAACGCTGTCGTACTGATCGACCTTGGCCTTGGGCAGTGCCTGGTGCACCAGCTCTTCGGCGTACACGTTTTGCAGCACCGCCACGGTCACGCTGTCACCCGCGGCCTGCAGGTCTTCGATTTCCTTGTACTTGCTGTTGTTCGGCAGCAGCAGGCCGACGCCTTCGCGGTAGTACGGCAAGGTGAACGCCACTTGCTGCGCACGGCTGGCGGTAACGGTGATGAACTGGCAGCTCATGTCGACCTTGTCGGTCAGCAGGTTGGGAATCCGCGCGTCGGACGACTGCACCACGAACTCGACCTTGCTCGGGTCATTGAACAGACCTTTGGCCACCATCCGGGCGATGTCGATATCAAAGCCCTGCAATTTGCCGTCCGCGCCCTGGAAGTGCCACGGCGCATTGGTGCTGCCGGTACCCACAATCAGTTTTCCACGGGCCAGGACGCTGTCGAGCTTGCTGTCGGCCGCCTGGGCCATACCCATGACAGCGGACGAAGCCGCGAGAACAAAAACACACGCTTTGAACAAGGAAGGTCGGCGATGCATGGCAAGCACTCCTGGAAGTTGTTTATTCCGCTATACCGGAATTCGGTTTGTTACTACGGAATAGACAGCAGAAAGTGTGCCACAGGATTCGCGGGGAATCTGCAATGGATTGAAATTTGTTTTGAATCAACGAGATGGCGATAGCCCGGGAAACGGTGTAACCAGACGCGACTCCACATTTCGCTACTTTGCGTCACACATGGGGGGTATCCGGGCCACATCCTGGTGCGCGATGCACGATTGGGAGCGGGCTGCACCTGTCAACTCTGACAGTTGCAGCAACCGCCGCAGCGCCCCTAACGTCGTGCTGTCCAACACATTGAATAAAGGAGGCTCCAATGACGACGCCGACTCGATATTCAGCGTTGCCGCCGACGTACCGGAAGGTCTTGAAAGCCAGGCGCCTTGTCGTCCTGTATTTCTTCAACGAGCACTGCGGCGCCTGCGTTTTCGCAGGTCCAGTGTTCCTCGAGATCGCCAAACCTTTCCGACCCTGGATGGATATCTTCATGCTCGATACCGCACAGTCGTGCCGGCATCCGGATGTCACGGGGACCCCGACAGTGTTGTTCTATAAGGAAGGCGTTCTGGTCAAAAAACTGAAAGGCATCGGTACGGAAGAATCCCTGCTGCAAGACTTCACCCAACACCTGGGCAAATCCAGAACCTGCGCCACTGCGCGCAAACCGGCCCATGACCTGAAGTGGCTGCGCCACACCCTCAGCACCCTCTGCACCATCCCCCGCGCAAGACGATGGAACTTTTCCTGAAAGTGCCACCCAAAAGCCATCAGGCAATGGCACTCTCGTTCCAATTGATCTGTAACAACGAGTCCCGAGGCCGGATTGGACAAGCTCCAATCCGGCTGCTTTTCTTTATTTCTCAGAAAGTGAAGAGTGCTGCTGGCCCTTTGGTCGCAGCCTTGCTTCGTCCAAGGAGGGGTCAATGTCCTTTAAAGTCATGATGGTTTTCGGTACTCGCCCGGAGGCCATCAAAATGGCCCCGCTGGCCCGGGTTCTGCGTCAGTGGCCCGACATCACACTCAACATCTGCTCCACCGGCCAGCATCGCGAGATGCTCACTCAGGTACTGGATGCGTTCGAACTGACGGTCGACGAAGACCTGCAAGTCATGACCCAGGGCCAGACCCTGAACGGTCTGTCGCAACATCTGCTCGCCCAACTCGATCAGGCTTACGAGCGGGTCAAACCGGACATCGTGCTGGTGCACGGCGACACCACCACCAGCTTCATCGCCGCCCTCGCCGCCTTCAATCGTCAATTGCCAATCGGTCACGTCGAGGCAGGCCTGCGTACCGGCAACCTGCGCGCGCCCTGGCCCGAGGAAGCGAATCGACGCCTGACCGGCGTGATTACCGACCTGCACTTCCCGCCGACCTCCAAGTCCGCCGCCAATCTGCTGCGCGAAGGCGTACCCGAAGACAACATTGAAATCACCGGCAACACCGTGATCGATGCCTTGCTATGGATGCGCAAGCACCAGCAGGAAATCGATTGGCATCCGCCTGCCGGTTCGCCACTGGCGGCGCTGGACGATCAGCACCGGATGATTCTGGTCACCAGCCATCGACGGGAAAATCTCGGCGACGGTTTCCGCAATATCTGCCAGGCGTTGGCTGAGCTGGCCGAGCAATACCCGGACGTGCAATTTGTCTATCCGGTACACCTCAACCCGCTGGTGCAGGAAGTGGTGTACGGCATGCTGGACGACAAACCGAACATCTACCTGGTACCACCGCAGGACTATCCGAACTTCGTCTGGCTCATGGGCCGCGCACATTTCATCCTGACCGACTCCGGCGGCGTGCAGGAAGAAGCTCCGGCCATCGGTAAACCGCTGCTGGTGCTGCGCGACGTCACCGAACGACCTTCCGTGCTCGAGAGCGGCACCATGCTGCTGGTGGGTACCGACGCGGCACGCATCGTCAAGCAAGCCCGACAATTGCTGGACGATCCGGACACCTATGCGCGCATGAGCCGCGTGCACTTCCCCTATGGCGACGGTCACGCCAGCGAACTGATCGCCACCCGCCTCCACGCTTGGCTGAGCGCACGCTCGGCGGCGGGTAACGGGGTATGAGTCTGGGTTGGGTCGATTTCTTCGCGTATGTGCTGTTCGGTCTCAAATATGTGGCGATTGCCCTCGCCCTGCTGATGTTCATCCTCGGCCTCGATGACCTGTTCATCGACCTTGTGTACTGGGGCCGCAAGTTCATCCGGCGCTGGCGGATCTACGAGAAATTCAAGCGCGCCGACGAGGAACGCCTGTATTCGATTCCCGAGAAACCGCTGGCAATCATGGTGCCAGCGTGGAACGAAGTCGGCGTGGTCGGCGAAATGGCGCGTCTGGCCGCCTCGACCATCGACTACGAGAACTATCAGATTTTCGTCGGCACCTACCCCAACGACGCCGAAACCCAGGCCGATGTCGATGCGGTGTGCCAGCACTACCCCAACGTGCATAAAGTGGTCTGCGCCCGTCCCGGCCCGACCAGCAAGGCCGACTGCCTGAACAACATCATCGACGCGATCCTGCGTTTCGAGAGCGAGGCGAAAATCCAGTTCGCCGGATTCATCCTGCACGACGCCGAAGACGTGATTTCGCCGATGGAATTGCGCCTCTTCAACTACCTGTTGCCCAACAAGGACCTGATCCAGATTCCGGTCTATCCCTACGCGCCGGAATGGAAAGGCTTCACCGCCGGGCATTACGTCGATGAGTTCGCGGAAAACCACGGCAAGGACGTCATCGTCCGCGAAGCCCTCACCGGTCAGGTGCCCAGCGCCGGTGTCGGCACCTGCTTCAGCCGTAAAGCCATCAGCGCCCTGCTGGAAGACGGCGACGGCATTGCCTTCGATGTGCAGAGTCTGACCGAGGACTACGACATCGGCTTCCGCCTCAAGCAGAAAGGCATGAAATGCATCTTCGCCCGCTATTCGGTCAGCGATCCGAAACTGGCGCTGGAGCAACCCTGGGTGTTCGGCATGAACCGCGAGTTCTCTCAGGTGATCTGCGTCCGGGAACACTTTCCCCGCGACTTGCAACACGCAATCCGGCAGAAGTCCCGGTGGATTGTCGGCATTGTATTCCAGGGCACCAAGAACCTCGGCTGGAGCCGCAAGGGTCTGCTCAATTACTTTCTGTGGCGCGATCGTCGCGGGCTGATCGCGTACCTGCTGAGCTTTCTGGTGAACCTGCTGTTCCTGGTGCTGCTGGCGATGTGGGCGGTGACGATCATTTCCCCGGACTCGTGGCGCTACCCCTCGATCCTTGCCGACAGCTCGCTGCTCTCGGTGCTGCTGTGGCTCAACGGCCTGATGCTACTCAATCGCCTGTTCCAGCGTGGCTGGTTTGTCACTCGTTACTACG
Organism: Pseudomonas sp. B26(2017); assembly: GCF_002113045.1. NCBI lineage: Bacteria > Pseudomonadati > Pseudomonadota > Gammaproteobacteria > Pseudomonadales > Pseudomonadaceae > Pseudomonas > Pseudomonas sp. B26(2017). The sequence goes on along the minus strand of NZ_NEJJ01000001.1, from coordinate 133,814 downwards.
GGCTGGTTGAAGGTCTGCTGTCGGCGCCGCGCATGATGTGGAGCAACTTCGTCAACTTTTTCGCCAACCTGCGTGCCCTGCGTCAGGTCATGGAAATGGGCGATTCACGGCGCGTGGCCTGGGACAAGACCACCCACGAATTCCCGGCGCTCACCCAGGCGCAGCGCACTCCGCTGGGCCATCGGCTGGTGGAAAAAGGCCTGCTTACCGAGGAACAACTGGATGCAGCGATCACCAGCCCCGTGCGCCGTCGACTGGGCCGCGAACTGTTGCTGCGTGAGTACATCGACAGCACTCAACTGGTCGAGACACTGGCCGAGCAGCTGGATCTGGAATGGGCACCACTCAATCCGTTCAAGCTCGACAAACGCTTGATCGATACGGTGCCGCGCCGGGTCGCCTCCCACTACGGAGTTCTGCCGGTGGCAGAAGAAGGCGACACGCTGATTCTGGCCTCCGAAGGCCCGGTCAGTCAGGTCTCGCTCGGCGCTATCAGCCGACAATTGAAACGCCCGGTGCGCAGCCGTCTCGCACCTCAGGGCCGCGTCACATTGGGGATTCGTTACTGGTACGCCAGCCCCCGCCAGAATGAGGAAGTGCGTCATATGCTCGAAGTGCTTGAGCGCCATCAGGACGATGAAACCCTGCTGGAAAGAGTCAGCCGCCATCAGGTGCTGTTGGGCAATCTGTTGCAGGTGCGCGGCATGGTGCCGCCAACTTTGTTCAATCAGGCGCTGATCGACTTCGACGCCGACAAGACGTCCCTCGGCGAGCATTTGATTTCCCGGGGCATGATCACCCAGGAAGTACTGGAACAGGCCCTGGCCGATCAGGCCAGTGAACAGCAAGCCGCCTACCGCATTGTCCGGGAGGTCGCATGATGTCTGTGCATCGTCAAACCTTGCTGATGGGCAGCCTGTTGCTGGGCCTGAGCATCGCCTGTCCGCTGCAGGCAGCGCCGCTGAGCGACTTCGAACAGTTCCGCAGTTATCCCTACATGGACCGCAGCTATCGCGAGGCGAAAAAGGGCAACTGGAAAGAAGTCGAACGACTGATGCGCCACTTGCTGGAAAAGGTCCCCAAGAACGACGAGGCCCGGGCACTGCTGGTGGAGTCCCTGGCCAGGCAACGCCGGTACAGGGAGGCGCTGCAAGCATTGCCGGACGACAGCAACGCCCTGCTCGACCTGCGCCTGACCTGGATCGAACAGGATCCGCCCACCGGCACGCAAGTAGAAAGCTGGATGGCCACCAGCAACCTGAATGACCGTGTACGTCTCTGGCAGGCCTACAGCCTGAGCCTGGCCAAGTTCGGCGGCGCAGCCAAGGCCCACGACTGGCTGGCACAACTGACGCCCAAGGGTGACGACAACATCTTGCGCCTGGCCCGCGCCAACTGGTCGGAGCAATTGCGCGACTGGAGCGGCACCATCGACCAACTGGCGCCGCTGGCCGCACGCAAACAACTGGACGGCGAAGGCTGGCAACGGCTGGCTAACGCTTACGTGCAACGCCTCGATGAGAAGCCGCTGCAACAACTGCTGCAACAGGCGCCGAGTCCCGAGGCCGCGCGTAACGTTCGACTGGCGATGGTCGACCGCGCCATCGCCATGGGCCACGAGCAACAGGCCCAACGCTGGATGCAGTCCCTGCCCGCCAGCGACCTCGCCGATCCGGCGCAGCGCCAGCGCCTGTGGGAGCTGGCGCGCAAGACCGAAGACGTGCCTACCGTGCAGCGCCTGAGCAACGATCTGCAGCGGCCCTGCCTGGAAACCGCCGAATGGCTGTCGCGTCAGGATCCGGAAGCGGCACTCAAGCAACTGCGCAGTTGTACACCGACAGACGATCCACAGACCTGGCTGATACTCGTCCAGCGCCTGCAAGCCACTGACCTGTTGCAAAGCACCCGTCTGCCGGAGCCTTGGGACAGCCGTCGGCAAACGCAGGTGCTCGACATCTGGCAGGAGCAAGGTCGCAGCACTGAGGTCAACGCCTGGCTGGCCGGTCAGAAGCAGACGCCTGATATCGTCAAGCGCCGAGCGGAGCTGACGCAGCGCATGGGACGGATGATCGAAGCGCAAACTCTGTGGGAATTGCATTACCGGCAAACCGGCAATCTTTCCTCGCTGAATCAGGCCACCTATCTGGCGGTGAAAGCGGGTGATCGCGCGCATGCCCAGCAATTGCTGGAATCCGCGTTCGATCGTCATGGCGGGCGTCTGCCGGCAACGGCGTTGGAGCGTCTGGCCGGTTTGTATGCCGCAGCACCCTCCACGACACCGGAGCAACAGCGGCGTATGGCGCTCCTGCTCAACCGAGTGGACGGCGCGACGCGCGGCCAAATGCTCGCGCAACTCGCGGAAACCGGCCAATGCGACGCTGTGCAGCAAGCCATCGGCAGCCACCCACAGGCAGCTGGCGATTACCGTGCGCTCGGTCGCTGCGCCATGCCTGATCGCCCGGGTGAAGCCGTCGTCTATTACCAGCAGGCTGAAAAGCTCGGTGATCGCAGCAGTCGCCTGCCGCTGGCCTATGCCCTGGAAGCGGCCGGTGATTCTGCTGGCGCACTGGCCATCTGGCGCAGCTTTCCGACCGTCGAACTCAGCGACAACGCGCGTCTGACGGCCAGTCGCAGCGCGCTGAACGTCGGCGACAGCCAGACCGCAGAAACCTACTGGCAACAGAGCACCACTCGCGGCGCCAATGAATGGGCACTCGGCGCAGCCATCGCCGACGCGCGGGGCGATCACGCCCAGGCACTGCAACGTCAGCGTCAGGCCCTGCAGCAGTCCCCGGATGCCGGGCATTTCTACGCCGCGTCGATCACCGCGCAAAAAGCCGGAGACTTGCCGCAAAACACTGCATGGCTGGCCGAAGCGGTACGCCGCGAGCCTAACAACCCGCGTTATCGCGCCGACTACGGCATGCGTCTGGCCGGTGCCGAAACCCGCGAAGAACGCGCCACGGCGATTCCGTATCTGCAACAGGCCACCCGTGACTTCCCCGAGGATTACCGCCTCGGGGAAACCCTGGCCTGGCGCTACGACGAAGTGGAAGACAGCGCCTCAGCGCGCAAGGAACTGCGCCGGGTGATCGATCTGGAGCAGAACCCGGTGGCGGCCGATGATGAAGAAGGCAGCATGGAGGCCCGGCGTTACCGCCAGCGCCGCGCCCATGAAACCCTGTCGCGGCGTGACAGCCGGACGATTGCCAGCACCTGGTCGCCGGCCGGAATCTCGACCAACGACTTCGTGCGCCCGGACGACAGCAAAGGCTCACGACGTCGCTCGGATTCGCAGAATGTGCAACTGGCGATGTGGGACCACGCCCTGGGCGAAGAACCAAGCCGCGCCGGCAGCACGCTGTCGGTGTACGGTCGCGTGCTGCTGGGCGGACAAGGTCGCTCCAGTTACGCCGAGTCCCTCGCCGCCGGTGTCGGCCTGCGCTACAAACCGTGGGGCACACAGAACATCAACTTCTACGGCGAGATCTACAAGCAAAGCCAGTTCAACGATGACGACAGTCACAACCTGAGCCTCGGCCAGATGCTGGTGCCGGAAAAACTGTTCGATCAGGTCAACGATCATCGCAAGGACGGTCACACCACCACCGACTACCTGCTGCGCGCCACCGCCTCCTTCCTCGATCAGGGCAAGTACCGCAACGACTGGCGGGTCGACGAAAACGACTGGGACGAGCGCTTTCTCTACCTGGATGCAGCCTGGTGGACCAAGGCTGGCGATCACCAATGGCTGTCGCGCTTCCAGCAAGGTCACGCCTGGAAACTGCCGTTCAGCGGAGCCCAGACGATCATGCCTTATGGCTTTCTCGAGTTTGCCAGCCAGGACCCGAGCAACGACTGGCGCCAGGACCTGCGAACCGGTGTCGGCCTGCGCTGGCAATGGTGGTACGACGAGGATCGCTACAACGCCTACCGCTCGAAACTGACGGTTCGCACCGAATATCAACAGTCGCTGGGCGGCAATCTGTATGAAGGTGGCAACGGTGTGCTGCTGGGCGTGGAGTGGAATTTCTGATGGTTCGATGGATGTTGTGTTTGTGCCTGCTGATGAGTGCCACCGTCGCCACGGCCGATGAGCGAGTGTTCTATCAGCCGCTGAATGTCGATGCCGGTCTGACCCAGGCGCAGTGGCAGAAAGTCTGGCAAGACACCGCGAAACAAGGCACGCGAACCGTGATCGTGCAGTGGACGGCCTATGGCGACTCGGACTTTGGCGGCGCCAATGGCTGGCTCGCCAACAGCCTGAAACTCGCTCAGCGACAAGGTCTGCAACTGGTGCTCGGCCTGGCGATGGACCCGGCCTTCTACACGCGCATTGATGAACTGGACAGCGCCGGTCTCGGCGCCTACTGGCAGGCACAACTGGGTCAGTCACTGGCCCGGCAGCAGAAGCTGCGCCAGGACTGGAAGCTGCCGGTCAGCGGCTGGTATCTGCCGCTGGAGCTGGACGACCTGCACTTCCTGGCGGCAGATCGGCGGGCCACGCTTCAGCGCCAATTGAAGGACTTCGCCGCGAAACTGGACGCGCCGCTGCATGTCAGCGCTTTCAGTGCCGGCAAGCTGGCCCCGGCGGTCAACGGTCAATGGCTGGGCGAATTGACGGCAGCCGGGGCGCACGTCTGGTGGCAGGACGGCGCGGGTACCGGCCGTTTGTCACCGCTGGTGCGTAAAGGTTACGCCAGCGCACTGCCCTGCTCCGTGGGTATCGTGCGCGAAGCCTTCCGGCAGGTCAGCCGCGAGGGCGAGCCCTTCCGTGCCGAACCGGCCACCCCGGATGCGACCTCGACCGGTTGCCATCAGAACGCGGTGTTTTCCCTGCGCTATCGACCGTGGGGTTCGGTCATCCTCGATAACCAACGCAAGCATCCGGGCAGCAATGTACAAAACCATTGAAGACGAAGTCCTGAAGAAGACCGCGCCCGCCGAAGTGTGGGAGGAGTTCATCCAGCATGAATTCGAGCGGCTGCATTCGTTCTGCCTGTTGATCTACCTGGCGAGCATCGGCATCTGGCTGGCCTTCGACCTGATCGTCAGCTTCATCGGCAATCAGGGATTCACCTGGCGTTCGATGGTGTTCATCGCAGCCTTTGCGATTCTTGCTGTGGTGTTGATGTTCACCCGCAAGGCCCGACACTTCGACTGGCTGAACCTGACATTCGTGGTGATCATCACACTCGGCATCCGAATGGTGATCGACGGCTTGCCGCCGACGTTTCACGGCATCTGGCTGGTACTCGCTGCCGCCACCACGCTTTACAGTGCCTCCGTGCTCCCGCTCAGCCGATGGTCGTTCTTCGCTGCACAGGTTGTCACCTGGCTGATGCTCAATCCTTTCATGAACACCGGCATCGACCTGCTCGAGCTCAAAGGTGTGATGACCATCGCCTACAGCGTTTTTCTCTGTGCGTTGACGATCTATACATTTCTGAAGTTGCGCGAGGCCAAGCTCTACAACTACATCATGTCCAAGCTGTTGCTGGATCAGGCCTACAACGACACGCTCACCGAAATTCCCAACCGCCGCTCATTCATGACCAGCGTCGGAAAAACCCTGCAAGCCGTACCGCGCGAGCATGACCATTACCTGGCGATGATCGACATCGACAACTTCAAGAAAGTGAATGATGTGTACGGCCACGACATCGGCGATGAAGTGCTCAAGCGGATCGCGGCAGACATCAAAGCGGTAATGGCACCGTTCGAGTACGCGCGACTGGGTGGCGAGGAATTTGCGATTTATCTGGCGGGCGTTCGCCGCGAGGACGTCGAGGCATTGGCCGGTGAGTTATGCCGGGTGGTGCGTGAGCAAACCACCCGGCACCCGGTGACCATCAGCATCGGGGTAGCCCGGGTTGCGGACGGGGACACCCTCAACCAGGCGCTGATCAAGGCCGACGCAGCGTTGTACGAGTCAAAGCATACCGGCAAGGATCGCTACACCTTTCATCAGTGAGGCCGTCAGGCCTCACGCACCAGCAACACCCGTGTCACGCGACGCTCTTCGACCGCCATCACGGTCATGCCCCAGCCATCATGCTCCAGTCGATCGCCCTTCATCGGCAAGCGATCCAGCAGGCTCATCACCAGCCCGGCCAGGGTCTGGTAATCCTCGGTCGGCTCGGCGCGAAAACCGGTGTGTTCACGGATGCGGGTCAGGTTCAGCGCACCATTGACGATGAACCCGCCCTGCTCTTCGACCACGTCCGGGCCGGCGATTTCGCTGGCGTCCGGCAGCTCGCCGGCGATCGACTCAAGAATGTCGGTCATGGTCAACACACCCACAAAGTCACCGAACTCATTCACCACAAAGGCAATGTGGGTCGAGGCCGCACGCATTTGCTCCAGTGCGTTGAGGATCGAATAACTGTCCAGCAGATTGACGGTCTTGCGCGCCAGGTGTTCAAGGTTGGGCTCATTGCCGGCCAGGTATTCCTTGAGCAGTTCCTTCTTGTGCACGAAGCCCAGCGGCTCATCCACCGCGCCGTTACGAATCAGCGGCAAGCGCGAGTAGGACGAATGCATCAGTCGCGTGCGAATAGCCTCGGCATCGTCGGCCAGATCAATGTGATCGACATCGGCGCGCACCGTCATCAGAGCGCGAATCGGCCGTTCAGCCAGTTGCAGCACACCGCTGATCATCACCCGTTCGCGACGGTCGAACAGCTCCGCGCTCGGCGCTTCACCGTTGTCCAGCAAGTCGGAAATTTCCTCGCCGACCTCTTCCACTGCCAGTTTGCGACCGCCCAACAGACGCATCACCGCATGGGCCGTGCGCTCACGCATCGGGCGCAAACCCTGCATCGAGCGCTTGCGACGGGCGCGGGCGATCTGGTTGAAGATTTCGATCAGGATCGAGAAACCAATCGCGGCGTACAGATAACCTTTCGGAATGTGGAAGCCCAGGCCTTCGGCGGTCAGCGCGAAACCGATCATCATCAGGAAGCCCAGACACAGCATGATCACCGTCGGATGGGCGTTGACGAAGCGGGTCAGCGGCTTGCTGGCAACGATCATCACACCGATGGACACGACCACCGCGATCATCATCACCGCCAGTTCATCGACCATGCCCACCGCCGTGATCACCGCGTCCAAAGAGAACACCGCGTCCAGCACGACAATCTGCGCTACGATCGGCCAGAACAGCGCATAAGCGGTATTAGTCGAACGCTCGCCGACGTGGCCTTCCAGTCGTTCGTGCAACTCCATGGTTGCCTTGAACAACAGGAACACACCACCGAACAGCATGATCAGGTCACGACCGGAAAAGCTCTTGTCGAACACCTCGAACAACGGCTGTGTGAGGGTGACCAGCCAGGAAATACTCGCCAGCAGACCCAGACGCATGATCAACGCCAGACTCAAGCCAATGATCCGCGCACGATCGCGCTGATGGGGCGGCAGTTTGTCCGCCAGGATTGCGATGAACACCAGGTTGTCGATACCCAGTACCAGTTCCAGCACGATCAGTGTCAACAAGCCCAGCCATGCCGTGGGATCCGCTAACCATTCCATATTCTGTCTCTATCTCTCTTCAGTGATTTCAGGCTGCCGGGCACGGCAAAGTGCGGCGCGAAAGCTCGAAGGCTGCGCCAACAACGATAGTCGGTAGTCGGAAGACCGGATGTTGCGAGTGCGTCAAGACCGCGCGACAGCGCGAGGGGAACGGGGTTTCTGGAATAGAACTGGGAGGCTCCGAGAGGGTGTTCATGCAAATCCTGAATGAAAAAAGGCCTTGAAGCGTACAGGCTCAGATAACTTTTCCTACAGCTGGAAATCATTTCAAAATCTGTACGCCGCACCTGTCTCCGGGCTTTTACGGGTAAAGCGTCGACAACACCCGGTCCGCATTGGCACCGCAGCTCATGCCTTCAGGCTTGGATTGAATGTTCTCGATCACCTCCAGCAGCCGCGCCTTGCTCTGAGCCAGATGCTGCTGCATGACTTCGATCTGCTCGACCTTGCGCGTCAGACCCGCCACCAGCTCATCGTGTTTGAACTCACCGGTACCGGCGGCAGGCAACAGCTGCTTGAGCTCTTCCAGGGAAAACCCGGCCTGCTGGGCGCTGCGGATGATATTCAGGGTTTGCAGTACCTGTGGCGGGTAGCGCCGATAACCATTGCCCTGGCGCTCCACTTTGGGAATCAGACCCTGAGCCTCATAAAAACGAATACTCGAAGCGCTCAAGCCACTCTGCTGCGCCAATTCACCGATTTTCATTTCAGCCTCGATTTGCCCGCTTGACATTAAAGTTAACTTTAATCTTAGCCTCGCTCCATCACTGTTGAGGAGTCAAGCAATGTCACCCTTCCAGATGTTGAATCTGCCCAACGGCCAGACCGTCGGCAACCGTATTGCCAAAGCCGCGATGGAAGAAAACCTCGCGGACCGAAACCAGGCACCGTCCCGCGAATTGTTCCGTTTGTATCAAGCCTGGGCCGACGGCGGCGCCGGTTTGCTGTTGACCGGCAATGTGATGATCGACCGCCGCGCCATGACCGGGCCCGGTGGCGTCGTGCTTGAAGACGAGCGGCATCTGGAGCGCTTCCGCCAATGGGCCGAAATCGCACGCAGCGGCGGCGCGCAGGTCTGGGTCCAACTCAATCATCCCGGTCGTCAGACCTTTGCCAATATGGGCCAGCAAGCGCTGGCGCCATCGGCGGTGGCACTGGAAATGGGCTCATTCTCGAAACTGTTCGCCGAGCCCAGGCCAATGACCGAGGACGATATCGAAGAAGTCATTCAACGTTTCGCAAAAAGTGCCGCCCTTGCCGAAAAAGCCGGTTTCACCGGGGTGCAGATCCACGCTGCGCACGGCTATCTGCTCAGTCAGTTTCTCTCGCCGCTGACCAACCGCCGCACCGATCGCTGGGGGGGTTCGCTGGAAAACCGCGCGCGCCTGCTGCTGTCGGTGATCGAGGCCATCCGCCAGGCAGTTTCGCCGCAATTCTGCGTGGCCGTGAAACTCAATTCGGCGGACTTCCAGCGCGGCGGCTTCGACACCGACGACGCACGTCAGGTGATCGAATGGCTCAACGAGCAGCCGATTGACCTGCTGGAACTGTCCGGCGGCAGCTACGAAGCCCCGGCAATGCAAGGTGAAGCGCGTGACGGACGCACCCTCGCCCGCGAGGCATTCTTTCTGGAAATGGCCACCGAACTGGCCAGCGTCGCGCGCATGCCGGTGATGGTCACCGGCGGTATCCGCCGCCTGCCCGTGGTCGAACAAGTGCTCGACAGCGGCATCGACATGGCCGGCATCGCCACTGCGCTGGCCATCGAGCCAAACCTGGTCAAACACTGGCGGGAAGGCCGTAACAGCGAGCCGCAACTGCCACCGATCCGCTGGAAACGCAAACCGCTGGCCGCACTGGCGAACATGGCCGTGGTTCGCTTCCAGATGTCCCGTCTGAGCCGTGGCCGCCAGCCCAAGCCCGAGGTGTCGGCACTCTGGGCGCTGATCCGCGACCGGTTGTACCTCAGCCGCCGGACCCGCCAGTATCGACAGGCGATGGACGTCTAACGCCCGGCAAACCGCAGGCGCGACAACTGACGCAGGTCATCCTCGACGTAGTAGTCGTTGGTCCAGCGGTCATCCGCCGCCAACGGCTGCACCTGTTTCAACGCCAGTTTTTTCGCGAAGTAGCGAAAACGGTAATGCTCGTAGAACCGCAGCAGTTCCAGGCCATAGCGATCCGCCAGATCGGTGTCGCCGCGAATGATCAGGTAGTTCTCGTCATTGCCGTTGCTGGCCGAGGTACTGAGGTTGTGGCTGCCGCTGATGATGGTCGGGCTGTCGCTGGTGAAGTCGATGACCACCGCTTTGGTGTGCACCAGCAGGTTGCCTTTCTGGCCTTTCATGTTTTCCCGCAGCCAGCCTTCCAGCCCGGTGTTGAGCAATGCGGTGGCGGCAAATTCAGCGGTTCGGTCGGCGTGAAACCCGGTGATGCGGCTGACCGTGTTTTGCAGGCCGTACCGCAGGATGTCGTCGTGGGACTGGCCGAGCAATGCGTTGAGAATCGCGTCGGGCAAGGCGAAGGCGGTAACGAACAGCAGGTCTTTCTTCGCCCCCTCGATGATGTCGACGAACTCCCGCAAATCCGCACCGCCGGTGCGCGGGGAGAACCCGGCAAACAAGGGCTGTGCCGGATTCATCGGGTTGTATTGAGTGATCCAGTCTCGGGTGACGCCGACGTCCGCCGGCTCGGCCCAGATCTGCTCGAAGGTTTTCAGGTAACTCGCGCTGACCGTCGAATCGTCCAGCACATGCACCACGTTGGCCTGGCGGTATACGCCGTTGGCGGTGAAGTTGGTGCTGCCGCACAGCACCGCTTGCGGGTGGCGCTCGCCGCCTCCGTCGAGGCGGCTGAGGACGATGAACTTGTTATGGAAAATGTTGTGAGTGACCCGCCCGCGTTTGCTGGTCGCCGGCAGTTTCGCAAGGCTCGCTTCGTTGATCGTCGTGTCTTCGTCATCGGGCCGGGCGTGATACAGCACCCGCACCTGAACACCCCGATCGAACGCCGCGTTCACCGTGTCGATGATGGCTTGCAACTGATACTCGTAGATCGCGATGTCCAGCGCCCATTGACCGTCCGTTGCACGTTCGATAAACCCTTGCAGGCGTCCGAGCAGACCGTTCTCCAGCCACTGACGCGCCGCATCGGGCCAGGCTTCGATGGGCAGTTTTTTGTTGGCGCTGATCAAGGCGTCGAGTTCGGGGAATTTGCGCTGAAACGCCTGGCTCGCAGCCACGGCGCGGTTGAAGATCACGCTCTGATTCGCGGGGTGACCGTCGTCGGAACGAATCGTCAGTTCCAGCGCTTCGCCCAGTTGCGGTGCATCCGGCGAGCCATACGCCAGGTGTACGCGATAGTGGATCGTCATGCCCGGATTGACTGCGTAATCGGCCCAGCGAAATTTCTGTAGCGGTGCCTTGTCGCTGGGCGTGGCGTGAAACTGCGGGAAGGTATGGGCCTTGTCGGGAAAGGTCAGGCTATTGAACAGAAACAGCCACGGTTTGGCGCCCTGCTGCTTTTCGATGGCAAATCCCAGCAGGCCTTTGCGGCGGGATTCGGCGAGGTCCATGGCGAGCAGCACGCCATTGGTTCCGGCGTAGGCCTTGACGCGAAAATCGTCCTGCGGATTGGCGACCAGTACGCGCATGATTCACTCCTTGTGATTGGGCCCCACTGCAGCATAGCTCTCAGACCGACAACAACTCGTCGATATGCCGGTAATCGGCGTCCAGCGCTGTCGCCAATTGCCTTGCACGGCCCAGCCGGATCGGCCCGCGCTCGATATCGATCAACAGGCCGGGACACACCAGCGCTGGCATTTGCGGACAGTCTTTCAACCGGCCATCGGTGATCACCAGCAACCGTTGTTGTTCGGCGGGAAAACGCTTGCGCCGCACCGCAAGCCAATGCCCGGCTTCCGTCAGCGCCGCCAACAGCGGCGTGCCGCCTCCCGCGCCCAACCCATCGAGCCATGCGCGCAACCCGCTGGAGGCCTTCAGTCCTTGCACCTGCCATTTCGGCGCCGCGCCGCTTGCGGTCAGCAACGCAAGACGCGCGCGCTGCCGATAAGCGTCGTCGAACAGTTGCGCGAGCAAGCCCTTGGCATCGCTCAATGCCTGATGGCGACGGGTCGAAGCGGAGGCATCGACGACCACCAGCCACAGTTCATGGGGCGTGCGGGTACGCAGTTGAAACAGCAGGTCCGCGCGGACTTTCGGGCGGCCATTGAGCAAGGTTCCGGGCCAGTTCACCGAGCCGCTGCGAGCCGCATGCCGCTTGCCTTGTCGGCCGTTATCGAGCCGTCCGGCCCGGGGTCTGGCATTCGCCCCCGCGTCAGATCGGGGGCGAATGCCTAAGGCTTTTTTTGTAGGTGTGGCGGCCAGGTCGGGACTTCACGGCGGGCACCGGTTGCGAGGGCCGGAGCCGGCATTTCGCCCCACTGGCCCTGCCCTTCGCCCAGCTCGGCGTCAGTGCCGGACGGCGATTGCGCCGGTGGCGGCGGACTCGCCACTGACTGCTCGCGACGCCGGTGACGCAAGGCAAACTCAGCCACGGCATCGATATCCTGCTCGGCAATGGCTTCGGCGCCGCGCCACGCCGCATGCGCCCGCGCGGCACGCAACCAGACCAGATCGGCGCGCAAACCGTCGACGCCTGCGGCGAAGCAGCGCTCGGTGATCTGCGCCAGCGCCGCGTCATCCAGCGCAATAGCCGGTAAAACGTTGCGGGCGTTCTCGCAGCGCTGACGCAGAACCTGCTGCTCAGCCTCCCACTGCGAACAAAACGCTTGCGGATCGCTATCGAAATCCAGTCGACGACGAATGATCTGAGCCCGCTCGTTCGGCGCAGTGTGGCCACTCAGCGCAACGTTCAGACCGAAGCGGTCCAGCAATTGCGGACGCAACTCACCCTCTTCGGGGTTCATCGTGCCGATCAACACAAACTTCGCCGAATGCCGATGGGAAATGCCATCACGCTCGATCAGGTTGGTGCCGCTGGCGGCGACATCAAGCAGCAGATCCACCAAATGGTCCGGCAGCAGATTCACTTCATCGACATACAACACACCGCCATCGGCCTTGGCCAACACGCCGGGAGAAAACTGCGCACGACCATCGCTCAATGCCGCGTCCAGATCCAGCGTGCCGACCAGTCGCTCTTCGGTGGCGCCCAACGGCAAGGTGACAAACTGACCACTGGCCAACAGATCCGCCAGACCCCGGGCGAGCGTGGACTTTGCCATGCCGCGCGGGCCTTCAATCAGCACGCCGCCGATCTTTGGATCGATGGCCGTCAGGTACAGCGCCAGTTTCAGGTCATCGGCGCCGACCACGGCGCAGAGCGGAAAATGCGGGGTGTCGGTCATGTTCAGTCTCAGCTCTCTTCTTCTATATCCAGCAGCAGGTTTTCCAGGGCCTCTTTGTAGGCGCCCGGCTCCTGCCACATCCCGCGCTGTTGTGCTTCGAGCATGCGTTCGGTCATGTCGCGCAAGGCGTGGGGATTATGCTCGCGCACGAACTCGCGGGTCGCAGGGTCCAGCAAATACGCATCGGCCAGCAAGGCGTACTGGTGATCCTCGATCAACTGCGTGGTGGCGTCGAAGGCAAAAAGATTATCGACCGTCGCCGCCAGTTCGAACGCGCCTTTATAGCCGTGGCGCTTGACCCCGTCGATCCATTTCGGATTCGCCGCTCGGGAACGGATCACCCGGTTCAGCTCTTCTTTCAGGGTGCGAATCTTCGGCAGATCCGGCTGACTGTGATCGCCGTGATAACTGGCCGCCGCTTCACCGCGCAGGCTTTCCACGGCAGCGAGCATGCCGCCCTGAAACTGGTAATAGTCGTTGGAATCGAGCAGGTCATGCTCGCGGTTGTCCTGGTTCTGCAGCACGGCCTGTACCTGGCTCAGACGCTGGACGAACTGTTCGCGGGCGGCGGTGCCTTCGTCAGAACCGCCGTAAGCGTAGGCGCCCCAGCTCAGGTAGACCTCGGCCAGATCCTCGCGGGTTTGCCAGAGGCGACCATCGATGGCGCCCTGCACACCCGCGCCATAAGCACCGGGTTTGGCACCGAAAATCCGCCAGCCAGCCTGACGACGCGCAGCGTCCTCATCCAGACCCGACTGCCGCAACGCCTCGCGCTCGGCACGCACTTTGGCGGCCAACGGGTTGAGATCGTCCGGTTCGTCCAGTTCCGCCACGGCTTGAACGGCGGCGTCGAACAGGCGGATCAGGTTGGCGAACGCGTCGCGGAAAAATCCGGAGACCCGCAGCGTGACATCGACCCGAGGCCGGTCGAGCAGGCTCAGCGGCAGAATCTCGAAATCATCGACCCGCTGACTGCCCGTGGCCCAAACCGGTCGCACGCCCATCAGCGCCATGGCCTGGGCGATGTCATCGCCGCCGGTGCGCATGGTGGCGGTACCCCAGACCGACAGGCCGAGTTGGCGCAGGTGGTCGCCGTGGTCCTGCAGGTGTCGTTCGAGAATCAGGGTTGCCGACTGGAAACCGATTCGCCACGCAGTGGTGGTCGGCAGGTTGCGCACGTCCACCGAATAGAAATTGCGCCCGGTCGGCAGCACATCAAGACGACCGCGACTCGGCGCACCACTCGGGCCGGCCGGGACGAAACGGCCGCTCAGGGCGTCGAGCAAACCTCGCATTTCGGCCGGACCGCAGGCATCGAGGCGTGGGGCAACGACTTCACGAAGATGGTCGATGATTACGCCGACTTCAGACCAGTGAGGACCCTGTGGGAGCGAGCTTGCTCGCGATTGCGGTGTGTCAGTCCCAGAAGTGTTGGCAGACAAGACGCCTTCGCGAGCAAGCTCGCTCCCACAGGAATCGCTCACAGCGTGCGTGATCAACTCCGTTGCGAACAGCTCAAGGCGTTCGCGGGTATCCCCTGCGGTGCGCCACACTTCTCCGCTGACCGCCTGCAACTCGTCGGGACGCAGGCCATTCCAGGGTTCGGCAAGTACGCAATCCAGCGGATCAAACCCCAACTGAAACGCCTTGGCCAACGCCCGCAACAGACTCGATTGCGCCCCTTTGCCATCGCCACGCGGAATCCGCAGCAGCGCGAGCAAGGTATCGATACGCAAACGTCCGGTCGGCGACTCGCCAAAAATGTGCAGCCCATTGCGGATCTGCGATTCCTTCAAGTCACACAGATACGTATCCAGACGCGGCAGCCAGATCGCCGCATCGGCATCGCTGTCGAGGGCTTCGTCGAGTTGCAGTTCGCGGTCAATCTGCGTGTCGCGCACCAGTTGCAGAATGTCGCGCTGCAACTCACGGGCGCGGCGCGGGTCGAGCAGTTGGGCTTCGTAATACTCGTCGGCCAACAGCTCCAGATTGCGCAACGGACCGTAGGTTTCAGCGCGGGTCAGCGGCGGCATCAAATGGTCGATGATCACCGCCTGGGTGCGACGTTTGGCCTGGGCGCCTTCGCCCGGATCGTTGACGATGAACGGATAGATGTTCGGCAGCGGCCCAAGCAGCGCGTCCGGCCAGCAGTTATCCGACAGGCCGACGCCTTTGCCGGGCAACCATTCGAGATTGCCGTGCTTGCCGACGTGAATCACGCCGTGGGCGCCGTAGGTCTGGCGCAGCCAGAAATAGAACGCGAGGTACGCGTGCGGCGGCACCAGATCCGGGTCGTGATACACCGCGCTCGGATCGACCTGATAACCCCGTGCCGGCTGAATGCCGACGAAAGTCAGACCAAAACGCAGGCCGGCGATCATCATCCGCCCGTCGCGGCACATCGGATCGTTCTGCGGCGAACCCCAACGCTCCAGTACCGCCGCGCGATTGGCTTCAGGCAGCGCGTTGAACATCGCCAGGTAATCGTTCATCGCCAGGCTTTGCTGGCATGGACGCTGATCGAGGGTGTCAAGGTCATTACTGACGCCGCCGAGCAATTGCCGGATCAGTTCAGTGCCGCTTTCCGGCAGTTCAGCCGGCAGCGGATAACCCTCGACCTGCAACGCGCGCAGGATATTCAGCGCGGCGGCCGGCGTGTCGAGGCCGACGCCGTTGCCGATGCGCCCGTCCCGGGTCGGGTAGTTGGCGAGGATCAGGGCGATGCGTTTTTCAGCGTTCGGCACCCGCGCCAGTTCAACCCAGCGGCGCGCCAGTTCGGCCACAAAATCCATGCGCTCGGGCTGCGCCCGATAACACACCACATCGGACTGACTGCGCTCGCTGCGCCACGCCAGGTCCTTGAAGCTGATCGGCCGACTGATGATCCGGCCGTCGAGCTCCGGCAAGGCAATGTGCATCGCCAGGTCCCGCGGTCCAAGGCCCTGCTCGCTCTCGCGCCAACCGGGTTCATTATCCTGGGCGCAGATCGCCTGGAGCACCGGAATGTTTCGACGGAATGGCCGCAGATGCGGCGCTTCGGGACTGGACTGAGCGAAACCGGTGGTGTTCAGGATCACCGAAGCGTCAACCTCATCCAGCCAGTCCTCGACCACCGAGAGGCAGCCGGGTTCTTTCAGACTGGCCACGGCGATCGGCAGCGGATTGAGTCCGGCCGCCTGGAGCCGTTGGCAGAAAACGTCGATAAATGCCGTGTTCGCCGCTTGCAAATGCGAGCGATAAAACAGCACCGCCGCTACCGGATGACCGGGCCGCCAATCGGCTTGCCAGTCACTCAGTGCGGCGGTGTTTTTGTTCGGGTGGTAAATCGCCGTGCGCGGCAGCGTCTGCGGCTCGCCCCACACGTAATCCCGCGCCAGCCAGCGGTTGGCCAGACAGCGGAAGAACTCCAGCGCATTGCCCATGCCGCCCTGACGCAAGAATTGCCAGAGTCGGTCACGATCTTCGGCACCGACGGTGCTCAGGTCACTGAGCTCCGGGTCGGGCCGGTCATCGCCCGGCACCAGAATCAACTGCACGCCACGCTCGGACAATTCCACCAGCCGCTCGACGCCATAACGCCAATAAGCGATGCCGCCGTGCAGCGAGATCAGAATCACCTTGGCGTGGCGCAGCACCTCATCGACGTACAGGTCGACCGACGCATGGTTCTGCACCTGCATCGGGTTGGCCAGGCGTACGCTCGGGTAATCCTCGGGCAGTTGCTGCGCCGCTTCGGCGAGCAGCGCGAGGCTGGAATCGCCGCTGCACAGGATCACCAGCTCGGCGGGGGTTTGTCCAAGGTCGGCAATGTTGTCATCCGACACGAAACCGCCGGGCTGAGTCCTGAGCAGGTGCATGGTTTAAACGCTGAGCGCGGCGCGCAGTTGCGCTTCGAGCTGGGCAGCGTCCAGTTCCTGACCGATCAATACCAGACGGGTGATACGCGCTTCATCGGCGCTCCACTGGCGGTCGAAGTGCTTGTCGAAACGTGTGCCCACGCCCTGGATCAGCAAGCGCATCGGCTTGTTCGGGATGGCCGCGAAACCTTTGACCCGCAGGATGCCATGCTGGACCACCAGTTGCGTCAGCGCATCGAGCAGCAGACTTTCGTCGGCTTGCGGCAGTTCGATGGAGATCGAGTCGAAGGCGTCGTGATCGTGGTCATCGTGATCGTCATCGCCTTCACCGTGGTGGTGATCGTGGTGGCTGTGGCGGCTGTCGATGTGTTCTTCGGAACCGGCGCCCAGGCCGATCAGCACGTCCAGCGGCAGACGGCCGTTGCTGGCTTCGATGATTTTTACTGCTGGCGGCAGTTCTTCGGCGACTTCCACACGTACGCGCGCGAGGTCTTCAGGGCTGGTCTGGTCGGCCTTGTTGAGGATGACGAGGTCGGCGCTGGCCAGTTGATCGGCGAACAGTTCGTGCAGCGGGGATTCGTGATCCAGGTTCGGGTCGAGTTTGCGCTGGGCGTCGACCTGATCCGGAAATGCGGCGAAGGTGCCGGCGGCCACGGCCGGGCTGTCGACCACGGTGATCACCGCGTCCACGGTGCAGGCGCTGCGGATTTCCGGCCACTGGAAGGCTTGTACCAGCGGCTTTGGCAGAGCCAGACCCGAGGTTTCGATCAGGATGTGGTCGAGGTCGCCGCGACGGGCCACCAGTTCACGCATCACCGGGAAGAACTCTTCCTGAACCGTGCAGCACAGGCAGCCGTTGGCCAGTTCGTAGACGCGGCCGGTGGCTTCTTCTTCGGTGCAGCCGATGGTGCATTGCTTGAGGATTTCACCGTCGATGCCCAACTCGCCAAACTCGTTGACGATCACCGCGATGCGACGGCCCTGGGCGTTGTCGAGCATGTGTCGCAGCAAGGTGGTTTTGCCCGAGCCGAGGAAGCCAGTGACGATGGTGACGGGAAGTTTGGCCAGTGTTTTCATCGGATGCCCTTTGGCAAGGTGGCGGGCATACGGGACGAGACCGGCAGCGCGGGTGCGTGCCTGGAGAGTTCGCCACCGGATCACCCCGCCCGGTTGAAAGTGAGAATCTGTGACGAGGCAGGTCTCCTGGCTGACGGTGTTCGGGCCTTGGCCCGGTATTCGCTGCGCCTTCCCGCTGGCTCTGGATTGAGTTGGCAGTGGCGTGGCAGCGAACAGCACCGTTCACAGTTGCGGGGGCAGCCGCGGCTTGGACCGCGTTCCCTTCTTAGCTTCGGCGTGGGCCGAAGAACCTCGAAAGCGCAAGGCTACGCATGCGCGCAAGGCGGGTCAACGTCTGCGGCAATTTCGTTATATGGACATCGTTCTTTAATATATTGATCGAAAACAGTTCTCAGTTAAAAAATTAGTTGTAGGTTATCTCTTACATATCATCTAGCCACCAACTATCCCATCACGACGCTCGACCTTGAAATAGAGCGCTCGAACTCTCAAATTACATATCTTTACAAAAACCGAATTGATAAATTAAAACAAGATATGAAACATGAAGATTCAAAAGGACGCTGCACTCTACAAGAAAGGAATTCTTGCATGCCTGATTACTATCAGTATTCAACGCTTTTTATTCCTGCCCATCCTGCTTACGCGCCTGCAATATGAGCGCCGACAATGCATTGCGGCAATCTGATGGCACCGTATTGCAGGAACTGTCCCAACTACTGCGTAATTGCCACTACGCGCACAGTTACCAATATCCGGCGGTCCAGGTCGGGTTGTTGGGGCACGATGTGTCTCAGGCGTTCAACGCGACCTGGGAGCATTTGCACCCCGATACCTACCTGAGCGTGGAGAACGGCATACGCCAACGGCGCATCTGCAAGTTCGAATATCGCCAACGTGAGCGCCAATGGACAACGCTGCAAGACTGCCATTTCTTTCAAGCCCAGGCCCACAACCCGCTGCTGGGCGGCGTCCAGCGCACCTACAGCCGCAGCGAGTCAACGTTTATCGAGTCTCCGGTCCTGCAAACCGTGCTCGCTGCCG
Organism: Pseudomonas sp. B26(2017); assembly: GCF_002113045.1. NCBI lineage: Bacteria > Pseudomonadati > Pseudomonadota > Gammaproteobacteria > Pseudomonadales > Pseudomonadaceae > Pseudomonas > Pseudomonas sp. B26(2017). Next base: position 114,929 of record NZ_NEJJ01000001.1, on the reverse strand, counting down.
ACCTGGCGCTGATGGATCTGGCAGTCGGCCCGCGCGACTGGCTGGTGACCTGTCACCAGTTCCGCATCCTTTGCGACCGGCGTAATGCCGGCCTCGCCACACCCGAGGGCCGCCATCGCGATGGACACGATTTTGTCTTTCAACATCTGATTCAACGCCAGGGCGTCATTGGCGGTGAAAGTCGGATATTCAATGAAAGTGGCGACTGTGTATTCAAAGCAACTTTGACGGATTACATGGAAACAGCCGTATTGAATGACCGAATACTTCTGCACGAAGTTTCCCCACTGCAAACATCAAGCATTAATTCGAATCGCGGCAGCCGCGACATGTTGATAATCGATTTCGACCTGGCGGACTACTAATGAACTCTTTGACGCATGTACTTTCAGCCAGCCCACCCGGCGCACATGACTTTATTATTGAGCAATTCCAACAAGCCTGTGCTCGACGAGTTTCAACGTTGTCGTTGACCGCCAACGAAAACATATTGTCCGAGACGGCGCGCACGCTCGGACAGAACCGTTTTTACGAGCGTTATTTATTCAACGCGCAAGCCATCGACGGACAACGCTATGCCGCCCAATTCAACGGCATGCACGTTGAGCACTTCCCGGAAGTCGAAGCCTTGAAGACGCTGGCAACCCAGGCTGTGCAGGCGATGTTCAACGCTCCATTCGTCGAGTACCGGGTGCTGTCCGGCGTGCACTGTACGTTGAGTGTGCTGAGCGCGCTGACCGAGCCGGGCGATGCCATTCTGTCGCTTGCGCCGGAAAGCGGCGGGCATTTTGCGACCGGGCCACTGGTGCAGAAAATCGGCAGGCGCAGCGCATTTTTCACGCTGACGGCGGACGGACAGATCGATCTCGAAGCAGTCGATCAGACACTTCAGGCACTCGGTACAGGGCCGGCAGCCGTGCTGTTCGATCACGGCCTGACCACTCGGGCAATCGCAATCGAGCCATTGCGTACGTTGCTGAACCGCCGCGGGTTGGAGCGGACACTGATTATTTACGATGCCTCGCACACCCTGGGCCTGATCGCCGGACAGGCCTTTCCCAACCCGCTTGACGAAGGCGCGGATATTCTTCAAGGCAATACCCACAAATCCCTGGCAGGTCCGCACCGGGCACTGATCGTCTGCCGAAGCGCCGACCTGGCCTGGCGAATCGAACAGACGCTCAGCAGCGGTCTGGTCTCTTCGCCCAACCTGCCCGGCCTGCTGCAATTGTTCGTCACCCTGGTGGAAACCCGGCACTACGGACAGGCCTATGCCCAGCGCATGTGCGCCAACACCCGCCAACTACATGATGCCCTGAAAGGCTTGCCGGGCTGGACGCTACACCCCACCGACACGCACTTGCTCTTGCTTGAAGGCCCCCTGGCGCGGCAAGCGGCGCAGGAACTCAATGAACTGGGCATCCGGGTCAACAACAAACAAGTCCATGGACGCGATTGCCTGCGCTTCGGCCTTCAGGAAATCACTCGCCTGGGGATCAGCAGCGAGGACCTGGATGCCTTGGCCCACATAATCCGCAATGTCTTGAGCGGCGGTGCGAACGGCGTGGATCGGATCCGTCTGTCGCACATTTGCCAGCGCCTGAACCGAATCCATTACAGCTTCGACCCGGAGGTTTGCCGATGAAAGCAAGCGCCTGCCTGATCATAGGCAACATCCGCGAAGGTGAGTACGAAGGCCTGATTGCCGAGGGCATTACTCCGCTGTTGATCGCCGACAGCCGTAAAACCAGCAAGATTGCTGACGCGACAAGAATTTCGCCAGTGGCACAGTACGATTTTTCCAGAGGACTGACGGCGGATCTGATCGGATTGACGCAACGTCTGCTCGATGAACACGGGTTCACCAGCGTGCTGAATTTCCGCGAAGGCTATGTTGCTGTCACAGCCCGCCTGTGCGCGGCGCTGCCAGCACTGGCTCACTTGCATCGCAACGTGGAAAACACGCTGGACAAGGCGTTGCAGCGCCAACACTTCCAGCAGTCGGACAACCCTGACCTGCACGTGCCGTCCCGCGAAGTACGAATCGACGACCTGCTGGCACACTCCGATGAACTGCCCTACCCGTTTATTCTGAAACCCGCGAACCTCTACAGCAGCCTGTTCGTTCGTTGCATCCACACTCACCACGATCTGCTCGACTATGCTCGCCACGAATGGCCGGCGCTGCAGCGTTATGTGGCCGGTAAAAGCCGCGAAACCGAGCAGTTGCTGTTGGAGGAGTTCCTCCAGGGCTCCAACCACTCCATCGACTGCGCAATTGCTGCGGATGGCTCGATCCACAGTTTTCCGATTGTCGACGTGATTGCCGGTGTCGATATCGGGCGTGGTGACTTCCACCATTTCGCCCGCTACACGCCATCGCTGCTGGAACCCGATGCCGGCCTGAAAGAACGCTGCCACCGACTGGCCCATGACGCCGTCAACGCACTGGGACTCAGAGGCACGTTTGCCCATGTCGAGTTCATTCTCACCGCCAGCGGACCGAAGATTCTCGAAGTCGGCGCGCGCCCCGGCGGCAGCCGGATTCACGTGATTCGCCAAGCCTGGGGCTTGCACCTGGACGTCTGCTACCACCGGACACTGTCCGCTGAAATGCAGCCTCTTTCCGGCCGCCCCCCCGTTGCGTTCGGCATTGCCACACCGTTCGCCCGCACCGACCGGTTCTATGACGGGCTGCACCACGCCGAGCGCATCGAACGCCTTGCGGGATTCCAGCGCCGGTATGCCTACGTCAACCCGGGCGATGCCATCGGACCGGTCAGCAACGGTTTCCAGAACTACCTGTACATCGAGTTCAAGCAACCCGATACCGCCAGCCTGCGCGAATCCTTGCTGGCCGTCGCCGACATCGATGTCTACGGCGAAGTCCCCGGCGCGACGAGCATCCGTCACATTCTGCTCATCGGCGGCCGCGATTCGGGAATGGACTGGGATACACAACGGCAGTTTCGCTTTACCCTCGTGCACCAGCCTGGTGACCTGTCTGACTATCAGCGCAAGCACGCAACACCGGTACTGACGCCGGACATCGCAGAACTGGACACTTACAGCGAAACCATCGAGCGACTGCACCGTCAGCACCCGTTCGATGCCGTGGTGTCATTTTCGGAACTGGGCCTGTTGCCGGCATCCCGGCTGGGTGAACAACTGGGCATCGCCCACAACAGCCTGGGCAGTGTCGAAGTCAGCCGCGACAAGCTGCTGTTTCGTCAATTGTTGCAAGGCAGCCGCTACGAATTGCCGGCCGCCGCCGTCAACAGTCGCGAGGAGGTTCGTGCCTTCGTGCTCCGTCATGGCCCGGCCATTGTCAAACCCGTCAACGGCTCCGGTAGCCAAGGCGTCTACGCCATCGACCGGCCAGAGGATGTCGCGCAACTGCCGCTTGAGGGCCGCAATCTGATCGAGGCCTTCGCCACCGGCGAGGAATACAGTGTCGAATCCTTGAGCCTGGATGGCCGGCACCAGATTCTCGGCATCACCCGCAAACACACCAGCGGTGCGCCGGGGTATGTCGAAACCGGCCACGACTTTCCCGCCGGGCTCGATGATGACAGCCGCGTGCAAATCGAAGAAGCCGTGCTGTGGCTGCTCGAACGCATGGGCAACCGCTGGGGCCCGGCTCACACCGAGATCAAGCTCGACGGTTCACGCCTGCACTTCATCGAGACCCAGACTCGCTTCGGCGGCGACCAGATATGGGAAATGGTCTGGAAAACCACCGGCGTGCATCTGGCGGCCAGCACCATCGCCGCAATGACGGGCTCTGCACTGCCGGAAATCGAGAAACCCTACGTGAAAATGGCGATTCGCTACATTGAAGCGGACCACACCACCGACCCGAAACCGCTGCAGGGGCGTCTGCTGCAACAGCCGTTTGCGCTGCGCGCGATCCTCAACCATGACAAGTTCGGCCGGCCCATCCGCCGCTCTGCAGACCGTCACGGCTACGTGCTGCTGGGCTGTAGCGACGCGGACGACCAGGCAGCCTTCAACGCTGCGATTTCCCACCCACGGTTCACTACCCAAGGACAGGCGCAATGACCACGAATGAAACGCTGTACCGTATCGATGGCCCGATCAGTCAGGATTTTCCGCTGATCTCCTTCTCCACCAATGTCTACGACAACCCGGCGGATATCTTTGGCTCGATCACCGATCTGGCCCGACATTTCAAGGCCGTGGAGTTCGAAATCGGCGAAGACGCCGAACAGGTCTTCTGGTCACTCAGCGCCGAGGAACGTGTCAATCTGGCCCGGCAGATCCGCCGCTTCACTGAGCACAATGGCATCACCCTGACCGTGCATGCCGGCTGGTGGGGACGCCAGTACAACCTGTGCTCCCCGGATCTGGCCGAACGCGCCCAGGCGGTCGACTGCCTGAGCGCCGCCGTGGATTTTTCCCGTGAGGCGGGTGCCACCAGTGTCACCTTCCACCCCGGCTATAAGGATCAGCTGGAAAATGGCGTGTTGCTGGACAACCTGATCGACGCGATCAATCAGGTCAGCACACGCTGCAACACCGATGGCATTGCCCTGTGCCTGGAAAACATGGGCGGACAGCGACCGAAATTTCCGGTATTCACGGTCGAGGAACACCTGCGCTTCCACCAGGAAACCGGATGCTTCGTGACCATCGACGTGACGCACCTGTGTTCGCTGCTGCCGTATGGCGAAAGCCTGTTCGAAGCCATCGCCGGTCTGGCGCCGATCACTCGGCACCTGCACATTGCCGATCTCAACGATACGCACCACCAGCATCTGCCGATCGGCGAAGGCAACCTGCGCCTGAGCGATGTGCTCAATCGTTTCGCGGTCAACGGCTATCGCGGGGTCGCGGTGGTGGAAGAGTTCATTCCGCGCTTCTCCACCGAGTACTACCTGGAGAAGGCCCTGGCCTACAAGAAAGGGGTCGAGGAACTGCTCGCCGGCACGCGGCAAAGCACCCATGCCGGTTGATTCCGCGCTGGCAAAACCGGCGTCGCACAACGAGATTGCGACCGGCATTCGCGATGCGCTGCCGTTCGTGTTCTCGCTGTTGCTGACTTTCACCCTGATCGGCATGCTCGGGCGCCGCCATGGCCTGGACTTGCCGGCCATGGTGGTGTTCAGCGGCACGGTGATGGCCTCGCCATTGCAACTGACGCTGCTGGAAACGCCCGCGCATCTGCTGAACGCCTTTGGTGTGCTGGTCTCTGCGCTGAGCATCAACCTGCGCTTTCTGGTTTTCACGCTGAGCCTGAAATCCAGCCTTGAAGGGCCGATCAAGGCGTTCGTTCCGGCACTGGCGGTAATGGCCAATGCTGCATTCACGCTTATGTCGATCCGCAAGGAACAGCAGCCAATCAGTCGAGCGTACGCCAACACTGTGTGTTTTTTGCTGTACGCCGCCGCCCTGCTCGGCACCATCGCCGGCTATTGCTTTGCGAGCCTGGCCGACAACGCCGTGATGGATCACGTCAGCGTGGTGATCGCCGTCTTCATCAGCGCCTCGCTTGGCAAGATGGCCCGCGAGCGTCACAGCTTCCACGCGCAATGGATCGCCGGCCTGGCCACCGCCGCCAGCTTGCTTTGGCTGGGCGAAGTGAGCCTGCTGCTGGTCCTGGCAGTCACAGTCCTGACGAGTTATGTCTATGACCGAACCTAGTACTTTCTGGTTGTATGTGCTGATCTGCGCACTGGTGTCCGCGATTTGCCGGCTGCTGCCGCTGGCGGTCGATGTCGAGCGGCTGTCCGGCGGTGCCCGCAGCTTCATCGGTCGCCTCGGCAAGTACACGTCGGTGGCGATGCTGGTCAGCCTGCTGGCGGGGTCACTGCTTCCGCTGACCAAGCAGCACGCCGCTGCAATGCAGTGGATTGTGCCGGTAACGCTGGCCTGGCTGCTGAGCCTGACGCCAATCAAGTCCTATTACGCGTTTCTGATCGCCTTGGCGGTGTACGTGGCACTCGCGACGCTTTAGCGCCGTCGATTGACGCGAATCCCCCGCCCATGGTCTCCTACACAACTTGTTACGGGTGCCCTTCACAGGGTGAAACGGGAAACCGGTGAATCATGTGCTTTACTCTAAAGCCATGTCAGTCCGGTGCTGCCCCCGCAACGGTAAGCGAGCGAAGCGTCAGATCCACTGTGCCGATGGCATGGGAAGGTGACGCTTGCAGGTCGGCCTGACGCCAGCCCCTCGTGAGCCCGGAGACCGGCCCGCAACACACAGTGCGCATCCTGCGTTACTGAACATAACAAACCCGCGGTGGGCGGGCGCTGTTCGAACCTCTGCGTGCCTGACTCGCAGGGATTTTCATGCGCTCTGTTCACCCGCTGACACTCCAGAGGGAAGCGCCATGTCGATCATCAGCAGCACCGGCAGCAATTCGGACAAGATCTCCAGCACCACTACCCTGAGCCAACGCCTGACCGCCGCCGTCTGCGCGTCGATCCTGGGTGCGTGCCTCGTGTATTTCGCCGGTTTCTCGCACATCGAAGCGGTACACAACGCCGCCCACGATACCCGTCACAGCGCCGCGTTCCCGTGCCACTGAGACCTGACAACATGATCAAGCGTATTGCGCAGACCGCAGGTTTCACCGGCCTTCTGGCCGCCCTGCTCCTGACGTTGCTGCAAAGCTTCTGGGTTTCGCCACTGATTCTGCAGGCCGAAACCTTCGAGAAAGCCGAACCGGTGGTCGAGGTTCACGAACACGCCGCCGGCACCGCCGCCCACACTCACGATGCCGAAGCCTGGGAGCCGGAGGACGGCTGGCAGCGCGTGCTGTCCACAACCGGCGGCAATCTGGTGGTTGCCGTGGGCTTTGCCCTGATGCTGGCGGGTTTGTACACCCTGCGGGCGCCGACCAAAACTTCCCAAGGCCTGCTCTGGGGCCTGGCCGGTTACGCGACCTTCGTGCTCGCCCCGACCATGGGTCTGCCGCCCGAGCTGCCCGGCACCGCCGCTGCCGACCTGGCCTCGCGTCAGATGTGGTGGATCGGCACTGCCGCCTCCACCGCTGTCGGTCTGGCCTTGATCGCGTTCAGCCGCAGCTGGCTGATGAAGATCCTCGGCGTAGCGATCCTTGCCGTGCCGCATGTGATCGGCGCGCCACAACCGCAAGTGCATTCGATGCTCGCACCGGAAGCTCTGGAAGCGCAGTTCAAAATCGCTTCGCAGTTGACCAACGTCGCGTTCTGGCTGGCCCTGGGCCTGATCAGCGCCTGGTTGTTCCGCCGCAAAAGCGAAGGCCAGTACCACGCATGACCGATGACAGCGCAGCGCCGACCTTCGTGGTCGGCCTGGGCTGCCAGCGCGGCTGCCCGGCCAGCACGCTGCGCGCATTGCTTGATCAGGCGCTACAGGCGCATCGAATTGATCTTGAGAAGGTCAAGGCGCTGGCCAGCATCGACCTCAAGCGCGATGAACCCGGCCTGCAGGAACTCGCCGCACAACTGGCGCTGCCGTTGCTGTATTTCAGCAGCGAAGAGCTGGCCTGTTATCAGCAACGCTTGAGTCATCATTCACAAATCGCCTTCGAACGCACCGGTTGCTACGGCGTGGCGGAAAGTGCCGCCCTGGCACTCGCCGAACAGTTGATCAGTGGCCCGGCAAAACTGCTGATTTCCCGGCAAAAGTACGCGCAGGCAACTCTGGCATTGGCCGGCGCTGCGTAAATTCCCGATAATTCCTGCTTTCGATCATGAGCATTCTTCATCTGAAGGGCTTGTGAAGCACTGCACTGCCCTTTTCTACAGGATCCAGCGATGACCGTTTACTTCATCGGCGCCGGCCCCGGCGACCCGGAATTGATCACCGTCAAAGGCCAGCGGCTGATCCGCAGTTGCCCGGTGATCATCTACGCAGGTTCGCTGGTGCCGACGGCGGTGCTGGAGGGTCATTGCGCTGAAACCGTGGTCAACAGCGCCGAGCTGCACCTGGAACAGATCATCGACCTGATCAAGACCGCCCACGCCAGGGGCCAGGACGTCGCACGAGTACATTCGGGCGATCCGAGTCTGTATGGCGCCATTGGCGAGCAGATCCGTTATTTGCGCGAGCTGGATATTCCGTTCGAGATCATTCCCGGCGTGACCGCCACGGCTGCGTGCGCCGCGCTGCTGGGCGCTGAACTGACCCTGCCGGACATCTCACAAAGCGTGATTCTGACCCGTTACGCGGACAAGACAGCGATGCCCGCCGGTGAAGAACTCGGCAATCTGGCGCAGCACGGGGCGACCATGGCGATTCATCTGGGGGTCAATCATCTGGAGAAGATTCTGGCTGAGTTGCTCCCGCATTACGGCGCGGACTGCCCGATCGCGGTGATTCACCGGGCGACGTGGCCGGATCAGGATTGGGTGGTCGGGACGCTGGAGGACATTGCCGCGAAGGTGGCGGCGAAGGGGTTTCGGCGTACGGCGTTGATTCTGGTTGGGCGGGTGTTGGGTAGCGATCACTTTGGTGAGTCATCGCTGTATCGCGCGGGGCATGCGCACCTTTATCGACCATGAATGGGATGCGGAGCGTCCCGGGCTGCATTCCAACGCAGAGCGTGGGAACGATCAAATTTCACGCAAAAAAAACGGCGCTCACGGGGCGCCGTTTTTCATGCCGCAGCGAACGCCTTAGTAGTAGGCGTTTTCTTTCTGCGTGTGGTCGGTCACGTCGCGAACGCCCTTGAGCTCCGGAATACGCTCGAGCAAGGTGCGCTCGATGCCTTCCTTCAGGGTCACGTCCGCCTGGCCGCAGCCTTGGCAACCGCCGCCGAACTGCAAAACGGCAATGCCGTCTTCAACCACATCGATCAGGCTGACCTGACCGCCGTGGCTCGCCAGCCCCGGGTTGATTTCGGTTTGCAGGTAGTAGTTGATGCGCTCGTTGATCGGGCTGTCGGCGTTGACCATCGGGACTTTGGCGTTTGGCGCCTTGATGGTCAGCTGGCCGCCCATGCGGTCGGTGGCGTAGTCGACGACAGCATCATCGAGAAACGCTTCGCTGAACGAGTCAATGTAAGCGGTGAAGCTTTTCAGCCCCAGCGCCGTGTCTTCAGGTTTTTCTTCGCCCGGCTTGCAGTAGGCAATACACGTTTCGGCGTATTGGGTGCCAGGCTGGGTGATGAAAACGCGGATGCCGATGCCCGGAGTGTTCTGCTTGGAGAGCAGATCGGCCAGGTAATCATGGGCGGCGTCGGTAATGGTAATAGCGGTCATGGAGACTCCTCGCAGGCTTGAGGCGGAGTTTACGCCAATCGGCGCGCGGCACAAAGTCCTAGTATTTACGTAGGAATAGTTCGCAAATCGGCTAAGCGCCACGTTCGCCGTCGATCCGAGCTTTAAGCCACTGATAACTGCGCTTTTCCACCCATTCGTAGCTCAGCCACGAACCGATAGCAATGGCCAGTGCGCAGGCGCCAAACATCAAATACGGGTTGATCCCATAGCGCCGGGCCAGATACCCGCCGGCCGACAGCACCAGCACGTGCATCAGGTACACCGAGTACGAACAGTCGCCCAGCAATTTGAGCAACCTGTTGCGCTCGACATGTCGCTCCAGCGCAATGCTGGCCATGACCAGCACAGCACTGGGCACGCCCCAGTTGAGCAATCGGGGTTCCGGTGGCAGGTGATAGATCGCCAGCAACGCCGCGCCGATCCCCAGTAACGGCAGCCAGAGCGCCGGCCCGATCCAGCCGCGGCGGTAAAGCATGCCGACGCCGATCCCCAGCAGGAACTCATAAACGATGTCCGAGCGATAAAACTCGCTGACCCAGCCAAACCCGGTCCAGGCCTGGCACACCGCAAACAGCAGCGCCGCGACCACCAGCAAGCGCACTTGCAGCCGGAACAACAGCGCCCAGGCGAACAACACGTAGAACAGCATTTCGTAATTCAGGGTCCAGCCGACGTTCAGGGTCGGGTAGATCCCGTAGCCACCGGGGTTTTCGGTCGGGATAAACAGCAGCGACAACAGCAAATGGCTCCAGTCCACTGTCTGATCCGGCAGCAATGGCCGGGCGAACACCACCAGCAACGCCATCAGGACGGTGTAGAGCCAATACGCCGGCACAATCCGAAACAGTCGATACAGCAGAAACCGCGTCGGCGGCAACGCCTTGCCTTCGGTGGACAGGAAAATCACCAGCCCGCTGATCACGAAAAAGATATCGACGCCCACCGCGCCCTTGTCGATGAACAGCTGCCCTATCGGCCCGCGCGCCTTGAAGTCGAAGAAAATCTGCATGAAGTGATGGCAGACCACTGCCCACGCGGCGAGCGCTCGCAGGGCCTGCACTGAAATCAACATTGCCCGCTCCCCTCACTCTTTCCGAACCACCACTTAACCCTGTGGGAGCGGCGGTGCGACGACTCGACTTGCCCGCGATGGCGGAGTGTCAGGCCACTTAAATGCTGGATGGGCCGCCGTCATCGCTGGCAAGCCAGCTCCCACAGGAAATTTGTGTCCAGTCAGAAATTGGGACAGCAGGCTCGTATCAAACGATCAAAGATTCTCGTACCGGTTCATATCCAGCACGCCCTCTTCCACCGGCTCGGTCTCGTGGATGTACTGGCTCAAGTCGTGGAAATAGAACCAGAACTGCGGATGACTGCGGCGGATGCCCCAACGTTCGACGATCTTCTCGAATTGCGGCGCATCCTTCGCGTTTTCCATGGCATCGACAAACGCCGGCACCTGATCAGCCGGGATGTTGAACATGAAGTTCGGGTAGCTGCTGAGCACACCCGGATAGATCGTCAGCGTATCCAGCCCCGGTTGATAGCGCAGCGATTCACCGAGCAGGAACGCCACGTTGCTGTGGGCGCGGTTGCGCATCAGGCTGTAGACCTCGCGTTTGCCGCTGCGGGTTTCAACCCGAAGCATGGTCGCTTCCGGCAATTGATCGATCACTTTCAAGCCAGCCGCCGGGCGTGAAGTCAGGCGGCTCAGCGCCTGTTCGGCGTTTTGCAGGGCCGGGTCGATGTTCGGACGCGAGCAATAGGCGTCTGCGCAGCGGTTGATCGGATCCGGATGCGCGTTGAGGTCGCCATAGCGCGCCAGCAATTGCATGGCGAAATCGTGTTTCGGATCTTTCTCGTCGAGCTTCAGCGCGGTCGGCTTGTCGTCATCGATGGCTTCGTAATCGAGCCACATCTTGAACTGGCCGCTGCTCTGGTACCAATCGTCGAGGTAGCCCTCGCGAGAATCGGCAGGCATCAGACGCAGGAAGTTCTGCTCGGCGCCGTTGCGGATCAGGTCGAAATACAAGCGGGTTTGCGCCTGATGGGAGACGTTGCCGAACACATCGAAATTCACCGCCAACTGGTAATAGGTGCGCTCCAGCAGCGGATAGTCGAACAGCCACATCGTCTGCGGCACTTCGCCGATCAGGCCCTTGGTCACCGAGGCGCTGTCGAAGTGACGGAAGATGCTGAGCAAGGCGTTGTCGTTGCCGGCCCACAGGGTCGACCAGCTCGGTGCCGGCAGGTCGGCGTAGCTGTCACGGCGCAGGGCTTCGTATTTGTTTCGCTTGTTGCGGTAGTTGTGCCACAGGCTCAGCACGCTGCCGACATCGTCGTTCTGCCCCGGCATGGCCAGCAACGGCGTGGCCTGGCCGCGATAGTTCGGGTCGGTGATGTACAGGTCGTGTTCCGGCGCCTGGAACAGCGCCCAGAAGTTGTCGCGGATCACGTCGGTTGCGATCTGCCCGCGGCATACCGGGCCGCGAATGAATGTACGCACGAAGTATTCGGCGTTATCGAGCATGAACTGATAGCGCGCCTGCGCCGGAATCGCCTCAAAGGTCGCGAACGGGTTGGCCCGGCTCTGCGGTCCGTAGCCCGGCAAGGCATTGACCTGCCAGTGGCCGTTGTAGAACAGGCTTTTGACCCGCGCCATCTTCGCCGCGCTCAGCGGATAAGTGATGTGGGTCTTGTGCACGATCACGCCCTGCACCGGCCACAGGCGGTAGTAAACCTGGGTACCCGGATCGTCGTTCGGGCGACGCGTGGCGATCAGATCGATCGGCTTCCCCGTCGGCGTGCGCGAACGCACCCACTGGAAGTAATGCCCCGGCTCGCCGTCCTTGAAATAGATATGCGCCAGGAACCAGTGCTCGAACAACCAGCGCCCGACCAGGCTTTCCCGCGCGCCGGGCTGGTTGAGCAGGTTTTCCCACTGAACGATCTGCAACGCCTCCTTGGCGCTCGGCGCCAGGCCTTGCTCATCGATCGGCGCACCGGACGCCAACCAACGTTGCAACGTCTGATATTGCTGATCGGTCAGGCCGGTCACCGCCAGCGGCATGCCCTCTTTCGGATGGGCGCTGGCATAACCGTCGAACTCGGCGGGCATCGCGCACAGGTTCTCGCGATTGAGCCCCAGCACGATGTCTTCCGGCAGTTTGGCGTTGGGCGTCAGCGGCGTTTTGTGCCCCAGCTCCAGCATGCGCGCCATCAGCGCGGCCTGACTGCCTTGAGCATCGAGTACGGAATAGAAATCTTTCTGCTGCCAGGCACGTTTGCCAAAGGCGTCATAGAACAGCCGCGTGGTCGGTGCCGCCTGGGTGCGTTCGCCATCATAGACCGGCATCTTGCTCGCACCACGGGCAGCGCCCTCGCCGCTGCCCAGATTGAGCTGGCAGGCGGAGTCGTAGCACGCATGGCAGGCCACGCACTTCTCGGTGAAGATCGGCTGGATATCGCGAGTGTAAGAAATAGCGGGAGAAACGGCAGGACTTTGCGCCGCCGCGCCAAAGCTTAAAAACAGCAATGCAATGCTGATGACGCGGTACGACATGTCCCTGATCCTGATCCAGAAGAAAAACGCCGCGATTCTACCGTTATGACGACCGTACCAACATGAGCGATATTCATGCAAAAGCGCCACATGCTCTAAAACCGCACAGGTTTGTTATGATCCCGGCCCTTCGTCATGGTCTTTTTCCGAGTAGTCCCAATGTCCGATCGCAGCGTTCGCCTTCAAGCTCTCAAGCAAGCTCTCAAAGAGCGCATCCTGATTCTCGACGGCGGCATGGGCACGATGATCCAGAGCTACAAGCTCGAAGAACAGGATTATCGCGGCAAACGCTTCGCCGACTGGCCGAGTGACGTCAAGGGCAACAACGACCTGTTGGTACTGACCCGCCCGGACGTGATCGGTGGCATCGAAAAAGCCTACCTGGATGCCGGCGCCGACATCCTCGAAACCAACACCTTCAACGCCACCCGGATTTCCATGGCCGACTACGGCATGGAAGAACTGGTCTACGAACTCAACGTAGAAGGCGCCCGGCTGGCGCGCAAGGTCGCCGATGCGAAAACCCTCGAGACCCCAGACAAGCCGCGTTTCGTCGCCGGCGTGCTCGGTCCTACCAGTCGCACCTGCTCACTGTCACCGGACGTCAACAACCCGGGCTATCGCAACGTCACCTTCGATGAGTTGGTGGAGAACTACACCGAAGCCACCAAGGGTCTGATCGAGGGCGGCGCCGACCTGATCCTGATCGAAACCATCTTCGACACCCTGAACGCCAAGGCTGCGATCTTCGCCGTGCAAGGCGTGTTCGAAGAACTGGGCTTCGAGTTGCCGATCATGATTTCCGGCACCATCACCGATGCCTCCGGCCGTACCCTTTCGGGCCAGACCACCGAAGCGTTCTGGAACTCCGTGGCCCACGCCAAACCGATTTCGGTAGGTCTGAACTGCGCCCTCGGCGCCCGCGAGCTGCGTCCGTACCTGGAAGAGCTGTCGGACAAGGCCAGCACCCACGTATCCGCCCACCCGAACGCCGGCCTGCCGAACGAATTCGGCGAGTACGACGAGCTGCCGGCGGACACTGCCAAGGTCATCGAAGAATTCGCCCAAAGCGGTTTCCTCAACATCGTCGGCGGTTGCTGCGGCACCACACCAGGCCACATCGAAGCCATCGCCAAAGCCGTCGCCGGCTACGCGCCACGGCAGATTCCCGACATTCCCAAGGCATGCCGCCTGTCGGGTCTGGAACCGTTCACGATCGATCGCAGCTCGCTGTTCGTCAACGTCGGCGAGCGGACCAACATCACCGGTTCCGCGAAATTCGCCCGCCTGATCCGTGAGGACAACTACACCGAAGCCCTGGAAGTCGCCCTGCAGCAGGTCGAGGCCGGCGCCCAGGTGATCGACATCAACATGGACGAAGGGATGCTCGATTCGAAGAAGGCCATGGTGACCTTCCTCAATCTGATTGCCGGCGAACCGGACATCTCCCGCGTACCGATCATGATCGACTCCTCGAAATGGGACGTGATCGAAGCCGGCCTCAAATGCATTCAGGGCAAGGGCATCGTCAACTCGATCAGCATGAAAGAAGGCGTCGAGCAGTTCATCCACCACGCCAAGCTGTGCAAACGCTACGGCGCGGCAGTTGTAGTGATGGCGTTCGACGAAGCCGGCCAGGCCGACACCGAAGCGCGCAAGAAAGAAATCTGCAAACGCTCCTACGACATTCTGGTCAACGAAGTCGGCTTCCCGCCGGAAGACATCATCTTCGACCCGAACATCTTCGCCGTAGCCACCGGCATCGAAGAACACAACAACTACGCTGTGGATTTCATTAACGCCTGTGCCTACATCCGTGACGAACTGCCGTATGCCCTGAGCTCCGGCGGCGTGTCCAACGTGTCGTTCTCGTTCCGCGGCAACAACCCGGTGCGCGAGGCGATTCACTCGGTGTTCCTGCTGTACGCGATCCGCGCCGGCCTGACCATGGGCATCGTCAACGCCGGTCAGCTGGAGATATACGACCAGATCCCGCAGGAACTGCGCGACGCCGTCGAAGACGTGATCCTCAACCGCACGCCTGAAGGCACCGATGCCCTCCTCGCCATCGCCGACAAGTACAAGGGCGACGGCAGCGTCAAGGAAGCCGAAACCGAAGAATGGCGCGGCTGGGACGTCAACAAGCGTCTGGAGCATGCGCTGGTCAAAGGCATCACCACCCACATCGTTGAAGACACCGAAGAGTCCCGCCAGTCCTTCGCCCGCCCGATCGAAGTGATCGAGGGCCCGTTGATGGCGGGCATGAACATCGTCGGCGACCTGTTCGGCGCCGGCAAAATGTTCCTGCCGCAGGTGGTGAAGTCCGCCCGCGTGATGAAACAGGCCGTGGCCCACTTGATCCCGTTCATCGAGCTGGAAAAAGGCGACAAGCCGGAAGCCAAGGGCAAGATCCTGATGGCCACGGTAAAAGGCGACGTGCACGACATCGGCAAGAACATCGTCGGCGTGGTGCTGGGTTGCAACGGCTATGACATCGTCGACCTCGGCGTGATGGTGCCGGCCGAGAAGATCCTGCAGGTAGCCCGCGAAGAAAAATGCGACATCATCGGCCTGTCCGGCCTGATCACCCCGTCGCTGGACGAAATGGTCCACGTGGCCCGCGAGATGCAGCGTCAGGACTTCCACCTGCCGTTGATGATCGGCGGCGCGACCACTTCCAAGGCGCACACGGCGGTGAAGATCGAGCCCAAGTACAGCAATGACGCGGTGGTCTACGTGACCGACGCCTCCCGCGCCGTGGGCGTGGCGACGCAGTTGCTGTCCAAGGAACTGAAAGCCGGTTTCGTCGAGAAGACCCGCGAAGAGTACATCGACGTCCGCGAGCGCACCGCCAACCGCAGTGCCCGCACCGAGCGCCTGAGCTACGCGGCCGCGATCGCCAAGAAGCCGCAGTTCGACTGGGCCACGTACACCCCGGTCAAACCGACCTTCACCGGCACCCGCGTGCTGGACAACATCGACCTCAACGTACTGGTCGAATACATCGACTGGACGCCGTTCTTCATCTCCTGGGACCTGGCCGGCAAATTTCCGCGCATCCTTGAAGACGAAGTGGTCGGCGAAGCGGCGACCTCGCTGTACAAGGACGCCCGCGAGATGCTCACCAAGCTGATCGACGAAAAGCTGATCAGCGCCCGTGCGGTATTCGGCTTCTGGCCGGCCAATCAGGTGCATGACGACGATATCGAGCTGTACGGCGATGACGGCAAGCCCATGGCCCGCCTGCATCACCTGCGTCAGCAGATCATCAAGACCGACGGCAAACCGAACTTCTCGCTGGCCGACTTCGTCGCGCCGAAGGACAGCGAGGTGACCGACTATGTCGGTGGTTTCATCACCACCGCCGGGATCGGCGCCGAAGAAGTGGCCAAGGCATATCAGGACGCTGGCGACGATTACAACTCGATCATGGTCAAGGCGCTTGCCGACCGTCTGGCCGAGGCCTGCGCCGAATGGCTGCACCAGCAGGTGCGTAAGGAGCATTGGGGTTACGCCAAGGATGAAGCCCTCGACAACGAGGCGCTGATCAAAGAACAGTACTCAGGCATTCGTCCTGCACCGGGCTACCCGGCGTGCCCGGATCACACCGAAAAAGCCACGCTGTTCGCCCTGCTCGACCCCGAGGCGCAGGAAATGCGCGCCGGCCGCAGCGGCGTGTTCCTCACCGAGCACTACGCGATGTTCCCGGCGGCAGCGGTCAGCGGCTGGTACTTTGCGCATCCGCAGGCGCAGTACTTCGCCGTGGGCAAGATCGACAAGGATCAGGTCCAGAGCTACACCTCGCGCAAGGGCCAGGAACTGAGCCTGACCGAGCGCTGGCTGGCGCCGAACCTGGGTTACGACAACTGAACAATCAGTGCTGATCAGCCCCTCCGGAAGAGGAGGAACCACCGGGTTCCTCCCAGTCCGTGTCTGCCATCCATTGTTCAAGCGTCTCCCGGGTAATGCCCAGTGCCGACTGATAGCCCGTACGATCAAAATAGTCACGGATCCGTTGCAGACTGGCAGTCGACAGTGAGCGATAGTTTCCGGATAAACGGGTGTCGAGCAGCAGCTCGTCATGATTGCCGTCAAAGAGCTGCTCCGGAATATCCCTGATCGAATTGCCCAACAATCTCAGTGTGCGCAAGTGTTCGGCCTGTAAAACTTGTGCCGGCCATTCCCTCAGGTCGTTACCGCTCAAATGCAGCGCTTCGAGCCAGGGCGGGATCGCTTCGTTGAAGTAGCGGATCCGGTTGTGGTTCAACTCCAGCAGTTCCAACCCCTCAAGAGACGCTGCACTGAAGGCTCTGAAATGGTTGAGGTTCAGGCGCAAGCGCTTGAGATGGTTCAGCGAACCTAATAATTGCTCGGCTGCATGAGCGTCATGCAACCGATTGGCGGACAAATCCAGTTGCTCCAGTCGCTCCATATCGCCAATGGCTTGCGGCAGGTCTCGCAGCGCGTTGGCTGCCAGATCCAGGGTTTCCACTTGATTGAATGACGTGAGAAACCCTTGCAGCCCCTGCTCGCTCAGCTCCAGCCCCCTGAGGTTCAGACCCTTTACATGAGGAAAGGCTTCCGGCAGGTCGGGCAACGCCCCCACACCGGGAATACCCTCCAGATCCAGCACATAGTCGGTTACGCCGGCCTCGCCAAACAGGCCCATTTGCCAGCACTCCATGATTCTGTGCGCCGCCTGCGCCCGGCCTTTCGAGGAAATCCGCGGCTGCCTGAAACGCATGTCGACACTGCGTCGCACGAAGATCCAGCCATTGAGCTCGCGCGTCAGCGCTTCGAACCGTTGGTTCCAGTCATTGATACGAGCATTGACTTGCGCGTCGGTAGCCCCGAAGCGCAGGTATTCGACCACGTCAATCGCGTCCTCCTCCGACAGACCGGGAATCACCCGCTGCAAGCGGCTGATGAAGGAAGAAAGACTTTCTTCGGCAGGCGGCGCCGGTGGCAACTGCAACAACCGCGATGCCACACGGGATCCGGTCTCCATGGGTTGCGCGCTCCTGTCGGGCAGGGGTTCAGCGGCAAATCTCGCCAGCGCTCCCTCCGGCAGCCCCAGCGTCGACTCGACTCGGGACCGGGCCGCCTGCAGCTGAAGTTGTGTGTCTGGCCCAAGGGGAGCACCCGTCAGAAGCATGTTGATCAGCAGGTCATCACGGGCCAGAGCCTGCGGTGGCAGCGAGGTAACGCGGGTGTTTCGCAAATCCAGCCAGCGCAACGCCAGAAGGTCCTCGGCGCCCCGTGGCCACTGCTGCAACTGCGTGCCTTCAAGGCTCAGCGCCTTCAAGTTCGGCATGCTCGACATATCCAACCTGTAAATCGGATTGCCGGACAGGTCGAGTTCGACCAGTCTGGCGCGGATATCCGTCGGGATCGGGTTGGTTGTCAGCGCACAGTCACTGAGGTCGAGATATCGAACCTCGGGAAAAGCGCGGAGGAAATTGCGGATCTGACCTGTTTCCGACCGACGCGATTGCACAAGCAGGGACTTGACGTGGGGAAAGCTCGCCGACAGCGACGGCAGCGGATCATCGCAGACCCAGACAAATTGGTCGTAGCCGCGATTGCTCGCAGCCAAGGGGGCTTCACGCCAGCAGCGTTTCAAGTCATGCGCGGCTCTCAAACGTTCTTCAAGGCCGGGGCCGGGGGCGGCCCAGTGATCGAGGGTCGATTCAAGGCGTTCCCATTCCTGAGCACGCTCGTTGAGCCACTGCATGATCTGAACATCACTTTGCCCCTCTCGCATCGCTCGCAGCACAACTCCGTTGGCCTGTCTGAAATCCAGATTCGGATAGAGTTCCAGCACTTGCACCGCGAGTGAAGTGTTGATCCCCGGGCGCCCCAGCGCGCCCTCGCCACTGGCGAGATACCCAAATCGACGATTCTTGAGGCGTATCGGAGGTTGGTACGTACGGTTGCTCGGACTTGAGGGGGCCACGGCCGTACGAACCTGCTCAGGATGCGCCGTTGCATGGTCGATGATTGCCCGCTGCAAGCGAGCGCTGCTTTCACTTCCAGACAGCCCCAGACCTTGACTGGCTTCCTGTGGCAAGGCGCGCATGAGCGAGGGAAAAAAGGTATCGAGCTGGCCGTTCTGCGTCCATCCATGGTCACTGAATGCCTGAAACAGCGGCCCTTGCTTGACCACGTACACCCGGTTCGTGACCGACTCGCCGCCAATCGCCTCCAGCAACGGCCCGTGAATGTGTGAATCACGAAGTTCAAGCCGCACATCGTCCGGCCAGCCCGGCAACTTTTCGAGTAATCGCAAGGCCAGCCGGCAGCTGTCGATGGAGGGATGCTCTTGATGCAGGCCGGCATAGGTTCGGGCCGCCCTTCCCTGTCCGGCGTACCAGCGTGCCTCCTCCAGCAGGCGGCGCGGCACTGAAGTCGACGTTTGCAAAGCCGCCAGTGATTCTGCATCTGCATGGGCAAGAACTTCCCGGCCAGCGTTTTCACCGAGACCCGGACATACCCGTTGCAGTTTGAGGAGCCGTGCATCCGGTGTGGCGGTTTGACGTTGCGCGTCGAACAGTTGCAACGCATCGGCCAGTTCAGGCGGTGGCGGCAGGTTGTCCATGTGCATTCTGCGCAAGCTGTCGTCACTGACTGCGCCTATGTCGGCGATGGCCAGCAATTGCTCGTCGGTCAGCATATCGGTGCTGTGACCGATTCGGCGTAAAAGTGTCAAGCGATCCCAGGACAACGGGCGCTCCAGTGTGGATCGCCAGGCGCCGGCACCGTTGTGGCTCAGTATCGGCTGATAGGCATCAGGATCGCGGGGATGCCTGATACGCCAGCGCAGGGATGCCCTGTCCCAGTTCTTTTCGTAGACCCGGCCCTGCAACCGGATCCAGGCTCGTTCCTGTGCAATGAATTGGCCCTGAGCATTAGGCCCGCCCTGGGGAAGCTGTTCAACAGGGCTTTCATAGACCGTCAGATCCGGGTTCCACAACCGTGTTTGACCGTCAGCCAATGTGACTGGCCGCAGTTTTTCTATGACCGGCGCAGCCGTGGCCGGCTTGAGGCGGGACAGGACTTTACCGGCGCCAGCGAGCAAACCGAACAGAGCCAGGTTCTCCGCAACATCGATCAGGTGCGCCTTGGCGGCCCTGCGATCGCCTTCGCTCCACTCGATGACGCCTTCAATGGATTCCTCCAGCAACTGGCCAACCATCACCGCCGTCATGATCTCACCCAGCACCGGTACAAAACCCGCTGCGGTGGTCAACACCTGCATGCCGATGTTCAGTAATGTCGCGAGTTTCCTGCTGCGTACCTTTTCGTCGACATCTGCCGTGGGCACAGCGTGACTGCGGGCATCGGCAATGGTCCGCTCACGGTGCCGTTCAAAGAGATAGTTCCACAGATCGACATTTTCAGAGGTGGGATTATCGCCCTCCCGTGGAATCACGGTGGGGGCCAGAAAAGGGTCATCCTCGGGGGACTTTGTCTCCACGGTGGGAGGCCTGTTATGAATGCGCCAGAGGCCCCCGAAAGGATTGAGGAGTGCGATGGCATCAGCGGAAAAATGAGCCGTGGACGATGAGTCGTGCAAGAAACGGCTGAAATAGTCCCCACGATCGGCATACGCCACGAAACGACTGAAAAACCGCTGATAGGCCGTCGGCACCGTATCTTCAGACGACAAGCCGTCGCGTTCAGTGAATCTTCGTTTGAACATCGCCTCCATTTGTCTGCGGGTATAACGCTTCAACGGGTGATAAGGGTCATGGGGAATGTAGAGCAGTAGATCATCGGTATAACGCTCGTCTTCACTGATCGAAAAACAGACGCAGCCTGTCATTCGATGCTTCATCAGGCTCAGATCGTGAAACCAGACGTTCTTGCGGCCCAGACGCGGATGAAGGTCTCCATCGATGACCGACAGGATCATCGTGTAATCCTCGGGTTCGATGTCCCCACAGGACAACGCGTACTGCGCAGCAGCGTGCAGATCGGCTTTGGCAGCGCCGATGAATGTCTCACGCAGTGCCGTTGCGGCCTGCGCATCTTTGGAATCAAAAAAGTCCTTGAGATAGGCCTGATACTTCGCACCGATATCCAGCGAACGGCATAAAGCCATGAATCGAGTCACGGTCATCGGCGTTGTCAGGGGCAGCAACTCTCCGGGTTTCCTCCGTTCGACCAGAAAACCGGAAGAACGGTGAAAGGCCCCCGGTTCGCATTCCGAGTCTTCGAAGTTATGCAGGGCCGCCTGCAGTAACGAAAGTGTGGAGACTTCATAAACCCCCACTTCAATCGAGAAAATACCGGCCTCGACAGCTTTGTTCAGGCGCAGATAGATCGTTTTGACATCCATTTCGATGCCGAACTCGTCTCGTAACGCCTTAATCAGCAGAGGCTCGGCAAACGTGTCGATGTCCTGCAGGGATGACAGTTGTCTGTCCAGCCGGGACTGGGCGACAAAGCTGGCGGTAAATCCGTCATTCAGGGCTCGACGCTGCGCCCGGGTGGCTTGCCGATAGCCAGGCGGCAGCGTCGCACGGGCGCTTTTGAGTTCTGCGCGGCGCTGCGCAGTGGCGTCCGTCAACCAATCGGGAATGGCCTGTTCGAGAAAGGCACCGTGGATGCTCTGTGAGGCGGCTGGCTTCATTCCGGTAGCCGGGATCGATGACATAACGCTTCTCCTGTGAAAGTGAAGCATCAGCACACCATTTCGAAGGCGGCCAGCCGTGGTAGATAGTTATGTCGGCGCCAGCGAGGGGTTTCCAATGGTTTCTCGCGCAGCCAGCCGATTGACTATGCTCAATAGGCACACTTTAAGACGAGGGATGTATGGACGATCCAGTCGACAACAAGCCACCGACCTTCTGGCAGATGCTGCACAGCGTCATGGCAGCGGCGTTCGGGGTGCAGAGCGGCAAGAACCGGGCAAGGGACTTCACCCATGGAAAGCCCAGCCACTTCATCTTCCTGGGCATCGCGTTCACGGCGGTGTTCGCCCTGACGCTGTTCGGCATCGTGCAACTGGTGGTGCATCTGGCGGGCGTCTGATCTGCGTCAGTGCATCAGGGTCTGCAGGTTGAATGGATAGCGATACGAAACCGGACGGCCCTTCGCCGACAGTTTGCGAAAGTGCACGCCGTAGTCTGGCGAGGCGCCCATGGCAAGAATTCGGCGGGCATGATCCCTGTCGATCAGTTGTAACAAAGGAATCTGCCGGTCACGACCGCCATATTGGTTCAGATCGACGCCTTGCGCGTGATCGTGCAACTCGACAAGCGCCCAGCCGCCCAGAGTGAAATGGCCGCCGAGCAAGGCGCTCAAGCGCCCATCCACTACCGCCTGCAAAGCTTTGGCCGAGGTATTGACCGCGCTGAACAATACGTCCTTGCCCGGTACTTTGCCGGCCTCGGAAACGGCGCGCATCGCACCGAAGGCCATTTCATCGTTGGCCGCCCACACCAACGAAACGTCGGGATAGCGGACCAGCAACTGTCTGGCCTGCTCGTAGGCCCGTTGCTGCGTCCAGCCACCGTAGACCAGTTGTCGCAAACGCACCTGAGGGTGCTCGGCCAGCGCCCGCTGCATGCCCTTTTCGCGCAGTTGCGCCGAAGGGGTGATTTTCAGACCGGAAAAGGCCAGCAGATCAATGCTTTCACCGGGCGCCACGGGTGGATGCAAGCGAATCAGCTCCTTCATCATCAGATAGCCGCCCTCTTCATCGTTGGGCACCAGGCTGCCGATGTGATCAGCACGATCTGCCATCAGCGCCTTCTGGCTGGGTGTGAGTGCCGAGTTGACAATAAAGAGCTTCACGCCGCTGCCATTGGCCATGCGCAGGATCTGCGGCGCCACGTACTGTTCGTTGACGAACACCAGATAGTCCGGGCGATCTGGCCCTTGCAGGGCCAGGCGCGCCTGGGCCAGGGTCAGTTCGGGATTGCGCTGGGCGTAGAGAATGCGCAAGTCCACACCCAGGTCCCGGGCAGCGGCCTGCATGAACTGCGAGTAGCTGAGCCAGAACGTTTCCTGAGTCGAGCCCGGATTCAGGAACAGCACCGACTCCGCACGCGCGCAGGTAGCGAAAACCGCGCCGAACAGGAGCAGGCTGATGTGGAGAAGCTTGAACATGAAACATCCGGGCCCAGGGAAAAATGGCCGCGCATTATAGCCATTGATCGCCTGGCCTTTGGCGCTTGATCCCGCCTTTTGTCCGACAATCGTCGCAAGCGGGGCCCGGACGAGTCGTTTTACTGATGGCTGACCCAGAACACCGCTGTTCCAACGACCAGAATGATCAGGAACAGAATGGCCCATGCATCGACGCTGCTATCGCTTTTCCTTGCCTTGGTTGGGTTGCTCATTGCATCGCCTCTTGTCGGTTTTGTCGGTGATTGCAGAAAGACTCGACCACAGTTAAGACGATGATTGACCGCACGACAAATGTGGGTTAGTTGACAGTTATTCTCGTTAGGCGATTTGGTTCTTTCCATATACTCAAACATCACTTTTGCGCATAACTGCAAACGGGTATATTGCCCCGGCTCCGTCAAGGAGTGCGCGGCCGTGCGCGCAGAATTGCAGAGGAACCATCGGACTCCAGCAAGCGAAAACGCAGCGTTTTCCGAGTGGCCCAAGCCTGAGAACAGGACTTATATGTACGTATACGACGAGTACGATCAGCGGATCATCGAGGACCGCGTCAAGCAGTTCCGTGATCAGACCCGACGCTATCTGGCAGGTGAGCTGAGCGAAGAAGAATTCCGCCCCCTGCGCCTGCAAAATGGCCTGTATATCCAGCGTTTCGCGCCGATGTTGCGCGTGGCGGTGCCTTACGGCCAGCTGACTTCGCGTCAGATGCGCATGATGGCCAAAATCGCCCGCGACTATGACAAGGGCTACGCCCACATCAGTACGCGCCAGAACGTGCAGTTCAACTGGCCGGCGGTCGAAGACATCCCGGACATCCTCGCCGAGCTGGCCACCGTGCAGATGCACGCGATCCAGACCAGCGGCAACTGCCTGCGCAACGTCACCACCGACCAGTTCGCCGGTGTTGCGGCCGACGAATTGATCGACCCGCGTCCGTGGTGCGAAATCGTTCGTCAATGGACGACCTTCCATCCGGAATTCGCCTACCTGCCGCGCAAATTCAAGATCGCCGTCAACGGTTCGACCTCCGACCGTGCGGCCATCGAAGTCCACGACATCGGCCTTGAGCCAGTGCACAACGCGGCTGGCGAACTCGGTTTCCGCGTGCTGGTGGGCGGCGGTCTGGGTCGTACTCCGGTCGTAGGCGCGTTCATCAACGAGTTCCTGCCATGGCAGGACCTGCTGAGCTATCTCGACGCGATCCTGCGGGTCTACAACCGCTACGGCCGTCGTGACAACAAATACAAGGCGCGGATCAAGATCCTCGTCAAGGCGCTGACTCCGGAAGTCTTCGCCCAGAAAGTCGATGCCGAAATGGAACACCTGCGCGGCGGCCAGACCACTCTGACCGAAGCCGAAGTTCATCGCGTCGCCAAACACTTCGTCGACCCGGACTACAAGGCGCTGAGCAATCAGGACGCCGAACTGGCCGCTCTCGACAAAGAGCATCCGGGCTTCGCCCGCTGGCGCGCCCGCAACACCCTGGCGCACAAGAAGCCGGGCTACGTGGCCGTGACCCTGTCCCTGAAGCCGACCGGCGTTGCACCGGGCGACATCACCGACAAACAGCTCGACGCCGTCGCCGACCTGGCCGACCGCTACAGCTTTGGTCAATTGCGCACCTCCCACGAGCAGAACATCATTCTGGCCGACGTCGAGCAGAGCCAGCTGTTCACCCTGTGGGGCGAGCTGCGTGAAAGCGGCTTCGCCACGCCGAACATCGGCTTGCTGACCGACATCATCTGCTGCCCTGGCGGCGATTTCTGCTCTCTGGCCAACGCCAAGTCGATCCCGATTGCCGAATCGATCCAGCGCCGTTTCGACGACCTGGACTACCTGTTCGACATCGGTGAACTGGACCTGAACATCTCCGGTTGCATGAACGCCTGCGGTCACCACCATGTCGGCCACATCGGCATTCTGGGCGTGGACAAGAAAGGTGAAGAGTTCTACCAGGTTTCGCTCGGCGGCAGCGCCAGCCGTGACGCCAGCCTGGGCAAGATCCTCGGCCCGTCTTTCGCTCAGGAAGACATGCCGGACGTGATCTCCAAACTGATCGACGTGTACGTGGAACAACGCACCGAAGACGAGCGTTTCATCGACACCTACCAGCGTATTGGCATCGACCTCTTCAAGGAACGCGTCTATGCAGCGAATCATTAAGAACAACGAGGTCGTCGACGAGACCTGGCACCTGCTGCCCAAGGATTTCAACATCGACGAAATCAGCAACTGCGACGACCTGATCGTCCCGCTGCAGCTGTGGCGTGAGCACGCCCGCATGCTCAAGGCCCGCGACGGCGGTCTGGGTGTGTGGCTGGATGCCGACGAAGAAGCCGAGGAAATCGGTGACGACGTGAACGAGTTCCAGGTGATTGCCCTGAACTTCCCGGCCTTCACCGACGGTCGCAACTACTCCAACGCCCGCCTGCTGCGTGACCGTTACGGTTTCAAAGGCGAGCTGCGGGCCATCGGCGACGTGCTGCGCGATCAGCTGTTCTATATGCGCCGTTGCGGTTTCGATGCCTTCGCCCTGCGTGCGGACAAAGACCCGTACGACGCCCTTGAAAGCCTCAAGGACTTCTCGGTGACCTATCAGGCCGCCACTGACGAACCGCTGCCGCTGTTCCGTCGCCGTTGACCGTGTACCCGAGCCTGCAATCGCGGGCTCGGGTATTGCTGCTTATCCCTGCGTTTTTACCAATTCGTTCGATCCCGGCGTGACCGGCAAGCTCAGACCCGGATGCCTCGCCAGCGCCGCAATGGTCAACTGTTTACGCAGCTCCAGGCTGTCATTTCTGAAGTTGTCTAGAATCGTCGTCATTTGTTGGCTGGCGGCTTCACGAGACAGTCCGGCTTGCGCTTCCAGTCGCGCAAACGCTTGAGCGCTGCGATCGAACACGCTGGTAAATGCGTCCTGATGCGTCGTCAGCAAATACTCGGTCCAGAATTCCTGGCTGTTGACCCACTCAGAGAGTTGCGTCGTCTGCTCGGCCCTGACGACCTCCAGATACGCGTGATCGATCTGCGCATCGGTCACCTCGACATCCAGTGGCATATTCAGCTCCGTGGGTTGTGCAGGCAATGCCAGGCGCTGCGCCAGTCGTACCCGGTAAACAAGACTGATGTCCAGCGCCTGACGCTGGGTGAAGGTGCCTGCGCGGGAACGCCGCGCACTATCGATCAACGCCTGTTTTTCCACCTGCTGCAAACGAAACAGCCCCCGCAACAGGCGAACCAGATCGCCTTCCAGAGTCTGCGTGCCGGTGCGGGCCGCTGCCGCTGCCCGATAACACAGAACTCTGACTTCCAGATCGCTGAACAGTCCAGCAACGTTGGGCGCACTGAGCCAGCCTGCGCGGGCCATGCGAAACAGCGCACGACGCAACGAGTCGTCCTCGCAGGCAGCCTCCAGCACATTCCACACACGCTGGCCCAGCTGTTCGCGGGTTCGGGCAAAATCGGAGGTTTCACGCAGTTGCATGAGCACTTCAAAAAAATCCCGAGAGTCCGGATCAGCCGACAGTGACAACAGTACTTGCTTCGCCCGCTCAACCTCCACCGTCGGCAAGCCATTTACCCACGCGGTCCCTTCCCGACCTCCGGCCAACCGCGCGGCGCGGGCGTACTCGGTGGTGCTAACGCCCAGACTGATACCTTGTGACTGCTGGTACGCCGCGATGGCTTGCAAACTCTCTGTCGACAGCGGATTGCCGTCGATGGCGGTACCCCGGTTCAGTACAGCGCGAGAGTTGAACACTGATGGCGGGATATCGACGATCTGGTTATTGCGCAGATCGAGTGTTTCCAGATGCGCAAGCGCATCGGTTGCGGGCCATTCGCTAATGCCGGTGTTGCGCAGGTTCAGGTGACGCAGATTGCGCAGCGCCCTGATATCCGGAGTGCGCCCCAGGAGCGGGTTGAAACCCATATCCAGCGTACGCAGGTGCTGCTTGCTGGCCAGCTCCACAATCGTCTGCCCGGTAAGCCGGATGCGGTTGTTGCTCAAGTCCAGCCCCGTCAGCCCCGGCATGTCCCCGATCGCGAGAGGGATGCGTGTCAGTCCGTTCCCCGAAAGATTCAGCACCCGCAATCCGGGAAAGTTGTGCAGAAACCTGTTCAAACCTGCACTGGCGCCCACGCCGCTCATTTCCAGCGCGGTGATGTGGGCAAAGTCACCGACAAGGGTCGGCATCTCCCCTAACGGCACCGGATCGAGGGTCAGACTGTAGGTCGGATGCCCCGGATGCGACGCGTCGCGGGTTTCCTTGCGCCACGCGCGCAAAATGGCTTGCATTGCCCGGGCTTTGCTGTGGACTGGCACCTTGAGCCTGGGCCCTTCTTCATCCTGATAGTACGTATTGCGATGAGTCCAGCGCTCCAGGGTTTCCACCATCGTTCGGTATTGCTCGTGCAACCGCTCAAGCGATCTGATGGCCAGTACTTCATCGGTGCCCAGTGAGGTCACGAAACGTTTGATCTGTGCGGTTGATTGGCTCGGGTACAACTCCTGCGCCCGACGCACGAGCGCGGGCGCGGGGGAAATGCCAGGAGAAGAATGGCTTGAAGGTGCCGATTGCTCGACAGTGACCTGTTCGATCCGGGGATCTGCCAGCCCCATGGGTGAACGATAACTCGATCGCACCGGTGCAATTTCCAGCACCCTGGCGAAGGCTTCGCGCCGCTGCAGCGCCAATGCAGTGATTTTCTGTCGCAAGCCCGTGCCGTCAACTTGCGCGTCAACGCCGATGGCCTTGCGACTGTGGGTTGGAAGGCTTTCCCACAGCGCCTGGAAAAAATTCGCCCGGGTGCGTGCCGGATGACTGGACACGCTATTGTTACGCGGATCCTGGACCTGATAGCGCTCGGCATAGGCTTCGACAAGCACTTTGTGTGGGGCATCGTTCGGGCCAATGACGGCCCGCTGATCGGCGTACACTCCCCAATCCAGAATTTCGACAAATACATCATCAGGCCAGCCCGGCAAGTGGCTCAGGGTATCGAGTACCAGCATGTCTGCATCGCGCCCGCTGGCGGCGTCCAGGTATAACCCCTCGTACGCGCGGTTCAGTCGCTGTACCTGCTGATAGCGCCTGGCTTCCTCGGCCAGACGCAACGGTACGGTGTCGGATTCAAGCTGCGCCCACTCACGCGCATCGGCATGTTGCACCAGTTCGTCGGCAACACTGGCTGAAAGCCCTGGAAACGCCTTGATGATCGTCTCGCCTGCGGAAAGCTCACAGACATCGGTTCGCCGGAACAACCGCTCCAACATCGCCATGCGCATCCGCGGCGCCAGCCCGGCAATATGTTTACCCAATAACGCTATCTGGTTTTTCGACTCCACAGTGGCCGAACCCAGCAAGTGTGTGCGCTCACTGTCGTTGAGTGCCGCCAGAAGAGGCGTATAAAACTGACCGTTGCGCAGTGCATCCTCACTGATGCTCACCTGGCGTTCAGTCTTGTCTGCGCCATAGCGGGCCACTTCGTTTCCAGTAATGTCCTTCACAAGGATGCCCATATCCCGTGGCCAGCGACCTGCCGCTGTCAGCGAATAAAGTTGCAGATCGGCATCCGCCAATGAAGCAGACGCGGGCGTGTCAATTTGCGCCATGAACTCACTGACGTCGGAATCTGCACGAAACCGTCTGACCGAGTCTGTGAGCATCGCCATTGGCTTGCTGCGTTGGACAAATAACTTGCGCATGGCCGCCTGGCTGACTCCGCTGGCCGCAATGACTTGCAGGGCACGGATGTCCGAAATCCTGTCCTCGCGAAAACCCAGACGACGGAACAGGGTCAACGAACTCCAATCATGGGGCAGCTCGGAGTCATGACGCCAGGCGCCAGCTCCATTGGTCTCAAGCAACGGTGAATAACGCCCGGGCAAGTGCGGGTCATGGACCTCCCACAAACCGGTGCCGGTCACCGGACGCACCGCATACGCGTCGGGACCCAGCGGCAAATAGCGGTTGTCTGCACGCCATACCAGCCCTTGCGCATCCGCAGCAAAACTGCGCGGCAATGACTCGCGCTGACGGTAAGCCTTCATGTCCGGATTCCACAGGCGATAAGACATTGGGCCAACCTGAACGCGCCGAAGTCCCTGGATGAAACTCGACGAACGCACGACTTTGTAGGCTTTGCCGACAGCAAGACCGCCTGCGGCAAAACCCGCCATGAGGATCAGGTTTTCAAGCGTATCGAACAGACAATCGGTGGCATGTTCCTGGTCACCGTGGGCCCAACTGTCGATGCCTTCGTAGATCTGACCGAGCAACTGGATCCCGGCGACGGCACAAATGACCTCACCGAGAACCGGCACGAAGGACGCAAAGAACAACAGCGTATTCAGCCCGATGGCTTTATAGGAGTCCTGCCTGGCAAGGCGGGTTTTCTCATCTTCATCATCCGTCGGCACTACCAGCAGGCGAGTATCGGCCCGAACCTGCTCCGCGCGGTGCTGGAACATCGCGAGAAACAGGTTATCTCTTGCGTCCCCCTGGAGATCGATCCCATTCAGCGGAAGAAAGGTCGTGGAAACGGGGAACTGGTTCGGTCGGGCTTTCAACAGACGTACGTCGAGTCCCGTGAGGAAAACCGAGCGATCCTTCATCGGGATGAAGCGCATGAAAAAACTGCGAAACTGCGAGTTGCGTAAACGCCCGCTCAACTCGAGCTCGAACTTCTGGAAACTGGGGTACTCCTTGAGAGGATGATCGGGATCGCCAGGCATATAGATGACACAACGGTAATCGTCATCCGCATGTTCGCTGACCGGACCGATGAACATCGGGCCTTTGAGCTGTACTCCGAGAATTTCAAGGCTTTGATAACCCAGGGTGTTCTTGCCCAGCTTGATTGCAGGATTCGAGTTCCTCACCGATCCAAGCATCTGGTGAACATCGGAACTGATATGCCCGCGCATATAAGCGATGTGCCGTTCGACATCAAACTGATCCCTGGAATATGCAATAGCGGACTCCTGCAAACTTGCGATTTGACTGTCGCTGCCGAAGAACCCCTCAATATGTTTCTGGTATTGCTTGCCCAGATCCAGATACCGGCAAAGCCTGGCAAATTCGTGAGGCTGTATCGACAATACCTTATTGTTCCGTCCGGTTATCCGCTCCGGGATGTACAGCAAGGAACTCTCGTGATACGTGCTGGCCAGGGTTTCCGACAATTCGAAATTCTCGCAAGCCGCGGTCAACAAATCGCGATTGATGGGCAGCACCAGTTTTCTATGCAGCCCCAAGAGGCTCGACGCAGAGCGGACATGCTGAAATATCGCCCCTTCGACCTCAAAGGGTTCGCCCAGTTTCTCGGCCATGGCCTTGGCCAGCAGTGGCGTGCAAAAACTCTGAGGGGATTTCAGTGCGCGCAATTTTTCCCGCGCGGCGTGACGGGATTTGAAACTTTTCTTGAAACTTTCATAGAGATCGTTTCGAGCAGTTTCCGAAGACTCAAGCAACCAGTTCGGGATCTGCTTTTTATACAGGTCAAAAAAAACGCCCTGTTGAGCAGGCGTCATGACAGGCGTATTCGAATTACTTTTTTTAACATCCATGTTTAGCAACTTCATTTCTGAGAAGAGCGCTCAGAGTAAAGTTTCAGCTTCTTTCAATACAGCGCAATTAATTGATGAATCAACCGGCAAAACAACAACAATAGGCAACTATAAAATAACTATGTACCGCACTTTCTTCCGCTGAAAATGCAGCACGCCCGCGAGCCTGACAGCTCACGAGCGTGTGAAGTCTTTACCAGAAGCGTTGCTGAGTCAGACGGCTCCACCAGCTCAGCAACACGCGATCCACCGAACCGCTGGCCGCCATGCCGATACGTTCCTGCAGGCTTTTACGCTCGGCATAGTGCAGGTGATAGACCTCGGACTGTTTGGCACGCTCGGCCAGGTATTCGTCGCTGGTCTTGAGTTCGTCCACCAGTTGCTTGTCCAGCGCCGCGATACCGAGCCAGACTTCACCGGTGGCGACCTCGTCAATGGCCAGTTGCGGGCGATAACGGGCGACGAAGTTCTTGAACAGCTGGTGGGTGATGTCCAGGTCTTCCTGGAATTTCTCCCGGCCCTTCTCGGTGTTTTCGCCGAACACGGTCAGGGTGCGTTTGTATTCCCCGGCGGTCAGCACTTCGAAATCGATGTCATGCTTTTTCAGCAGGCGATTGACGTTGGGCAACTGCGCCACCACACCGATGGAGCCGAGAATCGCGAACGGCGCGCTGATGATCTTCTCGCCGATGCAGGCCATCATGTAACCACCGCTGGCCGCGACCTTGTCGATGCACACGGTCAACGGCACGCCGGCTTCACGGATGCGCGCCAGTTGCGACGACGCCAGACCGTAGCTGTGGACCATGCCGCCGCCGCTTTCCAGACGCAGGACCACTTCGTCCTTCGGTGTAGCCAGGGTCAGCAGCGCGGTGATTTCGTGACGCAGACTTTCGGTGGCCGAGGCCTTGATGTCGCCGTCGAAATCCAGCACGAACACCCGAGGCTTGGCGTCGGGTTTCTTCTTCTGTTTCTTCTCGGTTTTGGCCTGGCCCTTGCGCAAGGCCTTGAGCTGATCCTTGTCGAGCAGGGTCTGCTCCAGCCGCTCACGAAGGCCTTTATAGAAATCGTTGAGCTTGCTGACCTGCAACTGGCCCGCGGATTTACGCCGGCCCTTGCTGCGCAATGCAGCAAAACTCGCCAGCACCACCAGAATGGCGATGACCAGCGTCACGGTCTTGGCCAGGAAACTGGCGTATTCAGTCAAAAACTCCACAGTGACTCCTTCAAACGATGCGCGGTCGTGAAACCTGCGCGGGAATGGGCTCCAGCATACCCATGCACCGGCCCGTCGGCCAGCCGTGAAACCTCCGGCAACAAGGCTGGAACAGGCATTTCAAACAAGCGTATGTTTTTTCATTGACAGCTCACCGCCATCCCCATAACCTCGCCACAACCTTCAACGTACCGGGATGACGCGGACGTGGGCAGCATCTACTTGATTCGACATGGCCAGGCCTCCTTCGGTGCAGACGACTATGACGTCCTGTCGCCGACCGGTGTACGCCAGGCAGAAATCCTCGGCCGTCACCTCGCCGAACTCGGAATCAGCTTCGACCGCTGCCTGTCAGGCGATCTGCGCCGCCAGCAACACACGGCCAACAGCGCGCTGGAACAGTTCGCCGCCGTCGGTTTGCCGGTTCCGGTTCTGGAAATCGATTCGGCTTTCAACGAATTCGACGCCGACGCCGTGATCCGCGCCCTGCTCCCGGCCATGCTGCCCGAAGAGCCTGAAGCC
Source organism: Pseudomonas sp. B26(2017) (assembly GCF_002113045.1). Lineage (NCBI taxonomy): Bacteria > Pseudomonadati > Pseudomonadota > Gammaproteobacteria > Pseudomonadales > Pseudomonadaceae > Pseudomonas > Pseudomonas sp. B26(2017). The sequence goes on along the minus strand of NZ_NEJJ01000001.1, from coordinate 82,688 downwards.
CTGGAGATCCTGCGCAACGCCGCGCAAAACCGTGGCGAGTTCCAGCGCATCTTCGCCCTGATCATCGAACGCTGGCTCGCCGGCACCTACGACACACCGGGCCTGGAAAGCTGGCTGGCGTTCGTAGAGCGGGTACAGGCCGGGCTGCAGCGGATTCTCGAACAGGCCGACAACACCCAGAAAATTGCCGTGTTCACCTCCGGTGGCACGATCACCGCCCTGCTCCATCTCATCACTCAAATGCCTGCACGACAGGCCTTTGAACTGAATTGGCAAATCGTCAACACCTCGCTCAACCAGCTGAAGTTCCGCGGTCGCGAGGTGGCTTTGGCTTCCTTCAACAGTCATGCACACCTGCAACTGCTGAAGGCACCGGAACTCATCACGTTTCGCTGAGTCCGGATTACTGTGACCCTGCTGCAATCAACCAAAAAGGATCGAACCATGACCTCCGTAGCTGATGCCGTAAAAGCAATGCAAGCCAAGTTCAACCCAGCCGCCGCTGCCGGTCTGGATCTGGTCTTCGGTTTCAACATCACTGACGAAGACAAGCAATACGCCCTGATCGTCAAAGATGGCACCTGCGACATCCAGGAAGGCGAAAACCCGAACGCCAACTGCACGCTGGTGCTGGACAGCGAAACCCTCAAAGGTATCGTCAGCGGCGAAACCGACGGCATGCAGGCTTTCATGGGCGGCAAGCTGCGCGTTGAAGGCGACATGATGCTGTCGATGAAACTGTCCGAGCTGTTCCCGGCTTAAGACCGCAGCCCGTCTGCAAACAAATCCCGCCCCTGTGGCGGGATTTGTCGTTTCAGGCACTCAAACCGGCAAACGACGCCGCCAACTCAGTGCCCAAACCATTTAGGACAAGGCAGATCGTCGCCACTGCAACATTGGCTGACACAACGTTGATCTCGATCAGTGGCGCCCGCCACGCCAGTCTCTAACCTTGCGCCTCCATCGATTAGCCACGGACGGCTCACCGGGAGCCTGCGGCTGACCTTTTCAAGGAAGAGCAATCATGCGATCACTCAACATCATTCTTCTGTCATCGGCGTTCAACGGCCTGACTCAGCGTGCCTGGCTGGAACTGCGTCAGGCCGGGCATTCACCCAGCGTGGTGCTGTTCACCGACGAAACCGCCGTGTGCGAGCAGATCGAAAACAGCGGCGCTGATCTGGTGATCTGCCCGTTCCTCAAAGACCGTGTCCCTCACGCGCTGTGGAGCAACACCCAGCGTCCGGTGGTCATCATTCACCCCGGCATCGTCGGCGATCGCGGTGCCAGCGCACTGGACTGGGCGATCATGCGCGAGTTGCCATCCTGGGGCGTGACCGCTTTGCAAGCAGTAGAGGAAATGGACGCCGGCCCGGTCTGGGCCACCTGCGAATTCAACCTGCCGGCGGGCCTGCGCAAATCCGAGCTGTACAACGGCCGGGTCAGTGACGCGGCGATCCTTTGCATCCGCGAGGTGGTGGAAAAATTCATCGATGGCTTTGTGCCGGTGGCGCTGGATTACAACGATCCCAAGGTTCGCGGGCGCTTGCAGCCGAACATGAAACAGGACGACCGCACCTTCAGCTGGCACGACTGCTCGCGATTCATCAAACGCTGCATTGACGCGGCGGACGGCCAGCCTGGCGTGCTCGCCAGTCTCGCCGGCGGTCAGTATTACGTCTACGACGCGCATCTCGATCAGCGCACTGGCATTCCCGGCGAGATTCTCGCCGTGCACGACGACGCGGTATTGGTGGCCACCGGTGATCACAGCCTGTGGATCGGCTCGCTGCGACGCAAACCGCAACCGGGTGAAGAAACCTTCAAGCGTCCGGCGCGGCACGTGTTGGCCGGAAAACTGGCGAACGTGCCGGTGCTGGACTGGTCGGTCGCCAACGCGCCGTTCAGCGACGAAGCCTATCAACCCATCCGTTATCGCGAGTCCGGGCAGGTCGGCGAACTGACGCTGGAGTTCTACAACGGCGCCATGAGCACCGAGCAATGCCGGCGCATGGTCGAGGCGCTGCGCTGGGCCAAATCCCGCGACACTCAGGTGTTGTTGATCAAGGGCGGACGCGGCAGTTTTTCCAACGGCGTGCATTTGAATGTGATTCAGGCCGCCGAGGATCCGGGCGCCGAAGCCTGGGCCAATATCCAGGCCATCGATGATGTCTGCGAAGAATTGCTCAACGCGCGGCAACTGGTGGTCAGCGGGATCACCGGCAATGCTGGCGCCGGTGGTGTGATGCTGGCACTGGCGGCTGACATCGTGTTTGCCCGCGCCGACATCGTGCTCAATCCGCATTACAAGAGCATGGGACTGTATGGCTCGGAATACTGGACTTACAGCCTGCCCCGCGCCGTCGGCCCGGCGATGGCCGAACAACTGACCCAGGCCTGTCTGCCGGTCAGCGCTGCGCAGGCGCTGCAACTGGGCATGGTTCAGGAAATCGGCCCGCGCTGCCCGGACGAGTTTGGTTTGTGGTTGCTGCAACGGGCCAACAGTGTGCTGAGTGATCCGACTTATGCAGCGGTGCGGGAACGCAAGTTGCGGGTCGATCACGTGTTGATTCGTCAGTGTCGCGAAGCGGAGCTGCAAGAGATGCAGGAAGACATGCTGTACAACCGCAATCAGTTCGCCGAGAAGTGCCGGAATTTTGTGTATAAGCGCAAGACCTGCTGCACGCCGGCGCGGTTGGTGGAGGATTGGGCTCGAGTGCGGGAGGCTGAGTTGGCCGGTTAGTCCGCGGCGTCTGCTTTTTCCCTCACCCTGGCCCTCTCCCTCGGGCCGGTCCGGCGTTTCGGGAGGGTCAGGTTGAGGGCGCTTTTGCCTTACAATGCGCGCACCTCAACCACCGGCCCGCCCATGGACATCGACCTCGCCCGCACCTTTCTGGAAATCGTCCGCCACGGCAGCCTCGCCGCGGCGGCTGAAAAGCTGTTCGTCACCCAAACGGCAATCACCGCCCGAGTCCAGAAACTCGAAAGCCAGCTGGGCAGCACGCTGTTCGTGCGCAACCGCGCCGGTGCGCGGCTGACCGCCAACGGCGAGGCCTTCGTGGTCTATGCCAATCAACTGGTGCAGACCTGGGAAGCGGCGCGCCGCGACCTGCCCTTGCCCGAGGGTTATCACAACGTATTGCACATCGGTGGCGAGGTCAGTCTGTGCAACCCGCTGATGCTCAGTTGGGCCGCAGAACTGCGGGAGAAAATCCCCGGCCACGCCTTGCGTATGGATATTCGCGACGGCGAAAACCTGCTGCGTCAGCTCGAACTCGGGGTGCTCGATGCGGCACTGGTCTATCAACCGGAATACTGGCCGGGGCTGCAGGTCGAGCAGGTGCTGGAAGAGAAACTGATTCTGGTGACCACACCCGGCCGCCCTGCTCCCTACGTTTACATCGATTGGGGCCCGGACTTCCGCCGCCAGCACGACGCGGCGCTGCCGGAGAAGGCCAAGGCCGCCCTGAGCTTCAACCTCGGCCCGCTGGCCCTGCAGTACATTCTGGAGAACGGCGGCAGCGGCTATTTCCGCACCCGGGTGGTGCGCACTTATCTGGAAAGCGGCGCACTGGAGCCAGTGACCAAGGCCCCGGAATTCGGCTATCCGACCTACCTCGTCTACTCCCGCGACCGCGACTCGGCGATCCTGCAACAGGCATTCGATCTGCTGCGCGAAGTGATCAGGGCCGATGACGACTGGTCGCAGCGCTGGAACCCGTTGAGCTGACCGCCGCTATGTACCGGAGCATGGCACTTGTGACCTGAAGGTTGCCCCTGCACAAACGGCGGGATCGGCTAATCTGCCGGGATAACAAAAATATCCGCAGGTGACCGCAGTGAGGCAGACCACCGAGGCATTTCGCAGCCGCTACCGTGCGGCGATCCATCCCCGCTACAACCCGTGGCTGCACGGCGCGTTCGTGCTGCTGTTCGGCGTGCTGGCCATCGGCGCGTTCTGGAGCAGCGTGCAGCAGGTACGGCCGCTGGAATGGCTGACCGTGCCGCTGACCCTGCTGTTCTTCAATTTCGGCGTGTACATGGTGCACCGCCACCTCGGCCATCACAAAAAGAGCTTTGCGCGGATGTTCTACGCCCGGCATGCCGGCGATCATCACAGCTTCTTCACCCCCGGGCACATGACCTACGACGGCGCCCGCGACTGGCGGGTGATTCTGTTCCCCGCCTGGCTGATCGTGCTGCACACGCTGGCGATCACCCTGCCCCTGTGGTGGCTGTTCGCGCAGGTCAACAGCAACGTCGCCGGTCTGTTCGGCGGCTGCATGGTGCTCGGGTACCTGACCTATGAAGTGTTTCACGCCTGCGAGCATCTGCCGCCGCAGAACCCGTTGACCCGCCTGCCGTGGATCCGCCAGATGCGCCGCCTGCACGAACTGCATCACCGTCGCGAACGCATGCAGGAACGCAATTTCAATATCGTTTTTCCGCTGATGGATTACTTGTTCGGCACCCTCTACTGGGAGCCGGAAATCGCCCCTCTGACCGATTCGAGAATACCCATGACCCGCATGCAGCACACAGTCGACATCGCCGGCGACCCGATCGCCGTCCTCGCCTACGCCGCCACCGTCAGTCGCTGGCCGGAGTGGCACCCGTCTTCGCTGAAGATCGACGGCCCCAGCGGTGCGCTGCATGCCGGTGCGCGATTCGACGAGGACATCCATGCCGGCGGGCGTGAGGGGCATTTGCGCTGGGAAGTCACCGAGTACCTTCCCGGTCGGCGCTGGTGTGCCCGGGCACAGGGTGATCAGGGGCTGTCGTTGCTGCTGACCTATGAATGCTCGGCGCACAACGATGCCACGCGGTTCGTGCGCACCCTGGATTATCAGTTCGAAGGCATCGGCCTGCGCATTGCCAACCACCTGCTGCTCAAGCGTCGCATCGATCGCGAATCGGCGGCTTCGATGCTCGCCCTGCGTGACATGGCGACCCGGCACCTGTCTCTTGCGGGAGCCCACGTGTGAGATGGCGTTATCTGGTGTTGCTGCTGATTGTCGCGGTTCTGGCCTTTCTGCTGTTGCTGCCGACCAAGGTCGAGCCCGTGGCCTGGACGCCGCAACCGGCCCCCTCGCTGACCGAAGGCCAATACGCTGTCAACCAGCGGCTCAAGGGCGCAGCGCAAGTCGGCCCGAGCGACATCGAAGGCCCGGAAGCGCTGTTGCTGGAAAACAACTTTCTGATTACCGGCCTGCACGACGGTCGCCTGCTGCGCACCAGCCTCGACGGGCAGCAGCGCAAGGTGCTGGCGGATACCGGCGGACGGCCGCTGGGGCTGGCGCGGCATCCCAACGGTTTGCTGGTGATCGCTGACGGGGTCAAGGGTTTGCTGTCGCTCGACGCGCAGGGTCAGCTCGTGGCGCTGACCACCGAAGCCAATGGCCTGCCGTTCGGGTTTACCGATGACGTGGCCATCGACAAGTCCGGGCATTACGCCTATTTCAGTGATGCTTCGAGTCGTTGGGGCTACGGCCACGATGGCGAAGCGATCATCGAGCATGGCGGCGACGGACGCCTGCTGCGTTACGACTTCCAGACCGGCAAGACTGTCGTGCTGCTCGACAGACTGGAGTTCGCCAATGGCGTGACCCTCGGCCCGGATGACGCCTATGTGCTGGTCAACGAAACCGGCGCCTACCGCATCAGCCGCTATTGGCTGACCGGGCCCAAGGCCGGCACCCACGACCTGTTCATCGACAACCTGCCGGGGCTGCCGGACAACCTCGCATTCAATGGCCGCGATCGTTTCTGGGTGGCGCTGTACACGCCGCGCAATCCACTGCTGGATCGCACGGCTGAACACCCGTTCGTGCGCAAGATGATCGTCCGGGCCATGACCGTGCTGCCCAAACCGGTGGAGAAACGCGGGTTTGTCCTGGGGCTGGATCTGGACGGCAAGGTGATCGCCAATCTGCAGGACGCCAGTGCCGGCAATTACTCGCCGATCACCACGGCGCGCGAGTATGGCGAGTGGTTGTATTTCGGCTCGCTGAAGGCCACGCACATGGCGCGATTGCCTCTCGAGGCAGCCTTGAAGTGAGGCGATGGCAGCCGGTCAGTTACTGGATCGATCAAACTTGTCCGGATCTTCATCCTCCGGCATTTCCTCGCTCTTGCGTTCCTCTTCAGGATTACGGACGGTGTGCGCCGGACTATTGGGCTCGGGATGCGTGGGAACCGGGTCGAATGCGCCCTGCTCTTCACTAGGAAATTTTGGATCTTTCATAAGGCACCTCGCTGAGAGTCGCTATGTGAAGACTCTTAACATTCGAGGTGCCCGTCGGGGCTGTTGTTCCAGTCGTTTCACCACCGAGGGCCGGTGGCGCGACTGACGGTCAGGATCGAACCTGTAATTGCTCGACGATCCTGTCTTTGACCTGCAAGCGTTTCTCTTTGAGTTTCTTCAGGGTGTCGTCGCTGGGTGCATCCGAGGTCGCCGTCTCGGCCTTGACGACTTCGGCGTCCGCCAGGAAATACTTGTTGATCAGTGCATCCAGATGTGGATCCGCGGTGCGTCGTTGCTGGATCTCTTCCTTTGTCAGTTTCAAATCCTGTAACAAATCATGGGTCACCGGCATGGAACACCTCCGTCAATTGATCGGCAGCCAACGCGTTCGATTGCGCTGGCCAGGTATCAGAATGGCCTCGGTTGACCGGTTCTGTCGACCTCCTGTCAGACCAGCGGTGCCCGTTCGTCGCCCTTTCGCAAATGCGATAAAACCTTTTGTCGGCGATTTCCCTCCATTGAATAACGCTCACAAAAACCTGCGTGGAGTAATACCAATGGACGGATTCAAACTGCGTCATCTTTTTCTGGCCGTGGCTTTGAGCACCGGCATGGGCTCGGCCTTCGCCGCCACCGATAACGACTTCGTAGATAACGCCGCGGCCGGTGGCATCGCTGAAATCGAAACCAGCCGCCTGGCGCTGGAAAAAAGCCAGTCGGCCGACATCAAGGCCTTCGCCAACATGATGATCACCGACCATGGCAAGGCCAATGATGAGCTGGCGACGATTGCCAAGGCCAACGACATTGAAGTGCCAGACACTACGACGCTGGTCAAGCAGGCCAAGGAAAAGATCCTGGACATGCGCGATGAATCCTTCGATGCGGCGTACGCCAACAATCAGGTCAAGGCCCACGAAGAAACCATCGAGCTTTTCAAGAAACAAGCCAACACCGTGACTGACGACAAGGTCAAAGGCGCCACTGAACTCAAGGCCTTTGCGCAGAAAATGTTGCCGGGTCTGGAGAAACACCTGGCGGCCGCCAAAGAGCTGCAGGCCAAACACCCCAGCAAGTAACCGCCAGATACGCAAAGAGGCCGCCTCCATTGGACGCGGCCTCTTTGCGTTGAGGTCTTGTTGCGCGCAAAATGCCAGCATTCGCCGTCACGCCGACTAAAGTTACCGGTGCGTTCCATGCGGCAGATCTAAAATATCCTCGCGGGTACGAACAACTATTTCGAATGGCCAAGGTCATTCACTTCGCGCCGGTCATTTATCGAAGAGCCGGCCCCCAATTCGCAATGGAGCAACATCTACATGGCAGCACTGCAGAACAGCACACTTGATGCGATGAAAAACAAACAGGCACAACTGCTGGGCGAATGGATCAAAGGGCTGCAAGACAGCGGCGCCACCCGCAATCTCAAGGAACACGACGTGCAGCAGCAGACCAGCGAGTTCCTGCAACTGGTGGTCAGCGGACTGGAAAACGACAACGCCACCAACATCGCCGCACCGGGCTGGGAGGCTACCCGCCAGTTCCTCGAAAAGCTGTCTCACAGTCGTGCCCTGCTCGGTCAGGATTCACAACAGACCGCCAGTTTCATCTTCGCCCTCAAAGGTCCGCTATTCGCTTTGCTGCAAAGCCATTACCGTGAACAGCCGGCGCTGCTCGCCGAACAGCTCTGGGAAATCTCCGAACTGCTCGACGCCTTCGGCCTGCACACCATCCGCACCTTCCAGAAATCCCGTGAAGCGGTAATCAAGCGTCAGCAGGAAGAACTGCTGGAGCTGTCCACCCCGGTGGTCAAGCTGTGGGAAGGCGTGCTCGCGCTGCCGATGATCGGCACCCTCGACTCGCAACGCACCCAGGTCGTGATGGAGTCGCTGCTGCAACGCATCGTCGACACCGGTTCGGAAATCGCCATCATCGACATCACTGGCGTGCCGACCGTCGACACCCTTGTGGCCCAGCACCTGCTGAAAACCGTCACTGCGATCCGCCTGATGGGCGCCGATTGCATCATCAGCGGCGTGCGTCCGCAGATCGCCCAGACCATCGTCCACCTGGGCCTCGACCTGCAAGGCGTGGTGACCAAAGCCAATCTGGCCGATGCCTTGAAACTGGCGCTGACCCGTCTGGGTACCACCCTCACCAAGACGGTTTGATCAATGGAACGTATCCCGATTCTTCAGATGGGCGACTTCCTGCTGGTGACCATTCAGGTCGACATGCATGACCAACTCGCCCTCACCCTGCAGGACGACTTGTCCGAGCGCATCAGCAAAACCTCGGCCCGTGGGGTGCTGATCGATATCTCGGCGCTGGACATGGTCGATTCGTTCATCGGCCGGATGATCGGCACCATTTCCGGCCTGTCGAAAATCATGGACGCCGAAACCATGCTGGTCGGCATGCAACCGGCGGTGGCGATCACCCTGGTCGAGCTCGGCCTGAACCTGCCAGGCGTCAGCACCGCGCTGAACGTCGAGCGCGGAATGAAACTGTTGCAGGAACGAGTACGCCAGCAATGACCGTGCGCAGCAGCGGTACCCAACCGATTCACATCGAGCAGGACGTGGTGCTGGCCCGGCAACAGGCACGCAAACTGGCCACCGAATGCGGCATGCGCCTGATCGACCTGACCAAACTGGTGACCGCGGTCAGCGAGCTGGCGCGCAACACCATGGTCTACGGCGGTGGCGGCGACATGGACTGGCAGATCCTCGACGACAACCACAAGGTCGGCCTGCGTCTGACTTTTCGCGATGAAGGCCCGGGCATTGCCGACATCAAACTGGCGATGACCGACGGCTGGACGTCCGGCAGCGGCCTCGGCCTGGGATTGACCGGAGCCAAGCGACTGGTCGACGAATTCGAACTGGACACCGCGCCCGGTAAAGGCACCCGGATAACAATCACCCGATGGACATGAATTTCAGCGGGAGTCTGACCCGAGTGCTGCTCCTTGAAGACAGCAGCCAGATCGGCCATGCCCGGCGCACGGCGCAGCAACTCGCCGAGCAGCATGGCTTCGATGAGCGCGATGCCGGACGTGTTGCGCTGGTGGCCACGGAACTGGCGAGCAACGTGCTCAAGCATGCGACACACGGTGAATTGCACCTGCGCGTGTTGAAGCGCGTCGAGGGTTTCGGCCTCGAAATGCTCGCGGTCGACCGCGCCGGTGGCTTCGATCTCGATGCGTGCATGGCCGATGGTTTTTCCACGGGCGGCACTCAGGGGATCGGCCTCGGCGCGGTGTCGCGCCAGACCGAAGTGTTTGATGTGTATGCCGACGCTCGGGGCGCCGTATTGCTGGCACGGCTGTATCCACGCAGTGATCGGCAGCCGGATCTGCGCTTCGGCGTCAGTCAGCATTCACTGCACAACGACCCGGCATGTGGAGATGTGTGGCATCTGGCGTTCAACGGGCCGGATATCAGCGCCCTGATCATCGACGGCCTGGGCCATGGCGAAGACGCCGAGCGCGCCGGCCGCGCCGGAGAAAAAGCCTTCGCCCTGAACCCCTTCGGCTCCCCGGTGCCGCTGATGGAGGACCTGCACCGGGAAATGATCGGCACCCGTGGCGGCGCGGTGGCGTTTGCGCAGTTCCATGGCCAGCGCGCCAGCCTGACCTATGCCGGTGTCGGCAACATCGGTGCCAGCCTGGTGACGGCCGACAAGTCCCGCGGACTGGCCTCGCACCCCGGAATCGTCGGCGGCCAGTACCGAAAAGCCCAGCCCTTTGACTATGCTCACGTGAACGGACATCTATTGATCATGTACAGCGATGGCTTGCAGTCCCGTTGGAATCTACAAGACTATCCCGGCCTGGTGCATCGTCATCCTGCCGTGATAGCCACCGTCCTGCACCGCGACTTCTGTCGCGGGCGCGACGATGTAACGGTGCTGGTCATTGCCCTGGAGGCCGCCCATGGCTGAGTCGCCGACCTTGAACAGCGCCGAACAGGCTGCGTTGATCGCCCGGTTGCAGAGCGAAACGGCGGCACTGCGTGACGAACTCGACGAAACCAATCAGGGCGTGCTCGCCCTGTACGCCGAACTCGATACCCAGGCCGAACAACTGCGTCAGGCCTCCGACCTGAAAAGCCGCTTCCTGTCGTACATGAGCCACGAGTTCCGCACCCCGCTGGGTTCGATTCTGAGCATCAACAGCCTGTTGGCCGACGAACTCGACGGCCCACTCAGCCCGGAGCAACACAAGCAGGTGGCGTTTGTCAGCAGCGCCGCCCGGGAACTCAGCGACATGGTCGATGACCTGCTCGATTTGGCCAAGATCGAGGCCGGACGCATCAACATTTCCCCGGCGTGGTTCGACATGTTCGATCTGTTCGCCGCCTTGCGGGGAATGTTCCGGCCGATTGTCGACGCCACGGCGGTGGACCTGATTTTCGAAGAACCCGTGGGCCTGCCGCGACTCTTCACGGATGACAAGAAGCTGGCGCAAATCCTGCGCAACTTCATTTCCAACTCGCTGAAATTCACCACCCGTGGCGAAGTCCGGATCTCGGCGCGCCTCGAAGGCCAGGACAAAGTGCGATTCGCGGTCAGCGACACCGGCATCGGTATCGCCCCTGAATTGCACGGCACCTTGTTCGAAGATTTTTCACAGGTCGACTCACCGCTGCAAAAGCGCCTGCGCGGCACCGGGCTCGGCTTGTCCCTGTGCAAGCGCTTCGCCGAATTGCTCGGTGGTGAGGTCGGTGTCGAGAGTACACCGGGCGTGGGCTCAAGCTTTTTCGTGATCATTCCGTTGGCGATCGCCCAGGAGAACGTCGATGAAACATGACATCCGTCTGTTGATCGTCGATGACAACGTCGCCACTCGCTATGCCTTGCGCCGGCGCCTGGAGCGCCACGGTTACGAAGTGCTCGAAGCCGGCACCGGCGGCGAAGGTCTGGCGTTGATCGCCAGTGAACCGCTCGATGCGCTGATTCTCGACGTCAACCTGCCGGACATGAGCGGTTTCGACATCGTCCGTGAACTGCGCTCCGACTCTCGCACTGCCCTGCTCCCGGTGATCCATGTGTCGGCCGCGTCGATCCAGACCGGCGACATCATCACCGGCCTCGACGCCGGAGCCGATGCCTATCTGATTCACCCGGTCGATCCCGATGTGCTGCTGGCAACGTTGCGCACCCTGCTGCGAGTACGCGACACGGAGAGTGCGTTGCGTGAAAGCGAGGCGCGTTTTCGCGAGATTTTCGTCAATGTCTCGGCTCCGATTGCGGTACTCGATGCCGAACTCAAGGTCCACGAGTGCAATCACGCCTTCTCCCAACTGATCCAGGACAACCTCGACTCCGAGGGACTCAACGAGTGTTTCGCTGACGATCAAGGTGCGATCCTTCGCGAGTTGCGCCTGCGTCTGGTGGACGGCGAGCGCTGGAAAGGCACGCTGAACATGCGCGTGCAGGGCGAGATCCGCGAGACCGAGTGGCAGATTTCACCCTATCGCACCCCGAAGCTGAGCCTGGTGTTCGTCGAAGACGTCACCGAGCACCGTCATCGCGAACGCTCGCACCTGGCTCAGTTGGACGACACCACCACGCAACTGGCCAAGGAAGTCGCCGACCGGGTACGCGCCGAATCGCAACTGCTGCAAGTGCAGAAGATGGATGCGCTGGGCAAACTCACCGGCGGCATCGCCCATGACTTCAACAACCTGCTGACCGGGATCATCACCAGTCTTGAGCTGATCCAGAAACGCGTCGCCGATGCCCGTCCGGACAAGGTCCGGTTCTACGCCGAAGCGGCTCTGAACTCGGCCATGAGTGCGGCCTCGCTCACCCATCGTTTGCTGGCCTTCGCCCGGCAACAGCCGCTCGACACTCGGCCGGTGGACATCAACGAGCACGTTCGTTCGCTCGAAGAATTACTGGTGCGCACCATCGGTGAACGCATCGCCCTCAAGCTGGAGCTGACCACCAAACCGGCGATTGCACTGGTTGACCCGATCCAGCTGGAAAGCGCGGTGCTCAACCTGGTGATCAATGCCCGGGACGCGTTGCCTCAGGGCGGCAATATCTGGGTCAGCACCTACGCGGCGTACTCCCACGGTGATCCGAACCTCACCGACGGTTCCTACGTAGCGCTGTCGGTGCGCGATGACGGCACCGGTATCGAGCACAGTTTGATCGACAAGGTATTCGAGCCGTTTTTCACCACCAAACCGCTGGGCCAGGGCACCGGGCTGGGACTGTCGACGATCTACGGTTTCGCCCGCCAGTCAGGCGGCGATGCGCACATCCGCAGTGTGGCGCGGCGCGGCACCGAAGTGACGATCATGTTGCCAGCCAGCAACGACCCGACCGCCGTCGATGTGCCCATCCCGACGATTGATGCCAGAGGCAGCGGCGAACACGTGCTGATCGTCGAAGACATGCCGGGCGTGCGACTGTTCGTCACCGAGGTACTGGAGGACGCCGGTTACCGCTGCACCCAGGCCGGCGATATCGAAACCGCGCTGGAGTGCTTGCAGAACGATCCATCGATCAATCTGCTGCTGACCGACGTCGGCCTGCCGCGCATGAGCGGCCGCGAACTGGCGGACGTTGCCCGGGGCTGGCGCGAAGGGTTGCCGATCCTGTTCATGACGGGTTACGCGGAAACGGCGATCAACCGCCAGGTGTTCCTCGGGGCTGGCATGGAGATGTTGGTCAAACCGTTCCACATCAGTGAATTGCTGGACAAGGTGCGCCGCACGCTCGACGGCGCCTGATACGCCGCCATCGCGGGCAAGCCCGCTTCCACAGTCTTATTGCCGTACACACATTCGTGAACACATCAGACTCTGTGGGAGCGGGCTTGCCCGCGATGAGGCCGGCCCAGGCGACGCCGTTATCGGCTCAAGGCCCGGGCAAGAAACGGCGCAGTCCGGCTCTTCTTGCTCGCCGCCACTTTCTGCGGCGTCCCGGCCACGACGATCTTGCCGCCCTGATCCCCCGCTCCCGGTCCGATGTCGATCACCCAGTCGCTCTGCGCCACCACGCGCATTTCATGCTCGACCACGATCACCGTATGCCCCGCCGTCACCAGCGTATCCAGCTGCTCGAGCAAGCGGTCGACATCCCGAGGGTGCAAACCGGTGGTGGGTTCATCCAGCACGTACAACGTCGCGCCGCGCTGATTGCGCTGCAGCTCCGTGGCCAGTTTGATCCGCTGGGCTTCGCCGCCGGACAGCTCGGTCGCCGGTTGCCCGAGGCGCAAGTAACCGAGGCCGATATCGCGCAGCACCTCCAGCGAACGGCGGATTGCCGGTTGCTCGGCAAACACCGTCACCGCCTCGTCCACCGTCAGCTGCAATACCTGCGCGATGCTCAATCCCTGCCAGAGGATGGCCAGGGTCTCGGGGTTGTAACGCGCGCCATGACAGGTCGGGCACGGCGCATAAACGCTGGGCATGAACAGCAATTCGACACTGACAAACCCCTCGCCTTCACAGGTCGGGCAGCGCCCCTTGGCGACGTTGAAGGAAAACTGCCCGGCGTCGTATCCCGCCGCTTTCGCCTCGTCGGTCGCGGCGAACAACTTGCGTACGTTGTCGAACAACCCGGTGTAGGTCGCCAGATTCGAACGCGGAGTACGACCGATGGGTTTCTGATCGACCTGCACCAGACGCCTGATCGACTCCATCCCGGCGCTGACCTGGCCGGTGCTGGCAGTCGGGGTCTCATCTTCCAGATTGAGTTCTTCCGGCTCGGCGTCACTGACACTGCGCCCGAGTTGCGCGCCGACCAGTTCCAGCAGCGCTTGACTGACCAGGCTCGACTTGCCGGAACCGGAGACACCGGTGACCGAGGTGAAACAGCCCAGCGGAAATTCGGCGCTGAGGTGATTCAGGTTGTTGCGGGTGACGCCGTCAAGCTTCAGCCAGCCCGACGGTTTGCGCGCGGTGCGGGTCGGCCGTTGCTGTTCGGCAAACAGGTAGGCGCGGGTCTGCGAGTGTTCGACCGCCGCCAGCCCCGGTGGCGGGCCGCTGTAGAGAATCTGCCCGCCCTTTTCGCCCGCTGCCGGGCCGACATCGATCAGCCAGTCGGCCCGGCGCATGGTGTCCAGATCGTGTTCGACCACAAACACACTGTTGCCGTCGGCCTTCAGACGCTGCAAGGCCTCGAACAGCGCCTCGCCGTCAGCCGGGTGCAGGCCGGCGGACGGTTCGTCGAGCACGTAGATCACACCGAACAATTGCGAACCCAGTTGGGTGGCCAGCCGCAGACGTTGCAACTCGCCGGACGACAGCGTCGGCGTGCTGCGCTCCAGGGCCAGATAACCGAGGCCGAGATCGGTCAGGGTGCTGACCCGGTCCAGCAAGTCCTCGGCAATGCGCTGCGCGGCCAGGCGCTTCTCCAGCGACAGGTTCGGCGTATGGCGCACGTCCGGCGCGTTGGCGTGGCCGCTGGCGCCATGGGCCACGCGCTGCTGGCGGGCTTCGCGGGTCTGGCGGTGAGTCAGGGTTTCACCGGTTTCATCGGCGTGCTCCAGCCAGCTCGCATCCGCCACCGGCTTCAAGACTTCGGCGACTTGCAACAGTGGCATCCGCGACAACTCGCCGATGTCATATCCGGCAAACGTCACCGACAGCGCCTCTCGCTTGAGGCGCTTGCCATCGCACAACGGGCACAGGCTGCCGAGCATGAATTGCGACACGCGCTTCTTCATCAACGCGCTTTGTGAATGAGTGAAGGTGTGCAGGATGTAGCGCCGTGCGCCGGTGAAGGTGCCTTGATAACTGGGCTCCATCTTGCGCAGCAGGGCGACGCGGGTTTCTTCCGGTGTCAGCCCGGCGTACACCGGAACCGTCGGTGTTTCCTCGGTGAAAAGGATCCAGTCGCGCTGTTTTTTCGGCAGTTTGCGCCATGGAATATCGACGTCGATGCCCATGGTCACCAGGATGTCGCGCAGGTTCTGTCCCTGCCAGGCCAGCGGCCAGGCGGCCACGGCGCGCTGGCGAATGGTCAGTTCCGGATCGGGCACCATCAGCGCCTCGGTCACCTCGTAAACCCGCCCCAGTCCATGGCACTCGGGGCACGCGCCTTGTGGCGTGTTCGGTGAAAAATCCTCGGCATACAACATCGGCTGATCCGGCGGGTAGCTGCCGGCGCGCGAGTAAAGCATGCGGATCAGGCTCGACAGCGTGGTCACGCTGCCCACTGACGAGCGCGTACTCGGCGTGCCGCGTTGTTGCTGCAGGGCCACGGCCGGCGGCAGGCCTTCGATGGAATCGACGTCCGGCACGCCGACCTGATCGATCAGCCTGCGCGCATAGGGCGCCACCGATTCGAAATAGCGCCGCTGTGCTTCGGCATACAGCGTCGAAAACGCCAGCGACGACTTGCCCGAACCCGACACGCCGGTAAACACCACCAACGCATCACGGGGAATATCGACATCAACGTTCTTCAGGTTGTGTTCACGGGCGCCGCGCACGCGAACCATGCCGGCGGCGGAATTGGAGCTGCGCTTGGAGGTCATTGGCCAGCCTTGATCAAGGGATTCGAAGCTCAGGCACTGAGCACGGTTCGGATCATCTGCAACAGCGCTTCGGGGCCGTAAGGCTTGCCGAGCAGATGGGTATCGGGGCTGAGCTGGTGATTGCGCGAAATAATGTCGCGGGTGTGGCCCGAGGTGAACAGCACCGCCACCGGTGGCATCTGCACCTTGGCCCACGCCGCCAGATCGGAGCTCTTGATCAGGCCGGGCATGACCACGTCGGTGAAGATCAGGTCGACCCGAGCGCCTTCCATCAGCATCTGCATGGCCGCATCGCCATTGCCGGCGATCAGCACGCGGTAGCCTTCTTCACGCAACAGCTCGACGGCGGAGTTGCGTACCGCTTCGTTGTCCTCGACCACCAGGATCGTCTCGTTGCCACCCGTGAGGCGTTTCTCCACGCTGGGCGCCGCATGATCTACCGGTCGCACGCTGCGCGGAAAGTACAACTGCACTCGCGTACCCTGGCCCACCTGGCTGTCGATCTCGACATGGCCGCCGCTCTGTTTGACGAAACCGAACACCATGCTCAAGCCGAGACCGGTGCCCTGGCCGTCGGCCTTGGTGGTGAAAAACGGTTCGAACACCTGCTCGAGCATGTGCGGCGCAATGCCGACGCCGCTGTCACTGACCGAGACCCGGACGAAATCCCCCGGCACGATGCCCTTGCCCGAACAGAACGCCTGATCCAGCGAGAGGTTGGCGGCGCCGAGCACAATTGTGCCCTCGCCCTTCATGGCGTCGCGGGCATTGATCGCCAGATTGAGAATGGCGTTTTCCAGTTGATTGCGATCGACGTTGATGTGCCACGGTTCGTCCGGCAACTGCACGTCGATCTGAATGATTTCGCCCAACGCCCGTTGCAGCAACTCACCGACGCCTTCAAAGATCTGCCGGGGATTGCACACCGCCGGCGACAGTGGCTGGCGGCGGGCGAACGCGAGCAGTTGCGAGGACAGCTTGGCACCGCGCTCGACCGCCGCCAGCGAGGCGCTGACCCGACGCTGCACGTTGGCGTTGTTCGGCTCGTGACGAGCCAGCAGGTGCAAGTTGCCGGCAATCACTTGCAGCAGATTGTTGAAGTCATGGGCCACGCCGCCGGTGAGGCCGCCGATGGCTTCGAGTTTCTGTGACTGTCGCAGTCGCTCTTCGGCGGCGAGGCGCGCTTCGACTTCATTTGCCACACGCTGCTCGAGATTGCGGGTGAACTTGAGCAGGGATTCTTCGGCGATCTTGCGTTCGTGAATATCGATCAGCACGCCGGGAAAACGGAACGGCCGGCCCTGTTCGTCGAACTCGCAGCAGCCACTGGCCAACACCCATAGAAAGCTGCCATCGGCGCGTATTACGCGGTACTCGGCGTTGTAGGGTTCGCCGGTGCGCACCGAATTTTCGATGCACTCCTGCACCCAGGGACGGTCATCGGGATGAATGTGTGCTTCAGCAATGTGCTGCGGCAGGTTGGTGAGGTCTTGATCCGGCGGGAAGGAAAATGTCCGGGCAAAACGCTCGTCGGCCGACAGCACATTGTTTTTCACGTCCCAGA
The DNA here is from genome assembly GCF_002113045.1 of Pseudomonas sp. B26(2017). Classification (NCBI taxonomy): domain Bacteria; kingdom Pseudomonadati; phylum Pseudomonadota; class Gammaproteobacteria; order Pseudomonadales; family Pseudomonadaceae; genus Pseudomonas; species Pseudomonas sp. B26(2017). The sequence goes on along the minus strand of NZ_NEJJ01000001.1, from coordinate 65,381 downwards.
CAAAGGAGCCGATCAATGCGCCGGCATTGAGGGCCAGTCGCACCCGCTCGTTATCGGCACGATAGGCATCTTCAGCGGCCTGGCGCAGACGCTCGGACAACACCAGTTCAGTGGTTTCCACCACCATCGCCATGACACCCGAAGGCACGCCGGCATCGTTGGCCACCGGGCTGTAATAAAGGTCGAGCCAGACGTCCTCGGGCACGCCATCGCGCAACAACACCAATACCTTGTTGCGGTACTCCAGGGTGCCGCCCGCCAGGCAGGTGTCGACCACATGCCGATTGAAATCGGCGACTTCCGGCCAACCCAGTTCCACCGGCACACCGAGCAGGTACGGATGACGCCCGCCGGCAAACCGCGAATAGGCATCGTTGTAGATCATGTAACCGGCGTGGCCCCAGAGCATGACCATCGGCAACGGCGAGGCCAGCATCAACTGGACCGTGCTGCACAGGCTGGCCGGCCAGGTTTCGAGCGGGCCAAGATCCGTGCCGCTCCAGTCGAACTCACGGATTCGCCCGGCCATCTCGCCTTGCCAGCCGTCACACCCATGGCTATCGGATAAAAACTGCATCGGCTGCTTTAACGCCTTGTGGTGGGTCCGGTTCAATCGCTGCGCGGTCAAGCGTCGCGCCCGTCTATTTCGAGCGCGCTGGGCAGCGATGGTTTCATTAGAGGTATAGCCGATTTCACCCCTGCTCGACGTTCAGACTTCGATCAGGTGTTTGAGCGGATGGTAGCCGGTCTTCATCTTTGCAGCGACATCGAGGATGGCCTTCTGGATGCCGTCCAGGTGCATACAGGTCAGCTCAATGGCGGCGTTCTGATTGCCGGCCTCGATGTATTCGATCAGCCGCAGATGTTCGTCGTCGCGACAGGCTTCGTGGCTGTCGTCGTCCAGCGCGGCGGCATACAGCGAGGCGCGGGAAATCAGCTTCTGGAACCAGTCGAGCAACACCGGGTTGTTCAGGCTGCGGGCCAGTTTGATGTGGAACTCGCCGAGCAGGTGAATCAGCCGCTCGTGATCGCCGGCTGCGTGAGCCTCGTCTTCCAGCAGCAAGTGATCGCGCAGGTCCTGCATCGCGGCAGAGTCCTTGCGCCGACACAGTTCAGTGACGATGCCGATCTCGATCAAGCGCCGGGTTTCAAACAGCGAACGGATCTCTTCATCGCTGGGCAGCGAGACCGACGCACCTTTATTGGGCTCGGTGGTGACCAGTCCGTCGGCCTCCAGTTGCTTGAGCGCGGCTCGAACCGACGTGCGGCTGACATTGAACAACTCCGCCAGCGACGCCTCGCCCAGCTTCATCCCCGGACGCAGCGAACGCTTGCTGATCGCCTCGTAAACCCCTTGGTAGACGCGGTCGACCGTGGTTTCCGTTTTTTTCTCGGTCATTTGAAAACTCCTTCAATGCTGGCAACGCTGCCCGACGAACGACTCAGTCGGGGAAATGGGGGTTGCGCCAGCAGATTAATCCGGGTATTTCTAAATTGCATTCAGATATTGCATACAATAATTAGAGGATTGCACCATTATGGGTCAGCCAATAGCCATTGAAGTGCGTAACGTATCCAAGCGGTATTCTGATGATCCTGGCCTGGCGCCAGCCCTCGATAACGTGTCGGTGAACATCGCCGACAACGAGTTCTTCACCCTCCTCGGCCCCTCGGGCTGCGGCAAGACCACCTTGCTGCGCACCATCGCCGGTTTCGAACACGTCAGCGACGGCGAGATCCGTCTGGCGGGCGAAACGGTCAATCACCTGCCGCCGTTCAAGCGTCGGGTCAACACGGTATTCCAGAGTTACGCGCTGTTTCCGCACATGAGTGTCGCGCAGAATATCGCCTTCGGCCTCGAGATGCAGGGTCTTGAGCGCAAGACCATTCCAGGACGGGTCGACGAAATGCTCGCGCTGGTGCAGATGGAGCACCTGGCCGGGCGCAAACCGGCGGAACTGTCCGGCGGCCAGCAGCAACGCGTCGCTCTGGCCCGGGCCCTGGCGCCGAAACCGAAAGTGCTGTTGCTCGACGAGCCGCTGTCGGCGCTGGACCTGAAGCTGCGCAAGGAAATGCAGGTCGAACTCAAGCGCGTGCAGCAGGAAGCCGGCATCACCTTCATCTTCGTCACCCACGATCAGGAAGAAGCCCTGACCCTGTCCGACCGGATCGCGGTGATGTCCGCCGGCAAGATCCTGCAGATCGGCACCCCGACCGACATCTACGAGCGCCCGCAGCACCGCTTCGTCGCCCAGTTCATCGGCGACATCAATTTCCTCCCCGGCCAGCTCAAGCGTGGCGAGCACAACCAGAACCTCTTCGTGCCCAGCGGCATGCCGGTGGAAATTCCCTGCCCGCCGCAAGGCGTCAATGGCAGCAACGTACAACTGGCGTTTCGGCCCGAGCGCTCGCAACTGGTCGCGGCGGACCAGCCGCATCATTTGCGCGGGGTGATCGAAGCCGTGCTGTATGTCGGCACCGCGACGCTGTACCAGTGCCGTTTGAACAACGACATCAAAGTCATGCTGCGGGAAAACAACGAAGGTTTGAGCGCCTGTCGCACAGTCGGTGAGCCCGTGGCGGTGCATCTGCCACCCCAGGCCTGCCTGTTGATGGAGGCCTGAGATGAGCGTCAGCAGCACTTCCCCCTCCCTCAACCGCGCGCTGTTGCTCAGCCCGGTGGTGTTGACCCTGCTCGCCCTGATCGCCATTCCGCTGGGGATCATGGGTTACATCAGCCTGCTGCCGCGCAACACCTACGGCGGCGTCGACTGGCAGGCGCAATGGCAGTTGCAGAGTTACGTGCAGCTGTTTTTCCAGGAAGGTTTCGACGGCGAACTGGAGCTGAACTGGGTCTACGCCCAGGCACTGTTGCGCTCGGTGTTCCAGGCCGGCGGCACCACTGTGTTGTGCTTTTTGTTCGGGTTTCCGGTGGCGTTGTGGATGTCGAGCCTGACCCCGCGCCGACGCAACCTGATGGTGTTGCTCATCACCATTCCGTTCTGGACCAACCTGCTGATCCGCAACTACGCGTGGCTGATCATCCTGCGCGAACAGGGCTGGGTCGCCCAGAGCCTTAACGCGCTGTTCCCGAATGCCGGCGGCATCACCCTGCTCTACAACGACTTCGCGGTCAGCGTCGGTCTGGTCTACAGCTTCCTGCCGTTCATGATCCTGCCGATCTACTCGACCCTGGAAAAACTCGACTGGCGTCTGGTGGAAGCCGCTTATGACCTGGGCGCCAACCGCTGGCACGCACTGCGCCGGATCATCCTGCCGCTGTCGATGCCCGGCGTGATTGCCGGCGCGTTGCTGGTGTTCGTGCCGAGCCTCGGCGCCTTCATCACCCCGGCGATTCTCGGCGGGGGCAAGACCCTGATGATCGGCAACCTGATCCAGCAGCAATTCGGCACCGCGCGCAACTGGCCGCTGGGCAGTTCGCTGTCGTTCCTGCTGCTGGGGATTCTGCTGTTGTCCCTGGTGCTCTACGCCCTCTACAGCCGCAGCGCGGCGAAAACCCTGAACCGGGGAGCGAAAGCATGATTTCTCTGCACCTGAAAAAACTCCCGGCGACCCGGGAAATCAGCCTGCTGATCCTCGCCTATCTGTACGTGCCGATCCTGGTGTTGATCGTCTACAGCTTCAACGCCAACCGCTCGGCAACGGTGTGGACCGAGTTCTCGTTCGCCTGGTACGGGCGGATCCTGGCCAACCCGTCGATCCAGACCGCGGCGCTGAATTCGATCATCGTCGCGACCATCGCCACGGTGTGCGCGACGGCGATTGCACTGCTGGCGGCGCTGGCGACTTATCGGCCGTTCTACGGGCAGAAAATGGTCGAGGGCGGGATCAACCTGCCGCTGATCCTGCCGGAGATCGTCACTGCCGTGGCCACCCTGCTGCTGTTCATGGCACTGGGGATCAAGCTCGGGCTGATGACAGTGATCGTCGCGCACATCGGCTTCTGCATTCCGTTCGCCTACCTGCCGATCCGCGCACGGCTCAACGATCTGGACAAGAGCCTGCTGGAAGCCGCCAACGACCTGTACGCCAATCCGTGGCAGGTGTTCCGCCGCGTGACCCTGCCACTGCTGTGGCCGGCGGTGTTGTCCGGTTCGGTGCTGGCATTCGTGGTCAGCCTCGACGATTTCATCATGACCTTCTTCGTCGCCGGGCCCGGTTCAACCACCTTGCCGGTGTACATCTTCTCGGCGATCAAGGCCGGCGTAACGCCGGAGATCAACGCGATCTCGACCCTGATGCTGGTGATTTCCATCGTGCTCGTAGTGCTGGCCTTCTGGCTTGGCCAACGTGGCAAACAACAATAAACCTGGAGCGCTCTCATGAAATTGAAAAACATGCGTCTGGCAGTATCCGGTCTGGCCCTGAGTTGTTTCACCGCGTTCAGCGCCCACGCCGCCGAGCCCAAGGAGTTGTTCTTCTACAACTGGACCGATTACTACCCGGTGGACCTGCTGGCCAAGTTCGAAAAGGAGACCGGGATCAAAGTCACCATGGACGGCTACGACAGCAACGAAACCCTGCTCGCCAAGTTGCAGGCCGGCGGCGCGGCGTATGACGTGATCGTGCCGTCGCAGTCGATCATGCAGACGCTGATCAAACAGGATCTGCTGCTGGAAATCGACGCTCCGACCCTGAACAACTTCCAGTACGTCAAAGGGCCGTTCCGCGATCCGAGCTTCGATCCGGGCCGCAAATATTCGGCGCCGTATCTGTGGGGCACCACCGGTTTCTCCTATGACAGCGCCCGGGTGCCGGGCGGCAAGCTCGACGACTCGTGGAAAGAGTTCTTCGAACCGCGCAAGGAACTGCAAGGCCAACTCGCCGCCCTCGACACCTCCAGCAGCGTGATCAATGCCGCCAGCCATTACCTGAACGTCGACGAATGCACGGAAAACCCGCAGGACGCCAAGCGCATCCTCGAACTGCTGCAAAAGCAGAAACCGTTTTTGAAGATGTACAGCTCCGACAACACCGTCGACCGCATGGCCTCGGGCGAAGTGATCATGATGCAGAACTGGAACGGCTCGACCGCCCGCGCCACCTTGCAAAAGAGCACGATCAAATACGTGTACCCGAAAGAAGGCCTGGCGATGTTCCAGGACAACTTCGCCGTACCGAAAAGCGCGCCGCATCCGGGCAACGCGAAGATCTTTATCGACTGGATGATGAAGCCCGAGAACGCGGCGGCCGTGTCCAACGCGATTGCCTATGCCAACGGGATTCAGAGCGATCAGTTGCTGGATGCGAAATGGAAGGTCATGGACGCGATCAACATGCCCGAGGAATACGCCTCGCGGCTGCGGCCGGAGAAGGAATGCAGCAACAAGGCGCGGGAGCTGCAGGATCGGATCTGGTCGAAGCTCAAAGGCTGATCGCCTGACTCAAGACCCAGTTGCGGCCATCGCGAGCAAGCTCGCTCCCACAAGGATCGGTGGCGCTCACAGTTCCAATGTGGGAGCTGGCTTGCCAGCGATGAGGCCCGCCCAGACAACATAGAAACAGAGGTATGCAATGTCCCATCCCCGCTGGCTCAGAAACATCCGCCCCTACGGCGCCCCCGCCGAAGACCTGCTGATCGAAAACGGCAAGTTCACCCAGCGCCGCCCGGCCTCCAATGCTCCATTGGCTGCCACCGACATCGACGGCCAGAACCAGCTCCTGACCGCCCCGCTGGTGGAAAGCCACGTCCACCTCGACAAGACCCTGTATGGCCAGCCCTGGCGCCCGAACAGCGCGGGCCCGACGCTCAAGGATTACATCAGCAACGAACGCCGCGTGTTGCGCGAAGTGAAAGCGCCGATTGCCGAACGGGCCGGTGCGCTGTTGGAAAACTGCATCGCCCGGGGTTCGCTGACGATGCGTTGCCACGTCGACATCGACCCGGAATTCGGCCTGCGTCACGTCGAGGCCATGCAACAACTGCGCGAAACCTACAACGACCTGATCGACCTGCAACTGGTGGTCTTCCCGCAAACCGGCCTGATCAGCCGCCCCGGCACCGCCGAACTGATGCGCGAAGCCATGGCCCTGGGCGTGGAAAACGTCGGCGGACTCGACCCCTGCGGCATCGACAACGACCCGATTGCACAACTGGACTTCGTGTTCAACCTGGCCCGCGACTTTCAGCGTGGCGTCGACATTCACCTGCACGACAAAGGCGAACTGGGTCTGTGGCAGATCGCCCGGATCGCCGATTACACCGAGCGCTTCAACCTGCAGAACCGGGTGATGATCAGCCATGCCTATTGCCTGGGCATGTTGCCTTGGAGCCAGGTCAAACCCGTTGCCGAACGCCTCGCGGCGCTGGGGATTTCGCTGATGAGTTCGGCGCCGGCCGATTGCGCGGTGCCGCCGTTTCTGGCGCTGCGTGAAACCGGTGTCAACGTGTGCCTCGGCTCCGACGGCATCCGCGATGCGTGGTCGCCGATGGGCAATGGCGACATGCTCGAACGAGCGATGTTGCTGGCGTTCCGTTTCGACCTGGGCAAGGACGATGAACTGGCGGCGGCATTCGACGCGGCAACGGTGAACGGAGCGCGCGCATTGGGGATCGAGGGTTACGGCTTCGCCATCGGCAAGCCTGCGGACTTTCTGCTGATGCCGGTCGAAACCCTCGGCGAGGCTGTCGTCGCGCGGCCAGTGCGTCAGGTGTATCGCGGCGGCGAACTGATCGCCAGCGGCGGTCGCTTGCTGGGCAGCCCTCTGTGAAACGGATCGGCCTCAAGGCCGCTTGCGTGGTCGGTTTCGACGGCACGCAGCATGTGCTGTGGCGTGACGGCGAAGTGGTGTTCGCCGGCTCGCGCATCGAATTTGTCGGGCGCGGTTATCAAGAGCCGGTAGATCAGTGGATCGATTACGGCAATGCGCTGATCGGGCCCGGGTTCATTGACCTCGATGCCCTCGGCGATCTCGATTCCACGGTGCTGACCCTGGACAACGGCGACGAACGCGCCATGGGCCGCATGTGGTCGGCGGAGTACCTGGCGAGCGGCCCGCGTGAGTCGTTCAGCCCGGAAGAAGAAGTCTTCAAGTACCGCTACGCCTTTACGCAGTTGATCCGCAACGGCATCACCACGGCGATGCCAATCACCTCGATGTACTACCGCGAATGGGCGGAGACCTACGACGAGTTTGCCGCTGTCGCCGACGTGGCGGGCGAACTGGGGCTGCGCACGTACCTCGGCCCCTGCTACATGAGCGGCATGAGTTACTGGCGTGCCGACGGCAGCCTCGCCCACCACTGGGATGAGGCTCGGGGGCTGGCCGGGCTGGACGCGGCCGAACGGTTCTTCAAGGATTTCGATGGTGCGCATGCGGGGTTGATTCGCGGTACGTTGCTGCCGGATCGCATCCAGACCTGCACCCCGGCACTGCTGCAACGTACGTCTGCATTGAGCCGCGAGCTGAATGCACCGATGCGTCTGCATTGTTGTCAGGCGCCTGGCGAAGTGGCGATGGTCGAACAGTTGCGCGGCACCACGCCGCTGGGCTGGTTGCAGCAACTCGACCTGCTCACTCCGCGCAGTCTGTTACCCCACGGCATCTACACCTCGGGCGATGACGATCTGCAACGGGTCATCGACGGCGGCGCGAGTCTGGTGCACTGCCCGCTGGTGTTCGCCCGTGACGGCGAGGCACTGAACTCGTTCGGCCGCTATCGCGCCAAGGGCATCAACTTTGCCCTTGGCACCGACACCTGGCCAGCGGATTTGCTGGCAAACATGCGCCACGGACTGAACATCGCCCGGTTGATGGAGGGCGGGCCCACGCTGACCAGCTGCCTCGATCTGTACAACGCCGCCACCCTCGGCGGTGCCAAGGCCTTGGGCCGTGATGACCTCGGTCGCCTGGCACCCGGCGCCAAGGCGGATATCACCGTGTTCAACCTGCGCGGACTGCACCTGGGCCCGTTATTCGATCCACTGAAAAACCTGCTGCTGGCCGGACGCGGCGACGACTGCATCGCCAGTTTCATCGACGGTCGCTGCGTGATGCACGACGGTCAGGTCAACGGCGTCGACTACCCCACGCTGCAACGTCAGGCCCAACGCCAATACGAAAAACTGATGCGCAGCCACAGCGACCGGGCCTTTGGCCGACCGGACTGGAAAACCCTGTTCCAGCCGGCCATTCCGTTCGCCGACGACTACAGCGCCGAAGCGCCGTTGAGCGCCATCGATCCACTTCTTTAGAGAACACTGCCATGCACAGCTTCGATTTCAGCCAACTGAGCCCACGGGAAAAGTACAAGATTCTGATCGGCAGCGTGGTGCCGCGCCCGATCGCACTGGTCACCACCATCGACGGCGAAGGCCGGGTCAATGCGGCGCCGTTCAGCTTCTTCAATGCGCTGTCGGCGGATCCGCCCATACTCGCGCTCGGCGTGGAGAACTATGGCGACCAGAGCCCAAAGGACACCACGCGCAATATCCAGATGAATCAGGAATTCACCGTCAACATCGTCAGCGACGCATTGGTGGAAGCCATGAACGTCTGTGCCGTGCCGTTCGCGCCGGGTTTCGATGAGTTGACCGCAGCGGGCCTGACGGCAATTCCCGGCACCTCGGTCAAATGCCCGCGAATCGGCGAAGCACCGGTGGCGCTGGAATGTCGGCGGATGATGGCGCTGAACATCGGCCAGTCGCGGGAGATCATTTTTGGCGAGGTGTTGATGGCGCATGTGCGCGACGAGTTGATCGACCCGAAAACCCTGTACATCGATCAATTGGGGCTGGATGCGATCGGACGCATGGGCGGCCATGGTTATGCGCGGACCCGGGATTACTTCGATTTGCCGACCCGCTCGTTGCAAGCGTGGACGGAAGCGCCGGGAGGTGGCGAGCGGTTTTGGCCTGCCAGATAAAACAGCGGCCCACCGAGGTGCTGATCGTTCCCACGTCGAGGCGTCGAACCGTCCGCGTGGGAATGCATACCGTGACGCTCTGCGTCACAGTGGACGCGGAGCGTCCATGGCGGCATTCCCACGCAGAGCGTGGGAACGATCCCGAGCAGCCGCAGAGCGTGGGAACGATCAGTGCGAAACAGGTTGATCAATCAGTGCCGTACTTCGGCGACCGTGGCCCGTACAGCAGGCCCGCCGGATGTCCGGCCGACAGCAGTCGATTGCTGGCCACACCGGCAATCGGGTAGCCGGCATCGGTGGAGCTGTTGATGATCTGCTTCACCGCTGCGGTGATCAGCGCGCCGATCAGGCCGCCACCGCTGTTGTTGCCGCCCTCTTCGCTCGACGCCCGGGCCGCACCGGTCCACAGGGTGACGCCGGTTTTCAGGTCCACCAGCTTGGCGCTCGCGGTGACGGCAGTTTCGCTGCTGATCACCATGTAACGCGTGCCGTACTCGCTGACGGTGATGTACAGCGCCGCGTCGGCACCGAAGATTTCCTGCAGCTTGTTGGCCGGTGCCGCATGGATGTCATCCGGCGTAGTCAGGCCGTTCTGGCGGAACGTCTCGTCGACCAACGTGATCGGCAGCACGTAGTAACCGGCCTCGGCCAGCGGAAAAGTCACTTGCGACAACAGGCTGTAGGACGCCTTGACGTCCGGCGAGGTATTCAGCGGCGGCAGCACCAGAATGGATTTCGGCCGCGCTTGCTTGTACGCCGAGTAGTCCACGGTTTTAGGTGCAACGCAGCCACCCAGAACGGTCAGCGCCAGGCCTGCGGCCAGCCCTTTCAAGGCACGCGAGATCATTGCGCATCTCCGGTCTTGGCATTCTTGAGCAGAAAGTCCATGTACGTGCCGGACTCGGGGAACAGGGTCTTCTCGGTGCGCAATTGCTGCACCATCTGATCGTCCTTGCCCATGCTCAGGTACAGCAGACCAAGGTGTGCGTGGTAACCCGGCGGTACCGGCTTGCCACTGGCGCGGATCTTTTGCAGATCGGCTTCCAGCGCTTCGGCCTGGGCCTCTTTCGGCGTTTCGCTTTTGAAGTATTCGTAGACTTGTGGCTGGTAGCCTTCCCACTGGTACAGGGTTTGCGGGCTGCTGCAACCAGCCAGCAGCGCGCCGGCAGCCAGGGCCATCAGCGACCGGGACAGGGACAGATTCATGGTGTGTTGCTCCTTGCGATGGGCGTCTATCAGTTGCCCGGTTTCCAGGTGCCGGCGTTCATGCCATCGACCAGGCGATTGATCGCCTCGCGCATGGCCAGATCGAGGACTTTGCCGTTGAGGGTGGAGTCGTAGGCAGCGGTGCCGCCGAAGCCGATGATTTCGCGGTTGGACAAGGCGTATTCGCCGGCGCCCTGGGTCGAATACACCACTTCGGAGGTGCTGATGTTGACGATGTTCAGGTTGACCTTGGCGTAGGCAACCTGGGTCTTGCCACGGCCGAGAATGCCGAACAGTTGATGATCGCCGGTCTCTTTGCGACCGAACTCGGTGACGTCACCGGTCACGACGTAATCGGCGCCTTTCAGACGCTGGGCCTGGCCCTTGATCGCCGCCTCCTGCTGGATTTCGCCCATGTTGTCGCGGTCGAGCACGGAGAAACGGTTGGTCTGCTGCAAGTGGGTGATCAGGATGGTCTTGGCCTGGCCGCCGAGACGGTCGACGCCGTCGGAGAAGATTCCGCGCATGTAGCTCGAACGGTTGTCGAACTTGCCCACGGCCATCGGGATACGCACGCCGGACCAGGCCTGGGCGGCGCTTTCCACCTTGGCCACCGGCAGTGCGCGGGAGCTTTCGGTGGCGCAACCGGCGAGCGAGCCGGCCAGGGTGCCGAGGACGGCAATCGCAATGCCCGAGACCAACATCCGGGAGATCATTCTCACTTTGCATTCCTTCTGAAAATCGATGTGTCCCGGCACGGCGAAGTCGTGGGGGATCGGGAAAGGGGCGGCGTTATGCCAAAGTGCCATCAGTGAGGACAGGTTTTTTTGACGTCAGCAAATTGGCTTTTGAAGCGATCAGCTGCCGTCAGCGACCGAGCGTTCCCACGCTCCGCGTGGGAATGCATACCGTGACGCTCTGCGTCACAGTGGACGCGGAGCGTCCATGGCGGCATTCCCACGCGGAGCGTGGGAACGATCACTAATCAACCAGTTGCCGTCAGTGGAAATCGCGGCTTTGCACCCGAATCCCGTTGAGCAACGGACTGAGGTCGCTCAAGCGTCCGGCGATCAGATGCCGCACCTCGCCTTCCCGTTCCCAGCGGCCATCGACCTTGAGCAATTGCGAGCCCACCAGCACCTGACGCTGGCGCTCGGCCAGATCGCGCCAGACCACCACGTTGACGTTGCCGAACTCGTCCTCCAGGGTCACGAACGTCACGCCACTGGCGGTGCCCGGCCTCTGGCGACAGGTCACCAGCCCCGCCACGCTGACCGGCCGGCCATGCTCGACCTCCAGCAACTCCCGGGAGCTGCGGCAGCGCCGCGCCCGCAACTCGTCGCGCAACAACGTCAACGGGTGCGGCCCCAGCGTGGTGCCGAGGGTGGCGTAATCGGTGAACAGGTCTTCGCTGACACTCGGCGTCGGCAGCAGCACATCCGGCTCCTCCTGACTCGGCAATCCGGCAAACAGTCCAAGCTGTTTCTGCACCCCGGCCACTTCCCATCGTGCCCGATGGCGATGACCGGCCAGGCCGCGCAGCGCGCCGGCATCCGCCAGCAGCGCCTGAGCGCGACTGTCGAGCCCGGCGCGCTCGCCCAGATCGGCGACATCGACAAACGCGCCCCTCGCCCGAGCGCTTTCAATGTTCCGGGCATCTTCCTCGCGAAAGCCCTTGATCATGCGCAAACCCATGCGAATCGCCGGTTGCTCACCGGCAATCGGCTCCAGACTGCAATCCCAGTCACTGGCGCGCACGTCCACCGGGCGGATCTGCAAATGATGCCGGCGCGCGTCCTGAAGAATCTGATCCGGGCTGTAGAAACCCATCGGCCAGCTGTTGATCAGCGCACAGGCGAACGCCGCCGGTTCGTGGCACTTGAGCCAGCAGCTGGCATAGGTCAGCAAGGCAAAACTGGCGGCGTGGGACTCGGGAAAGCCGTAACTGCCGAAGCCCTTGATCTGTTCGAAGATCTGCGCGGCGAATTCCGGGCTGTAGCCGTTTTTCTTCATGCCGGCGGCCAGCCGTTCCTTGTGCGGTTCCAGCCCGCCGTGGCGTTTCCACGCCGCCATGGAGCGGCGCAACTGGTCGGCCTCGCCGGGGCTGTAATCGGCGGCGACAATCGCGATCTGCATCACCTGTTCCTGAAACAGCGGCACGCCGAGGGTGCGTTTGAGCACCACTTCCAGCTCCGGTGACGGATAGGTCTCCTCTTCTTCCTCGTTCCGGCGACGCAGATACGGATGGACCATCCCGCCCTGGATCGGCCCCGGCCGGACAATGGCCACTTCGATCACCAGATCGTAGAAAGTTTGCGGGCGCAGACGTGGCAGCATCGACATCTGCGCCCGGGACTCGATCTGGAACACGCCGATGGTGTCGGCGCGGCTGATCATGTCGTAGGTCGGGCGGTCGTCAGCCGGGATGGTCGCCAGGCTCAGATCCTTATGACGATGACGGCGCAGCAGATCGAAACAGCGACGAATCGCACTGAGCATGCCAAGGGCGAGGATATCCACCTTGAGCAGCCCGACCGCATCGAGGTCGTCCTTGTCCCACTGAATGATCGTGCGGTCGGCCATGGCGGCGTTTTCCACCGGCACCAGCGTGTCCAGCGGTTGCTCGGAAATCACGAAACCACCGGGGTGCTGCGACAGGTGTCGGGGGAAGCCGATCAGTTGCCCGGTCAGGCTCAGCACCCGGTGCAGCAGCGGACTTTCGGGGTCGAAACCGCCTTCGCGCAAGCGTTCCACGGGCGGTGTTTCATCGCTCCAGTGGCCGCAGCAGTCGGCCAGCGCATTGATCTGGTCCGGCGGCAAGCCCAGCGCCTTGGCCACATCGCGGATCGCGCCGCTGGCGTGGTAAGTGCTGACCACCGCCGTCAGCGCCGCACGACGGCGACCATAACGACGAAACACGTATTGCAGGACTTCTTCCCGGCGTTCGTGCTCGAAATCCACGTCGATGTCCGGCGGCTCGTTGCGCTCTCTCGACATGAAACGCTCGAACAGCAGCGTGGTGCGATCCGGATCGATCTCGGTGATGCCCAAGGCAAAACACACCGCCGAGTTGGCCGCCGACCCCCGGCCCTGGCAAAGGATTTTCTGCTTCCGGGCGAAGCGCACCACATCGTGCACGGTGAGGAAGTAGCTTTCGTAGCCGAGTTCGGCGATCAGCTTCAGTTCCTTGTTGATCTGCCTCAGGACCTTGAAGGGCGCGCCGTTTTCCCAGCGCCAGGCGATGCCCTGTTTAGTCAACTGTCGCAGCCAGGAACGACCCGAGTGTCCATCGGGCACCAGCTCTTTCGGATACTGATAACGCAATTGGCTCAAATCGAACGTGCAGCGCCGGGCCAGTTTCACCGATTCGTCCAGCAAGGTCTGCGGATACAACTCGCGCAACACATCGAGGCTGCGCAAATGCCGCTCGCCGTTGGGATGCAGACGCAACCCGGCCTCGGCCACCGGGACGTGGTGGCGGATCGCAGTCATGGTGTCCTGCAAGGCCCGCCGGCCACGGGCGTGCATGTGCACATCGCCACTGGCCACCGCTGGAATCTGCAATTCATCCGCCAGACTCAGCAGTGCGGCCAGCCGTTGCTGATCGTTCTGCCCGCGATGCAACTGCACGGCCAGCCACAGCCGTTCACCGAAGGTCTGCTTCAGCCAGCGGCCCTCTTCCACGTCATCGACCGTATCCGGCACCCACAGCACCCGCAATCCCGGCAATGACTCGCTGAAGTCCTCGCGCAGCACTTGATACTGGCCTTTCTGCATGCGCCTTCGGGCCTGAGTGATCAAGCCGCACAGCGCCTGATAACCCTCGATGTTCTCGACCAGCACCACCAGTTTCGGGCCGTTCTCGATGCGGATTTCGCTGCCGATGATCAGCGGCAACTCAACCGACTTCGCTGCCTGCCAGGCACGGACAATTCCGGCCAGCGTGCACTCATCAGTGATCGCCAGCGCCTGATAGCCGTGTTTTTTTGCACGTTGAAACAGCTCCAGCGCACTGGACGCACCGCGCTGGAAACTGAAGTTCGACAGGCAGTGCAGCTCGGCATAACCCTGATTCACGCGAACCAGCCTTGCAGCCACAACGGGCCGCCCTCACCCACTGTCCGGTACGCCCAGCCTTGCTGGCCGGCGCGGTTCTGGATCAGGTAATAATCACGGCGCACGTCATCACCGTCCCACCAGCCGGACTCGATCCGTTCCGGGCCCATGAGAATGCGCGCCGAACCTTCGGGCACGGACTGCGGCTCACCCAACAACCAGCCCGGACGCTGCCCCCCCGGCAATGCAGGGCAACGCTGTTTGTCGTCGGCGTTCTGCCACGCGCACTCCGGGCGGTGATCGGCCTGAAAGCGCAGGCCCTGGACCGCCTCATCCCCCAGCCGCGCGCGCAGGCGTTCGCGCAGTTGCTCCCACGGCAAGGTCTGCTGCGGGCGGTCGTCGAACAGTTCCTGAAACTGCGGCACGAAACTCGGCAGATCCTCGGCGCGCAGACGAAAGCCGCGCACCGGGGCTTCGACCTGCACCTGCTCCAGTCGGCCACGGGCCAGTTCAAAGAGCATCGCCGGATCGCGCTCGGCGCTGAGCAGGCCGACCTTGATCAGCGTATCCGGAAGCCCCGCATGTTCCAGATGCAGATCGAAGCGCTGCACGCCGCTGTCGCGCCCGCACAAAAACGCCGCCAGATCGGACGTCAGGCGGCGCAATGGAAACAGCAGCGCCTGATGGGATTGCACGTCGAAATTGAGTTCGATCCGCACGTCGAAACGGTCCGGCGGCAGATAGAAAGCCAGCGCCAGCGGCCGTGCGCCGAACAGCGTGTCCAGATGCTTGAGCATCGGCGCCTCGAAACGCCGGGCCAGGGCCTGACGCGGCAGGTTCTGCACCTGATGAAGGTTGCGCAGGCCCATGCGCGACAGCGCCGTGGCCACGCTCGGTTCCAGCCCGATACGGTCGACCGGCAATTGCCCGAGGTGGTGGCGCAAGGCTTCACCGTCGGGCACCACCAATCCGTCGTAGGCGTTGGCCAGTATTCGCGCCGCTACCGGGTTGGGCGCGGCGACGATCCGGTGACGAAAGCCCAGCTCGGACAGCTCCGTGCGCAACCGTGCTTCGAACTGCGCCCAGGAACCGAACAGCCCCAGGCTCGATTCGATCTCGAATACCACGGTGCGCGGGTAATGCACGCTGACCTGGGCGCTGAAACGATAGGCCCAGGCGGCGAGAAACTGCTGCCAGTGCTCGACCTCGGCCGAATCGTAATCGACAGTGGCGAATCCTTTGCTCATGGCCTGCGCGGCGGTCATCGACTGCCCCGGACGCAAGCCCAGCGCCCGCGCCGCCGGGTTGACCGCTTGCAGCACCCGGCGCTGGGCCGGGCCGCTGAGCAGCGCCAGGGGTTGTTCGGGATCGGGGCGCTGACGCAGCACGGCGTCGAGGGCCAATTGCGGGAACAGAATGCAAACCCAGCGCATGGCGACCTCAATGCCCCACGGCGAAGGCGATCGGTGCGCTGCGCGCCAGACCGCCCCGGCACTTGAGCACGCGCAATTGCGCCGGGCGGGCATCGATGGCAATGCGCAGCGCGGCCGGCGACGGGTTGACCGCTTCGCTCAAGGGGCGCCACGCGAACGCCAGGGTCTGGCCGGTTTCCGCCGCCACCTGCAAACGGCGCAAGGCACGGTCATCGGCCTTGTGCGGCCAGCACAGCACCGCGCCGCAACTGCCCGAGCGCAGACATTGTTCCGCCGCCCACAAGGCATCGCGTTCACTGGCCTGGATCACCGACAACTGGCGCAGATCGACCCCGGCATTGGCCCACGCCTGCGGGTATGGTACGAACGGCGGCGCCACCAGCACGATGCGTTCGCCCGCTGCCGACAGCCGCGCCAACGTCGGCCACACCAGTTGCAGTTCGCCAACGCCGGGCCCGGCCAGGAGGATTTCGCTCAGCGCCGCTTCCGGCCAGCCGCCACTGGGCAAGGCCGCATCCAGCGCCGCGTGCCCGGTGGGTTGCGGGCTGGCGGTGGGTGGCGCAGGCCGGCCCTTCCAGACCTGGCCGCCATTGAACAGCGTATCCAGCGCAACGACGGCACCCATCAGCCTTGCCTCACCAGACCGCAGAACACCCCTTCGATGGCCAGATCCTGATCGGCCCGCACCACAATCGGCTGGTACGCCGGGTTGCGCGGCAACAGGCGAACCTCATCGCCGATCCGCTCGAAGCGTTTGATGGTGACTTCACCGTCGAGTCGCGCCACCACGATCTGGCCGTTGAGCGCCTCGGGGTTGCGGCGTACGCCGACCAGATCGCCGTCGAGAATGCCGTCCTCGATCATCGAATCGCCCTGCACCCGCAGCATGTAGTCGGGCGTGCGGGAGAACAGTGCGGGGTCGAGCATCAGCCGATTGTGCAGGTCGGCATCGGCGCCGATGGGGGCACCGGCAGCGACCCGGCCGAGTACCGGGACTTCGAGCAGTTCCGGCCGCGCCGGCTGCCCGAGCAGGCGAATGCCCCGGGCCTGATGCGGATTGACCTCGATAAACCCGGCTTCGGTAAGCGCCAGCACATGCTTGCGCGCCACGCTGCGGGAGGCAAAACCAAAAGCCTCGCTGATTTCAGCGAGGCTTGGGGGCTGACCGTGTTCGGCGATGCGTTCGCGGATAAAGGTCAGGATGGCGGTACGGCGGGGAGTCAGATTTGTCATGGAGTACATTTGTACTCTTGTGGGAATTTCCTGACAAGCACCGCCAGTCAGCTCAAACCTACTGATGATCGTTCCCACGCTCTGCGTGGGAATGCAGCCCGTGACGCTCCGCGTCACTGGACGCAGAGCGTCCCTAGAGGCATTCCCACGCAGAGCGTGGGAACGATCAAAGCGGACGGTTCGGCGCCTCGACGTGGGAACGATCTCTCTGTCAGCTCAAACCGCGTTTGGCGAGAAACCCTGCGATGTAGTCGATAAACGCCATAACCTTGGCCGTCGCCCGCCGATGGCTCGGGTACACCGCCAGAATGTGCGGGCCAAAACTGTCCGGGTCGATCTCGTAATCGGCCATGACCCGCACCAGTCGCCCGTCGGCGATATACGGCGCGGCGCTCCACAGCGGCGTATGCAACAAACCGCGTCCGGCGAGAGCGCTGGCCAGCAGCAAATCGTAATTGTCACTGCGCAACAACGGTGCCGCCGGCTGCGCCAGGCTCAGGCGCTGACCGTCGCGCTCGGCCCACCAGAATTCGCGGCTGAGCAACGGATGCCGATACAGCAGCCACTCATGCTGATCGAGGGTCTGCGGTGTGACCGGCAAACCCTTGCGCGCCAGGTATTCAGGGCTGCCACACAGCGCCAGCCGATTGCTGCCGACCACCCGGGCAATCAGCCCCGGCAAATCATCGTGCCCTTCGCGCAGCGCCAGGTCGTAGCCGCTTTCCAGCAGATTGACGAATTCATCGCACAAATCCACTTGCAGGCTGATCTGCGGGTATTGCTGCAAAAAGCCGTCGCACACCTGATCGAGAAACGCCCGCCCGTAAGCCAGCGGCGCAGTGATTTTCAGGCTGCCGCGCAGGCCGTGCTGCAACTGCTCGATTTCCTCGCTGGCCTCGTCCAGCCGTTGCAGCACCAGGCGTGCGGTTTCCAGATAGAGCCGACCGATTTCAGTCAGCAGTATCCGCCGCGTGCTGCGCTCGAACAGCCGCGCGCCGAGCTCGGATTCCAGATGATTGACCGCTTTGGTCAGGGCCGACGGAGTCTTGCCCAGTTGCTCGGCAGCGCGGCTGAAACTGCCGAGCTGCGCGGTGACCACAAACATTTTCAGTGCACCCAGCTTGTCCATGCTTTTTCCATTCAGGCAAAAACGTTTTTCGTGAGGGAGGCGTTCTGTCGGGCGTTGGCAGCCACTAATCTGGCCATCAGACGCAATAACACGGAAATGTTCAATGAAAAGATTCATCCCGCATTTCGCAAAAAACGTGCTGATCGCCGCGGTGAGTTTTGCCTCGATGGAAGCCATTGCCGCGACCGATCTGGTGCTGCTCAATGGCAAGATTTTCACCGCAGACCGCGCTCAACCGAAGGCTCAGGCGCTGGCCGTGGAGAACGGCAAGGTGTTGAAAGTCGGCAGCGATGCGCAGATCAAGGCCTTGATCGAACCCGGCACCCAAGTGATCGACCTGAAAGGCCAGACGCTGATGCCCGGCCTGATCGACAGCCACTCCCACGCGATTTTCGGCGGACTGGAAATGGTCTCGGCCAACATGGAAGACGAAGTGGTCGGTCTGGATGAACTGGAAAAACGCCTGCGCGACTGGCGTGACGACGGCAAGGCCCGGCATGGCGACGTATTGAGTGTGGCCGGCATGAGTTCGGCGTACTGGGCCAGGGCTGAAGCGCTGGGCAACCTCTTCAACCATGGCGAATGGGCCGACGTGCCGGTGGTGTTCACCGGCAGCGATCACCACACCGCATGGGCCAACAACGTGATGCTCAAGCGTGCGGGGATCGACGCCGCGCTGCTGAAAACCCTGCCGGAGGCGGAAAAAGACACCATCGGCAAACTGCCCAGCGGTGAGCCGAACGGTTTTGTGGTCGATGCCGGCTGGGATCGCGTCGCCTCGAAAATACCGGCGCCGAGCCCGGCCGACCTGCTCAAGGCTGCGCAATCGGCGGTGCGTTTCAACAACAGCCTCGGCATCACCGCGTGGATGGACCCGGCCGCCAACGCCGCGCCGGGCGAGCCGGTGTTCGCCCTCAAGCCCACCGAAAAAACCGTCGGCGTATTGCCGGCCTACAAAGCCCTGTCGGAAAGCGGCGGCATGACCGCCCACGTCGCCGCGCTGCTGGTGGCCAACTCGAAAAGCGTCCCGGCCGATCTCGACACCCTCGACAAGGTTCGTCGGCAGTTCCAGGGCATCCCCAACCTGACGCTGCCGGGAATCAAGATCTTCGCTGACGGTGTGATCGAATACCCGGCCCAGAGCGCGGCGATGATCGATCCCTACAGCAACTCGCACAAACAGGGCGAACTGCTGATCGATCCGCAGCACTTCGGCGAACTGGTCAGCGCCATCGACCAGCGCGGCTGGCTGGTGCACATCCACGCCATCGGCGACCGTGCCGTGCGCGAATCACTGAACGGCATCGCCCAGGCGCGCAAGGACCGGCAGAGCGGCGTGACGCACTCGATCACCCACCTGCAAATGGTCAACCCGAAGGAGTTCGCCCGCTTCAAGCCGCTGAACGTGATCGCCTCGATGCAACTGCTCTGGGCCAGCGCCGACGACTACACCACCGACATGATCAAGCCTTACGTCAGCGCCCTCGCCTTCCGCTATCAATACCCGGCACATTCGCTGCTCAAGCAGGGCGCGACGATTGCCGGCGCCAGCGACTGGCCGGTGTCCTCGCCAAACCCGTGGAACGCCATGGCCCAGGCCATCACCCGCACCGGGCCGCTGGGCGTGCTCAACGCCGACGAACGCCTGGATCGCGAAACCATGTTCTACGCCTACACCGCCAACGCCGCGCGGACCATCGGCCTGGAACAACAGATCGGCTCGCTGAGCCCCGGCAAACAGGCCGATTTCATCGTGCTTGATCGCGATGTGTTCAGCGTCGATGACAAAGCCCTGCATGGCACCCAGGTCCTGCAAACCTGGTTCGCCGGCCGTCAGGTCTATACCGCCGCCCAATGACAACAACTGTTCCCCTGTGGGAGCGAGCTTGCTCGCGATAGCGGTATGACCATTAAAAATGATGGCGACTGATACACCGCTATCGCGAGCAAGCTCGCTCCCACAAGTTTTCTCTTTCTGCCCCATAACAACCACAACAACGGGACTTCACATGAAAGCCTTGCCCCTGTTCGCCCTCACTTCCTTGAGCCTGCTGCCCCTGAGCAGCCACGCAATTGCCCTGAACGACGATTTTGCGGTGCTGGTCGACCTGACCCTGGCCAGTGATTACCGCACCCGCGGCATCTCCCAGACCCAGAACGATCCCACCGTGCAGGCCGGTCTGACCCTGGCCCACAGCAGCGGCCTGTACCTGGGCGCGTGGAGCTCGAACGTCGATTTCGGCGGTGGCCTGAAAACCCGTCAGGAAGTCGACTACTACGCCGGCTGGCTGTGGCAGGCGACCGAAGCCGTGAGTCTGGATCTGGGCTACATCAAATACGCGTACCCCAAGGAGAGCCAGTTCAACCAGAGCGAGGTGTACTCGATTCTCAGCGCTTACGGCGTGAAACTCGCGGCGTATTACTCCAGTGACGCGCCGGGCATCGACAGCAAACAGAGCTCGCTCTACAGCTACATCGGCTATGAAACCGGATTGCCGTTCGATTCCGGGCTGAAACTGCGCTACGGCAACATGGACTTCAAGGACCCGCATATGTATTCGGCGTCCGGACACAGCGATGAGTCCTACCGGGAGTGGGAAGTCAAACTGACCCACAACCTGGCCGGCGTGGTGCTGGGTCTGAGCTACATCGACACCGATCTCTCGCAGAGCCAGTGCCTGAGCAGTTGGGGCTTCAAGGACGTGTGCACGGCGACGGTCGTCGCCAGCGTCAGCAAATCTTTCTGACCGAGCGCAAAACTCTGGTGGGGGCCAGATTGCTGGCCCCACATTTTTTGCACTCAGCGTGATTTTGTTACTGGATGTTTACGGAATTTTTACCAACGCCCTTCTACAGTTACGCGCGTAACCGCATCGGTTCCGACTGACGTAGAGGAAAGTATCGAAATGGCTTTGGGCAAAGGACTGCGTTTACCGTCCATCACTCCGACCCGGCTGGTGCTGCTGTTTTCGCTGGCCTTGGTGGCGCTGTACAACCTGGCGACCTGGAAGGCGCTGGGAACACTGATTACCCTGCAAGGTGCACAGAAACTGGCGTTTTTCGCGTCCTTCGGGCTGTTTCTCTGGGCGGCGATCACGCTGCTGCTGACCCTGGTGTCGTTTCGCTGGACGCTGAAACCGGCGCTGACGCTGGTGGCCCTGCTCTCGGCCTGCGCGGCGTATTTCATGAACGAATACGGGATCACCATCGACACGGTGATGATCCAGAACGTGTTCGAAACCAATCCCGAGGAAGCCACCGCGCTGTTCAGCGGCAAACTGCTGGCTTACGTGCTGTTGCTCGGCGTGTTGCCGGCCGTGCTGATCTGGCGCTGGCCGGTGGTTTATCGACCGTTCTTTCGGGGCTTGCTGAACAAGGTGCTGGTGATCGCGGCTTGCGTGTTGGTGATCGGCGCTTCGGTGGGCGCGTTCTATTCGACCTACGCGCCGATCTTTCGCGAGGAAGACAAGCTCACCCACTTCATCAACCCGACCAACTACATCTACGCGATCAGCAAATACACCAAGCAACGGCTGGGGATCAAAAAGCATTTCGTGGTGCAGGCCATCGGCGAAGACGCGGTAATGAGCGCCAAGGCAGCCAGTCGCGAGAAGAAATCGCTGATGGTGTTCGTAGTGGGCGAAACCGCCCGGGCCGACCATTTCTCGCTTAACGGTTACGAGCGCGAGACCAATCCGCAGCTGAGCAAACTCGACATCCTCAATTTCACCCAGGTGCATTCCTGCGGCACTTCGACGGCGGTGTCGGTGCCGTGCATGTTCTCGATGTTCCCGCGCGAGGACTACAGCGACAAGAAAGGCAAAACCTACGAAGGCCTGCTCGACATCCTGCAACGGGCCGGCGTGCAGGTGCTGTGGCTGGACAACAACAGCGACTGCAAGGGCACCTGCCTGCGCGTGCCGAACCGCGACATCGCGAAGAACCAGCCGGGACCGTTCTGCGACGGCAACAACTGCCTCGACGAAGCACTGCTGGCCGACCTGCAAGGCTACATCGACAGCCTCAAGGGCAACGCGATCATCGTCCTGCACGCCGACGGCAGCCACGGCCCGGAATACTACGAGCGCTACCCCAAGGACATGGAGCGCTTCAAACCGATCTGCCACACCAACCAGCTGGGCAGTTGCAGCCGTGACGAACTGGTCAACGTCTACGACAACACGATCCTCTACACCGACCATTTCCTGGCCAAGGTAATCGAACTGCTCAAACGCAATCAGGATCACCTCGATACGTCGATGCTGTACGTCTCCGACCATGGCGAATCGCTGGGCGAGAACGGTCTGTACCTGCACGCCGCGCCTTATGCGCTGGCGCCGGAAGCGCAGACCCATGTGCCGATGGTGATGTGGTTCGGCAACAACACCCTGGCGCAACTCGGCATCGACCGTGGCTGCCTGCAAGGCAAAAGCAGCCAGCCGGATCTGAGCCATGACAATCTGTTTCACTCGGTGCTGGGGTTGTTCGAGGTCAGGACGTCTCTGTATCAGCCTGGGCTGGATATTTTCCATGGCTGTCGGCCGGCAATGACGGCGGGACAGTGATCCCCTCCAGCTGCGCCAGATAGGCCCACGGGTAAATCCCGCGCTGATGGCCGTCGCTGAACACCAGTTGCAGACCGTACCCCTGAGCGTTCAATTCGATGACCCGCACACGCGGGTCAATCATTGGCGGTGAGCCCCGCTGGCGAAACGCCCGGCATTGCGAGCACGGGCATTGGCGGCGCAGTTCGGCATGATCCAGCAGCTGCTCGCGGCCATCCGGCCAGCTCAGCCGTAACCGGTGCTCACGTTGGGAATTGCCGACCGACAGCGGATTCATTGCAGCTGACTCAAGGCAATCCGCACGGCTTTGCGCACTTCCGGGTCGCCGTCGTCCTGCGCGGCCTGCAATGCCGCCACCGCCCCGCGATCATTCAATTCGCCGAGGGCCAGCGCGGCTTCCTTGCGCAGGTTGCTGATGCGATGGCCGAGGGTGTCGATCAGGGCGTCGAGTGCCGGCACATAGCGCAAACGGCCGAGGCTGCGGGTCGCGCGCAGACGAACCTGCCAGTAATCGTCATCCAGGGCTTCGATCAGCGCCGGGCCCGCATCTGTATGGCCGACCTTGCCAAGGGTGGTTGCGGCTTCTTCGCGTACTTGCCAGGCCTGATCCTGCAAGGCCTGACGCAACGCGGGCAGCACCTCGGCATCACTCGCCAGGCCCAGCGCGCCGGTAGCGGCGCGGCGTACTTCGGTGTCCGGGTCATCACTCGCCAAGCGGGCCAGGCCCGGCAGTGCGTCGAGCTGCTTGAGCCAGCCGAGCACCCCGACAGCTTCGCGGCGGACACTGGCATCGGCATCGTTCAGCGCCTGAATCGCGGCCGACGCAGCGCCGGGGAAACGCAACTCACGCAAGGCCCGGAACGCGGCAATCCGCACGCCGGTTTCGGCATGGGCGGTCCACGGCAGAATCACCCGGCCCGCCGCTTCGGTCTTGAGCAGGCTCAGGCTCTGCGCCGCAGCGGCCTGCACCGCCGGCGACGGATCCGTCAGCGCCTGGCACAGCGCTTCAACCACCGGCTCATCTTCCCAGGCCTCCAACAGGCGCGCCGCTTCGGCACGCACTTCTTCGGCGGGGTCTTCGGCCAGGCGCTCGACCAGCCAGAGCAGACCGTCCGGTTCTTCGAGGTCGGCCAGGTCGATCAGGGCAATCCGCCGTACCCCGGCGTCATCGGCCGTCAGGCGCGGTTGCAGGGCGAGAATGTCGTTGTTATCGGTCACCGCAAAAAATGAGGTCATAGGGCAAATCTCGGCAAGGGGTTTTCAGGAGGCAAGCCGAGCGGATTGAGGCGCGGCAGCGGTCGGTCGTTGTCGTGGCGCAGCAGGTCGAGGCAGTGGCGCTTGAGGCGCGAGAACGCATGTCTGGTCACCAGTGCAGTGGTGCGTGGCCGGGGGAAATCCAGGCGCAGGTCTTCGATGATCCGCCCATCCGGGGTTTGCATCACGCTCATCAGGCTTTTCCTCGTGGTCGATGCCAGGGCGTGAACAGCCCGCCCAGGCGTTTGATCAGCAGGCTGCTGCCCATGCCCAACACGCCGATCAGCAACATGCCGACCACGATGTCGGCGTAGTTCTGAATGGTGTAGGACTCCCAGGTGTAGTAACCGATGCCGAACTGGCCGAAGATCATTTCGGCAGTCACCAGACAGAACCACGAGGTGCCCATGCCGATGGCGAGGCCGGTGATGATGCTAGGCGCGGCGCCCGGCAGAATCACTTCCAGCAGGATCGCCCGGCGCGCGGCGCCAAGGCTTTTGGCCGAGGCGATCAGGCGCGGGTCGACGCCTTCGACGCCGTGCACGGTGTTGAGCAGGATCGGGAACAGCGCGCCGGTGAAGGTGATGAACACCATCGACAGTTCAGACGACGGGAACATCAGGATCGCCAGTGGAATCCAGGCGACGGCGGGGATCGGGCGCAGCACTTCCAGGGGTGGTAGCAGCAGGTCTTCGGCCCACCTGGA
This sequence comes from Pseudomonas sp. B26(2017), assembly GCF_002113045.1. Classification (NCBI taxonomy): domain Bacteria; kingdom Pseudomonadati; phylum Pseudomonadota; class Gammaproteobacteria; order Pseudomonadales; family Pseudomonadaceae; genus Pseudomonas; species Pseudomonas sp. B26(2017). The sequence goes on along the minus strand of NZ_NEJJ01000001.1, from coordinate 40,912 downwards.
ACGGCCGATGGCCAGGCCCAGGGCGACGCCGGCCACCATTGCCGCGAGGTAGCCCGCGAAGACCCGGCCGAGGCTGGCGCTCAGGTGCTGAATGAGCTTGCCGGAGTCGCCGAGGCCGAGGGCGGCTTCGATCACGGCCAACGGGGTCGGGACGTTGGCGAAGGTGACGAGGCCGAGGTTCCAGTGATGGCTGGCGGCGAGTTGCCAGAAGAGCAGGCAGAGCAGCAGTGAGGCGGCTCGGGGGATCCAGCGTGAAAACATATATCACCTCTGATCGTTCCCACGCTCTGCGTGGTAATGCCGCCATGGACGCTCCGCGTCCACTGTGACGCAGAGCGTCACGGGATGCATTCCCACGCAGAGCGTGGGAACGATCTTCGCTTGAGTTAACGGGTGGCAACGGCCTGGGTCGTGGCGTCGGTGAAATCAAAGACTTTCCCGCCCTGAGCGGAGGCAAATTGCTGGGCCTGGCCTTTGAGCAAAAACGCGCTCAACCGCCCTTTCGCATCACTGGCAAACCACGCCTGCTCCGCCAGCAATTTGATCCCGCTGTCACTTGCCTGCGCATACACCGCCCGGATGCTCTTGCCTTCCGACTTCAGTCCCGCCAGTGCGGTAAACGCCTCTTCTGCCGAGGCATAGCGCCGGACCTTGTCCTCACCCCGCACCCAGATTTCCGCGACATGGCTGAAATCGCTGATGGTTTTTTCAGTCGCCGCATCGACAGACTTCAATGGCGTCTGCGCGTAATTGTCCAGTTGTGCCGTGTAATCCAGATTCGAGGCCTTGAACGCCGCACGGATGTACTGATCGTCGATAAAGGTGTTCAGATCGAGCCCGCGATCGGCCTTCTTCAGCAACTTCAGCGTGTCGATCGCGGTGCCCACAGCCTGGCGGTATTCCGGCTTCCAGCTCAGGTCGCGGGTCTGCACGCCGAGCGGGCCGTGGAACAGATAATTGACCTCGGCATCGACGCCGGTGACCCTGGCGATCAGTTCGCTGTACTTCTCGGGCTCGGCGGCCAGCAGTTGATTGGCCTCGATGCTGGCGCGCAGGTAAGCGACGACGATTTCCGGGTACTTTTTCGCGTAGGCCTGATCCACCAGTGCACCGTGGAAGGTTGGCGCATTGGCCTGGGCGCCGTCGTAGATCTTGCGGGCGAAGCCACGGCTCGGGAACAGTTCGGCGAACGGTACGAAGTCGGCGTGTGCGTCAATCTTGCCGGCCTGCAACGCGGAACCTGCGACCTCCGGCGGCTGGGCGATGATGTTCACATCTTTCAGCGGATCCCAGCCCTGCTCTGCCACGGCGCGCAGCAACATGCCGTGGGCGGTGGAGGCGAACGGCACGGAAATGGTCTTGCCCTTGAGCTCGCTCAGCGACTGCACGCCGGACGCGCTCGACACCACGATCCCGTTGCCGCTGCCCTTGATGCTGCCCGACAGCACGCTGATGAACAGGCTGTGTTTGCCGGCAGTTTCAAACGCCACGCCGTTGAAGGCACCCGGGAAATCAGCCATGGCGCCGAAGTCGAGTTTGCCGGCGACCATTTCATTGGTCAGCGGTGCGCCGCTGGTGAAGTTCTTCCACTGCACGTCGTACTTGGCGTCTTTGTAGGCACCGTCGTGAGGCAGGTATTTGTCGAGCAGGCCCAGTTCACGAATCAACAGCCCGCCAGCGGCGCAGTTGATGGTGGTGTCCTGGGTGCCGATGGCAATGCGGATGGTTTCGGCCGAGGCCGACAAGGTGAACGAAGCCAGTACCAGACCGGCGATTGCTGCACGCAACATGGTTGAATCCCCTCGAATCATTTTCAGGATGTTCGTCTCCGCCGCGATCAGGGCGCGGTGGGAAACGAGGGGTGTTTGGTGAATCCAGCGTCCGGGGTTTACGGATGGCTTTGGGACTGTCTGTGCGGGCATCTTCGCGAGCAAGCTCGCTCCCACATGATCGTCGGTTTACTCATTATTTGCGGCTGACTTCTATCCACTGTGGGAGCGAGCTTGCTCGCGATAGCGGACGACCGGTCAACGCAGTAAGTAAGGGATGTCCACTTTGACGGCACCGGTCGGGCAGTCCTTTTCGCACGGCATGCAGTACCAGCATTCATCGAACGCCATGTAGGCCTTTTGCGTGGCCGGGTTGATCGCCAGCAGGTCCATCGGGCAGACGTCGACGCACACGGTGCAGCCCTTTTCGGCGATGCATTTGTCCTCGTCCACGGTGACGGGGGCATTGGAGCGGAAGAAGATTTCCTGGGCTTGATAGGCCATGGTTCGGACTCTCTCTGGTGATGCCTCAAGCGGCGAAAGCGCCAACCCGAAGGCGGTCGTAGGCCTGCATTTCCTCGGCATCGAGCGGGATGATGTAAGGCTCGACGGCTTTCTTGAAACTGGTCATGCGCCCGTCTTCGCCTTTCTTCAGGTGGCAGTGGCAGAACCATTCGCGGTCATCCCGTTGTGGGTGATCGACGCGGTAGTGGTACAGGCCCCAGCGGCTTTCGGCACGGAACAGCGAGGCGCGGGCGGCCATTTCGGCGCAGTCGCGGATCACGCTGGTTTCCATCGCACGCATCAGTTCGTGGGCGTTGTTGGCCTTCATCTCGTTGAGATCGCGTTCGATGTCGCTGAAGCGTTGCAGGCCGATTTCCATCTTCCTGGTCACTTTCGGCGGTTGCAGGTAGTCGTTGACGAAGCGCCGCAGCTTGTACTCGACCTGGGCCGGCGGCAGGCCGTGCTCGCGGTCCAGCGGTGCGTAGACCCGGGCCTTTTCCTTCGCGATCTGCTCGGCATCCAGCGCGGAGAACTCGCGCCCGGCGACAAATTCCGCCGCGTTGTTGCCCGCGAACCAGCCGTAGGTGAACGCGCCCAGCATGTAGTTGTGCGGCACGGCGGCCATGTCACCGGCCGAGTACAAACCTTTCACCGAGGTTTCGGCGCGCTCGTTGACCCACACGCCGGACGCCGAGTGGCCGCTGCAAAAACCGATTTCCGAGATGTGCATCTCGACCATCTGCGTGCGGTAGTCGGTGCCGCGATTGGCGTGGAACTGGCCGCGACTCGGGCGCTCGTTGCTGTGCAGGATTTCCTCGATGTTCTGGATGGTTTCTTCGGCCAGGTGATCGAGCTTGAGGAACACCGGGCCGTTGCCACTTTCCAGTTCCTGGTGGAACTCCCACATCATCTGCCCGCTCCAGTAGTCGCACTCGATGAAGCGTTCGCCCTTGTTGTTGGCGGTATAACCGCCGAGCGGGCCGGTGACGTAGGCGCAGGCCGGGCCGTTGTAATCCTTGATCAATGGGTTGATCTGGAAGCACTCCAGGTTCGCCAGTTCGGCGCCGGCGTGATAGGCCATCGCATAACCGTCGCCGGCGTTGGTCGGGTTTTCGTAGGTGCCCATCAGGTAACCCGAGGACGGCAGACCGAGACGCCCGGCCGCGCCGCAAGCAAGGATCACAGCCTTGGCCTTGATCACATGGAAGTCGGCGGTACGGCAGTCGAAGCCCATCACGCCGTTGACGGCGCCCTCCTCGTCGGTCAGCAAACGGGTGCAGACAAGGCGATTGGTGATGTTCACTCGCGCCCGTTTCAACTGGCGATAAAGAACCTTCTTGATGTCGTGCCCTTCCGGCATCGGTAGCACGTAGGCGCCCATGTGGTGGACTTTCTTCACCGCGTAATCACCGGTTTCGTCCTTCTCGAACTTCACGCCCCAGCGGTCGAGCTGCTCGATGGTTTCGAAACTGTGGGTGGCGTAGGCATACACCGCCGCCTGGTTGACGATCCCGTCGTTGGCGATGGTGATTTCCTTGGTGTACTGCTCGGGCGTCGAGTGGCCGGGGATGATCGCGTTGTTCAAGCCGTCCATGCCCATGCTGATGGCGCCGCTGCGCTTGACGTTGGCCTTGTCCACCAACAGCACGCGCAGGTCCTTGTTCTTTTCCTTGGCCTTGATCGCGGCCATCGGGCCAGCGGTGCCGCCGCCGATCACGACGATGTCGTATTCCTGTTCGAGTGTCGTTCGACTCATGCCTGCTCCCCTTTTTGCCGGTCGATCCGCAGGCGGTACTGGAACGCATCGCCACGGTAGTAAAGGTGTTCGAAGTCCAGCGGTTGGCCATGAGCGTCGTGGGTCAGACGCTCGATGCGCATGATCGGCGAGCCGGCCTCGACGTTCAGCGCCTGGGTCAGGTCGCTATCGGCCAGCACCGCGTCGATGGCCAGATCGGCATGGCCGAGGGCAATGCCGCAGTCGTTTTCCAGGATCAGGAAGATGTCGCGGGTCACCAGATCGGCCTTCTCCAACCGCTCGCCTATGGCTTTGGGCAGATAGGTGATTTCCAGCGAGATCGGCTCGCGGTTGATCAGCCGTACGCGTTTGATCTGGGCGACGATTTCGCCTTCGGCGACCTGCAAGCGCTCGGCGACCCGTTTGTCGGCGGCGATGAATTTGAAGCTGCGCAGGCGGTTGATCACCTCGTAGCCACGGCCGGTCATGGACTCGGCGAGGCCTTGCAAGGTGCTGACGTTTTGAAAAGTCTTGGGTTTGGCGACGAAGGTGCCTTTGCCGTGGATCTTGAAGATCAGCCCTTCCTTCTGCAGATCGCCCAGGGCCTGACGCACGGTGATGCGGCTGACCTTGAACAGCGTGCCGAGCTCGCTTTCGGACGGCATCTGGCTGTCTTGCGGGTATTCGCCGTCGAGAATGCGGGCGCGCAGCACGTCGCGCAGTTGGGTGTGCAGCGGGACACTTGATAAGGAGAGCGGGCTTGAGGAGAGAGCGTTATCGGTCATCACGGGATCACTTGTTATAACGAGTTATGACGTGATCTTAGAGACGTTATGACAAGCTTGAGAAATACCGAATGAGCATAAGGTTAGATGCGCGACACCATCCCCTGTGGGAGCGAGCTTGCTCGCGATAGAGGTGTATCAGTCACCCAAGTTATTGACTGACAGGACGCTATCGCGAGCAAGCTCGCTCCCACAGGGGGGACGGTGTGGTCTGGGAAATTACTGGCGCTTGAGAATCTGATCCATGACCCAATCGGTCTTCAGCGCTTCGGCGGCGACTGCCGGGTGCTGCGACTCACCGCGAATCTGCGCGTTCATTCCGAGTACGTGGTGCCACTGGATGTGCTCGTGATGGGGGATTTCCAGGCTGATGTCTTCGTCGGCATGCAGCTCGACCGGATGCTCGTCGAACACCGAAAAACCGATCCGCCCTTGGCTGCCGATAATCTCGACCCGATCCTCGCGCCGATCCGCAACAAAGCTCCAGCAGCCCATGCCCAATGCGCCCGAGGCGAATCGCCAACTGGCGCTGACCGCATCTTCCGCCGCGTACAGCCCGGCCTGACGCGCCGTGAAACCTGCGACTTCCACGATGTCACCGAGCAGATACTGGAACAGGTCGAACCCATGGCTGGCCAGATCCGCAAAATACCCGCCACCCGCCACCGTTGGATCGGTGCGCCAGTTCGCGCTGCCGTCCAGATCCTTCGGTGAAGGCGCTTTGGTCAACGTCCAGCTCAGGTGCCGCACCTCGCCGATCCGCCCCTGCTCCAGCCATTGCCGAACCTGCTGGAATCGCGGCAACGAACGGCGGTAATAGGAGACGAACAGGTGCAGACCGGCCTCGGCGAACACCTGCTGCATCTCACGGCTTTGCCCGGCATTGAGGGCCATGGGTTTTTCTACGCAACAATGCTTGCCGGCGGCGGCGACTTTCAGGCTGTAGGCGTGATGGCTGTCGGGGGGTGTGGCGATGTACACCGCGTCCACTTCAGGGTCGTTGATCAGGGCATCGACGTCGGTGCAGGTCCGGGCGATGCCGTGGCGCGCGGCGTAATCGGTCACGGCTTCGAGGCGTCGCCCCATCACCGCCACCAACGCCGAGCCGGGCGCCTTGTAAAAGGCCGGCCCGCTCTTGCGTTCGGCGACGCTGCCGCAACCGATCATGCCCCAACGCACCACCTTCATTCTTGTGCCTCAGCCAATGCGCAGTGCGCGCAAGTCGAGGTGACCGTTTTGCAGCGGCGGACACCAGTAGTAGCCGCCGGTGATCGGCCGGCTGATGCGATACAGGCCGTCAGTGATGCCGTCCTCCAGACCGCTCATGCGGCGCAGTTGCGCTTCGAACGCGTCAAGGGAGAAACCGAACGCGAGGAACATCAGCCCGGCACGGTCGCCTTCGATCCACGGCATCGAACGGCGCAAGACGAAGGCTTCCGGGGCGAAGCTTTCCTGGGCGGTGCGCTTGACGTGGGCGGACACCGGGGCGTCGTCGATCTCTTCGTTGTCGCTCAGGCGACGGCCCATGATGTTGTCCTTGTCTTCGGCGGACAGCGCATGGAAACCCTTGAGGTCGTGCTGCCATTGCTGGATCGCGGCGAAACTGCCACCCACCAGACCGTCCGCACCTTCACTTAGCAGTGCGGCGGCGATGGCGGCTTCGTCGTGCGGGTTTTCAGTGCCGTCTTCATAACCGGTGAGGTCATGGCCGTCCTTGTGGCGGAAGGTTTCCTGCATCTGCACCAGACGCAGTGCCGGGGCCAGTGCGGCCTCAAGTGCGGTGCTGCGGTTGAGCAGTTCGCCACGGTCGACGCCGTGCAGCCAGACCCACAGGGCGTGCTGGGTCGACGGGTTTTCCACGCCGACGCCGGTCAGCGCCGGGAAGCTGCGCAGGCCGTCGATCTTCACATTCAGAGCCTTGGCCAGGGATTCACCGAAACCGACCACCGCCGACTTGCCGTCCACCAGATTCAGCAGGTTGTCGATCGCCTGCGGCAGCGCTTCAACCGACTCGAGGGCGAAAAACAGGTGACGTGCTTGCGGCGGAACTGGGGTGGCGAGGATGCCCGGCTGGTAGTAACTCATGTCGACTCCTTGGAAAGAGCGCGGAGTTTAACTGTAGGCGGAAGATTTGTGTGGGATCAGATGACGCACTCGCTGCGCCACGCACTCGGACTTTTCCCCGTCCAGCGTTTGAACGCCCGCCGAAAACTGCGCACGTCGCTATAGCCGACCTCCTCGGTGATGCGTTCGATCGGCATGTCGGGATTGGCCAGCAGGCTCATGGTTCGCGCCTGGCGCACTTGCTCCAGGAGTGCCTCGAAAGTCAGAGAGTGCTCGGTCAGCCGCCGACGCAAAGTACGGCTGCTCATATTCAAGTCGCCAGCGATCTTTTCAATGTGGCTGCCCCGGCTCAGGTCCCGGGCAATCGCCCGCTCTACTGCCTGGATCAGATCAAGTTTCTGATGAACCTGCGCCGCTTCCAGTTCCAGCAACTTGACCGCCTGACGCAGCGCCAGCGAATGGTGGTTGGGCAAATTCACATCCAGCCACTGCACGTCGATCAGCATGCGATTGTGCAGGCAGCCGAAGCGCACGTCCGGCCCCAGCAGCCGCCGGTATTCATCGACGTAATCCGGCGCGGCGTGCATGAATTGCACGGCAATCGGCTTGAACGTCTCGCCCACCAGCGCCCGGCCGTAGACCAGCAGGCTGGCGAAAAACTCTTCGACCGCGAACACCTGCACCTCGGCAAACGGCAACCGGCATTCAACGTCGACATACACCTGATCACCCACCACATCGACGCTGGAAACCACAATCCCGCCGGACGTGTGCTGATGCCGAACCCCGATTTCGAACGCGTCGCGCAAAGTCTTGCACAGCGACAGCACATGCCCGAGCAGCCCCAGCGTACCCAGCACATTCTGCGCGCCGACCCACAGGCCCAGCCCCTGATTGGGTAACACCTTCAGCGCCCGCTGGATCATGGCCACGGCCTGCCGGTAGGAAATCCGCTGTGCCGGATCCTGCAGGTCTTCGAAATCAAAACCCAGGCCACGGCACAGGCTCTGCGGCTCGATGCCCTTGCCGGCGACGACTTCGGCCAGGGTCTGCAACAGAAATGGCGACACCAGCGCCAGATCGAAGGTGGGGTCTTGGAGTTTTACGTTCATGGGGGCTGACATTCCGGATCACGTTGAATTGTTATTTTTGTAACCGGTTATGTCGAAGGAAGTTAGCACAGGGTTGACCGACTGTCCGCAGAAGCCCCCTTCCGTGTCCGCCAATACCCTGCCCCGGCGTGCGCCAAGGGCTTATTTCTATAGTGGCCAGGCGCCCTGCGCGCCGGCGTTGCGCCCAAACACAATAATAATGAGGACGGCCATGACCCCGAACCGCGCGACTTTCCCTGTGCAACTGGCGCTGAGCCTGCTTGGCTGCGCCGCGACCCTGCCGGCGCTGGCTACCGAAGCCGGCGTCGACAACATCGGCCCCGGAACCGACGGCTTCTTCATGTTGCCGCTGGAAGTCGACAGCCTTCCGGAGAACATGGTCGCCTTCAACCTCTACTACAACCACTACAAATCGACGAAGCTCAATATCAGCTCACTCGGCGGCAAAGTGCCGAATGTCGAGATCGAATCCACCGCGGTCATCCCGCGCCTCGATTACCTCAGCCCGGTGCGGATCTTCGGCGGACGCCTGGCCGGCTACATCGCCCAGCCGTGGCTCAAGCAGGAGGTTTCGGTATTCGGCCTCAGCGACACCCGCGAAGGCATGGGCGATACCACTATCGCGCCGATCATCCTGTGGGACATGGGCAAGAACCTGACCCTCGGCGCAGCCGTTGAAATCACCTTACCCACCGGCGAATACAGCGTCGATCGGCTGGCCAACACCAGCAACAACTTCTACACCTACAAACCGCTGTTCTCCTTCACCTGGTTGCCGACAGAACGCACCGAGGTGTCGATGAAAACCACCTACAGCTTCAACGAAAAGAACAAGGACACCGACTACAAGTCCGGGCAGATCTTCCACTTCGATTACTCGGCCAGCTACAAGATCACCGATGACCTGATGCTCGGCATCAACGGCTACTACCTCAAGCAGACCACCGACGACAAACAGTTCGGCCACACCGTGCAGTTCGCCGGTCAGGACGTTGATGACGGTGTGCGCGGCAAAGTCTTCGCCATAGGTCCCGCGCTGCACTTCACCTTCCTCAAGTACGCCAGCGCGGAGATTCGCTGGGCCAAGGAATTCGACGTAGAGAACCGGCCGGAGGGGGAAATGTTGTGGGCGAAGGTGAGTATTCCCTATGCGTTCTGAGTGCATTTGTAGGAAGGCGCACACGGATTTGTAGGCTGGAAACCTGAAAAACAGAGGGTGGGAATAGGCCTACAGCGGTGGTCGAGATTGCCGGACAACGGAGGGAAACGTCCGGCAGATTTCAAAGGGGGGCTTGCAGATACTGAGTCCCGCTACCTCATGGTTCCTCAAGGGCTCATGGGGTGCATCGTCTGCCAGTGACGACAATGGGCCATTCCCCCTTAAACTGCCGAGATTGAACACGGAGATCACTATGAGCATATTGCATTCCCCGTTTTATTCTGACTTTGAATCCGAAGAAGAGGCAGAGAGCTACGATCGTTGGTTTCGCGCCAAGGTGCAGGCTGTACTGGATGACCCTCGCCCGGGCATTCCCCATAAAGAAGCCATGGTGCGGCTCGACCAACTATTAGAAGAGAAACGCAAGAATCGACCCGCTGCCGCTTGAATGGAGCAATCAAGCTCTGGACGATCTGGCTGGCATTATCGACTACGTTGAACAATACAACTCAAACGCTTCAACGGCTCTGCAGCACAAGGTTGGTGCAGCGACGCAAAGGCTTTCATCAATTCCCTATGGTTACCGGTCCGGTCGAGTGCCAGGCACTCGGGAAATGGTGGTCAATCCAAACTATCTGCTGGTCTATCGAGTGAACGGGCACATCAAAATACTGACGTTAGTCCACACCCGACGACAATACCCACGAACCTCATCAACCTAAAAAAAAGGGCGGCCAAATGGCCGCCCGAAGCGTACTGCACGAGAGTCCTTTTACAACGTCAGCTGCCCCCGCTCCTCCTCGGTCAACTGCTGTTTCGCCTGTTCATCCAGGGCTCCGGCGCCCAGCACCTGCACCGGGCTGTTGGGGTTGTAGCCCGGTGTCGGTGCACGGCTGGCGCCATCGCGGCTTGGGGCCAGTTGTTCGTTGCCGAAGCTCAACACCTGCACGGTGAACACCGAGGCCTGGTTCTGTCGTGACGCGGCCTGTTGCTGACGGGCGACGTCTTCCGCCGCCTGGGTGGCCGACGACGCAGCGGAACTGGCCGAGGTGATCGCCCCGGTATTGACCGCCGAGACCACCGGCACGCCGGTCGCCTTGCCCTGCACCGAGATGTTGGCGGCGTTGACCACCGTCAGCGCGGCGATGTTGACGTTGCCCGAGACGCGAATCCCCGCCTCGCCCGCATCGATGGTGCCCAGCGGCGCAATCAGGTCGATGTCGCCCGGGGCCACTTCGGCAATCGGGTTGAGCGTGGCGATGCCGGCGCCGGTGCTCGGCACCGATGGCGACAGGGTCACGTTGCCCCAGGTGTCGTACACGCGTTTCGGCGGCGTGTAGACCACGGTGGTTTTCGAGCCGCGACCGGCGTTGATGTCGCCCTCGGCCGACCAGCCCAGAATCGAGCCACCAAACGTGGTCATGATCCGGCTCTGCCCCAGCAAAATGCTGCCCTCGGAGTAGAGCTGAATGTTGCCCGAGCCCTGGGTGATGATCCCCGCCGTCGAGGGCGGCGCCGCGCCTTCGATGCCGAACACCTGACCGCCACCCGGCGTGAGCATCTGGATGTCACCGCCGAACAGCGTCTTGACCCCGGCGCCCCCATAAAGCGTGATGTCGCCGTCATAACGGACCGGATTGCCGGCCACATCGGTGGTCGGGAACAGCGAAGCAATGGCGTTGCGACCCCGCAGATAACTGCCTTTGCGTGGGCCGTCGACATCGTTGTACTCAAGACCGCCAGCACGCAATTCGGCGAAGTACACCTGGCGGGCGAAGATCGCTTGTTCGGCACTGGGCAGCGCAGCGAAGAACGCTTGCGCCTGTTCGGCGTTGCCGCTGAAGCCATAGCCGAGGGTCAGCCAGCTCTGCAGTTCGTCGAGGTAAGTCTTGACCACTTTGCCCGGTTGCCCGTTGAGGGAAGCATTCGGGTCGGCGAGGTTCTGCGGGTTCAGGTAACGGGCGATGAACCGCGAGTAATCCGGCCCCTGCGCGCCCGCACCGGCCTGCAACACCACACTGGCACCCGGTCGCGGATCACCCGCCACCAGCGATCCGAGGCTGGTGATGCTGGCACGATCTTCCATCAGGATATTGCGCCCGGCAGTGATATCGAGGACGCCGGGGCCGGCGATATCGAAGCTGCTGTAGAGGATGTCACGCCCTGCCGAGACCCGCGAAACATCCCGAGGATCGTCATGCACGAACAGGTTGCCGGTCGACGTGATGCTTTCTGTCGTCGGTACGCCCATCTCGGCGTCAGGCACGGTCGTCGGATTGCCCAGGAAAGTACCCGACGCCACGATGTCGCGCCCCGCCAGCATCCAGACCGGGCCTGCCGCTTCGTGCCAGGTACGTTTCGACAGGCTGAACGTCAGCGTTTCACCGCTGCGAACGCCCACCAGATCGCCGGTCAAGGCATAAAACCGCGCCGGTGTCTGGACGTCATTCAAGCCCGAGTAACTGTTGGCGCCGAAAGCGAACAACGGATAACGCAGGTTCTTGTCCGGCGCGATACCGTCGCTGTTGCGGTTGCTCATGATCGGCGTGGCCGACGTGTTGTTGCCGTAACCGTTGAAGGCTGGCGCGAACGGCGTGGCGATGGCCAGCGGACTGGCGCCCGACTGATTGATCGCATAGCCGCCGGCGTAGATCGAGTCGTGTGCCAGCAACTCCAGTTGCCCGGTGCTGGAAGGTGCCAGCAACAGCGAATACCCGGTTGCCGGCACTGTTCCGCTGCCCTGGCTGTAGACCGCTGAAGGTCCGGCATAAATCGAACCTTGCGCCGCCACCGCCCGCAGGATCGACGGGTACAGGAAGCGCCCGTCGGTCGGCGACGTATTGCGCCCGGTGACAGGCCCCTGGCCGGTGACTTCGCCCAGTTGCGTACTCGGCGTCAGATTGCCCCCTGCCGAAAACAGGTCGATCGCGGTGTGGTCAGTCCACAACGAGAAGCCCGTCAAACCGCCGCCCTCGTGGACGACACCGTCGTCAGTGGTGAACGGTGTGGAGTTCTGCAGCCGCACCCGGCCCGGATCCGCCGCCCCGCCCAACACCAGATCGCCACGGGTGCTTAGGCTCATCCCGGAATCCCCCGGAATCAGCACCAGCCCGCCGGAGGCGCTGCCCATCGTGGACGTGAACGGGTCAAACGGACGCACTTCGCGAGGATCCTGGGTCGAGGCTGCGGCGCCGTATTGCAGATTGATCCCGCCCAACGCGCCGCCGGCCAGTCGCGCAGCACCGCGCAGGTTGATCAACGCGCCTTGCAGGTCGTGTTGTGCCACACCGATGCCATTCTCTCCGGCCCGGGCCTGCAATGACGGGTTCACCGATCCGCCGATGCGGATGTCCATGTCACCGCCACCGGTCAATTGCAGGCTGCCGTCGCTGCCCACGCGACCGGTGCTGCCGACCGCCACGACCAGCCCCTGCCCGCGCGGATAAAGATTGACCTTGTTACCGTCGCCCATCGCCTTGAGCATGCCGGCATCGCCCCCGGCACGCAGGCTGATATTGCCGCCGCCCAAGGTGCCGAAACCGGTAAAACCGACCAGATACGGGCCCGTATCAACGCTTTGATCCGGCAACGGTTGCGTCGCATAGCTGCCGAAGTTGATCCACCACGCAGTCGGCACATCGCTGTTGCCGGTGCCCTGGCGCCAGAGCCAGTTGCCCACGGCCACACTCGGGACTTGCTCACGGGTGTCCATGGTTTGCGACAAGCCGCGACGGCCCAGTACATCACCCGAAATCGAGCCACCGGCATTGATGGTCAGGTTGCCGCCCATTTGCGGGTACCAGGCCTGATACAGGCTGTCGCTGCCACTGACCCATTTTTCGTAATCGCCGCCGGCACTGCCCAGCACCGAGCCGTTGTCCGAGAGTTTTCCGCGAGGCTGATTGAAGCGCGGATCGATGTCTGGCGATTGAGTGCCAGCGGTGTAGACGCCGTACGGCGAATCCATGCTCAGGTGGCCGGCGGCGAGCACGTCCAGATCACCGGTGCCGGTCCGCAGCACGCTGAACATCTGGGTGTGGGTCTTGACGGTGGTCCCCGGTTTGTTTTCCACGCACAGTTCCGGGAAGGCGCCACACCAGGCGAGTACATCATCGTCGGTCATCGGCGAGCCGGGCGGCATCCCCATCCAGTTGTCCGGTGCCCAGACCCAACGCGGCGCCGGCACACAGGAATTCGGCGCCCAGTCGCACCACATCATTTGATCCTCGGGGACAGGCTCGCCCGGCGTGAAACCGCCCAGGTTACCTTCGCCCCAGACCAGGGTCGGTGGTTTTTCGGTGACGGTCAGGCCGTAGTGAGTGTCGGCCAAGCGCAGGTTGCCATCGCTGGACACCGGTTTGATCGCCCGACTGTCCGCAGCGCCCAGATCGGCCCCCGCCACCACGCGCATCGACCAGGACGCGCTGCCCGCCGGCAACATGCTGGCAACCGCCCAGTTGCGCCCCTGGGTCGTGCCGGTCAAGGGTCGCAACTCGATGAACGACGTACCGTCAGCCAGCACGACATTCGTCATCGACGGTATCAGCGAGCCGCGCAACAGAGCCAGAGAACCGCTCAGGCGCACGCCCTTGATTCCGTTGTCACCAGCCTCGACGCTGCCCGGCAGCGGCACGCCCTTGGGCCAGCGCAGGGCTTGCAGCGCGGTTGCCTCGTTTAAACGGATCCCCGCTCCCAACCGGCTGCCCGCCGGCAAGGTCACGCTGTCGGCGAGCAGCGTACCGGCGGCATACAGCAGATTGCCCGAGGCATCGCGCACCGAACCGGCGAGCACCGTGCCGGCGCCGAATGTGTACGGCGCCGCCAGTGTCGCCTCGGTGGGCAACAGCGTGCCGCTGGCCAGCGTCGTCGCTTGCAACGGGAGGTCGTAGTTCAACGTGGCGCCCACCGGAAATACCGTGCCGTCCGCCAAGGTAACGCCCGCCCCCGGCACGATCAGATCGCCACCGAACGGCTGAATCCCCGGCAGCAATTTCCAGCCAGAGTCGTCCACGGTCTCCGGTGGCGGCGCGAAACCGTCGTTGAGACTGCCGTGGATATCAAGGTTACCGCCGGCGCGAATCACCAGGTTACCGGCCTCGCCCGAGCCGTATACCGAAGTCTTTTGCGTATGCGGATTCAGGCTGGCATAGCGATAACCGGACAAGTCCACATCACCCTGCACCACCAGATCACCGTCGGCGGTTTTGCTGGCGATCTCGACACCGGGCCGCAGATGGAAGGCGTCGGCGTACGTGGCGTTGTTCAGACCGGCCAGTTTGTTGTTCAGCAAATGACTGTTGGCCAGCGCCGCGTCGATGAACGCCGTGCTGTCGCCGTGAAGGCGATCAAGATAAGCCTGATCGATCACCTGATACGGACGTCCGCTGGCCGCCGGGTCCGTGCCGTCACTGGCATCGGTATAGCGGCGCGTGGCGTTGAGACCAATCGAGCGCGCACCCTGAATGCTCAGCGCGCCGCCGGCATCGATGGCAATGTCATCCGCCCCCAGACGCGGCGCATTCAGCTCAAGCGTGCCGCGCAGCAGTCCATCGGACTGCCCCGGCAGTGAACCGCGAACCGCTTCGGTGCCATGGCGCACGTCGATGCGCGCGCCAGCGCCGAGGGTCAGCACACCTTGTCCGGAGTTGAGTTCGACCATTGCCCGGTTCGGTGCATCGATGATCTTGCCGTAGCTGTCGACCCGCAGCACGCGACCATGGGCATCAAGCACGGCATTGCCCGCCAGGGTCAGGCCGTTTTGCGCCGACAGGCGAATACTGCCGACCCGCTCGCCGCTGGCATCGATCAGACCGGCCACCGTCAGATGGCCGTTGTCCACCGACACATTGACCTCCCCCGCCATGAGCCCGTCGCCGATCAACAGATCGCCTTGCTTGAGCTGCAAGCTGCGGCTGCCGAAGACCTGCCCCGCATTCAAGCGCTGATTGAGCGCCGCGAACTGCTGGCTCGCATCACCGTTCAGGTGCTGCGCGCGGATATCCACACCACCGGCCTTGTACGGCACAAGCGTGCCGCCGGCATCGTAATAACCGCTGCTGGCACCGAGGATATCGCCTTGCAGATCGACCATGCCGGCATCGGCGGCCAGGGCGACCGCACTCAGGTTACCGGCCTGATTGTTCTGCGCCGACAGATCGATACGCGAACCCGCCGCCTGACGAATGTTGCCCTGGCTACTGTACAGCGCCACGTCGCCGCCCCAGCTGTACTTGTTCACATCGTTGAACGGCAAGGTACGACCGGCCATGTCCAGATACGCGCCACGGGTGAGGGTCAGATCGCCCTCGGACTTGACCACCAGTTTGCCGCTAGCCAGAGCGATGCGACTGTCCAGCAAGACACTGCGAGCATCGAGGGTCAGTTCCGCTCCCAGGGCGTTGGCGGCTGTCGCTGCACCGCCCCCCGTCAGGGTCAGGTTGTTACCGGCCTTGAGCCGGTTGACCGAGCCCGACTCTCCCGTCAGCAACGGCGTACGCAGCGTGAGATTGCCGCCGCTATAGGCATAACCGTTGACCGGATCGAAAGCACCCTGCGTCTGGTACACCGCCAGGCTGCCCTTGTGGTTGGCGGTGATGCGATCACTGGCTGCGAGATTGACGTCGGCAAAACCCAACACCAGACGTTTGTTCTGGTCCAGACCACTGGCCTGCGGATTGGGGCCGTAGCCGAACTCGATGCGTTGCGCCTCAATATTGAACGCGCCCCGGCCCGTGCCGGCACCATCCGTGATCACCGCACCCGGATCCTGAGTTGCACCGTTCCAGATCAGGTTGGCGGTGCGAATGGACGCCACGTCGCCGCTTTCACCCAGGCCGTAAATGGCCGGGGTGCTCAGTATCAGGTTTTGCAGTTTGCCGACGCCGGTCTGCGGATCCCGCGTATCGAGGCTGACGTTGCCGTAGAAATTGAACGCGTCGCGGCTGGTCAGGCTCAAGGATTCCAGCGTCGGCGCGCCGTACTGGGTATCGCCCCGCAACAGGCGGTTCAAGACATTCTGGTTCAGGGTCAGACCGGTCGGCACCCGGTTGCCGGCGGCGCTCAAGGCCTCGGCACTGCCGGCGTTGACGGAGCCCACGGCCAGCGTCAGATGACGGGTGCCGAAGCGCACCGACTCGTCGAGTTCGAACTGCCTGTCGGTGGCGGCGGTAATGCTGCCATTGGAATAGAGCACTGTCGGGTTGTTACAGGCTGTCGTCGGGCAGTTGCCGATGCGGATGTCGCCCGAGCCGGATGTCCTGACCGAGACTTCGGGCGCGAGCACATTGGTCCAGCCGTTCGACACCACCAGCAACCCCGCCGCACCCGGTTTGTAGATGAAGCCGGTGCTGGAATCGTAAGGCGCGTTGCCACGCCCCAGCGTGTTGATGCCCGAACCGGCCTCGATACTGATACCGCCATCGGTCCGGGTGGTGCGCAACAGCACTTCGGGCGCCGATAACACAGCGCCTTCACGCAGGGTGATCGTTGAAGTATCACCGCTGAACGCGATGATGTTGCCCGACGTGTTGTAGTCGATCGTCGGTTGCGCGCCGATGGTCAATCGGCCAGCGTTTAGCGCGTTGAGGCTGTCGGCATACAGCGACACCCCCGCAAAACCCTCAGTGCCCGAATGCCCCGCGCCGAGAATTTCGAAGTTCGCCGCGCCGTTCACCACCGCCGTCCCGACGACGCCGCCCGTGGCGGGCTTAAACAGCGCCTGACCATTGAAATCCAGCGCGTTACCCGCTGCGGCGCCACGGGACAGATTCAGTCTCAAGGATTTGCCGTCCATGGGCGCCAATGCCCGAGGCACGCCCCGGCGCGTCGCATCGCTCTGGATGAACTGACTGAACGAGGTTTCGTTGTATTGCGAGTAACGGCGCAGCACATCGGCGGATGTCAGGATGACCTGGCTCGCCAGGCTGTCACGCAGGCCGGTATTGGCAATCGACATCCGCCCCGAACTGGTCCACGAACCATTGCGCAGTGGCAGCGCAGCGTTGGTCGCACCCGCTGCCGCCTGGCCATTGACCTCGACCCGGAAAGCCCCCGGCAACAGCGCAAAAGTAGAAGGCAGCAGCGTATAGGTGCCCGCCGCCAGCCCCGGCACGCCGGCCCCGAGAGTGATCTGCTGGCCGATACGCGGGTCGACCGCCCCCGCCTCGGCGAGCATCGGCGCATAGGCACTCTGATTCCCCGGCACGATGGCGTACACCGGGTTGCTGGCCAGCCCCGGCAGACTGAAAGTGCCGTCACTGGCGTTGCGCACCAGCGGGTTGTAGCGGGCATCGGTGGAACCGCCACGGCCGGAAACGAAACCGGCACCGCGCAAATCGCCGCCGCCCGAAAGATCGATCAACGCGCCGCTTTGCACATCGACATATTGCGAGGTAAGCGTCACGCCAGCGGTTTCGGCGGTGATCCCTCGAAGCAGCACGGACTTGTCGTTGTAGCGATAGTCGATGCCGTCGGTGGTGCCGCCATAAGGCATGACCAGTCCGGCGGCGCTGGCCGAGGTGATGCTGCCTGGCAACAGATGCAATGCCTGAGTATCGAGAACCAGGTTGTCACCCAGATTGATCATGCCCAGCGGCGCACGGATCACCCCGCCCTGCTCGATATGGCCGGCGGCCAGCGTCAGGCTGCCGAAGACCGAGTAAGGCAACGCCGCAGGCGCGGCCACGGAACGGCTGATTCGCAGGGTCCGCGCCGGGTTGGCGCCACGCTGGACACTCTGATACCCCACGCGCACCTCGGCGGTGACATCGCTGGCGGGATAGATCTGCGCGGCACGCAGATTCAGGTCGCCCGGTGTCCAGAGTTCGGTTTTCTCGACGTTGCCGGTGGGTGCCAGAAAGCGCAGATCACCTCGGCTATCGAGCGTGACCTGTTCAAAACCACGCCGCCCGACCTCGAGCGCCGGACCGCTGAGCTGCACGATTGACCCGGCCGTGCCGAACGACAGACTGTTGCCCAGATCCAGCAGATCCGCCGTGGCAGTGAACTGTGACGGTGCCACGGCGTGGGTCGGATTGTTCAACACTCGCGGCCGGATATTGCCGGGGGCCTCGAAATATTTGCCCGGCCCCGACAGGCGAACGTAAGACGCAGACAGATTGATCCGCGCGCTTTCTGGCGAGCCATCCGCCAGCGACAAGGCCCCGGCATACAGGCTCAGGCTTTGATTCATGTGCAGATCGACGTTGCCGTCGAACGACAGCAGACCGTTGCTCAGCACGCTCAGGTTGTCGAAGCCGCCGGCCATCAACTGATCGGCCCCCAGACGGGCGCGACCATATTGCAACGCAGGGGCGGCGTCACCCGCTTGCAGACTGGCCGGCAAGAGCGACGGGCCGGCGTCCTGGCCGATGACGATTTCGCGCGGCACACGAACAGCGTTGCTCGCATCGCTGCGCAGATAACTCGGCGTCTCCAGTGCGATGTCCAGTCGACCGCCCGCCGCCCCGGCACCACCGGCTGCGGCACGCAGGTCGCCTTCGATGAACAGGCCGTTGTAGGAACTCAGCGAAATGCGCCCGCCATCAGTGGCAACCAGCGTTGGCCCCTGCCCGGCGATATCCAGCATCGCCTGTGCGCCGGAGGCGTCCAGGCGCGCACCGTTTCGCACGATCACATAAGCGTCGGCCGACGTGGCCGTGGCTTTCTTCGCATCGGTTTCACCGCCAATGACGATCGAGCCGCCCTTGCCGACCTGGCCATACACCCGCCCCAGCGCATCGATGCCGGTGGCCACGCGACCGGCCACATCCAGCACCGCGTGCTCGCCAATCCAGATCGAACGGTTGTGGGTTTGCTTGTCTGCCGTCTGCGAGGAATCGGCGACATTGATCGAACCGAATTGCTGCTGACGGATATCGATCGTGCCGCCCCAGGCATTCAACTCGCCATCGAGCGTGAGCTGACCGGCGCTGCGCAGATTGATGCGCTGCCCCGGATCGACACTGATCCGCGAGCCCTGGCCCAGGCTCAACGTGTTGCGAGTCGGGTCCACCAGCGCAATCTCGCTGGAACCGGCCTGCAGGGTCAGGCTGGCGCCGGCGCGCTGGGTCAGTTGCGCCTTGAGCGGGTTTTCCTGGTAGAGCGTGGGCGTCCAGAGTTCGAGTGCCTGCCGTGGCGCCGTGCCGCTTACATGATTCGCTGCCGCGTCACCAAAACGGTAGACCGGCATCAACACGTCAATAAGGGTGTTGTCCGCTACATCGAGGCGATTGAGGCCGATCAGGCTGTAGGCAGAGAAGCCTTTGTCGAACAGATCCGGTTGCAGTTGCAATGTGTTGTCGGCGAGGGGTTTATCAGCCTGCCCGATGAGGATGTCGCCCGCCTGAATCAGCAAGCGGCCGCCGCCGGACACACCGTAACCCCGCAGTTGCCCGTCAAGGGTCAGGTGGGTGTCACCTGGCGCGGACAAGGCGCTGGACTCCAGTGTCAGGTCGCCGCCCTTGCCACCGCGGGTCTTGCCGTTGGCCAGAATCGCGCCGCCGGACGACACGTCCAGCAGGCTGCCGGCACCGATCTCGATATCGCCGCTGCTGCGAATCGACACCGACCCACCGTCCAAATACGCCAGGCTCGCGGCATCGTCCGGGTTGGTGCGCAGGTTGCTCCACAGACCGCGAGTGTCCAGTTGCACGCCTTCAGCCACGCTCACGCGGGTGGCCTTGCCGGTCGGTGCGACGAGTCGAGTGTCGGTGAGGCGATCGGTGCTGAGCTGATTGAGCACGTTGCCCAGATGCAGGCTGCCGCCCCGGGCGGTCACGTCGGCGTTGACCTGTACGTCCGGCCCGTAAAGGGTGATGTCGCCGCCATTGGCGAGCGTGACCGCGCCTTGCACGTCGATCCGCTCCTTGGCTGCCACTTTCAGCGCGCCCAGTTGCCAGTCGCTGAGTTGCCCGGCATCGACAAACAGCTTGCCGTTGCGCGCATCCGATACGGCACCGGTCAGATCCCGATCATTGCCGGCGACCGGGCGCTCGCCGCCGATCTGCACCTGATCGAGCAACGGATTGAGGCCATAGAGCAAGCCACCGGAGGCCGCCACATACGCCGGGTCATAACTGCCGACAATCAATTGCCCGCGCCGCGCCAGCGCCGTCTGGCTCTGCGCATAGCCATCGAGTACGGCACGCGGTGCCTGGGTCTGGCGGTCGCCCTGATAAACCTCGCCGAGCATCTGGCCGTCGAGCACGGCGTTGCGGGTGCCGATCACCAGTTGCCCGGCATCGCGCCCCACGGTGTAGCCGGACTCCTGACGGCTGGCCGGCGCAATCAACGGGTTGTAGTAGTAATTCGTCTGACCCCAGCGCTGGCTGCTGTCTTCATAGCCCTTGTACAGCCCGGTGTAGAGCAGATCCCCCGGCGCTTTGGAGACCTCATACAGGCGCCCGTCGGCACCGCGCAGCCAGCTCTGGCGAATCTCGCCACTTTGAACATCCAGCGTGCCGCCGGAGAGGTTGATCAACGATCCCTTCTCGGTGACCACGTCATTGCCGGCAAAACTCACCATCCCGCCCTGAGCCATCCATTCGCCGACGCTGTGGCCCTGGGTGCCGAGGTAACCGCCGACCTCCAGCAAACCGCCAGCGGTGTACCAGCGATCCGTCGCGTAACCATTGGTGCCGGCCGGGACGTACACCAGTTCACGCACATCGACCCAGATGTCATTGCTGTTGAGCGCACCCTTCTCGCGATTGACCGACGCATCGCGCTGCTCATTACCCTGGACGTTGATCTTGATGCTGTTGGATTCCATCGCGACCTTGACGCCGATGGCACCGGAAACATCGATCAGCGCGCCGTCACGCACCAGGCTGCGACGCTGCGCCGCCACCGCAACCTGCCCGCCGGTGGCCAGGGTGATCGAGCCATTCTGGAACTCGACGCTGCCACCGCTCTGGATCTCGATACGTGACTGATCGCCGCGAATTTTGTTGTTGGGCGTAACGCCGGTCAGGGCGGCCTGGTGCTGACTGTCGAGGGCGGTCAGGTCGCTGCTGTCGAGCAGGATCGCCGTCGCACTGCCCTGCCCCAGCGTCACGCTGCCCTGAGTGTCGGTGGCCGGGTTGAGCAAATGGATCGTGCCGCGAGTGGCGACCGAGGTGCTGGCCAGCAACACGCCGTTTTGCACGACCTGGTGGCCGGTCAGGGTGATGTCGCCGGTTGCGGCCTGAATCAGGCCATTGTTACTGACCTTGCCAGCCGCGCTGCCGGTCTTGAAGCCCGGTGTGACTTCGTTGCCGAACGTCGTGGAGAAAGCATTGCCTTCAGTACCCGAGCCTTTGCGAATGTAAAAACGATCGCCCGCGCCGAGCACGGTCTGGCCCTTGGTGGTGTTGATGCTGCCGTCGTTCTGCACCTCGCTGCCGAGCAGCAAGGCATAGCCGCCGGCATCGGTCGATTTGGCTGGCCGCGCCGTCTCGATGGACGCACCGCGCTCCACCAGCACTTTGCCGGCCGCCTCGGTAAACGTCGGCTGACTGCCGGTGCTGTCGAAATACAGGCCCCGGTCGCGGAACTGAATGTCCGTGATGTTGGCCGCTGCGGCCACCAGGTTGCGTACGTTGACCTGGCTGGTGCCGCTGAACACGATGCCGTTGCGGTTGATCAGCATCACCGTGCCATTGCCTTTGATCTGGCCCTGAATCTGGCTGGCCCGGGCATTCGGATCGTTGACCCGGTTGAGCACGGCCCAGTTCGACTGCTGGGCGAAATCGACCGTGGTGTTGCGCCCGACGTTGAACGTCTCCCAGTTGAGAATCGCCTTGTCGGCGGTCTGTTCGATCGTCACCGTGGTCTTGCCATCGACCTGAGTCTGCTGCGGGCCTTTGGCGTTCTGCCAACCTTGCGTCAGGCTGTTATCGACCTTCAGCCCGCCCTCGCCCAGACCGTCAGGCACCCACTGCACCGTGCCCAGCGCCGCCGCACGCCCGGCGGCCTGCGCCGCCTGTTGGGCAGCAATGGCGGCCACCGTGTTGTTCAGGGTTTGAATCGAGCGCTGCAACTGCGCATTGGCCTTTTGCTGCTGGGCCAACGGTGGGGTCATGCCCGGCAATCCGCCCACGCTCGGGCGTGACGCGGCAGCCTGTTGCGCGGCGCCCTTGGCGGCAAACCATCCCGAACTGAACGCAGTCGCCGCCTCGGCACTGCCCGCCACCAGGCACAAGGCAACCGCCTGCGCCAAGGGCTTGAGCAACCACAGCGCCGGATCGGCGGCCATACGCTGCGAGAGCTGGACACGGGTACTGCGACGGGATGGGCGAGCGAGCATCACTGCGAGATCCTTTTTGTTTGCCACATGAGGCCGCAGGTCGGCTTGCCCCTGCTGTTACGACATAGGCGGTTGGCGAGGGCCGCGACCGAACGGATGTCACACAAACTTCATGAATGAGGAGTAGATCGGCCAAAAAAAATGGCAGCAGCCCGAAGGCTGCCGCCATTTCATTGCGCTGAAGCGAGGCTTACAAAGGACGGCCGACAGCGTTGCAGACGCTGGCGTTGTTGATGTCCAGGTTGTTGCCCGAGGTGTTGGTGACGAAGTTGGCAGTCACAGCGGCTTTCCAGTTGGTTGGAACCGGAGTGAAGCTGTGCGCCACGGTGGCAGCGTTGTTGCCCGGGTTGCTGTAGTGAGTGGTCAGGAAGGCTTTGACATCAGCGGCCACCGAGGCGTCCTTGTAGCACTGACCGAAGATGAAGTTGGTGTAAGCCACAATCGGGTAACCGCTGGCCGGGTTAGGAACGACCGGTACCCACTGCGAAGGGTTCGAAGGAGTGGTTGGCAGAGCAGCCGAACCCAGGGCCAGCGAAACGTTGGCGGTGGTTGGCTGTACGCCGTTGACGCGAGCAACCACTGCGTTGCTGGCGGCGTTCACACCGTCCGGACCGACGTAACCGATGGAACCGTCAACCGCGTTGACTTGAGTGGCCACATCAGCGGTACCGGCAACGCCTACCCAGTTCGAAGGCAGGGTCGAACCGGCTGGCAGACGAGCGCTGGTGAACGTGGAGCTGGTGGTGAACTGAGTCGGGCAGACCGAGTTCAGGTGGCGGGTCAGGATTTCCGAAGTGCCGCTGGACACGTTGCGATAAACAACACGGATCGGCGTGGTGTCGGAAGTGCCCAGCAGAGCGCCCCAAGTGGTTTTGGCGCCGGAGAAGGCGTCGCACAGCTGAGCGCTGGTCAGGTTCAGAGCGGTCTGGCCGGATTTTTTGTAAGGAATGGCAACCGAAGTGGCCACCGAAGGCAGTTGAATCAGCGGGCCGTACGAAGCGCCGAAGTTGGCGTTGTAGGTGCTGATTTCCGAAGCGCTGAGGATCGAGTCGCTACCGGCGAAGTGAACCGAACCGGTGGTGCTGAACAGTGCCGAGTTGTTGGTCAGGAAAGCGGTCTTGCCAGTGCCGCTACCGGTACCCACGTAGCTGAAGTTGGCTGGCAGGATGCTGTTGCTGGAACCTTTGTACAGAGCGGCAGGCAGAGTCGCGCCACCACCGGTGACGTTGGCGGCCATGGCCTGGGCGGAAGCCAGGGCGGCGACGGTCAGGGAAGCTGCGATCAGAGTGCGCTTGAACATGAAGAATCTCCTTTTCAACGTTGGTTGTGAACACAGGTTTTCAGGGGACTTGCATGACACTGGGAAGACTCACCGCTGACCTTCGCAAGCGGGGTCCGTGGTTAAGTCGCACTGAGAAATTCGCAGTTTCCGGTGACAGATAAAGGAAAAAACCTCGGGAGGTGCGGGGTGATTTTCAAGGGATTTTCTCGGGTGTTCCGGGGGCTATCCGGACTGTCTGCGGCGGGCTTTTCGAGGGAATCGGCCAGAGCCCTTGAAGGGCCGTTGCAGATGACAGAAAGGAGAACCCGAGGATGCTGGTTTTCGCGCTCGGGTGAGATCCGGGCGCCGGCAAAAAAGTTGAAAAAACTACTGCACGAGTTGGTTGATCTCGATGATCGGCAGCAGCACCGCCATCACGATCACCAGCACCACCCCGCCCATCACTACGATCATCAGCGGCTCAAGCAACGCAGTCATGCCCATCGCCCGGCGTTCGATATCGCGGGACAGGGTTTGCGCCGCACGTTCCAGCATCGGCGGCAGCGCACCGGTTTTCTCGCCGCTGGCGATCAGGTGAATCAGCACCGGCGGGAACACGTTCTCCACTTTCAGCGCAGCCGCCAGGTTGACGCCCTCTCGCACCTTGGCGGTGGCCTCATTGACGCTCAAGCTCAAGCGATCATTCGACAAGGTCTGCCGCGCCGCTTCCAATGCTCTTAACAAAGGCACCCCGGCGCCGCCGAGAATTGCCAGGGTCGAGGCGAACCGTGCGGTGTTTAGCCCCAGCACAAACCGCCCGATCAGCGGCAACTTCAGCACCCGATGATGCCAACCCAAGCGCGCTGCCGGGTTGCGCAGATACAGGCGCCAGCTCCAGAACGCGCCAGCCATGATCCCGGCGCACAACCAGCCCCAGGTACGGATGAAATCACTGGCATTGAGCATCGCCAACGTCAGCCCCGGCAGATCCTGCCGCGCCTGGGAAAACGCGCTGACCACCTGCGGCACCACGTAGCTCAACAGGAAAATCACAATGCCGATCGACACCAGCCCGACCACGCCCGGATAGATGAACGCGGTGAGAATCTTGCCGCGCAGGTTGTTGCGTTCCTCGATGTAATCCGCCAGCCGCTCCATCACCTGCGCCAGATCGCCTGACTCCTCACCCGCCGCAATCAGCGCCCGGTAAATCTCCGGAAAATCCCGTGGCCGCGCAGCCAATGCTTCGGCCAGGCGCATGCCGCTGCGCACGTCGGCGCGCACGGCACTGAGGGTGTGGGCGATGTGTTTTTTCTCGGCTTGTTCGACCGTGGCGCTCAACGCAGCTTCCAGCGGCAGACTGGCGCCGAGCAAGCTCGATAGCTGCCGCGTGGCCCACGCCAGATCGTTGTCCGACAGCTTGGCGCTGAACAAGCCACCGCCGCCATGCTGGGAGACATTGCTTTCCTTCTCCACCGACAACGCCGTCAAGCCACGACCGCGCAACACGCCAAACGCGGCGCCCTGACTCTCCGCTTCCAGATGCCCGGATTCGATCTTGCCGCTGGCATCGGCGGCTTCAAAACGATAGCGATTCATCAGGCGTCCCGTGTCACGCGAAGGATTTCTTCCGGCGCCGTGGCACCGCTGCGGATCCAGCGCTCGCCGTCCTCGCGCAGGCTGAACATTCCGGCCTTGCTCGCCGCCGCACGCAACGCCTGCTCCCCTGCCCCTTGGTGAATCAGGGTGCGGATGTTGTCATCGATGCAGAACAATTCATGAATGCCGGTGCGGCCGCTGTAACCGGTGTGATTGCACGCCGCACAACCCACCGGGCGCCAGGTGCCGGGCGCCGCCGGATCTTCCTGTTTGCACTGATTGCACAGCCGCCGCACCAAGCGCTGTGCCAAAACGCCGAGCATCGACGAGGCCAGCAGAAACGGTTCGACGCCCATGTCGATCAAGCGGTTGACCGCTGACACCGCGTCGTTGGTGTGCAACGTCGCCAGCACCAGGTGACCGGTCAGCGAAGCCTGCACCGCGATCTGCGCGGTTTCCAAATCGCGGATCTCGCCGATCATGATGATGTCCGGGTCTTGCCGCAGAATTGCCCGCAGCGCCAGGGCGAAGGTCATGTCGATCTTGGCGTTGACCTGAATCTGGCTGATGCCCGGCAGGTCGTATTCCACCGGGTCTTCCACGGTGAGGATGTTGCTGGTGCTCGCATCGAGTCGCGCCAGTGCCGCGTAAAGACTTGTGGTTTTGCCGCTACCGGTCGGGCCGGTGACCAGCACGATGCCGTGGGGCTGGCGGATCAGATTATCGAGTTTGGCCAGCACCTGCGCGTCCATGCCCAGGGTTTCGAGATGCAGGCGTCCGGCCTGTTTGTCCAGCAAACGCATCACCACCCGCTCGCCATGACCGGTGGGCACGGTGGAAACACGAATATCGATCGGCCGCCCGGCTACGCGCAGCGCAATGCGGCCGTCCTGAGGCAAGCGTTTTTCGGCGATATCGAGCTGCGCCATGATCTTGATCCGCGACACCAGCGCACCGTGTAACGCTTTGCGCGGCGAGACCACGTCGCGCAGCGTGCCGTCGACCCGGTAGCGCACCACCGAATGGGTTTCGAACGGTTCGATATGAATGTCGCTGGCTTCGTCCCGCGCAGCCTGAGTGAGCAAGGCGTTGATCATGCGGATCACCGGCGCGCCGTCCTGGGTGTCAAGCAGGTCGGTGATTTCCGGCATGTCCTGCATCAGGCGGTCGAGGTCGACTTCGTTCTCCGCCGCACCGACCACCGCCGCCGCGCTGCCAGTGTCGGCGTAGGCTGTGGCGAGCAAGCCGTCGAGTTCGTCGTCGCGCACCCGCTCCAGTTTCGACGCGCCGAACTGCCGGCGCACCTCGCTGATCGACCAGCCCGGCGTCGACGGGCACACCGTCAGCACGCCGTCGCGCAGCAGAATCCGCTGCGCTTTGGCCCAGGCGTAAGGCAATGCGCTCATTGCAGCGGCACCGCTTTGATGGTCGCGCGCGGGCCGGATACCGGGGCCGGCACGCCTTGGGCAGTGGCCGGCAATTGCGGCGCCTGCATGTCCGGCATCGCCCAGCTGCGTTCCGGTTGCAGGCCGCCCTGAGCGCGGCGCATGAAGTCGTAGCGGTTCAGCGTGATGCTGCGCCCCGCGGCGCTGTCGCGAATGATGTACGGGCGCAGGAACACCATCAGGTTGGTCTTGGTGATCGAGCGGCGTTCGTTGCGAAACAGCGCGCCCAGCCCCGGAATGCTCGACAGCCATGGCACCGCGTCGTTGCTCTGGCTGTAGCCGTCCTGCAGCAGACCGCCGAGCACCATGATCTGCCCGTCGTCCAGCAAAATGCTGGTGTCGAGCGCGCGTTTGCTGGTGACGATCCCCGCCGAGGTCGACGCCGCCGAAGCACGCTCGTCGATGCTGCTGACTTCCTGATAGATGTCGAGCTTCACCGTGCCGCCCTCGGATATCTGCGGCCGCACGTTGAGCTTCAAACCGACCTCTTCACGGGTCACGGTCTGGAACGGGTTGTTGCTGGTGCCTCCGCCGCCGGTGACGTAGCTGCCGCTGACAAACGGGATGGTCTGGCCGACGAAAATGCTCGCGGCTTCGTTGTCCAGGGTCAGCAGGTTCGGCGTCGACAGCACGTTGGTGCCACCCTTGCTCTTCAGGGCCCGGGCCAGCACTTTCAGGTCGAGAATCTTGCCGATGCCGGGGATGTCGACGGTGCCGTTGACGTAGCCGAGGTTCAGGCCTTGCGGCAGCACATCGAGGCTGGTCTTGCCGTTGAGGTTGATCCCCGAGCCGCCGAGGTTGGCGCCGCCGATCACGCCTTTGCCGCCGAGGTTGCCAGTCTGCCATTGCACGCCGAATTCGCTGGCGTCGTCCTCGCCGACTTCGACGATCAGGCTTTCGATCACCACTTGCGCGCGGCGCTGGTCGAGCAGATCGATGACTTCGCGCAGGTTGCGGTACAGCGGCTCCGGCGCGGAAATCAGCAAGGTGTTGGTGGTCGCGTCCGCCTGAATGGTCACACCGCCGGCGCTGAAGGCAACGTTCTGTTCGCTGCTTTGCGCATTGCCGCTGCCGGTGCTGCTGCCCTGCGCATAACTGCCGCCGGTGCTGCCGCTGTTGTTGCTCGAAGTGGAGCCGTTGGTTTGCGTACCGCTCTGGCCGTTCTGCCCACCGCCCGATTGGGTGGAGCTGCCCATGTTGCTGAGTACCGAGCGCGCATTGTCGCTGGTGCCGCTGTCGCTCTCGCCGGTCAACAATCCGCGCAGTGCCTGGGCCAGTTTGCCGGCCTGGGCGTTGCGCAGATACACCACATGCAGATTGCTCGGATTGCTCTGGGCGTTGTCGAGTTTGTAGATCAGATTGCGCGCCAGCTCCGTGCGCTCCGGGCTGCCGGCGCGGATGATGATGGTGTTGGAGCGCGGGTCGCCGATCACCGCGATTTTCTGGGTTGGATCATTGCCCGGTGCATCGAGCAGGTCGGCGACCATCGGCGCGATGTCGGCGGCGATGCCGTTCTGAATCTGCACCACGTCGGTGTCGATGGCACTCGGGGTGTCGATGCCCTGAATCAACTGCGCGACCCGCGTGAGGTTCTCGGCGTAGTCGGTGACGACGATGGTGTTGTTGCCCGGATAGGCGTTGATCGGGTTGTTCGGCGAGACGATCGGGCGCAGCACCGGGATCAGGTTCACCGCGTTCTCGTATTGCAGGCGGAACGTGCGAGTGAGCATGCCGTTGCCGGCCGGTTTGTCGGCGCTGTAGATCGGCCCGCCGAGCAACTTGGCGTCGGCCTCCGGCACCACCTGCGCCACGCCGCCGACATCCACCACGCTGAAACCCTGCATGCGCAGCGCCGCGAGCAACATGTCGTAAGCCTGATGCGCCGGCACCTGGCCTTCGGAGACCAGCGTCAGGTTGCCCTTGACCCGTGGATCGACCAGAAACTGCTGACCGGTGGAGCGCGACAACGCCCGCACCACCGCTTGAATATCCGCATCGACAAAATTCAGCGTCACCGATTGATCGCCCAACGGATTGACCGGCAACGTCGTGCCCCGCGCCGAACCGCCGCTGCGGGCGCGTTCGGTGATGTTGTGCAATTGCTTCGGTGCAGGTCTTGCCTGAGCCTGCGCGCGTTCGCGGTCGAGCACCGCATCGCCACTGCGCTGAGTGTTGGCCAGCGGCCGGCCGAGTTCGCTGTCCACCAGCAGCGGCGGTTGATTCGGTGGTGTGGTGTTGCTGCACGCGCTCAATGCCATCAACAGCATCGGCAACGCCATGCGTTTGGAGCCTGACCCCTTCATGAAGCTTCCTTAGCGCCCAGCGCCTGATCCATGCGTACGGTGCCCGACAGAGTGCCGGCGGTGTCATCGGTCGCGGCATCGTCTGCGCGTTGCAGACGGGCCTCGCCCACTTGCAGTGAAAAAATCCGCGGTTGGCTCAGCAGCCAGTCGAGCACGGCGTCGGCGGGCGCGGCGTCGAAGGTCAACTGCCAGCCGGCGGACGCGGCCGCCAATTGGTAATGCCCGCCCAGCCCGCTGGCCTGCAAGGTCTGTTGCAGCGACTGCTCCAGGTTTTGCCCTTCCGGGCGCACGCTGACCTCGCGCAGCAGCACTTCCAGCGCTTCGGCCTGAGCGCGCAATTTCGGCGTTTCGACTTGCGAGGCGGCGATCTTCTTCAGTGGCGGCTGAACCAACGCCACCCACACAAACAGCCCCAAGAGCAACGCAACCATGCCACCGACCATGCGTTTTTCCCGCACAGCCAACGGCTGCCAACGGGCCTGCAACTGAGCATTGAAGCGCTGCCAACCGGCACGGTATTTCGCAAGCGAGGGGCTATTCATCTTCGGCTCCGCTGCTGTCGTCGTTGTCGGTGTCAGTGGCCGCGGTCGCCTCGCCGGCCGGGCGCAAGACCCAGCCGTCGTCATTCGGGCTGATGCTGATGCCGGCCTGGGCCAGCGTGCCTTGCCAGTCCTTGTCGTTGCCCGAACGCCGGGCCTCGGGCAGCAAACTCAATTGCAACGCACCGTCAACAAACTCCAACCGCTGCACCGTGCCCGCCATCGACGGCATACCGCTGCCGGCCTGCAACACCAGCCGCGTGAAATCCTGACCCGGCGCATCCACCGCGCCTTGCTGGCGCGCCGCGATTTGCTGACGGGCCTGTTGCAGCGGATTGAGGATCACCGGCAACTCGGGGAACGCCTGCTTCACCCGTTGCGCCATCTGCGCCTTGAGCTGCTGGACCTGCCCGGCCTCGCGGGCGGCGTACAGATTCAAACCGATCACCCACACCGCCAATGCCAATGCACAGCAACCGAGCGCCCTGCCCCAACCGCGATGTTCGGTGCCCGGTTGCTGAAGGCCGCCGTGCAGACCCCA
This sequence comes from Pseudomonas sp. B26(2017), assembly GCF_002113045.1. Lineage (NCBI taxonomy): Bacteria > Pseudomonadati > Pseudomonadota > Gammaproteobacteria > Pseudomonadales > Pseudomonadaceae > Pseudomonas > Pseudomonas sp. B26(2017). The sequence goes on along the minus strand of NZ_NEJJ01000001.1, from coordinate 10,811 downwards.
GTTCGGTAACGGGCCGGCATTGCGCTGCGTGTCGGGCAATATCGATTGCACCGCTTCAGGCGTGCCGTCACCGATCCAGTGCGCCGGCAGACCGGTTTCCAGCAGCCATGCTTCATCGATCATCGGCTGCACCTGCGCCGCATTCGGGCCGTGGCGCAGCAATAGATGCTCGTCGTGCAGGCAGCCGACGCCGCCGGCCATTACCGGCAAACTGTAAGCCGCCGGGTACAGGCCTTTGAGGTTCAAACCGAATTGTCCGAGGTGCTGCAAATCCTTGCGTGCGACCCAGGCAATCTGCACCTGGCCGCTTTCATTGCGCGCACTGTGGGCGATGTGCATCTCGGCGCTGTCGCCGAGCATCAAGGCCTGCGCCGCACATTGCACCGCCGCAGCGGTTTTGCTCGCGGGCAACGGCGGCAGATCAATACTCGCCAAAAGGCTGTCCGACGGATGCAGAAAGCACACCAGCGGCTGCTTCGGCAGCGCGCCAAGTCGCACGCGTTCCTGGCGAGTGACCTGCCCCTGACGATCCAGCCACGCACAACCCACTTCACTGTCGAGACTCAGCTCCGCCAACGGCGGCAAACTCACGCGCAACTGGCTCATACGCCCACCCGCGACCAGATCACTTGCGGCAACCGATCCTGACTGCGATGCAACAACGCATCGAGGCTCACTCGCCGCTGATCGCGCCGCGCCTGCCCGCGCAGCCGGAACCAGTCGCTGGTGATACCGACCTTGACGCTGGTGATCTCCAGTTGCGGCAGTCGCAGGCGATTGACGAAATCCCCGCGATTGATAAACCAGCGCCCGGCGTCACGCTCATTGATCAACGCCTGCGCCCGCTCCAGCGACAGCCCCGGCACATAAGCCGCCAGCACTGGCGCGGTGGCCGTGTTGCCGTTGAGCCAGGTGGTCGCCGGAATCACCGTCAGGTACGGCGCCAGTTTCGCCAACAGCGCATCGTTGACCCCGTCGACACTGCGCAAATCGTCAAGCGTGCGCAGCATCGGCAAGGTCGGCGATTGCGGTTTGCGCGATGCGGACGGCGACGTGGCGCGCCCGCTGTCGAAGGTGTTTTTCGCCACAGGCTTGTCCACCACTTGGGCATTCAACAGGTGCGGATACGAGCCAATCACCCGCTGACTGATGCGCCGGCTCAAGCCGCTGCTGACACCAATCAACTCGCACAACCGCTCGAACGCCTGCACCTGCGTGTCATCAATCCGCTCGTTGGCCACCAGATTGCGCAGGTTGAACTTGCCCTGCTCGTCCTCCAGCCGCCCCTCGAAACCCTGAGTGTTCAAGCGCTGCGCCCACGGCTGATCGAGCCGGGTCAGCGGATCGCGCTGCCGCGCGTCCCACAACAATTGCCGGCTGATCTCCAACCCGCCGTGCAGAACCCAGCGGCCCTGCACGCGCAGTTGTTCGGCTTCCAGCGCCCGGGTCGAAACGCTCTGGCGCGTCAGCATGCCGGCGGCGATCACCGCGACCACCGCCGCGATCAGCAGCGCACTGATGATCGCCATCCCCTGCTGGTTCGATTGGCTGTTCATGACCGGCCTTACAACTGCCAGGAACCGATGTCGGCATTCACGCCATCGCCGTCAGGCTGGCCGTCGGCGCCGAGGGAAAAGATGTCGATCTCACCGTTGGCACCGGGATTGAGGTACTGATAAGGACGACCCCACGGGTCATTCGGCAGGCGCTCCAGGTACGAGCGCCAGTTGCTGTTCTTCGCATCGGCCGGCCGCTCCACCAGCACTTTCAGACCCTGGCTCTGGCTCGGGTAAGTGCCGTGATCGAGGCGATACAGCTTCAGCGCCTGCATCAACCCGCCAATGTCCTGCTTCGCCGCCGTGGCCCGCGCCTGATCCGGCCGATCAAGCACCTTGGGCACCACCATCGCCGCCAGAATCCCGAGAATCACCACCACCACCATGATCTCGATCAGCGTGAAACCCTGCTGCCCACGGGGCATGCGGCTCGGTCGACTGGGCTGTTTGAATTGCGCGATATCCATCTCGTCATTCCCTGGCTTGATTCGATTCGACGCGCAGTGTTGCAAGAAGATATGTCAGGGATGTTGAAAATCCTCGGGTGTTTTCGTCGTCAAGCCGTCAAGCACGGGGGTTAGCGTCGAGGGCTGTGTTTTGCCTCTGGGCCACTTATGCGAGCACGTTCCCGAGAAGCGGGTTTCACCCTGATTGAAGTGATGGTGGCGCTGGCCATCATTGCCGTGGCCATGTCCGCCGCCGTGCGCGTGGCGGGGTTGATGACGCAGAGCAGCGGGGTTTTACGGGATCGCTCGATTGCGATGATTGCGGCGCAGAGCCGGATGGCGGAATTGCGGCTGGAGGGGCGATTGCCGATGGGGGTCAAGGCGGTTGAGTGTGATCAAGGGCGGTTGTTGTTGCGGTGTGAGCAGGTGATTGGTACGGCAGAGAATGGGCGGTTGCTCAAGGTTGGGGTGCAGGTTTTTAATCGCAGCCAGGAGGCGCCGCCGCTTGCGCGGCTGGAGACGTTGCTTAGCCGGCCGGAAAGTCCTTAGCCCTACCCCCCCCTCGAAGCGTCGGACCACCAAGACCCTTTGATAGACGACCGGCTTCTCAACGGCACTTACTCGAACAGCCCTAGATATTCCGCCCAACCATACAAGGCCAGAATTCCCAGCAGAGAAAATGCATTCAATCGATATGGAATTTCGATCCACCGCCGCAAATTCAGCGGAAGGCGCCGGACATCTTCGAGGGCGTTCGGATTATCCAGCAACAGGCGCGAAGGACGCTTGCGAAGCAAAGCAGTGATCAGATTGAGCCTGTGCCTGCGCGCCCAAAAACCGGCACTTCCTTTCTGCGGGCAATTCTGGAGCAGATAACAATTTTCAAGGTGCGACTCGATTTCGGAAAGCTTGAAATACCCGACATAAATCATCACCAGAACGTTGGAAATGATCAGCACCAATAACCCAATGCCAGTGGCGGCGAACAGAAGTTTGATTTCAGTCATGGGGAGAGACTTCGTAAACCACTTCACCGAGGGATTGTTTTTCTCTTTGCCCCATTACAAAAAACCTCTGTATTTCCCGTAATGCCAAAGCACCGCAGTCCCGCCGCACACAAAATAGCCGACATGAAACGGACACGTAGCCCAGAACCTGAGTCCTCTGGGAAGGCGTTCAACGGCGTCGATCAGCAACGGTTCCTGCCGTTGGATACTCTTGGAGGTAATCAACCGGCTGACCTCTGCCATTCGAAGAGTTCTCCAGTGAAAACTCCCACCTGAAGAACGCCAGTCCGTGATCAGGTATAGCCAATCGTCAAAGTGGTTTTCCAGCGCTTCGAGTTTTGTATAAACGGCGTAGAAAATCATTGCGCAGTTGATGATGCCCAGCAGGATCAGCGTTCCACAGGCCCAAGCGAATGCTGATTGGGTGATTTCCATTATTCGGAATACTCGTAGATTTTTTGTCCTGAAAACTCACCACCACAGTTTTTCGCTTTGCCCCATTACAAAAAACCTCTGTATTTCCCATACAGCCAAAGCAGTGACGTCCCACCGCAGACGAAATAGCCGACATGAAACGGACACGTAGCCCAGAACCTGAGTCCTCTGGGGAGTTGTTGAACAGCGTCGATCAGCAACGGTTCCTGCCGTTGGATACTCTTGGAGGTAATCAACCGGCTGACCTCTGCCATTCGACGAGATCTCCAGTGAAAACTCCCACCTGAAGAACGCCAGTCCGTGGTCAGGTAAAGCCACTCGTCAAAGTGGTTTTCCAGCGCTTCGAGTTTTGTATAAACGGCGTAGAAAATCATTGCGCAGTTGATCACTGCGAGCAGGATCAGCACTCCCCAAGCCAAGGCATATACCGTGCTGTTGACTTCTATCATTCGGAATACTCGTAGATTTTTTGTCCTAAATACGCGCCACCTTCAGTCATCTGAGTTCCTGCCTCCACGGACGCTGCCGCACCGACCACAAGCACACACACCAGTTTTCCCATTCCTTTCAACTTCGCACATACCGCCGAACCTACTTTCTCGCCGAAATATCCACCAGCGAGAGCTCCGGCGGTACCGCCGACCATTTTCCCTCCCTCAACAAACCTCACTTGCCTGCATTCTGCCTCGCGGTCGGACGCGCATACCTCGTAGATTTTTGAGCTGGACGCGCCCAGTTGCAGACCTATGCCGAGATAGCCACCTCCCTTCATGAACTTCGCTGCTCTGGCAACGCCCGCAATGTTGGTTGCATATCCGGGCAGTTGTGCCGGTGCGCCTGCCTTGCCCCACCGGTGAACAATTCGGCGGCTGGACAATCCCAGTGCACGTTTGAGTTTTGGATGATCTGGCAGACCGGTGCCTTTGCGTACCAGCGGCCCAAGGCTGGCGTCCAGTTTCGCCATCAGACGCTTGCGTTTGGCAAAGAACTCCGGGGAATGCAGATGGCGATGTTGGGTGTATTGCTGCTGATGCAGTTGCTCCAACTCTTTGAGGGTGTTTTTCAATCCTTCCAGATGATGGCCGATCATGAATGACGCCACGCCCAATGTGCCCGCCGACACCTCCAGAAACGGCTCAATGACTTCATGATGCTCAACCATGAACGAAGCCTCTTCATCCGAGAGATCTTTCAACGCCTCGTTCACCTTTTCCGCAGCGGCCATCATCTGTGCTTCTTCGTGCCGGCACATGTAGTTGCGTGAATCGCTGAACAAGACCATTTGCCCTGGCTTGACCTGCTCACCGAGATGTCGATTGAGTGACCGGAATTCACGACGCAGTGATTCACCGGGCCTGACTTCGTACAACTCCCGTTCAAGCGCTTCGAGCGTCATGGATTTCTGAACAATGTGAAAACCCGATTCAGCGGGTTGCGGCAAGGTGTAGGCGTGTTCCTCCACCAGGTGTTGTGCGGGAGGTGGCTCGGGTTTGGGTTTGAAGGCGTTCCAGGAGGCGCCGCCGCTGTCTGTAGCCGTGCGCGGTTTCACCAGTGCCCACTCACCGTTACGCACAGCATCAATGAGTTTTCGCTCATTCGCGCCTTGCATGTAGTTCGAACGATGCAGGCCCATGGCGTTTAACAGGTCATCGAATCCGGGCAAGTCGTCCGGGCGATTCAATGCCTGTCGGAAGTCTTCCAAGGCTTGGTAGGAATCGAGGATCTGGTCGCGCTGGCCATGGAGTTCGCTTTGCGGGATAAGTCTGGTCACGTCCGTGTCCCGTTCTGAAAACGGGGGACTTTGGCGAACGGGCTCAGGTTTGAATGCAGGATGGATCGGTGTTCGTTGTAGGGAAAATCCGGATTTCTAGCTACGGGTTCCGGACCCGAATCATCAGTGCTATGCGCCAGCAGAGCCCAATAAAGACGACGCGGGTTAGTTACTGGTCTGTGAAACTCCGTCTGTTTAAGCGACTTTCTGAATACTGTTTAAAGACATCCACCGTTACTTCCTCAAGGCTACAACGCCTTGCGCCATTGCCTACGACTACGCCAGAATCCGCCGGCTTGTGCGTCTGGGGTGCGGGTTTTATCGTTTCCGGGTCACTGAAAAACAGTGATCGGGTTTGGTAGCCCGACCTCCCATATGACGCATTACGTCACCTAGCTCAGATACCTATTCGGCATCCGTTTTATGGTGGCCATGCGCAGGGCGCCCTCGGGCGCGCCGGATTTTCCATATGGGCCGGTCTACCAACCTTCGTATGGCCACCACCCCTCGTTTGGTAGCGAGAGTGATGGCTCCTTAAGTCCCATATGGAGATACATCTATGTTCAAGCCAACACCCAATCCCCCCGAAACCGACCCGGTTTCACCCTACAAATTTCCCGATTCCCGAACCCTCAACGAAGCCGCAGAACGCGCCCTCGATCACTACCTCACCCCGCAACAACGCATCATGGGCAGCCACACCAAGCACGATCCCATGTACCTGGCCAACCCGGCTTACAACACCGAATCCCTGCTGGCAAACGCCAGCGAATCATTGGGATCGGCGAGCGAAATGCTCAACAACTTTGCAGCCACGCTGGAGCCTGGTCATCGCAAGACGGCGATCGGGATTGCGCAGTTGGTGATGTTGAGCGAGCTGGCGGTGAATCAGGCGTTGGATCATGTTGAGGTGAAGACGTAAGCGGCTGGGCGCTGTAGATCAAAAGCCGGAAAGAAAATGGCCGAGGTTGTCAGGTGTGACTGACGACCTCGGCCAAATGAGCATTTTTTATTGTGTGCAGCAACGCTAGACAAAGCCGGACTTAACTGCGATCCCAAAGCTGATCATGACCAATAACAGAGAAATCACGCTCCATTGCAGCACTACCAGCTTGCGTTTAAGGGAGGCTGGGAAATTGGCTAGATCTTGAGAGTTCAGCTCGCCCCTTTTCAAATAAAAACTGGGGAACGTCACAATTCCCGAGATACCGCCTACAAGAAGAAGCTTTCCCCAAGGCCCACCATGCCGAAGCGGAGCGCGAGTCATGATGACTGAGCAATTCTTCAGATGCTCCAACATCAGATCCATCTTCGTATACGCAAGGTGCAAACAGACTCCTATCCAAAGAACAAGTCCTGCAAGATCCACGATGGCAATGAACAGAAGCACCTTATCAACAACGTTTAAACCCATTTACCTGCCTCGTAGATCTTCTCACCAGCCCATACGGCTGCGGTCTCCAAGGTTCAAACGGGGCTGAACAAGCACCTCATTCGGTTACCTGAGTACACCTGATTTCCCCAAAGCAACCAGCACAACCATCGCAGAAAGCAACAAGATTGCACTCCATTGCATCAATACAAGTTTCTGCTTGAGAGAGCTGGGAAAGCTCTCCACATCATCGGCGCTGAGCGTGCCGCGTCTCATATAGAAATTCGTGAATGTAACGAGACCAGAGGCGCCACCCACTAAAAGCAGCTTCCCCCACGCCCCACCGTGCTTTAACGCAGCTAACCTGGTGCCGGCAGAGCTGTTTTTGAGGTGTTCAAGGATCACGTCCATCTTGATGTGTGCGATGTAGAGGGCAATCCCGATCCAGATGAACATCGAGATAATCACTACGCCACACAATCCTCCGACTATCAGTTCAGCGGTATTCATTTAGTCACCTCGTAAATCACTTCGCCGAACATTTCACCGCCGGCGCCTCCTAACGCCCCGCCGGCAAATGAGCCTCCAGCTACGACTACCACGCCGCAAGCGAGGGTGCCTAATCCACCCGTAGGCACGCCAAGCCCCACACAGATTGCACCTACTACAGGCGCAGTCAGTGCTGCACCTGCCATCGCGCCACCGGCCACCCCACCAACGAAGCTACCGCCCTCCGTGTATTTAATCTTTTCACAGGCATCTTTATTACCAGCTGCACAAACTTCTTGAACCTTCATGTAAGAAGCCCCGCCACCTACGGCTGTACCCACCCAGCCGCCATACTTCACAACCTTGGCTGCTCTGGCGACACCTTCTGCGTGAGTGGCATAACCGGGTATCTGTCCCGGTGCACCGGCCAGAGTCCAGTGATGCACCAGGCTTTTGCTTGAGATACCGAGAGCTGATTTCAGACTTGGATGATCAGGGAAACCGATGCCCTTTCTGGTTAACCCGGTGAGCTGTCTATCAAGCTTGGCAAACAGCCGTGCACGCTCGTCAAAAAACTCCGAACTACGCAAGTGACCGTCACGCTGAAAACTTTTCTGATGCAGCGTTTCAATTTCCTTTAGCGAAGTTTTCACGTCTTCAAGATTCTTGGCGAAGATCGATTCACCGACACCGATTGATGTAGAGCCTTGCGAAAGAACGGATTCTATCTGGCTCCGATAGCGGACCATGAAACTCGCTTCTTCGTCGGACATGGGCTTGAGTGCCGCGTCCACTTTCTGAGCCGCTTCCATGAGCAACGCTTCTTCACGTGTGCACTGGGGATTGTTCGGATCGCTCAACACGATGAGCTGCCCGGGCTTGGCGTAACCGGTGACGTGAGGATTGAGGCGCGAGAATTTCTCAAGAGTTACGCCATCCGGCTTATCGAACAACGCTGCTTCCAGAGCAGAACGCGGCATGACTTGCTGAACGATGTAGAAACCGGGTTCCGCTATTGTCTTCGCCGCAGCCGGTTTCTCTGCCGGTGCCTCAGGGTATTCGGCCCAATACTTGGCGTGCAGATCGGTCGGTTCTACGCCACGGTAGACCTTTTTTCTTGGCGGGTTAGGTTGCGCGGGCCTCGGTACGTTTCCAATTTCACTCATGAATCATCCTTGTTCACTTCGGGAATCCCGGCTTGGGTTTCTGACAGTCCGACGCTATCGAAAAAGCCCAAATGCTGGCTGTAGGACAAAACCTAAAAAGCTGTGCCCAAACGGCTGATTCCTGCCATTCGCGGGGTGCGCAGGATAACTGGTGAGGGAGGATCGTTGTATGGCAGCAGATGGCCATCCACAGTGATTGCGGCCAGGCTATTCTGTGTTTAGCTGCCATCACGTCCAATAACGGCAGCTACTTTCGGCCAAAAAGGACGTACGCAAGTGGCCCAGAGTGTGTAAAAACGCTCATTACCTCATCGTCTTGGAGCAACAAACTTCGTCGGCTGAGCGATCGCATGGTTAGAGTCAAGGCTTGCATGGGTGACGACCTGGAGCACACCAATACTGTTTTACAGCCTCTGACCGGGTCAAAACCGGCCTTTTTTAGGCTGACAGCGCTTTCATTAAACCATTGGCACCAATGATTTTCATGACCCGTTTCAAGTTATAGGCGAGCACGTTCAAGCTCATCTCTGCACTCACCCCTGCCAGCTTTCGCGTCAGGAAATGCGTTGCACCCATCCATTGTTTAAGCGTCCCGAAGGGATGCTCAACTGTCCTTTTGCGGATTCGCATCATCTCCGGCGCGTTGCGCAGCCTGTCCTGCATTTTTTCCAGTACGGCTTCATGTTCCCAGCGTCGAACCCGTCGTTCCGTGCTCGGTGTGCACTGCGACTTCAGCGCGCAGCCCTGGCATTTCGAACTCCAGTAACGGTGCAACTTCAGACCTTTTTCAACGTTGCTATAGCGCCAGATCAGCGCTTCGCCAGCCGGGCATATGTATTCGTTTTTTGCCGAGTCATAGATGAAGGCATCGTTATTGAAACGCCCGTCTGCCTTGGCTCCAGAGGTCATTGGCTTGGGCACATAGGCGGTGATGTTGGCATCGTGACAAGCCAGGATTTGTTCGCTTTTGAAGTAGCCTCGATCAGCCACTACCGACAGCATTTCCGATGCCATCGCCTCGCGGGCCTGCTTGGCCATTGAGCTGAGTTGATCGCGGTCGGAGCCGACGTTATTCACCTCATGTGCAACGATCAAATGGTGCTGAGTATCGACTGCCGTCTGCACGTTGTAACCGACGATTCCAGTGCCGCGCGTCATCATGGAACGGGCGTCTGGATCGGTCAGTGAGACCTGTTTATCCGGAGATTCGTTGAGCTGGATTTCAATCGCCCGGAGCTCCTTCATTTGTATCTTCAGCTTGGCAATTTTCTCTTCCAGTCGCGCGGCGTTGGGCTCGGAAGCTTCGGGTTCTTGCCGATCGGCAGCATTGAGTACCGTCAGGTAACGATTAATGCTCGATTCAATTTCTTCCATTCGCCGCTTCAGTTTGGCGCTGGTGAAATTGCGATCGCGGTTGTTGACTGCCTTGAATTTACTGCCGTCGATGGCGACCAGATTTTCGCCGAACAGTCCCAACTGCTGACACAGCACCACGAACTGGCGACAGACGCCTCGGATGGCCTTGCTGTTGTCTTTCCGGAAGTTGGCGATGGTCTTGAAGTCCGGCATCAAACGCCCGGTCAACCACATCAACTCAACGTTGCGTTGAGCTTCTCGTTCCAGCCGCCGGCTCGACTGAATGCGGTTGAGATAGCCATAGATGTAGATCTTCAGCAAGATCGCGGGGTGGTAAGCAGGCCGCCCAGTATCGGCTGGAATGGCACTTTCAAAACCCAGATTGACCAGGTCGAGTTCGTCGACGAAGACGTCGACTACGCGCACCGGATTGGTATCGCTGACATAGTCATCGAGGCTCTCGGGAAGTAAAGTACTTTGGCCTCGATGTTCACCTTGAATAAAGCGCTTCATAGGCGATCCTTGCGATGATTTCCGAGGAAATTATAGGTGGTCGCGCAAGTTCAGAGAGCATTTTGGTGCAAAAATGCCAACAGAAAGTAGGGAATCACAATGGCTGAATACCGTTACACGAACGCGGACAGATTGAGTCAGCTTAAGAAACTAGAGTCAGCACTGCCCGAACTGATACAGATCGCTAGTTCCACTCCAGCGATGACTTACGTTGAAGATTATCGTGTGGCGCTGGCGAAGGCCGTTGAGCTTCAAAAAGAGGGCTTTACCCAAAATGAACTATCAGCCCTAGCACGAGCCATCCCGGATGTTTTCGATCGACATAAAGATTGGATGCCACCCATGCACCAGATAGAGACTGGTGAATGGGTTGAGCACGAGTGGTGGACGTTGCTTGATGAAAAATTACAACCTGTCCTGAATCTTGCCAGAACGTTACAAACGCTTGGGTACTACTAGTTACCTGCGGCAGCAATGTAGATTTATTCGCTTCCGATTTTGACGGCTTTCGTTTTTACACACTCTGGGCCGAAAGCAGACATTTACGACACATGTCCTTCAGTTGATCAAAAGCAATCAATCACGTCCCAGGCGATCCATACCCACCGCCCAACTGAACCATCCAAATAACTACCCCCTATAAAAATCACGGCCTAACCAACCTAGGCATCTCCACCCCCTCCCCCAACCTCTCCACCCC